>CAZHXG010000014.1:0-47838 GCA_964536285.1 uncultured Bifidobacteriaceae bacterium
TGGATTTTGGCGGAAGGTACCTTGGCGGCGGATTTAATCGTTGGCAGTTCGCGCATCCAGCGATTCCAATACGGCATGACCGTTTTCACCTGCGTCTGTTGCAACATGATTTCCGAAACCCAAATCGCATAAGGATCTCGCGCGCGACGCCACGGCAGGTCGCGGGCGTTTTTGGAAAACCAATCAAGCAGCAGCGGAACGAGTTTTTTTGTTTTCAAGTCGCGGCTCATCGGCTTGCGCAGTCTAGGGCAAGCGCCTACGATTGGGAAAATTTTTGTGAAGCTGCTCACCATCCACACTTGCAAGCTGACCGACGAACAGGCGTCGGCGCTGCTGGCCGCGCTGAAGGCGCGCAATTGGAAGCCGCGCGAAGTGCCGTATGCGCGGTTCGCGTTCGAGTCGGACAAGACGAACATCGTTTTTTACGAGAGCGGCAAGCTGGTCGTGCAGGGCAAGGGCACGGCGGAATTTGTCGAGTTCGTGCTCGAGCCGGAAATTCTCAAGGAGGTCAGGCTCGGCTACGAAACCATTTTGAATCCCGACCTGCTCCTGCCGCGCATCGGCGTGGACGAAAGCGGCAAGGGCGATTTCTTCGGGCCGCTGTCCATCGCGGGCGTTTATGTGAACGAAAAAGTCATCGCCGCGTGGAAAGATTTGGGCATCCGCGATTCCAAAAATATTTCCAGCGACAAAAAAATTGCCGAACTCGCCGAAAAAATCCGCCAGACGCCCGGCTGCGTGGTGGATTCCGTCGTCATCGGCAACGAGGCTTACAACCGGCTTTACATGAAGATGAAGAGCGTGAACACGATCCTCGCGTGGGGTCACGCGCGCGTGATCGAAAATCTGCTCGGCCAGAAGCACCGGATGAATCCGCCGCCGGTGCGCGCCATCAGCGACCAGTTCGCGTCGAGCAAAAGCGTGATCGAGAAGGCGTTGATGTCGCTGGGCAAAGATTTTGAACTGGTCCAGCGGCACAAGGCGGAAGAAGACATCGCCGTCGCCGCCGCTTCGATTCTCGCGCGCGATGAATTTGTGAAAGACCTGGCGAAACTGGAAAAACAATTCGGAATGAAATTTCCAAAAGGTGCTTCAGTAGCGGTGGATGCGTCGGCGAAAAAATTTGTGGAAGAACGCGGCGCGGGTGAACTGGCGAAAATCTCCAAGCTGCATTTCCGCACGGCGCTGCGCGCGCAAGGTTTACCCGAGCCGCCGAAGGCGGAGTGGAAAAGAAAAAATTAAGGGAGACAATATTATGATTGCTGAATCAATAAAATTTCGAGGACATCGTTGTTTCAAAAAAGAGTGGTCTGGTTTCGAGAAAATCAAACCAATCAACGTCATTATTGGTCGAAACAACACTGGTAAATCACACCTTTTAGATTTTGTTTCTGATTTATGCTCTAAACCTCACCTTGGAACGATGTCATTGCCTTTGAGTTGCAGTGGAGTTCTTGATGAAAATTCGTTGAAGCAAGTTTTTAGACCTGGAACTCGCGGTGGCGATTTACCTGGTCATGATCACTGGCTCGTTAATGGCGTTTCTTTGGTTGGGATTAATGTCTCATGGGAAATGAACATGCCTGACACACATTGTCGCCCTATTTTTTCTGATGAAGACAATTGGCGTTCACCTCACGGACAAGCTGTTACTGATGCTCGCGTGAGACATGTCAGCCAACTTTTATCGGAAGCAAGACACACTTTGACCGGGCGAAAATTTCGGCGGTTGATGGCTGATCGTGACATTGGTGCAGAAGGAGTAGATAATTCACTTTCATTACAATTTGATGGCAGAGGGGCAACAAATATAATTCGCCGGTATATCCTCAGTTCTAGCCCTAAATTGTCTCGCGACTTGATTCAAAAAAAACTTCTAGGCGACTTGAACGAAATATTCAAGTCGGATGGTCATTTTACCGAAATCCAAGTAAAGTTGCATGACGAACAAGGTGCAGAAACATCAAGTAACAACGTCAATGGTTGGGAAATATATTTGGGTGAAGAAAAGAAGGGATTAGTGGCTTTGAGCCGTTCAGGTAGTGGACTTAAAACGGTTTTTTTAGTTCTGTTAAATTTATTGGTGATGCCAGACATCATCAATCAGCCAAAAAATGAATTTGTATTCGCTTTTGAGGAATTAGAAAACAATCTTCATCCAGCTTTGTTGCGCCGTCTTTTCCAGTATTTGGAAGAATATGCCTTGCGAGAGAAAGCCACAATTTTCTTAACCACGCATTCAAGTGTGGCTTTAGACCTTTTTGGGCTTTCAAAGAATGCTCAAATTATTCATGTCACGCATAATGGAGAATCGGCAAAGGCGGAGACTGTGTCCGCGCATTTTGATCACCTAGGAGTTATTTCTGAATTAGGAGCAAAGCCATCTGACCTCCTTCAAGCGAATGGTATCATTTGGGTAGGCGCAGAGGTTCGCAAAATTCCAAATGCGCATATTTGGATTACAAGCGCAAGAGAGATTGAAAATTATATCCCGGGCGATGTTTTGGCAAAGGCGTTGGAGCATCAGCATCTTCCTGACCCTGACCAGTATGAAATGTTTTTTCCAAGAAAAGGCAGTCCGGGGACTTCCTATATCGAAAGGCGTTTGAATCGAAAGACACTTGATAAAATGGATTTAGCTGTTTTGTGCGCGCCTAAAATGGATAGAGCAATAATGATCGAAAGATTTGATTGGGAACAACAAATTACCAGCATTGTTGAAAAAATTCGCGGTTGGAATTCTTGAATTCGCTGAAAAGTTTAATTTGATAATTTTCCTTTTACATGGCCAAACCCAATTTCATCGAACTGCCGGGCTGCGAGCCGATCCCCATCATCTTTGAGGACCGCTCGGTGCTGGCGATCGACAAGCCGCGCGGCTGGATGCTCGTGCCGGATTCGTGGCGCAAGACGAACTGGAACTTGCAGACGGCGATTGATTCGTCCATCCGCGCGGATGATTTCTGGGCGCGCTCGCGCAATCTGCGCTATCTCCGTCACGTCCACCGGCTGGATGCGGACACGAGCGGCGTGATGCTCTTCGCCAAAAGCGAGGGCGCGATGCGCGCGATGGGCGAGATGTTCGAGTCGCGGCGGATGGAAAAGACTTACCTCGCCGTCGTCGAAGGCGTGCCGCGCGAGAAGGAATGGACTTGCGAACTGCCGCTGGGGCCGGACCCGAAAAATTTCGGCAAGATGCGCGTGGATAATTCCGAGGAAGGCAAGGAAGCCGAGACGCATTTCCGTGTGCTGCAAAGCAACGAGCGGTTCACATTGATCGAGGCGAGTCCGCTGACGGGGCGGACGCATCAAATCCGTCTGCACCTCGCGGAGTCGGGCAGCCCGATTGTGTGCGATGAGATTTATGGCCGCGTGCAAAAAGGTTATCGGCTCGGCCTGCGCGCGGTGCGGCTGGCTTACAAAGATACGTTCACGCGGCGTTCAATTACCATTCTCGCGCCGGTGGAATTATTTCTGAAGGAATTCGGTTTCACGCTTTCCAAAGAATTGCAGCAGGAGAAGTGGGTGCGGCGTGCGTTCGTGCCCAAAGAAAAAGGGCAGGGCGAAAAATCGCCGCTGCCCTTGAAAAAATAAAAGTGATTCAAATTAATCCGCGTAGTGAACCGCGCAGCCGTAGGGTTTGGTCTGCGAAACTTCAATGGGTTTTCCGGCAATCAAATCACCCACGGCTTCTTTGACGTAATTGCGCGCGGTGCGCGGGTCGTGCGAAGGGTCGGGCATATTGTCAATCGCGCCGTCATAAACGAGCGTGCCGTCCTTGGCGATGACGAACGTATGCGGCGTGGTTTTCATTTCGTAAAGATGGCCGATGGCGCCAGAGCTGTCGTCAATCCACGCGGTCGCCGCAATTTTTTCCGAAGTCCATTCCGCGCGGGCCTGTTCGGGCGTGCGGTGGCTGAAATTTTTCGGGTTAACGGAATTAACCATGAGCCAGACGACGCCTTGGGTGGCGAGTTCCTTCTGCAAATCCTGCGTCGCGCCGGTGGCGTATTGATTGTGGCAGAACGGGCAGTCGGAGTTGTAGGACTCGATGACGACGATTTTTCCTTTGTAATCGGAAAGTTTGACGGTCTTGCCGTTGATGTCCGTGCCGGTGAAATCGGGCGCGGGTTTGCCGACCTCGACGGCCAGTGCGGCCGAAGCCAATGTTAAAGCGGTGATCAATGCGAGTGTTGTTTTCATAATTTCAATAAGACGAATGATTCGACATTTAGTTTCAATGAATGTTCAACGCGCCGCGCGGTCGAGCGCGTCCAGGACGATTCCCGGCGTCAAGACTTCCGGCAAAATAATCGGCTGGGCGTCGGGATTTTTCGGATAAACCAGAACCAGCGGCACGCCGGCGCGATTGAAACGGTTCAATTCAGTTGTGATGCTGTCAGGAAAATGAGTGTAGTCGCCGACGAGCGCGACGGCGTTGAGATCCTTCAATTTTTTCCGGACGGAAGAGATTTCGATGCTGGTTCTTTTGTTCACCTGACACGTCAGACACCAGTCGGCGGTGAAATCCACGAGCACGGGTTTTCCATCGGCACGCGCCTGCGCGACGGCCTCGGGACTCCAGCGCTGCCAGTCAATGCCGTCCGGCGATTCTTTCAACGAACCGGTTGCGTTCGTTTCCGGCATCGCGGTGCGCCAGTCCAATTCCTTTTCGAGTGCAAAGACATAACCGTCGACGAGCAAGATCAAAGTGACAATTCCCGCCAGGAACACAGTCTTGAAACTGCGACCGCGCTGGACAAATTCGCCGAAAATCCACGCGGCGAACGCGACGATGACGAGAAAAATTCCGAGCCACAAAACATTTTTGCCGTAGTCGTCGTAGGCGAGATTGAAAAGCCAGACGGCGGTCGCGAGCATCGGAAAGCCCATCGCGATCTTGAATTTTTCCATCCACGCGCCGGGTTTCGGCAAAAATCTCAGCCACGCCGGATCCCAACTCAACAAAACATACGGTGCGGAAAGGCCAAGGCCGACCGTGAGAAAAATCAGCACGATGAACGACGCGCTTTGTGCGAACGCAAAGCCGAGCGCGGGCGCAAGAAACGGCGCGGTACAAGGCGTGGCCAGCGCGGTCGCCAGCAAGCCGTTGAAAAATGCGCCGGGCGCTCCGTGCTTGGATGCGAGTTCGCCCGCCGCGCCTATCGCGCGTCCGCCGAGCATGACTTCAAACACGCCGAACAGATTCAGCGCGACGAGCGTGACGAGCGTGGTGAGGCAGACGACGAAAATGGGATTGCCAAATTGCATTCCCCAACCGGCGCGATGTCCTGCGGCTTTGACGCCGATGACAATCACGGCGAGCGCCAGAAATGAAACGAGTACGCCGAATGCGTAAATCAATCCGAGATTGCGGACGCGACGCGGCGAGCTTTTGGCCTCGCTGACGAAGCCGAGGATTTTCAGCGCGATGACCGGCAGCACGCACGGCATGATGTTCAAAATCAACCCGCCGATGAAGGCGTAGAGCAGCATCTGCAAGAGTCTTGGTGAAGGCAGGATGGATCTGGGCGGCGCCGGCATCGAGTTCGTTTCAAACGCCGCCACATCCGCGGGAACTCCATCGGCGACCGTTAATCCGGCCTCGTTTCCGCCGCGCCAGTTTCCGTGCTGCAAGACCAGCACGCCGAAAATCTGCGTGGGCCAGTCGCCGTCAAATTTTTTAACGACTTTGCGCAGGCGGATGTCGCTGGCAAAGGCGGAAGTGATTTTGGTCGCGCCTTGAATTTCAAAATGCTCATTGGCGTCAGGAAAAAAATCAGCCGAGTCGTATTTGATGAAATCGAATTTGATGTTGTTCGGCGTGAGATGGCCGATGACCAGCGTCCGGGTGTCACCGCTGGCTGGTTTTTCCCACCAGGCATAATCGGTGGCCGAATCATTCAGGGTGAACGGCTGCTGTTTCCTCCACGTCTCGATCAACGCGGCGTTGGCGGAAGCTTTGGTTTCGCCGCCGATGTCCAGCGTTGCTTCAACATTTGTGCCGGCGGGAATGCAAACCTCCTTGCATTCAAGCCAAGATACTTTGGCATTTAAATTCAGCGCGCCTGCTGGCAGATTTGTCGCAAGGGTGAGTGGCACAAGCAGGACGACTTCGTTGGTGTAGCCGTAGGTCGTCACTTCAACGGGAGGTAATTTTTCGGGCAACGGCCATTGGATTTCGCCGGCGGAAATTCCGGGCGGCAACTGCCATTCGATTTTTGTCGCCATGCCGGCGTCGCCGGGATTTTTCCAGTAGGTGTGCCAGCCGGGTTCCATCTTTAAATCCACGCCCACGAGAATCGTATCGCCCGGCTTCACGGTGTCGGCGGACAAAATCAGTTGCACCTGTGTGTGCGCGGCGCGCGCGGTGAAAGTAGCGAGACAAAATCCGATTGAAAGTATGGCTGCGATTTGGCGCACGTTGATTAGATGCCACAATCGGGGAATCATTTGAAATTATTTCTTTACTGCAACCGGCCGTGCTTCCGTTTAATTACGGTTTATCTTCCCGCAACGCGAAGCCTTTGCCGCGCTTTGTGTGGATCAAAGGCTGCCAGCCGGGCTGGTCAATTTTCTGGCGCAATATTTTGATATAAACGTTCACGATGTTCGTCTTGGAATCCAGCCGGTTGTTCCAGACGTGCTCGACAATGGCGGTCTTGCTCACGAGTTTGGGCGTGGACTTGAAAAGAAATTCGAGCAGCGCAAATTCGCGGCGCGTCAGTTCGATGCGCTCGCCCGCGCGCCGCGCCTCATGCGCGACCAGATCCAATTCCAAATCGGCCAGACGGAGCACGTTCGATTTTTGCGGATGCTGACGCCGCAACACCGCGCGCAGCCGAGCCAGCAATTCGCGCGAGGAAAACGGTTTGGTCAGGTAATCGTCGCCGCCCGCGTCCAATCCGCGGATTTTATCCTGTTCGTTGTGGAGTCCTGTCAAAAAAATCACCGGTGTGAGGATTTTTTTCTGCCGCAGTTCCTGAACCACGGCGAAACCGTCCCTGCCCGGCATCGTCACGTCGAGCAGCAGTGCGTCATAGGGATTTTTTTCCGCCATCGCCAGGGCTTCATCGCCGTTCGTCGCCACATCCACGGCGTAGCCTTCAGCCGTCAATGTGAGCCGGACCGGCTCCGCTACTTTCGGTTCGTCATCGGCCAATAAAATTTTCATTGATCTTTTTGGACAGCAAACCGCGCGCCATTAAAGCGCCAAATTCATAGCAAATCCGTCGCGGACAATGAAATCATTTTGCGCCTGAAAATTTATTTCTGGAAAGCGGCGGCGGTTTTCGCCAAGCTGTCCGCTCGTTAATTATGGACGTAAAACTTCCCAAACTGGGTGAAGGCGCCGACTCCGGCGTCGTGGTCAACGTCTTCGTCAAAGAAGGCGACACAGTCGCCAGCGGCCAGGCCATTCTTGAATTGGAAAATGAAAAGGCCGTGGCGTCAATCCCGTCCACGGGCGCGGGCGTCGTCGCGAAAATTTATGTGAAGGCCGGCGACCGCGTCGGCGTCGGCCAAAAGCTCATCACTTTGGATGAAAGCGGCCAGCCCGCTGCCCCTGCGCCCGCGCCCGTCGCGCCGAAACGCGCCGTCGCGAAAACTGCTCCGGAACCGGAGGAAGTTGAATCAGTTGCAGAAGTTGAGGAAGAAATTTCGGCGGTGGCACCGGCCGCGTCGCCGTCGGTTCGTAAAATGGCGCGCGAACTTGGGATTGATTTGAGAAAAGTGCGCGGCAGTGAAGCGGGCGGACGGATTGTCGCCGGCGATCTGCGCAACTACATCCAACGGTTGATTTCGGCGGCGGCAAAAGCGAAATCTTCCGGCGGTGTCGCGCCCGCAAAACCCGTTGCGGAACAGATTGATTTTTCGCAGTGGGGGCCGGTCGTCAAAAAGCCGTTGACGCCGTTGCGTCAAGTCATCGCGCGGCGGATGACCGAGAGCTGGAACTCCATCCCGCGCGTCACGCAATTTGACGAAGCGGACTTCACGAAGCTGAACGAGCTTCGCAAAAAATTCGCGGCGAACTACGAAAAAAAAGGCGTGAAGCTGACGTTGACTCCATTCGTGCTCAAAGCCGTCGTCGAGACGCTCAAGAAGCATCCGCTTTTCAATTCGAGCCTCGACGAAGTGGCGAACGAAATCGTCATCAAGGAATATTTTCACATTGGGATCGCGGTGGACACGGAGCAGGGCTTGATGGTGCCGGTCATTCGCGACGTGGACAAAAAATCCATACTGGAGATTTCAAAAGAATTGGAGCAACTCGCGGCGAAGGCGCGCGACCGGAAAATTTCCGCCGACGAGATGCACGGCGGCACATTCACGATTTCAAACCAAGGTGCGATTGGCGGCGCGCATTTCACACCCATCGTCAACAAACCGGAAGTGGCGATTCTCGGTCTCGGCCGCGGCGCGATGAAACCGGTGGCGCGTGACGGCAAGGTGGAGATTCGCATGATGACGCCGCTGGGATTATCTTACGACCATCGCGTGGTGGACGGCGGCGGCGCGGCGCGTTTCATCGTGGATTTGGTCGTGGCGCTGCAGGATTTCACAGAAGACGCGTTGAAAATTTAAGCGATTCGTTCAATGGAAAAAATTAAAACTGAAATTGTTGTCGTCGGCGCAGGCCCCGGCGGTTACGCAGCGGCCTTTTACGCGGCAGACTTGGGTAAAAAAGTCACTCTCATCGAACGCGAGAAACGCCTTGGCGGTGTTTGTTTGAATCGCGGTTGCATTCCGTCGAAGGCGCTGCTTTACGCGACGCATCAAATCGTCAACGCGCGTGAGTCGGCGCATCGCGGCATCACGTTTGTGGAGCCGAAAGTGGATGTGGCCAAGTTGCGGGTGTGGAAAGAATCCATTCTGGAAAAACTCGGTGGCGGCGTGGCTACACTCGCGAAAATGCGCAACGTTCAGGTCATTCAAGGCCGCGCGTATTTTGAAGGCTCGAACAAGCTGCGTGTCGAGACGGAAAAGGGACAGCAGTTCGTCGAATACGACAAGGCGATTCTCGCGGTCGGTTCGCTCGCGGCCATGCCGAAGGCGTTCGATCTCGGCAATCCGCGCGTGATGACTTCGACCGAGGCGCTCGAAGTCGAGGACATTCCGGAAAATTTACTTGTCGTCGGTGGCGGTTACATCGGCATGGAACTAGGCTTTGTTTATTCCGCGCTCGGTAGCAAGGTTACGCTCGTTGAGGCGCTCGACAATATTCTCGCCGGTGCCGATCCTGATTTGGCGCGGCCAGTCGTCGCGAACGCAAAAAAATCGTTCAAGGAAATCCGGCTCAAGGCGAAAGTCACAAAGATGGCGACCGTCGGAAAACAAATCAAAGTGGCGATGGAATTCGACGGACAGAAATTAGAAGAACTTTACGACCGCGTGCTTGTGGCCGTCGGGCGCGTGCCGAACAGCAAAGACCTCGGCTTGCAAAACACCAAGGTTGTGCTGGACGAAAAAGGTTTCGTCAAAGTGAATCATCATCAGCAGACCGACGACCCGGCCATTTACGCCATCGGCGACATCGCGGGCGGCATTTTGCTCGCGCACAAGGCGCACAAGGAAGCGCGCATCGCCATCGAAAATATCAATGGCGACGACGTGGTTTTTGAAAACATCATCATTCCCGCCGTCGTCTTCACCGATCCCGAACTCGCGTGGTGCGGTTTGACCGAGGCCGAGGCGAAGGAGAAGGGCGTAAAATATGAAGTCGCCAAATTCCCGTGGTCGGCGTCCGGCCGCGCGCTGTCATTTGACCGCACGGACGGCGTGACGAAGATGCTGATTGATCCCGACACCGACCGCATTCTCGGCGTGGGCATCTGCGGCGCGGGCGCGGGCGAACTAATCGCCGAGGCGACGCTCGGCATGGAGATGGGCGCGACCGCCGAGGACATCGCGCTGACCGTCCACGCGCATCCAACACTTTCCGAAACGCTCATGGAATGCGCCGAGGTCTTTTACGGCCACGCGACGCACACGTTCACGAAGAAAAAAGTGGCGGAGTGATTCGTGGAAAATTTGGAAACGAAAAACGGCGTGGCGATGAACCGCGCCATTTCTTTTTTAATGAATCAGTTTGGTATGAAAATTTCCAAAATGGGCTTGGCTGCTTTTCGTGCTTAATGTTTTACCATGTTGATACAACTTGGAGTGCTTGCCAAAGGCAATAAGCACAAACAAGCGAACCGGCAATTGCTCGAACTCGATGATGACGAACGCTACAAATAGACCAACCGAACAAAGCCAGCCAAAGAGAAACTCCGATAAACAGGCAACTTAAGACAATTGACTCGTCCCAATGATAAGTGGCATAAAGAAGCAATAAGGCGACAGCCGGTGCCGCGATGCTCAAAGCAATGAAGGCGAGCGGTGTTTTTTTCATCAGTACATTCATGCAGCTTAACAGTGAATTACTTCATATTTATATTCCTCGTCTTCTGATTTGTCCATTGAGTTTTATTTCACGATTTCTTCGAGGCCATTTCCAGCGCGCCGAAATTTCCTTCTTCGCAGCACGCCACAAAACCTTCGGTGACGGTTTTCAATTCCTCCCAGCGCGCGCGGATTTGTTTCGCCTCGGCGGGCGTGATCTGATTGTCGGCGGCGGCGGTGGCGATGACGGCGAGCAGGTCGGCGAATTCCTGCACGATCTGGTTCGTCGCGGGAATGAGATAGTGCGGATGCGGCGCGTTCTTGGGATTCAAAATAAAAAATCCGCCCGCGCGCTCGCAGATCCATTGGACGAGCCGGTGGTCGCCGGTGCTTTGATAAAGGGCTTCGATGCGGTCGAGCGGATTGGCCGCGCCACTGCCGGCGTCATCGGGCGGCGGCTGCGCCCATTTGTAAATCATGGAGGTTGAGAGTTCGAGATCGGCGGAGACTTCCTTGGGCGTTTTCTTCTCGAAGATTTCGCGGAGCAGTTCGTGGGATTCCATGTGGCGACGATGCGCAAGCGGCGGAATTTTGGCAAGCGGGAAGCGGCGATTGAAATTATTCGTGATTGAAAAACCGGGCGCGGGCTGAAACAATATGGGTTCGATTGGTTCGGGGCGTAGCGTAGCCCGGCTAGCGCGCTTGCTTGGGGTGCAAGAGGTCGCGAGTTCAAATCTCGCCGCCCCGACCATTTACTCCGTGAGTTTCGGCGTCAGGGTGAGGTTCATGTCGCCGACCGCCACTTCAAAGGATTTTCCCTGCCGAGCCATGACCTGGACAACGCTCAAGCCGGCGATTTTTCCATCGGACTTTTTCGACTGGAGCGCCATGATGAGTTGAAGGTCTTTGCTGTCGATCAAGTTCGGTTTGATGGTGCAGCTTTTGCCGTTGCCGAGCTGGACGCAGGTTTCGTAATGATTCGTCAATTGAAGCACGCCCAGATTTTTATTGGTCGAGTTGATGGAAATGACACTCGACGCCTGCTGTTGCGGCGCCGGACTTTTGCCTTTCGTACTCGTGCAACTTGACGGAAGAAATCCGGCCAAGAGCACCATCACCGCCGTGAAAAATTTTGCCAGCATACGATTCGCACAAACAGCAAGTGTTAGGCCGTTTTAGGCTTCAAAATCAAGTGAGAAACAAAGTCAGTCGTTACCCGAGTGTCTCAAAATCGGAAAAAGTGTCGGTAATTTGGCAGTGAAACAAAAATTGTTTTTTTTTGCATTACAAAACGTTGGCCCGGTTTTTGCTGAATATGCAGGAGTTATGAAAACCGTTGTCAGCAAAGTGAATCGAAGCGGAGTTTATTATCTCATCACCACAGTCGCCCCCAACAATGAAGGACGAAATGCCCGATTTGACATTTGGGGTGTGGTCACCGTAGTTGTCCTGTTGCTGGGAGTGGTGGGTTTGGTACGACTGGTTTTGTCGTTGTGATTGAGAAAAGCTGAATTTCCGCGAATCAATCCTCGCGGTCAAAAACCAGCATGTTCTTGTCATCGGTAAGCGTCAATCGAATGCCGCTGATCCTGCCGGTCATGGACTTGTTCTCGCCGTTGCTTGTGAGTGTCAAATCGTAATTCGTGCCGTCCGCAGTCCACGAACCTTTCCAGACGTCAAGCACCGGCGGCTGGCTTTTGAAATCCGGCAAACTTTTAAGAAACGCCTGGCCGTCGCTCGCGGCGACAAATGTCGTCGATGCGAAACCTTGAATCCACATCGCGCGAATGGCTTTCATTTGAGCCGATGGAATGTTCGGTTGAGCCTGCCGCAGCATCGCCAGGCTCACGCTGATGTCAAAATCCCACCGGCCGAGAATTTTTTCCGAATCGTATTTGGGCGACTTGCCGGTTTTGAGATAAACGATCAAATCGTTCAGATTTGCCTGTACGATTCCAAAAATTTGTTTCCGCAAATCTTCATTTTTCAAAATATTTTTGGCCGTCGCATCTTTCAGCAACGCTCCGATCGGCGCGCGATTTTTCCAGCCGATTTGAAAATCGTCGTCCTGTCCGAGTTGTTTGAATTCGTCCCGCTCGGCCAGTGAAAGAAATGCCGGATAACTCGCCAGCCGGTCAGCCAGCGCGGCATTTTGATAAAGCAACCCGGCCAAATCCGCCGTTTGAAAATAAATCGGAGATATCGAATCAATCGCGCGCGCTATTTTTATCGTGCCGGTGCTTTGCAAATCATTTCCCATCCGGTTGACCAACTTTATCAATTTCGGATCGTTTTCCGATGGCATTTGAACCGTCCAATAAGTGAAACTGTAAATGAGAAAACAAATTAAAATCAGATACGCCGTGCCGTTCAGCGTGCCGACGCACGCGCCCAAACGTGAATTCAGCCGCTCCCACAGAGAAAACTGCAAGTCGCCCGCCCGATACTTGTAATAAAGATCCACCTTTCGGTGAACAAAGAAACCAGCCACCTTGAACAAGATGAGCATCAGCACAAACGCCTCGATTGGGGCGATCATCCAGACCATCGTTTCGTTGTGGATGCCCAGATGCGGCAGCAAAAGTTTCAGAGGTTTTCCCAACGGGACGGCCAGCAATCCGGCGAAAACGATGCCGACAAACGAAAATGCCGCGCGAATCACGCCTTGCCGAAACCCCATCCCAATGCCCGATCCAAGCAATACCAAAGCAAGAATCCAAATGGTCATGCCATCAATAAAGACCATCCGCGAAAAAATGCACGCGTAAAGTGAAATTGAAATTTCCCGCGTTGAAACCAATCGAAAAATAAAGCAGATTGCACGTGGTGAAAATTTCAGTTGTCGTCCCGGCTTTCAATGAAGAGCGATTGCTCGGGGAATCGCTCGCACAAATCAAATCGGCGTCAAAAGCGTTCCTTCAAAAAAACTGGGGATTTGAACTGGTTGTTTGCGACAACAATTCCAGCGATCGCACGGCGGAAATCGCAAGAGCTGCCGGCGCGACGGTCGTGTTCGAGCCCATCAATCAAATCGCCCGCACCCGGAATTCCGGCGCGGCAGCGGCGACTGGCGACTGGCTGATTTTTGTGGACGCAGATTCGCATCCGAGCGCGGAACTTTTTTCCGATGTCGCGAATGAAATTCAATCCGGCAAATGCCTTGCTGGCGGCGTGACACTCGTTATGGATGGAGATTATTTTTGGGCGAATCGGGCCACTGAACTTTGGAATTGTTCCAGCAGAGCTTTCAAGCTGCTGGCCGGCTCGTTTATTTTTGTCGAGGCGTCGGCATTCCGAAAGATTGGAGGTTTCAGCATTGAACTGTTCGCCGCTGAAGAATTGGAATTGACCAAGCGGCTGAAACGACTCGCGCGCGAAACGGAGAAGGAAATCGTGATTTTGCATCAGCATCCACTTTTGACCTCCGCGCGCAAAATGAGGCTCTACACGATGTGGGATCACTTCAAGTTGCTCACGCGAGTGCTTTTCAATCGCCGCGCGCTCATGCGTCGCGAGTCTTGCCACTTGTGGTATGACGGCCGGCGGTAAGAATTTTCAATGAAAGGCAAAGCCGGAGTTCAAACCGGCTCTGCTGTTTCAAGGAAGCCCTGCAAGTGGCGCACGCGTGTCGGATGGCGCAATTTCCGCAAAGCCTTCGCCTCGATCTGACGGATGCGTTCGCGCGTGACGTTATACATCTTGCCGATTTCCTCGAGCGTTCGTTCGTAGCCGTCGAGCAAACCGAAGCGCATTTCGAGAATTTTCCGTTCGCGTTCGGTCAACGTTGTCAGCACATCGCTCAATTTTTCACGAAGCAAACTGTAACTGGTCACGTCGGATGGATTTTCCGCAGATTTATCCTCGATGAAATCGCCGACGCTCACGTCGCCGTCGTCGCCGACGGGTGCGTGCAATGAAACCGGCTGTTGCGCCATTTTCAAAAGCGCGTGGATGCGTGCGACGGGCATGTGCATTTCGTCGGCCAATTCCTCCGGCGTCGGCTCGCGGCCAAGTTCCTGTGTCAACTGCTTCTGCGCGCGCCAGAGCTTGTTCATGATTTCGATCATGTGGACCGGAATGCGGATCGTGCGCGCCTGATCCGCGATGCTGCGCGTGATGGCCTGACGAATCCACCAAATCGCGTAAGTCGAAAACTTGTAGCCGCGGCGATATTCAAATTTCTCGACGCCTTTCATCAAACCGATGTTGCCTTCCTGAATCAGATCAAGGAACGACTGCCCGCGGTTCGTGTATTTTTTCGCAACAGACACGACAAGGCGCAAATTCGCCTCGGCCATGTGCGTTTTGGCTTTTAGTCCGCGGTCGGCGGCGGCTTTCAATTCCTTGAATGTCTTGAAAAATTCCTCGCGCGGCATACGCACGAATTGTTCGAGCGTCTGGATTTTTGAGCGTTCGGCCTCGATCGCCGCGCGGCGTTCAGCCGTTGTGCGCATCGCTTCGAGTTCCTGAATGTGCCGCAAGCTCGCCTGAAATTTCTCATGGATGTTGCCGGCGACGACGATCATTTCCTCGACGACTTTCTGCTTGTAGAAAAATCTCGGAAACATTTCCTGCAGCTTCGCGCTCATTTTCTTCAGATCGCGGTGAAGTTTTTCCTTCCGGCCTTTTTGCAGGGACTTTTGCCAGTTGAAATATTTCAAATCCACCTTTTGGTCGGCAGCGCTGATTTTTTTGATGAGTTTGCGCAAGTCGCGCAGATGGCCGTCGCGATTAGCGACCTTTTTGTCAACGATGACACGGTCGAAACGCTCTTTCGGCGGCTCGGACAATAATTTTTCTGCGATGGCGATATGTTCCTTCGCGGTGAAGCCGAGGCCGTAAATGATCGCTTTCATCGCGATTTCAGCCTCTTCGATGCGTTTGCAAATCTCGACTTCCTGTTCGCGTGTGAGCAAAGGAACTTTGCCCATCTGGTTCATGTACATCCGGACCGGATCATCGAGAATCTCGAGCCGCGCGTCCTCGTCGGCCTCTTCTTGCTGCTGCGGCTGCTCGGGTTGCTTTGCGCGCTCGGCACGTTCGGCCTCCGCCTGATCCATCACGATCTCAACGTCAAGGCTGCGAAGCTTGGACAGTAACGCGTCGAGATCGTCCGGACTCAAATTGTCCGGCAAAACGTCGTTGATGTCGTCGTAAGTGATGTAGCCGTGCTCCTGCGCGAGATGCAGAAGCGTTTTGATCGTCTCGGTCAAATCCACGGACGGCTGCGCGGGCGGCGTAACCGCTCCGTTTGCGTGGCCGTTCTGCAAACGCTTTTCGGCTTCAGCAATTGAAGTAGCCGAATGCCGGGACTTTCCGTTTGCTTCCGTCGGCTTGGACAAATCTTTTCTAGCCTTGCTTGAAATGATGAAACGCCGCCGCACAGGGGCAATTTTCGCCTTCACACTTTTTCCGCGGCTGCGCGACCCGCTTTTTGGGGTCAATTTTTTTCGATTCAACATAAATATCAGACCTTAAAAACCTGCTTCAGTTCAGAGAAAATCTTGGATCTCCGGTTAAAAACGTCGACTTTTGCGACAAATGTTCCTTCTCGTGAACCTTGGAGACTCGAACACCAGAAGACCGACGCCCCGCGATATTAGCTGCTTTTCAGCGAAATTCAAGGATAATCGTAACTTCACAAGCTAATGAAAAGAAACGACAAAATTAGCAGATGTTTTTAACAACTTATTGAGAAACAAGGCTTTAATCCGAATAATCAAATCAGTTTTCGCACTTCGGCGATGTCATGGGCAATTTGTTCGCGTAATTGCGCTGGCGATTCAAATTTGCGCTCGTCACGCAGTTTTTCACCGATTTCAATCTCCAGTTCCTCGCCGTAAAGTTCGCCACTGAAATCCAGCAAGTGCGCCTCGACTCGAAGTTGCGGCTTGGCCGAAGCAACTGTCGGACGCAAACCGATGTTGAGCGCGACGCGATAAAATTGTCCGTTCAGTTTCGTGCAGCCGGAATAAACGCCGTTCGGCGGCAAAACCAGATTTGTCGCGTCAAGATTCGCCGTCGGAAAACCAAGTTTGTGGCCGAGCTTGTCGCCTTCGACAACTTTGCCGGAAATTGCGCAAGTTCGTCCGAGCATTTGGCTCGCCGCGTCAAAATCTCCCGCGTGAATCATTTCGCGAATGCGTGTGCTGCTTACAACTTCATCATCGAGCGAAACCGCCGAAAGTCCGTGAACTTGAAAACCAATTTGCCCGCCAAGTTTTTTCAGCAGCGCGACATCGCCACTGCGCTTGTGGCCGAAAACGAAATCCGCACCGACGCAAACGCTGTGAATTTTTCCGAAATTGCGCGCCAGGCCGTGGATGAATTCCCCGCCGGTCAGCTCGCTGAATTTTTTGTCGAATTGAATCAGCAACAATGCGTCCGCGCCGAGCGATTCAATCGCGCGCAGTTTTTGCGGCAGCGAATAAATCAGCGGCGGCACTCGATCCGGCGCGACGACAGAATTTGGATGCCGGTCAAACGTCAGAACAACTGCAATCGCGTCGTGCTGGCGCGCATCAGAAATTGTCTGCCGGATGATTTGTTGGTGGCCGAGATGCACGCCGTCGAAAAAACCGATCGCAAGGCAGACTTGTTTGCCTTCGGCTTTCAATTCGTTTGCAGCGTGGATGATTTTCATGACGCAGCCAGCTTCAAAAACGGAATTACTCTTTTTTCCAGTTCAGCAACCGGCATTTGCAAAATTTCGTCCAGCGACTTGGCATCGGCAACGTCAAATTTTCCAGAAACGCTGCGCCGTAACGTCGCCAGATGCGCGCCGCAGCCAAGTTTCTGGCCGAGATCGTGCGCGATGCTGCGGACGTAAGTTCCCTTCGTGCAGGCGACGCGAAATTCGCCAAGCGAATCGGAATAATTCGTAAAACGAAAATTGTAAATATGGATGAGGCGCGGCTCGCGCACGACCTCGATGCCTTTGCGCGCGAGTTTGTAAAGCGGCATGCCGTTCATTTTGATGGCCGAAACCATCGGCGGCATTTGCATTTGATCGCCGATGAACTTTGCGGCTTCTTCATTCAATCCTTCGAGCGTCAACGACGGAACAGTTTTGGTTTCAAGAATTTCGCCGTCGGCGTCGTAGCTGTTCGTCGTCTCGCCGAATTTAATCGTGCCTTCGTAGACCTTGTCGTCGCCCATCAATTTTTCGGAGAGCTTCGTGCCGCGTCCTAGGACGATGATGAGCAGTCCGGTGGCGTTCGGATCGAGCGTGCCGCAATGGCCGACCTTCTTGATTTGAAAGCGGCGGCGGATCGCGTCCACGATATCGTGCGAAGTCGGGCCGGCGGGTTTATCAATGAGAATCGCGCCGTCGAGTGCGGAAAAATCTTGCATGAAAATTATCGGGCGTTCTTCAACGCGCGTTTTACGGCGGCGATCACTTTGCGCTGGACCGAAAGCGGTTTGCCGGGAATCCGCGCGCCCGCCGCCGCCGAATGTCCGCCGCCGCCGAATTGCGCGGCGATTTCGTTCACGTTGATCTTGTCGTTTTTCGAACGCAGGCTGATGCGCGTGAGTTCGGGTTCGATCTCCTCGAAGACGCACGCGACGATGACCGGCTCGATGGCGCGGATGTGGTCAATGAGTCCCTCGGAATCGTTGCTCTCCGCGCCGGTGCGGGTGAAATCGCTTTTCTTCAGCCAGAACCACGCGATGCGGTCGTCGGCGGTGAGGCGGAATTTACCGTAAACGTGCTTGAGCAGTCGCGCGCGCGAGAGCGGATACGATTGATAAACTTCGTCGCAAATTTTTGCGAGGTTCGCGCCGCGCGTGACGAGTTCCGCGCCGGTGTGAAACGTGCCGGGTCGCGTCGTGGGATATTGAAACGAGCCGGTGTCCGTGGAAACGGCGGTGAACAGCAGGTCGGCGATCGGCTTGGTGACCGGCCAGCGCGCGATTTTGAGCAGGCGATAAATCAATTCGCCGCAGGACGGTTCGCGCGCGGAGACCCAGTTGATGTCGGCATAGCGCGTGTTGCTTTCGTGATGGTCAATGTTGATAAAAATTTTTCGGTCACTAATGCATTTGCTGGCTTTCCCAAGACGTTCAAAGCTCGCGCAATCGGTCGCGATGACGCAGTCGAACTTCATTCCGCGTTTCGGTTTTTGGAACACGCCGTCGGGGTCGAGAAATTTTAATTTCTGCGGAATGGAATCTTCGTTCCAGCAGACAACTTTCTTGCCTTCGTTCTGCAACGCGAGTGCGAGGCCGAGTTGCGATCCGATGCAATCGCCGTCGGGCCGGATGTGGCCGACGATGCAAAAGGTTTTATGCTCGCGGATGACTTCGATGATCCGGTCTATGATTTTGGGATAACTTTTCACGGTTTATCTTTCTCGTCTGCCAGCGAAGTTTTTTCCAGTTCCTCGATGATTTGCAGCACCTTGTTGCCCCGCACGATGGAATCATCGAAAACAAATTTCAACGTCGGTGTGAATTTCAACACGACGGCCCTGCCGACGAGTCCCTGAATGCGTGTGCGATGTTCGTTAAGGAGTTCGATGCCGCGTTTTTGCTGCGTGGCGTTGCCGAAAATGCTGATGAAGACGACGGCAGATTTCAAATCGCCGGCGACATCCACATCGTTGACGGAAATCAAGCCTGCTTCGTTGACGTGGAATTCGCGGCGGATGGCCTCGCCGATTTCGCGCTTCAACAGTTCGCGCACCCGTTCATGTCGCAGGTTTGGCATGGGAACAAAAAATTAATTCACTTGCCTTACAGCTTCGCCGCAACTTTTTCGATCGTGTAACATTCAATCGCGTCGCCGACCTGAAAATCGCTGTAACCCTCGATGCGGATGCCGCATTCCATTCCGGCGCGGACTTCGTTGACCTCGTCCTGAAACCGACGGAGCGATTGCGTGACGCCTTCGTAAATCACATCTTTGCGGCGGCGTATGCGGACTTTGCCGCGAACGATGCGACCGCTTGAAACCATGCAGCCGGCGACCGGCACGCCTTTGGACAATTCAAAAATCTGCCGCACTTCCGCCGAGCCGATGACAATTTCTTTTGTGAGCGGGTCGAGCAATCCGGCCATCGCCTCCTTCACCTGGTCGATCAATTCGTAAATGATCGCGTAAAGTTTGATTTGAACTCCGGCGTGCTTCGCCTTTTCAGCAGCGGTGCTGTCGAGCCGCGTGTGGAAACCGAGGATGACTGCGCTCGAAGCCGACGCGAGCGCCACGTCGTTTTCCGTGATCGTGCCGACGTCGCTGTGGATGATTTCGAGCGAAACTTTTTCCGCTTCGATTTTTTTCAGCGCTTCTACAATCGCCTCGACCGAGCCTTGCGTGTCCGCTTTGACGACGACCTTGAGCACTTTGTCTTGATTCGCGGCAAGTGTCGCAAAAAGATTTTCGAGCGTGACCTTTTTGTCTTGCTGACCTTCGGCTTTGGCTTCAAGAAAACGTTGTTCGGCCAATTCGCGCGCGGCCTTTTCATCTTCAACGACGCTGAATTCCAGACCCGCGTCCGGCACGCCGTTCAAGCCGAGGACTTTTACCGCAACGGACGGCCCGGCTTCCTTGAGCCGTTGGCCTTCCTCGTTGATGAGCGCGCGCACGCGACCGTAAAACTCGCCGCAGATGATGATGTCACCGACGCGCAGCGTTCCCTTGCGGACAAGAACCGTCGCGGTCGGGCCACCGGGTTCGACGCCGGATTCGATCACGTTGCCCTTCGCGCGGCGATTCGGGTTCGCCTTGAGTTCGAGCAAATCGGCCTGAAGCAAAATCATTTCGAGCAATTTATCAACGCCCTGTTTCGTCAACGCGGAACACTCGACAAAAATCGTGTCGCCGCCCCAGTCATCTGGCACGAGCCCTTTGTCCTGTAATTGCTGGCGGACTCGCATTGCGTTTGCGTTCGGGTGGTCAATTTTGTTGACAGCGACGAGAATCGGAACTTTCGCCGCCTTCGCGTGGTTGAGCGCTTCCAAAGTTTGCGGCATGACGCCGTCGTTCGCCGCGACGACAAGGACGACGATGTCCGTGACGTTCGCGCCGCGCGCGCGCATGGAGCTGAACGCCGCGTGGCCGGGCGTGTCGAGGAAAGTGATTTGCGCCAGCTCCTTTTTGCGTTCGGGATGCGGAACGGAAATCGTGTAAGCGCCGATGTGCTGCGTGATGCCGCCGGCCTCGCCCGCCGCGACGTTCGCCTTGCGGATGACGTCGAGCAGCGAAGTCTTGCCGTGGTCAACGTGACCCATGATGGTCACGACCGGCGCTCGCGGCTTGAGTTCCTCCGGCTTGTCCTCGAAATCGAGTTCGACTTTTTTCTCGACGGTGTGGACGGCGCCTCCGCCGCGCTCGCGTTTTTCGACCTCGAACCGGAAACCGTATTTCGCGCAAAGCTGTTGCGCGATTTTTTCATCAACGGCCTGGTTGACCGTGGCGAAAACTCCCAGCCCCATCAAATCTGCAATGACTTTGAAGGGTTTTTGCTTGAGTTGCGCGGCGAGATCACGCACGACAATCGGAGGCTTGATGACAATGACTTCGCCGCCTTCGGGCGCGACAAATTTTGGCGGCTGCGGTGCTGGCGCGGGTTTCGCAGGCTCGCGCGGAGGCTGTAGCTGCGGACGCCCGTCGCGCCCGCGCTGAAATTGTTGCCGCGAATCTCCGCGTTGCGGCGTGGTTTGGCGCGACGGAGGAAGTTTTACATGTCCGATTTTTTCTCCGCCTCGCGACTGCGGACGCGGTGACAATTGGATGAACCCGACCTTTTCCCCGACCTTCGGCCCGACCGGCTTGGGCGCGGGTTTCGGCGCTTCGATGACTGGAGAAATTGTCTCAACTTTTGCCGGCTCTTCTTTTACTTCCGGTTCTGGTTCGGGCGGCGGCGCGGTGATGAGGATGATTTTTTCCTCGACCGGCGCGGGCTTGGGTTTTTCAACGACGGGCGGCGCGGCGACTTTCGCGGCGAGTTCGGGATGGTCTTTGACGAGTTCGCCTTCGAGCCACTCGGCGCTGATTTTATCGAGCGAGCTGGACGGGACTTTGGCGGCGGCAATACCCAGCGCTTTGGCCTTGGTGAGAATCTGTTTGTTCTCGAGGCCAAACTTCTTCGCGATGTCGTAGATACGAACGGGCATAAAAATTTTTCCGCGTCGGCGACCGGGATGTGCAATTGGCCTTCATGGGCTAAATCGCAGAAACAAATTTTGTTCCGGCCTGCTTCATAAAATTCAACTCACGGCGGTCTCGCCGATTTTCAGTTTCTTGCGTTCCGCGTCTTCACGCGCCGCTTTCAAAACCTCTGCCGCCTTGTCTCCGATTTGCGGAATGCTGCTCAAATCGCTTTCGTCTGCGGACAACAAATCTTCCAACCGCGTCAGGCCGGCGTGAACGAGCGCGTCGGCTTGCTCGCGTGTGACGCCCGTAATCGAAGCGAGTGATTCGACGGCCTCGGCGACTTTTTCCTCGAAACCTTTGACAGCGACGACTTCGGCATCAATGTCCACTTCCCAGCCGGTAAGCTTGGCCGTGAGCCGCGCGTTTTGTCCGCGCTTGCCGATCGCGAGCGAGAGCTGGTCTTCGCTGACCAAAATTTTCAAACGTTTGCCGGCTTCGTCCAACTCGATGCTCTTCAGCTTGGCCGGTTCGAGCGCTTTCGTGACAAATGTTTTGATGTCGGATGACCACGGGATGACATCCACTTTTTCGTTGTTGAGTTCACGTACGATGTTTTTCACACGCTGACCGCGCATGCCGACGCAAGCTCCGACCGGATCAACTTTCGGGTCGCGCGAATAAACGGCCATCTTCGTGCGGAAACCGGGCTCGCGGGCGATGCCTTTGATCTCGATCGTGCCGTCGTTGATTTCGGAAACTTCCAGTTGAAAAAGCTTGATGATGAAACGCGGGTCGGCGCGCGACAAAATGATTTCCGGTCCGTGCGGTCCTTCTTCGACGGCCTTGACGTAACAACGAATCCGCTCGCCGACCTGGTATTCCTCGATCGAAACCCGCTCGCGGTTCGGCAGGAGCGCCTCGTATTTTCCCAAATCCAAAATCACGTCTGAACGTTCGAACCGTCGGACCGTGCCGCTGATGATGTCGCCGACGCGGTCCTTGAACTCCGTGAAAATCATCGCCTTTTCGGCCTGCCGGATTTTTTGCATGAGCGCCTGCTTCGCGTATTGCGTCGCGATGCGGCCAAAGTTGGTGGGCGTGACTTCCTTTTCAATTTCATCGCCGATCTGCGCGTCCGGCTTGATGCGGCGGGCGTCGAACACGGAAATCTGGTCGTGTTGCGAAATGACCTTGTCCGAGACGATGAGTTTCGCGAACGCCTTTATGTCACCGTTCTTCTGGTCAATCTCGACGCGCAATTCGCGCGCTGGCCCGACCGCTTTTTTCGCGGCGGACAGCAACGCTTCCTGCACAGCGCCGACGAGGACATCACGGTTGATGCCCTTTTCGCGCTCCCAAAATTCCAAAACTGCCAAGAAATCAGCATTCATACGGTCTAAAACGGCGACTGCCTCGTCCATGTCCAGCGAATAAAAAAGCCGGAAGATGTGTATCTCCGACTTTCACACGCTGGCTTAACCAGCAAACTTTGCCGTTCTTGGCAGGTATAATAATTTTTCGGCAGTCTCGCGTCAAGCGCAATTCCGCCTTGTCAAATCAAGATGAAATCAATGCCGCGCCTGAAGGCTTTTCCACATTTTTGCCGGCAGCAGTCCAAGTGCGATGAATCCCAACTGGCTCGCCACAAAAAGCATCAGCCACTTGAACGCCGCATCCGTAAAACCGTAGCTGTGCAGGCCGATGCCGAGCATGTTCACGCCGAACCACGACCAGCTCGTGACGATGTTGCCGCCGACGGCGCAAACAGCAAGACCACGCTCGCGGATCATCCCGCCCCACCGCAGATGCAAAATCAGCGCGTTCCACAAGACGATGATGAGCGCGCCGTTTTCCTTCGGATCCCAGCCCCAAAAACGTCCCCACGATTGGTCGGCCCAAATTCCTCCGAGAACTGTTCCGACAAAACTGAACAGCGTCGCGAAGCAAACAATTCCGTAAATCATCCGCGCAAGCGATTTGGCCGTCGCCTCGTCCAGCGTTTTCGTGAACACGCCGCGCACGATATAAATCAATCCAAGAAATCCCGCCACGAACGTGCTCGCGTAACCGGTCGTCACTGCGACGACGTGTGTTGCCAGCCAAAAATTTGTGTCGAGAACAGCACGCATCATTTCCATCGTGTCGCCGTCGAGCGCGAGATTTTGCGCAATGATGAGCGTGATAAATCCCATGCCCGCCGACACGACCGCGCCGATGCCGTTTTTATGAAATTTTTCCAGAATCAGTCCGAGAATCACCGCGCCCCAGCCGATGAAAATCGCCGACGAATACAAATTTGTCACCGGCGGACGACCTTCGAGAACCATCCGATAAATCAAACCGGTTGTGTGAATGAAAAATGCCAGCCCAATCAGCCAGACTGCGGAGCGACGAAGAGTTTCCGACAAATTGAACCAGGAGAAAATCGCGAGCAGGCCGGCCAAAATGTAAATGACCATCGCGTTGTAGAACGGCTGCATCTGGTTGAAGAAAACCTCCGCGCGCGATTTAGCCAGCGTCCGCGAAAAATTCGGAACGAGCGACGAATGATAATCTGACAGGGCGGAATTGAAGCCGACAACGTTTCCACTTTTGAACGCATCGGCCATGGTCGCGTAATCTTCAATTGCCGGAGGAATTTTTTCACCTTTGGCAGCGTTCAGCAAAACTGTTCCGACTCGCTGCCAATCTCCCAAAGAATTTTGCGGCGGAACAATCAGCGGCGCACCGAGCTGGGACATGTCATCTAACCCTTGCAGTTCGGCGGCGAAGGCGTTAAAGACGGTTTGGTCGTATTTCTGTCCGGTCTGCTGCGCGTGAACGGCGGCGACACCTGACGGAATCAGATTTTCGTAATCGTCCAACTCCGATTTCCAGTTTTGCGCGTCCTGCGGCTCAATGGTATTTTTGAGTTGCTCGTAGAGCAGCAGCCGCTCGAAGACTTTGCTGACGGCATGTTCATAAGCGTTGCGCTCCGCCGACTCGATTTTTTGGATGCGTTCGTTTTCCTTGTTGAGCAGATCGAACGACGGCGCGATTTGGTTCCAGGAATAATGTTTGCCATCCTGCTGCTGCGCTGTGTTTCTCTCCGGCAATTTGAGGAACGTAATCAGTTCAGGATTGTCCACTCGAAAAACCGGCCACGCATCCGCGACCGCAGGGTTCATCATCACATCGGCAAGCCATTCGTTCGCGGAAATAATTTTCGGGTTTTCATTCCAGCCTTTCCATGGCTCGGTGTTGAGCGTTTGCTTTTCGCGCAACTGCAAAAGCGAATTTCGCGCAAGCGAATCCATCGGCTTCAAGCGGCCATTGAAAACGATCGGCAATTTCCCGAATTCGCTGAACGCAAAATCCTTGTCGCGCGGCGATTGTAATTGCCCGAAAAACCACAGCGCCATCACGAGCATCAAAAGCGGCGGAAACCATTTTTGAAAAATCTTTTTCATTTCACTTTCCTTTTGGAAATGAAGCCGACGAGGTGAAACATGAATTGCGTCACCAGTCCGGCGGCGACCAGCGCACAGCCGATGTAAGGTGTCAACCAGCTTGGATTGCGCACGACTTGCAACACCGACGACGGCGCGCGTCCGGCCTGTGCCGCCGCTTCGCCCGCGTCCATTTGATATTGGTAAAACGTCAATCCGGCGTAGCGCAACGGATGGTTCATGGAAATTTCCACTTCACGATTTTCGCCGGTTTGCGGATTTTGCAACCGCACGCGGCTGCGAAAATCTTTCGGAATGTCTGTGCCTTCATAGACTGTGTGCGTCGCCTTGAGCAGCGTCAACGAAAACGGATGATAAATCCGTTCCGGTCGTAACGTGAATATGAATTGCTTTCCGCTGGTTTCGATGAATTGCGGTCGCATCAACTGGTCGATGATTTTCCGGGACATCTGCGCACCCAACTGTTGTCCGTAACTTTGCCGGAGTGTCTCCACCATCTCGTCGTCGGTCGCCCAGCCGGAAATCACCCAATTACCAAGCGAGCCGTTTGCGGTGACAATTTCAATCAAAGCCGTCGGGATGTTTTTCTCGTCGGGATTCTTTGTTTCCGCGACGGGATGAAAATCGAAACTGGTGGCGACGCCGTTGGTTGTCAGCGGCGGATCGTTTTGCATCATCGGCGCGCGGAATTGCGGTTCGGAGTTTTTCCAGAAACTTTTCACGCGGATGGTGAACGGCAGATTTTCATTTTGAATTTCGCCGCCATGTGCGAGCAGACGCCCGGGGAGGGCGACGACCTTCTCGCGGCCGGTGCCGGAATCGGTTGGAAAGGCCAGTTCGTAGTTGCGCGGACTTTCCGAATACGATTTTGTTTCGCCCTCTGCAAAGTGCATCTGCGATTCATGCGCCAGCATATCGGTCGTCAACTGGCCGACGAGCAGCAAAATGACGCCTGCGTGCACGAGTTGGATGCCGATTTTTTTTACCGAGAGTTGGAAACGATAAATATGCGCGGCGACAAGGTTGAGCAACAACATCGTGCCGATGAGATAGCCGCCAGGCAGCAGGAACGGGATTTTCCGACCGAACAAATCGAATCCGAAGATGATCCACTGACGGAAGTAACGCGCCTGTGCGTTGTAAAGTCCCTCATCCACTTGCGCGAGTGTGCCGATGAAGACGAGCAGAATCGCGAACGCCAGCAAAATGACCGTGAGCCGCAGCGAAGTGAAAATTTTGATCGACCGGTCAATGAGCATTCGCATAGTTTGCCGACTGGATGAATTTCGTGAAGGCGTCTTTCTGCTGCGCGACGATTTGCTCGTCGCCCATCAATTTGTAAAACCATGTCTGGCCGTTTTGCGGTACAATCGCGCCGATAAGTCTGGCGGGTTTCCTGGTCTTTGAATCTGTGCCGGTCAAATCCACAAGAGTGGCCTGACCGTTTGGAATGTCGAATGTCGAGATGCTTTTGCTGGATTCCGTTTCGTCAGCTGCCGGCAAACCGAGTTGTCCGCGCCAGCGGTTCACATTTGCCGCCAAGCCGCCGCCTTCGCCTGCGAGTTGGCTGACGTTGACCTCGGCTTTTGCGTCGCCGTTCTGGATCAAAAATTTTGCGACGAGAAATTCCGACGGCGGCACCGACTGCCAATCAGCCGGAACTTTCCAAACCGAATCGGCATTTTCATTTTGGGTCGCAGGCGCGGCGACAATTTGTACAGGGGAATTTTCACCGAACGAGACGGATTTCAAAAATTGGAGAAAATTTTCCTTTTGCGAAGTGACAAATGAATCTTCGCCGGTCACTTTGAAAAACCAACTCATCGTGCCGCGTGTTAACATCGCCACCTGAATCCGCTGGCGGGATTTTCCAATCATCGGCTGCTCGCTCACGAAATCGAATAACCGGCCTTGCTCCGTACCTATGGCGACCGGTTCGGCCTGTTTGACGGCGTCCGGGTCGGACGTGGCCGGCAACTGCACCTGCGAGCGCCACATGTTGACCAGTTCCAAATCACGCCCCACGATCGGCAGCGGGACGACCGACACGTCTGCGGATTGTCCGTTCGAGCCGAGGACGGTGAAACTGGCGATGCGCATTTCGCTCGGCGGTTTTTCCTGCCAGCCTTCGGGCAGTTGATATTTAAATCGTGGCAGGGACATCGTTGTGGCGGGCGGTGGCGAACCCATTTCAGGTTGTGCCGTTTCCTCTGATGCTGGTTGCGACGGCGGAGAGGCTTCTTTTGGAATCTGATAGACCTTGGCCTCGTCACGTTTGCAGCCGAACAAAAGTGCGGCGCACAACAGCAGACAAAAGCTCCCGCGCGATAATTGACGGATGAATGACGACAATTTCATTTCGAAAACGCGCCAGTATGGCAACTGGCACAGGAGAAGTCCAGATAGGTCGAGTCAATATGGACGAAATCGTAGCCGTCGGCGTTAAGTTGTTTCAATCGAGCGCCGCTGCCTTGTGCGAGAATAACGTGGCATTGGTTGCAATTGTCGGCGGGAATCATCTTCTTTCCATCGTCGGTCTTGTGGTTACCATCATGGCAGCGGAAACAGCCGGGCCAGATTTTGTGGCCGATGTTGTCCGGATGCACGCGCCAATCGGTTTTCATTTCTGGGAAAAAATTGTCCCGATAAAGTTGTTGAGCTTCGGCGACGAGCCCGTCCACGTTCGTCAGCTTGGGGTAACTGGCGCGCAAACTGGATGCGATTTTTTGCATGGCTTCGTCGGTGGTCTTGTAAGGAGCGATGAGAGTCGTTACGACGTTGGACTTTACCCACGGCACCGAGCGGTCCAACTGGTCGGCGGTGATTGCGGTGTCCACGGCTTCATTGGGCGAAAGAAAGCGGTGCGACGGCCGGGTGTGGCAGTCCATGCAGTCCATGGTGTGAATCGTAAATTTAGCAGGGTCGTCGTGAAAATTTTTGTCCCGATACACCGTGGTTTTTCCAGTCGCAATGTCGGTGACACGCACCCACGGGATGATTTGCCGTTGTGCATCGGTGGCGATGTATTCGACCTTTTCGCCCCGGCTGACATGCCAATGGATGCCGCTGGCCGGGCCATTGTCGCCGCCACCACCGCCGACTTTTAACAACAACCTCACGGCAAACGGCGTGTTTGTTTCATCGGACAGGTAGTGATAATAAGTGCGGTCTATGTTGCCGATAAATTTTTCCGGCCAGTGGCATCGTTCGCAGGTTTCCCGCGCCGGGCGCAGGTTTTTAACCGGTGTTTGAATCGGCTTTGGAATGTCGTCCGTTACCACGTCGTAAAGCTGATGGAGACCGTTGAGTTTGCTTCGCACATACCATTCCGCGCCGGCACCGACGTGACATTCGACGCAGGCGACGCGGGCGTGGGGCGAGTGAAGGTACGCCGTGTATTCCGGTTTCATCGGCACATGGCAGGCCACGCCACAAAACTGGACGGAGTCGGTGTATCGGTAGGTTTGATAACTGCCAAAAGCGGTCGCCAACAGAAATACCAAGGCACACAGGACGAAGCCGACCAGCATTTTCCGATCGCGCGGACGTGAAAGGTCAATTTGTAGCCGTCCGGAAACTTTTTTATGCCGTTGCGCCCACAGTCCGATGAAAATCAGAACGAACCCGACGAAAAAACAGAGAGGCGCCACGACATAAACCAAAATTCCCATGTAGGGATTGCTGCGCGGAAGAAACAATTCAATGGCAAACAGCAGCAGGAAGGCGAATATACTGCCAACTGCGAACACGGCACCCGTCAGACTGATCCAGTTTTGTAACAGCTTGGGTCGGTGTAGCGGCGCAGGATTTTCGTTTGGCTCCATTGGGCGAATCATTCAGTTCATTACATTGTTTCTTCGCCCATTGGCCGAAATGGGGAAACATCTTATTGTGCCAGCTTGAACGAACGAACATGTGCTACCAGTGCTTTGATATCGTCATTGCTGAGTTTGTCGCCGAACGCCTTCATTTTTTCCGTGCCCTTGTCGATGACGCCTTCCTTGATGGTCTTGGTGGCCAGCGCATCGTCGAAGGAGGCCTGGACTTTGGCATCGGTTAAATCTTTGATGCTCAGTCGGCGTCCCATCATTGTACTTCCTTTGCCGTCCTTCCCGTGACAGGCGGCACAATTCTTGTCCCAAATCGTGTTGGCGTCGTCCCCGGCCCGGGCGGACCACCCAACCAGGCAACCCAACAGCAACGCGCTAACGGTTATTTTCGTGGAGAATTTTGTTTTCATTTTCATGATGATGTAAGGAGACGCTGGATTCTTTTTTTTGTCAAATTAAACCACTTTCAGAAATAATTTAGAACCGGTATTGCATATTCGCATAAACGAGTTGTGCATCATAGTCGTTGTTTCCACCGGAAGTCTCGTCACGGTTGCAGAAGAAGCCGTATTTCAAGCTGACCTTGATAGCCTTGCTGATTTGGCGGGTGATGGTAGCCGTAACGCTTTGCTGTTTGTCGCCCGCGCCAAACGGCTGACTGCTGGTTGAGTTGTTCACGTAATCGTCCGCCCGGTAATAGGAGTATTGTAACTGGAGATCGGTTTTTTCATTGATCGCATAACCGGCTGTAGCATCAACCGTCCAATAATCACTCGCACTGTTCAGCACGAGGTTGTTGATGCCTGATGAATTGGCCACCGGCGTGTCCAGACTGTTCAGGACATAACTGCCACCAGCTTGCACATACAGGCGGGACAATGGCGTCCAACTGATGTTTTCGCTGATGATGTGGCTGGTGATATTTGCGCTCTGGACTTCCCCGGCTTGGGTGCCGCCGTTGGGAATGGAAGTGGTGTCCACGGTCGAAAGTTGGAAATCGTAGCGTGTGACCAGCGACAAGGTGTTCAAGAGCCGCCATGTGGCGCGGATGTTCATGTCATCCACCGTGAAATTCTGGTTTTGCAAATAACCCGGATACGTGGTCGGCATGGCGGTCAAATTGTTGTCGTAATCGTGAATCTGGTGATAAAACTGTCCGCTGAAGTTCAGCCGGTAAAGCGGATACCAGTTTGCTCCGACGGTGTATTTCTGGCCGAGCATGTTCCAATCCTGATTCAGGATGGGAGTAAAAATCGCCGTGGTCTCGTTCCAGATTTCGTTGCCGCTGTCTTCGGACCATTCGCCATTTGCGTAGAGCGACCAGTTGCGAAAACCGGTGTAACGAGCTTCCAAGCTTTCCGCCACGTCCAGGTACCAATTGTCATTGGCGGCGGCTGTCGGGGTTTGGGTCATTACGCCGCCTGTCCCGACATTATTTTGGCTGAAAGTGTCGGAAAGGTCGCCGCCTTCGTATTCCACACGAAATGCGGGAACGAACACCAGATTCTTTATCGGCGTCAGCATAAGATTCATGTTGGCGACATATTCCTTCGTGTTCCCGCCGCCCGAAAGGCTGGTGAAGCCTTCATCACGGTTCTGTCTGTTGGGGTAGGTGGCCGAAAATGGAGAACCGTAACTTGGTCCATAAATCCGGCTGCCTGAGAGGTCGGTGTCTATCGTCGTAAAAGAACCGCCCAATGAAAACGTGACCGCTTTGTTGAAGCGAGTTTCCGTGAAACCGTGAGCATTGAACATATCGTTTCGCTCGACGCTTTCCTGCGTAACGTAACGGTTGGCAGTAGCCGTAGCTGGATCAAGATTAATGTTGAGCGAATCATCACTGCGATCAATCTCGTAGCGTAACCCCAGTCCTGCGTCGGTGTTGCCCAGCTTGTCTTTAACGTCCGCAGTTAGGATGTCGCGCGTTTCGTCAATGTTCTGGAACGTCGGCACAATTTTCCGATCAGGAGGTGCTCCCCCGGTGCCGGTGTCATTATCTCCCCACGATGTCGAATCCATCTGGCCCTGACGGTAATCATGTTCAAAACGGATGATGAGAGACGGTTTGTCCGGCAAGGTCAGCCCAGCCTCAAACCACACGCTGCCTCGATTTATGTAAAGCTCATTATCATACAAGGAAAACCATTGGCTGTTTTGCGGAAAAAATCCGCCGTTACCGTCATACCATGTGCGAAACTCCGTGAAACCCGCGCGGAGAAAACCCTTGTTCGGATCCGACAGATCCAGCCGGATGGAATAATCGTGATTGGCAAACATCCCGTGACCGTCCGCCGTGAACAATCCCGTTTTGCCGACAAATTCCTGCAAGTGAAAATCCTGAATGCCGCCGAACGGCCCCGTTGTTGTATCATGCTGGTGCTCGAACTGCGCCTTGTCTCCATCAACAAAAGTGCTGCCAACACCGAGGGTAATCCAATTGTTATAATCTGTGGGAGATGCCTCCAAGTCCGTATTATTTGTCGTTGTCTCTTGCGCTGTGACCGACAGAGCACCCGGCAAGAAGGCCGCGAGAGCCAGACCGCCGGTTATCACCAGATACCGGTGCCGGCCTTTATGGCCAGGTTTGAAAAATGCTTTCAATTTTTTCCGTGTTGATTTGCCCGACTTAAAAACGCAAATGATCGTTGACCTGTGAACCGTGAATGGCTTCATGACAGCCAGCGCTCCAACAGGTTCCGCGGCTCAAAAATGATGTGTGATTTACGTTGCCGATGTAGATTACACCAGTGGTCGTCTGTTCTTGGAAATGACAGCGCAGGCAAAGCGTTGCATTACGTGCAATCAGCAAACGTGCGTTCACACTCCCGTGCGGATTGTGGCAGGTGATGCAGCCTTCGCGCATTGCTTCATGCTCGAACACGAACGGACCGAGTTGCGCCGTGTGGCACTGGGCGCAGGTTTCATTTTGTGACAGAAGTTCCGTCCCGCCGCCTTTAATCACAGAGCCTTTGTGTGGATCATGGCAGTCGCCGCAACTGACCTTGCCTTCAATGACAGGGTGGTGAGATGGAAGATTGAATTCAGCCTGCTTATCTAAATGACATTGGAAACACGTTTGAGGCGATTTGCGTGGATTAATAATGGTGTTGGGCGCACCGCCAAATTGAACATGCAAACTTCCGGGACCATGGCAGGATTCGCAGCCGATGTCCTTGGCGTTTTCGCCGGGTGCTTTCAAATGATAGTGGGTCGCAGTGTTGAAACCGTGATAGATGTCTTGATGACATTGTTCGCACGACTCCGAGCCTACGTAGGTCGCTCCGGGAATTTGCGGAGGTGCTATTTCCACCTGATTCAAACTGGTGCAGGAAATCATTCCTACTTCCAACAGTGACACCCCAAGCAATAAAAAGAGAACTCGTATCGGACGACCCTTTGTTCGCGGAAAGATCTGGTAGAATTTATTTTTTAAGATGGATTTCACGCTTTTATTTATTAGTTTGGCGTGCTTCTGGAAAACCAGCAAAAACTACAACCGACAATCTAAAATATTTATCAACATGTCTGCACCTTCTGTGGTGTATCATTTTGAAATTTGATTGTTTTTTTATCGTCTTGTTATCAAGGCAACTTTTTTAATATATGACTACCGCCGCCGCCGACTGCAATGGGGTGAACACCCCATATGATTTAAACTAATACACACCCGCATCTTCCAATCTGTTTTTCAATCTATAGAGGGAGCTTGGGCGGTACTAACGCTCTTTTGTCATTTGTTATGCAAAAATTGTTTTATGTCACAAAGTAATCGCCACTCCGGAGAAAATGGTGGAAACCAGGGTTGCAACTTTCGTCTGGATGTAAAAAAAGATTGTTCCATGGCGATAACATCGTCCACGTTTATTGCGAGAATTACGTGAAAGACAACTCAACTCAATTTCAGGCGCTTGACCGTCGAACCGCAGTAAAAAAAATATTTGTCGAAGCCTTGTTCGTGGTGTCGGCTGGTGCCGCTTTTGCATTTATTGCCAACCAAATTTCACCGCAGGGGCTGGTGCTCGCGAGAAACTATTTTCCTGTGGGAAACAGCAGCCCGATAATGGCTGTGGCAAATGAAAATTCCGCCGCACTTTCTCCCGCTCAACTTCTCACTGCACAAATAAAGAAAAACGGATTGCAATTGGTTGACGGCAGTCAGGCGGCAAATCTTTTTCGCGACCCGCGCCTCAAACAAAATATTGTTGTATTCATTGATGCCCGTGACGAGTTGCACTACCGGGAGGGACACATTCCCGGTGCCTGCGAATTTGATCCTTATCATCCGGACAAATACTTTGCTGCTGTTCTTCCAGTTTGCGAGACGGCGGAACAAATCGTGGTCTATTGCAATGGCGGCGATTGCGATGACAGTGAAACAGCGGCTGTTTTGCTCCGGGATGTCGGGATTGCGAACCAGAAACTTTTTATTTACAGCGGCGGCATCACGGAATGGACGAGCAACAGCCTGCCGGTCGAACTCGGCGCGCGGAACAGCGGGAACCTGCGGGGTACGAACAAATGAAAACCGATCCATCATCTTGGCGACGTGTTGCCGTGAACATGTTCACCGTGCTGGCGAGATGGTTGTTGGGCGCGGTTATGATCTATCTGGGTTTGAACAAGGCGTTGCATCCGGTCGAATTTTTGAAATTGATGAGACAATACGACATGACGCAAAACGCTCTGCTGTTGAACTCGACCGCTGCTGCGTTGCCTTGGTTTGAAGTCTTTTGCGGATTGCTGCTGCTGTTGGATGTCGCCGTTCGTGGAACAGCCCTGACGCTTGTGTTTGCGCTGGTGTCATTCACCGTTCTCGTTTTCCACCATGCCTTGCTTCTTCAGACAGCGCAGAACATTCCATTTTGCGCTGTGAAATTTGATTGCGGCTGCGGTGCGGGCGAAGAGTTTATTTGTCGCAAGATATCGGAGAACTGCCTTCTCATTTTGCTGTCAAGCTGGTTGCTCTTGGGGCGAGGTCGCCAGTTGAGCCTGCGATTCGGTTTGTTCAAACCGCCAACGCGATAGCAGAAATCATCAACCCACGCCCATGTTGAGCAGAAATTCTATGTTGCTCTTCGTCTTCTTGAGTTTGCCCAGAAGGAGTTCCATCGCCTCGACGGGCGGCACGCCGGTGAGCGCGCGGCGCAACAGGACGACGCGACTGAATTCGTCCGGGTGATAAAGCAGTTCTTCCTTGCGTGTGCCGGAACGTTCGATGTTGATCGAAGGAAAAATTCTCCGGTCAACGAGCGCGCGGTCCAGATGCACCTCCATGTTGCCTGTGCCTTTGAACTCTTCAAAAATCACTTCGTCCATGCGGCTGCCCGTGTCCACGAGCGCGGTTGCAATGATTGTCAGCGAACCGCCTTCTTCAATGTTTCGCGCTGCGCCGAAAAACCGTTTCGGTTTGTGCAGCGCGTTCGCGTCCACGCCGCCGGAAAGAATTTTTCCCGAATGCGGCTGGATCGTGTTGTAAGCGCGCGCCAGACGCGTGATGGAATCGAGCAGGATCACAACGTCGCGCTTGTGCTCGATCATGCGCTTTGCTTTTTCGATGACCATTTCGGCGACCTGCACGTGCCGCTCCGGCGGCTCGTCGAACGTGGATGAAATCACCTCCGCGCCTTTGCAACTGCGTTCCATGTCCGTCACTTCTTCAGGCCGCTCGTCAATGAGCAGGATGAACAGATACGTCTCCGGATTATTTTTCAAGATCGCGTTGGCGACTTTTTGCATCAGCACTGTTTTGCCCGTGCGCGGCGGCGCGACGATCAGGCCGCGCGTGCCCTTGCCGATGGGACAGACCAAATCCAAAACGCGGGTGTTCAATTCGTCGGCGGCGGTTTCGAGAATGAAGCGCTTGTTCGGGAACAGCGGCGTGAGGTTGTCGAAAAGCGTTTTTTCCTTCGCCTTGTCCGGTTCCTCGGTGTCCACGGCCTCGACCTTGAGCAGCGCGAAAAATTTTTCCTTCTCCTTCGGCGGACGGATTTGTCCGGCGATCAGATTTCCCGTCTGCAGATCAAAGCGGCGGATTTGCGACGGCGAAATGTAAATGTCCTCCGGGCAGGGCAGGTAATTGAAACTCTGCGAGCGCAAAAAACCGAAGCCTTCCGGCAAAATTTCCAGCACGCCTTCGGAAAAAAGCACGCCCGCGCGTTCCGCGTTTTTTTGGAGGATGTGGAAAATGACCTCATGCTTGCGCATCGTGCCGAAATTTTCCACGCCGTATTCTTTTGCCATCGTGTTCAACTCGCTCATCTGCATCGCCTGAAGCTTTGCGATGTTCAGGGATGCGGCGATTTTGTCGCGTTGATAACCCCGACGTTCTTCAACATGTGTGTCGTCATTTGTCGGTTCGACCGGTGTGGATGGAGGCTGGAGCTCCGGCGTTTCCGGCGCGGTAGTTTCCTCGGCTGCCGGTGTACTCGCTTCCGGTGATTCGGCTGCGGATTTTTCCGCGTCCTCTGCTTTATGTTTCTTTGAAACTCTTGGCATAAAATAAAATGTCGGCGACTGGCTGGGATTTCGATTGCCTCACACTTAATGCCGCGAAAACTTCACGCTTGGGCGATTTGCGGCCGGATTGGTTCAAAATGGGATTTCCGCTGCGGTGTCGAGGTTGTCCTCAATACGGTAGGGGAAATGTTGCAGTCAGCTCGCGGATAGACTGACGCACCTTCGCCATTGTGTCAAACAAGTTTTTTTCTTGTGCGGTTTTTATTCCGGCGGGTGCTATAAATTGAAAATAAGATGATATCTGATTCCGAATTACTCCGGCAATTTGCCAAGACAAATTCCGAGGACGCCTTCGCCGAACTGGTAAAACGCCACGTGAATCTTGTTTATTCCGCCGCGTTCCGGCAGGTCAACGGCGATGAACATTTTGCGCAGGACGTGGCGCAAACAGTTTTCACTGACCTCGCGCGCAAAGCGGATTCGCTTTCGCGCCGTGAAAATTTGACCGGCTGGCTTTATACCAGCGCGCATTTTGCCGCCGCGAAAATAGTGCGCGGAGAAAAACGGCGTCGCGACCGCGAGGAAAAATTTATGCGCGAACCAAATTCCGAAACCGCGCCCGACGTTGATTGGGAAAAACTTCGCCCGACGCTCGACGACGCCATGCACGAACTCAAGGAAACCGACCGCGAGGCCGTTTTGCTGCGCTATTTTGAAAACCGGCAGTTCGCCGAAGTCGGCGCGAAACTCGGCCTCAACGAAAACGCCGCGCGGATGCGCGTCGAGCGCGCGCTGGAAAAACTGCGCGACATTTTCAATAAACGCGGCATCACGACGGCGACGGCTCTGGCGTCCGTGATTTCCGCGAACGCGGTTCAACTTGCGCCCGCAAATCTCACCGCGACGCTCACGACAGCTTCAATTGCAACTGCGGGAACTGGAACATTCACACTTCTAAAAATTATGACTGCGACAAAATTAAAATTGGCATTCGGCACAATTGTCGTAGCCGGCGCGGCGACAGCATTTGTAATTCAACACCAGTCGCAGGAAAAGCTGCGTGCGAACAATGAAATGCTGACGCAACAACTCGCAGAACTGCAAACGGACAATCAAAGTTTATCCAACCGGCTGGCGAATGCCGGTGATTTTAATAAATTGCCCGATGACGCAAATGGCGAACTTCTAAAACTTCGAGGTGAAGTCGGTGTGCTGCAACGGCAGGCGAATGAGGCCGACCAAAAAGCTCAAGTCGCCGAACAAAAATTGGCGATGACTTTGTCCGCCCAGGACAAATTTACAGCGAATGAAAGCGCGACAATCAATGCAATGAAGTATCTTGGACTTGATATGCGGGTTTATGCGTTAGACCACAACAATCAATTTCCAACCAACGATAACTTGTATCAATTGGTAAAAAACTACGACAGTAATACGAATTTGCTTCAAGGCATCCCTGCTATTGAATACCTCAATATCGGAGCGGCAAAATTTGTTTCCGAAGATAAATTGGAATATCCGAATATGGTGATGCTTCGCGAACGGATTGCCCGGCAAGCTCCCGATGGAACGTGGCGACGCCTTTATCTTTTTGCCGATGGCAGTGAGCATACCGCGACATCATACGACGGAAATTTTGATGCTTGGGAAAAAGCGAACACAGTTTCACCGTCCAATCAATAAGGCAGCGGAAATTTCGCCGTCAATTCGCGCACGCGGGCGCGGACTTTGTGGGCCGCATCCACATTTTTGATGTCCAACAGCACTTCGGAAATCATGTCCGCGATCGCGGCCATTTCCGCTTCCTTCATGCCGCGCGTCGTGACGGCGGGCGTGCCGAGACGAATTCCGCTCGCTTGAAATGGTGAGCGCGTCTCGAACGGAATCGTATTTTTGTTGACCGTGATTCCCGCTTCGTCGAGCGCGATCTGGCAATCCTTGCCCGTCAGATTTTTCGCGCCCACGTCCACGAGCATCAGATGATTGTCCGTGCCGCCGCTGACGAGGCGGTAGCCGTTGCGTTTCATTCCGTCGGCAAGTGCTGCTGCGTTTTTGACGATTTGTTGTTGATAATTTTTAAATGACGGCTGCAACGCTTCGTGGAAACAAACGGCTTTCGCGGCGATGACGTGTTCGAGCGGTCCGCCTTGAATGCCGGGAAAAATCATCGAATCAATTTCCTTCGCAAATTTTTCGCGGCACAAAATCAATCCGCCGCGCGGTCCGCGCAACGTCTTGTGCGTCGTCGTCGTCACAAAATCCGCGTGCGCCATCGGACTCGGATGCAAACCGGTCGCGACGAGTCCGGCGATGTGCGCGATGTCCGCGAGCAGATACGCGCCGACTTCGCGCGCGATTTCGCCCATGCGCTTGAAATCAATCACGCGCGGATACGCGCTCGCGCCGATGGTGATCATCTTCGGCTTGTGCTCGCGCGCCATCGCTGCAATTTGATCGTAGTCAATCCGTTCGTCGTCTTTGCGGACGCCATAATGGACGATCTCAAAAAATTTTCCGCTGAAATTCGCCTTGTTGCCATGAGTCAAATGTCCGCCGTGGCTCAAATCCATCGTCAGCATCTTGTCGCCGGGTTTTAGCACGGCGAAATAAACGGCCATGTTCGCGCCGGAACCGGAGTGCGGCTGCACGTTGGCGTGTTCGGCGCCGAAAAGTTTTTTCGCGCGGTCAATCGCGAGTTGTTCGATGGAATCAATGTTCTCACAGCCGCCATACCAGCGCTTTTTTGGATAACCCTCGGCGTATTTGTTCGTCAGCACCGAGCCTTGCGCTTCCAGGATTGCGGGGCTGACAAAATTTTCGCTGGCGATCAGCTCGATGTTTTCCTGTTGCCGCAATCTTTCGTGCTCGATGGCCTCGGCGACGGCGGAATCCACATTGCGCAGGCGCAATTGCGCGGGCGCGAGCCGAACGTCCATCTTTTCAACGCGGCGTTCGTGGCGTCCGCCCTCGAATTTCGCGCTGATGAACGCGTCGAGAATTTTTTTCGCCAGTTCGGGTTGCGTGTCACCGGCGAGGCAAAGGACGTTCACGTCGTTGTGCCGGCGCATCAAGTCGGCGTCCTTTTCATCGAAGGCTTGTCCCGCGCGCGCGCCGGGAATTTTGTTCGCGGCGATATAAATTCCAACGCCGCTGGTGCAAACGAGCAGGCCGAGTTCCGCCTGTCCGTCAACGACGGCTTGCGCGACCGGCTGGGCGAAATCGGGGTAGTCGTCCGCCGGGTCTTTCGTCATCGCGCCGGAATCCTTGACGGTCAGGCCGCGCTGTTGCAGATATTTTTTCAGCGTTTCCTTCAGGTCAAAGCCGCCGTGGTCTGCGCCGAGCGCAAAGTTGGCGACGGTGGTAGTCATCGCGCCGTGCGGCGCGGGCAGGATTTCATGTTGTTCCATAAATTTCAAAAGCGATGCGATTCCATGTTCGATCTGGTCGCGGCAGTTCACATACACCGGATACGGACTGCCGATCGGGTCGGCGATGTCCTTTTCGAACGGCTCGAGCGTTTCGTCAAATTCGAGCAGTAGAAAAGTTTTTTCCGCCGCCTGTGGATACAGCAGCGCGATCGTGTCCACGTGCGCGTGCGTCATGCCGAAAATAAAATCCGCCTCATGTATCAGATTCGCCGTCAACGCGCGGCTTCGCTGGCCGGAAATATCAACGCCCAGTTCGCGCATCGCCTGGACGGAATGCGGCGTCGGCGGCTGGCCGTCTATCGCGCCGATGCCCGCCGACAACACGCGAAATGTACCCCGTCCGCCCACAGTCTTGCGAAAAAGCCCTTCGGCCATCGGGCTGCGACAGACGTTTCCGGTGCAAATGAACAGAATGGTTTTCATCCCGCGCGAAAAAACAAAGTGGTTCGTGGAAGGCGAATCGTCAACCCGAAATCAAAGGTGTGATTGACGCGCGATTGCCAGTCCCTTGATCAAATCCACCGCCCGCGCCAGAACCGGGTCGCGAATGAAGGGTTTTTGCGGTTCGGTCGAGCGTTCCGGCTTCAGGTTTTCGTCCTCGTCGCCGTCCTTGATTTTTGCGCGAACCAGGTCCGCCTCGGTCGTGTGGTCGACAAAAGAAAGGAAATCGTTCGTTGACGCCGGGGAATTGGTTTCGCCCTGCGCCAGCGTTCCGAAAGGATTTTCCAGAAACTTTTTTTCGTCAGCCGCCTTCACCTCCAGCGTGATGTCCGGCTTCAATTCCTTGGTCGCGCCGCCGAAAATCAAACCCGCCCGTTCTTCGCGCAAATCCGCTGCCAGTTTTGCCGCCGCATCGCGCGTCTCCCCGTTCACAAGGACCGCAAGCGGCGATTTTTTTGACGCGAAGAATTTTGCCGTTGCTTGCTCTGTCTCTAAATCACCGCCTTTCGCGAAACGCAAATCCAAAACCGTCCCCGCAATTTTATTTGAAACGGCGAGCGCGCTTTGCGCCGACTGGATTTCGTTCGCCAGATTTTTTTCGACCGCGCCGACGCGCAAATACATCACGTTGCTTTCCAGAACGGCAGATTTGATCAAGTCCGCATTTGTCGCTTCTGCGTGGACCGAAATCTGGATCGCAGCCAAAAACGCCAGAGAAGAAACGGAAAGTTTTAAAATGCGATGTGTCATGTCCATCCAAAATGATTCACGAGCCGCAGGAAGTAAAGCGGAAGGAATCAGTGCAGTGTCTTCGCTGCGATGTCTCGGCGGAACTGCGCGCCATCGAAATGGATTTTTTTCACCGCTATATAAGCGGCGATTTGCGCGGATTTCAAATCCTTCGCCCAAGCTGTCACGCCAAGAACGCGACCGCCATTCGTGACGATTTGATTTTCTTTCAAGGCAGTTCCCGCGTGAAATATTTTTGTGCTTGGTAATGCGCCTGCATTTGCCAGGCCAAGGATTGCCTTTCCTTTTTCGTAATTTCTCGGATAGCCGCCGCTGGCCATGACAACGCAAACGCTGGCATCCGTTTTCCATTTCAATTCGATTTTGTCCAGTGTGCCGCTCACGCTGGCGTCGAGCAGCTCGACCAGATCATTTTTCAACCGCGTCAGATAAACCTGCGTTTCCGGGTCGCCGAAGCGTGCGTTGAATTCCAAAATCTTCGGGCCAACCTTCGTTAGCATCACGCCCGGATACAAAATTCCGCGAAAATCAATTTTTTCTTCGGCACAGCCGCGCAACCATGGAGTCAAAATTTGTTCGCCGACTTTTTTTAGTTCTGCTTCGCTCAAAAATGGCGTGGGCGAATATGTTCCCATGCCGCCGGTGTTCAAACCTTTGTCGCCGTCAAGCGCGCGCTTGTGGTCTTGCGATGTAGGAAAAAGTTTCGCCGTTTTGCCGTCGCAGATTGCGTGCAGCGAAATTTCCACGCCTTCGAGAAATTCCTGGATGACGATTTTCGCACCGGCTGCGCCGAAATTTTTAGCGACAAGAATCTCGTCAATCGCCTTGTTTGCCTCGGTTTCATTGGCGCAAATCAAAACGCCTTTGCCGAGGGCGAGGCCGTCGGCTTTTACGGCGCATTTTCCGCCGAGCGACGCGGCGAATTTTTTTGCAACAGTCGCATCGGAAAAAGTTTCGGCGCGCGCGGTCGGAATCCCGTATTTCTCCATGAAATTTTGCGAGAAAACCTTTGAGGATTCAAACTGCGCGGCTTTCTGGTTTGGGCCCCAAATCCGCAAACCGTTTTTCTGGAACAAGTCCACGATGCCGAGCGCGAGCGGATTGTCCGGCCCGACAACAGTGAGTTCGATTTTCTTTTCCTGCGCGAACGCGAGCAGCTTCGGCAAATCTTCGGCGGCGATGTTCACGCATTCGACGGGCGAAGAATTTTTCGCGAGATGTTCCTGCGCGATGCCCGCGTTGCCGGGCGCGCACCACAGTTGAGTGGCGTGCGGCGACTGCGCGAGTTTCCAAACCAGCGCGTGCTCGCGGCCGCCCGAACCGATGACGAGAATTTTCATGAAATGCGCCAGTAGATTACGCGGATTTGCCGGATTAAAAATGAAAAAATATCGCGATGATTTGATGCTTCAGGCGGAACAAACAAAAACTGCGAATGAAATGCCAAAAAAGGTGAGGTAATCGCCGCAAGACAATTTACTTTCTTCGAAATCATTTACCGTCCACCTTTGTCATGGCAAAATAAAAATATATGGATGTCTTAACTCTTGCGCGCATCCAGTTCGGCGCGACTATCGCGTTTCATTACATTTACCCGCCTTTGAGCATCGGGCTGGGCGTCATGTTGGTTTGCATGGAAGGCGCGTGGCTCAAAACAAAAAAGCCAATTTATCATCAGATGGCGCGGTTTTGGACAAAGGTGTTTGCGCTCACGTTCGCCATCGGCGTGGCGACGGGCATCGTGATGGAATTTGAATTCGGCACGAACTGGGCGACATATTCGCGATTCGTCGGCGATGTGTTCGGCAGCGCGCTCGCAGCGGAAGGAATTTTTGCGTTCTTCCTCGAATCCGGTTTTCTCGCCGTTTTACTTTTCGGCTGGGACAAAGTCGGACGCAAAATGCATTTCTTTTCGACGTGCATGGTTTGTCTCGGCGCGCATTTCAGTGCGGTGTGGATTGTCGTCGCCAATTCATGGATGCAAACGCCCACCGGTTATCATATCGTCGGCGAAGGCATGCACGCACGCGCGGAAGTCACGGACTTCTGGCAGGTGGTTTTCAATCCTTCGATGGTTGCCCGTTTGTCCCACACCATTTGTGGCGCGTGGCAGGCAGGCGCATTCCTCGTCGTCAGCGTCAGCGCGTGGTATTTGTTGAAAAGAAAACATCTCGAATTCGCCCGCGCGTCGCTGAAGTTCGGCCTGACCGTCGCGCTCACCGCGTCGGTGCTGCAAGGTTTCACCGGTCACATCAGCGCGCAGAGCGTCGGAAGAAATCAGCCGGCCAAACTCGCCGCGTTTGAAGGAATTTACGAAACGACCTCGAACGCGCCGCTCACGCTTGTCGGCTGGGTGGACGAGAAAAATGAACGCGTCGTCGGATTGCAATGGCCGGGCATGTTGAGTTTCCTGATGAATTACGACACGAAGACAAAAGTCATCGGACTGAACGATTTCGCGCCGCAGGATCGTCCACCAGTCACGCCGTCGTTTTTATTTTTTCACGGGATGGTCGGCATCGGCTTCGCGATGATGGCGATTGCGGCGCTCGGATTTTTATATTTCCGCCACGGCTCGTTGCATGAACGCCGCTGGCTTCTGTGGATTCTCGTTTTTTCCGTGCTCGGCCCGCAACTTGCCAATCAACTCGGCTGGTTCGCGGCGGAAGTCGGTCGCCAGCCGTGGATTGTCTACGGCCTGATGCGCACGCCGGAAGGCCTTTCGAAAGTTGTGCAGGCGAACGTCGTGCTCACGTCGCTGATTCTGTTCACGTTCATTTATTTTCTGCTGTTCTGGGTTTTCATTTATCTGCTCAACGACAAAATCCAGCACGGGCCGCACGCCGACGATTTGATTCCGTCGGGCAAACTGGCTTTGCCGGATGAATTGACCCATCACAAAAAATCATGACCTTCGACCTCAACACCATCTGGTTCATCCTCGTCGGCGTATTGTTCACCGGCTACGCGATTCTCGACGGCTTCGATTTGGGAATCGGCGCGCTGCATCTTTTCACAAAAAAAGATGAAGAACGGCGCGTCATGCTCAACTCCATCGGGCCGGTGTGGGACGGCAACGAAGTCTGGCTCGTCACCGGCGGCGGCGCGCTGTTCGCCGCGTTCCCGAACGTCTACGCGACCGCGTTCTCCGGTTTTTATCTCGCGCTGATTTTGCTGCTCGTGGCTTTGATTTTCCGTGCGGTGGCGATCGAATTCCGCAGCAAGCAACCGATGCGCTGGTGGCGGCAGATGTGGGACATCGGATTTTCCATCGGCAGCATTTTGTCCGCGCTGCTCATCGGCGTCGCGCTCGGCAACATTGCGTGGGGCGTGCCGGTTGACGCCAACGGCGAATTCGCCGGAACATTTCTCGGCTTGCTGAAACCGTATCCGATTCTGGTCGGCGTCACGACCGTGGCGCTGTTCATGATGCACGGCGCGATTTACGGCGTGATGAAAACGGAAGGCGAACTGCACGACAAACTTCGTCTCTGGGCGATGCGTTGCATCATCTTCTTCGTCATTTGCGCCGCGACGCTCACGATGGCCACGCTGCTTTACGTACCGCACATGGTCGCCCGCGTCCATGAAAATCCGTGGCTCTTCAGCATCGCGCTCGCGAACATGCTCGCCATCGCCAACATCCCGCGCGAATTCCATCACAAGCGCGACGGGTTTGCGTTCCTCTCGTCATGCGCCGCGATGATCACGCTCATGGCGCTCTTCGCGCTGAACATTTTTCCGAACCTGATTTACAGCCTGCCGAATCCCGAGAACAGCCTGAACATTTACAACGCCGCGTCGTCGCACAAAACGCTCGGCATCATGCTCATCATCGCGTGCATCGGCGTGCCGGTGGTGATCGCCTACACGATTAGCATCTACTGGATTTTTCGCGGCAAAGTGAAGATGGACCGGATGAGTTATTGAACAACGCGCGCTTCGCCCTTGCCTTTCACAACTTCGCCGATGATCCAAGACTTGTGCTTCTGCGCGCGGATGAATTTCAAAACATCATTCGCTTTTTCCGCTGAAACAATCGCCACGAAGCCGATGCCCATGTTGAAGACTTGGTAAAGCTCGTCGTCCGGCACGCCACTTTTCGTTTCGATGATTTTGAAAATCGGCAGCATGTCCCACGAACCTTTTTTGATGACGACATCCAGATTTTTCGGCAGCACGCGCGGGATGTTGTCCACGAAACCGCCGCCGGTGATGTGCGCGAAGGCACGAACCAAATCCGATTTGCCATTGAACTTTTTCAACAATTTCTGCACCAGCGGCCCGTAGCTGACGTGTTCTTTCAACAATTCCTCGCCGATGGATTTTTTCAATCCGGGAACTTTGTCCGTTGGCCGCAGCGCAAGCTGTTCGAAGAAAATTTTCCGCCCGAGCGAATAGCCGTTTGTGTGCAGCCCGCTCGATTCGATGCCGATGACCGCGTCGCCGCGCCGGATGGTTTTCTGGCCGTTGAGCATCCGGGATTTTTCCACCACGCCGACGATCGTGCCGCTCACGTCGTATTCGCCCGCCTGATAAAAGCCCGGCATCTGCGCCGTCTCGCCGCCGATGAGCGCGCAGTTGTTTTCCGCGCACGCGCGCGCGAAGCCCTTGATGATGTCCGTGAACACGTGCGGCTCAAGTTTGCCCGTGCCGAGATAATCGAGGAAGAACAGCGGCTCCGCGCCCAGCACCGCGATGTCGTTCACGCAATGGTTCACGAGGTCCGCGCCGATGGTGTCGTGCCGGTCGAGCGCGAAGGCGAGCTTGAGCTTCGTGCCGACGCCGTCCACGGACGATACGAGGACCGGCTCGCGATATTTTTTCACGTCCAGCGCGAAGAGGCCGCCGAAGCCGCCGACCTTGCCGAGCACCTCGCGGCGATGCGTGCTGGCGAGCAATTGCGGCAGCGTGGCCTTGACGCGATTGCCCAGATCAATGTCCACGCCGGCGGCGGCGTAAGCTTTTTGTTTCATGCGGCGGAAAGTAAAACTGTAAAACGCAGCGCGGGCGAGAAAATTTCTTGCGGCTACGTTTTCAAACGCTTCACCAAATTTTGAATTTTGACTTTGCCTGCCTGTCCTTCAATAGTTGAAAGCAAGGTTTTGTTTTCCAAGTCAAAGACAAATGTCTTTTCGCTGTGTTCCTTACATTTACTCATGCAAGTATTGCAATAGACAAATCGCCCATCGTCCAAAATTCCATTATCGCCGAGGTTAGCTTTGAATTCACTGCTGATTAGGATTTCACCATTTGGCGCGAAAGCGTAAAATGTTCCTGCCAGAATTTCGCTACTTTTGAACATCCAGTCATTCAAAATGAAATTGCCGTTGTCGCAAACTTTTCCATCGTTTGGCCTTTGCATTTTCCCCGCTGCAATTGTTTTGTTGCCATCCAATAGAAAATAAAGTCCCAAACTCTGTTTGCCGGTGAATGGATGAATTCCTGATTCATGCCATGCAAGAATAAAGCGCCGATTAGCCGAGCGAGAACATTGGCCAAAGAAATCTAATTTTTCAGCCTGTAAAAATCTGGATGCGCCACTCTTTTCAATTTTGAATTCAACTTGCTCGCCAAGGTGTGGTAAACGAATAAGTGACGCTGGGAGAGTCCAAGTTTTGCCATCAGCGTCAACTTGACTGCATTCGGCAACCTCGGAAAGCGGCACAATAAGATTCGTGTTGCACGCAGGACACGGGACGGTCATTCCTTCTCCAGCTCCGTCAATTACGATGTGTTGACCACACTTTTCACAGTGAAAAGCAATGTCCATACAAAGTCATTTCCCAAACGGTAATTCTAGGATTTTCGCCTTGGCCGAAAGCGTTTTCATGGCGGCTGAAACTGTAACTCCAAACACCCCGCCGACAAGCGCGAAAATCGCGTAGCGGCGTCTCGGCAGAGCGCCGCCATCTAAAAAAAGGAAAAGTTTGCGGCGGTCTGCCGACACGCCGCTACGTCACTGACATCACCTCGCGTTTCTCCATGTAAATCTTCCAGAACGATTCCCAGAAATCTTCGGCCAGCGGATGCAGAAACGGATAACCCGGCACAACTGCGCCCAGATGCGGCCATTCGCGCGGATGATTCGCCAGTTTCTTACGGCACGGATTGTCGAGGATGTAGAAGCAGGATTTTTCAAACGCGCCCCGTAGCCGGTCTTTTTCCCGCAGCACGCTGTCATGTGATTGTTTTTGCAGTTCAAATTCCACGCCGCCGGGCGAACGTCGCGCCAGTTCCACGGCCAGATGTTTGCGCAGGAATTTCATCGCGTTGCGCTGGTCGCTGTCCACGCGCAATCCCATCCAGAGCAGGTGCAGATGGTCAGGCATGAGCACATAGACGGGACAGAACAAACCTTCACGCGCGTCGGCGTGGAGCAGCAGTTCGCGGAAATGGAGATGAAAGCTTTCGTCCAGCCAGCCGGTGGCGCGGCGTTCCAACGTGATCGTCCATTGCACCACGGCAAATCCGCGATAAAATTCCGGCGCGAGTCGCGGCAGATGATGACTTTCCGGCTGCGGTGTGAGCGGCGCAGTTTTCATCCTGAAATCGTAGCGGCTTTCGGCAGAAAGCCGCAAACGGAAAATAATGCGGCGCTCTGCCGAGACGCCTCTACGTTACAAACGGTAACTCCACAATTTTCACCGGACTTTCGCCCGCCGCCGTTCGCAACGTCAGTTCGTTTCCGATTTGATTCGCTTCGCGGCGCACGTAGCCGAGCGCAATGTTCGCGTTGAGCGCCGGCGATTTCACCGCGCTGGTCACGTAGCCGACTTCCTTGCCCGCGTGAAACAGTTTGTCGCCCTTTTTGGGCAACGATTCCAAATCGGTGGCAAGCCGCAAGGCTCGCAGTTCGCGCGTGACGTGGCCGACGCTGTGGATGCGGTTGATGACTTCCTGCCCGATGTAGCAGCCTTTGTTGTAAACGATGGCGCGGCGCTCGATGCCGCATTCGAGCGGGATGTTCGTCTCGTCCATGTCCGCGCCAAATCGCGGAACGCCCGCCTCGATCCGCGCGGTCTCGAAGGCCGTCCAGCCGACGGCGCGTCCGCCGATTTGTTTGGCGGCGGCAATCAATTTGTCCGCCACCGCGCCGAGGGAATTGTTTGGGACGAACAAATCAAACCCGCTTGCGTTCAATTCGATCGTAGCAGCCGACGTGAGTCGGCTCTGACTCGTTTGCGATGAAGAATGAGCGGACTCACGTCCGCTGCTACGAAATAAATCGAGCCGCGGATTATTTGCGAGATAAATTTCACCGAGCGTCGCGTCGGAAATTTTTATCGAACCAAGTTGCTGCTTTGGAATTTCAGGAAATAAATTTAATGCGCGAACGACGTCCGCCGCCTTTGGCCCTTGCACGCTCAACAAACCGTAATGTGGCGCGACGTCCACAATCTGCACATCATCGGCGACGATGAATTTTTCCAGGCGCACAGAAATTTTTTCGGTCAAGCCGGGTTCAAAATCTAAAAGTAATTCGTCTTCGAGCGCGAAAATGTTCAAGTCGCTTTCCATTTTGCCTTTGGCGGTAGTGATGGCGGAATAGCAGCCTTCGCCAATGCGAAGTTTTTTTACGTCGTTCGTGACTTGTCCGTGCAAAAACCGGACACGATCCGCGCCAGTCAAACAAATGCGCGAACGAAAACTTAAATCAATCACGCCAACCGTTTCGCGCAGCGCAGCGTGTTCAGCCAGCCAGTCGCCGTAATCAGCGACGATTTCCGCGCCGTTTAGTTCTGCGAACCGCGCGCGGAGGCCGTGATGGAATTCATGCAGCATCAATGGATTCATTCGTGGGAAAATAATGTCACCGTTTTGTCACGGCGCAAAATGGAATCGCATTGCGCTCGCGGCGAGTTGGTAGCAAATTACCGGCATGAATTTGGACGCGCAATATTCCGAACTGACTCTCAAGACCAAAGCCAAGCTCGTGCTCGTCGTGCTTGACGGCCTCGGCGACATCGCGACGCAGGAACAAAATTATCTCACGCCGCTCGAAG
>CAZHXG010000015.1:0-46014 GCA_964536285.1 uncultured Bifidobacteriaceae bacterium
GCGAATGGGTGGTCTGGGGAAATCCGGTCGGCTATCAAACTTGTGAAGGCACGGCATTAAACGCCTTTGTCTGCAAGGCGCTCGTTGATGCGGCATTTCTGGGAAATCTGATTGGAGAAAAAAAACAGGCGAAAATATTTGACCGCGCAGCCAAAGATTTGGCGGATGCGATCAATGGCGTTCTTTGGGATAAAACTGCCGGAACTTATTACGCGGGCTATTACAATCTGGATGCCGCCAAAAAAGCTCCTGATTATCGTCCGCTCAAGTTGAAGGTTGAAAATAACCTAATCGAACCCTCGCGCCACGCTGCTTTGTTCATGCTGGATCAGGGAGTCGTTCCGAAAAACCGCCGGGAAAGCGTGACCAAATATCTGATGGCCCATCCGCCCGTGGACAATGACATCATGCAGTATTATTATTTTTTCAAACAGCAATATGCCTTGGATGATCCGAAACAAGACCTTGCTGTTTTGAACACCCAACGCGTGCAATGGAAAGACATGGCCGAGTCGCCCTACGAAGCAACCTTTGAAGGGTTGCACGCTTGGGGTTCCAAAGCGCACTGCTACGGAATGTTTCCGGCATATTTTCTCAGTTCCTATGTCCTCGGCGTGCGACGGGATGGCCCGGTGCAAAACAAGACCTTGCTCATCGAACCTCGCCTGGGTGATTTGACGGAAGCCGCCGGCACGGTGGTCACGGAATTCGGCTCCGTGCCCGTGTCGTGGGAAAAAGTCGGTGAACATTGGAGCTTTTCAGCCGAGGTTCCCGCCGGAATCAAAACACATCTGCGTCTTCCAGTCGGCACGGGCAAGTTCACCGCGACGCTCGATGGCAAAGATATTACTTCAACACAAAAAGGTCGCTGGTTGGAAATACCATTGGAGGGTGGCACGCACAGCGGCACATGGAACAACACCAATTAATTCAGGAGCAATAATAATCTCATGCAAAAAATATTTCTGCTGTTGACGCTCGCATTCAGTTTCGGCTGCGCTTCGGCGCAATCGCAAACGAACCGCAGACAGGAAGCTCGAAATGACTCTCAAGCCGAACGGAGGCTTCACTACAACGCGACAAGGAAGTATGAGAGCTGATTGATAAATGAAAACGCCCGTTTCAGGTCATGAAACAGGCGCTTTCAACGACGGAGCTTTTAATATCTCCAGCCGCCACGGATGAAAACATGCACTCCATTGCGATATTCGTAACGGTGCGGTATCCAGATGGCACCCGGATGCGGCGGGCGGCCCCAATGACCGTGTTCCCACGCCCAATGACCGTGCCAGACCCAGACTCCACCAATCCAAATAAATGCCGGACCGGGGGAAACCGTGACCGTTTCAACAATCGGCGGCGGCGGCGCTTCAGTGACCACGACTTCCTCGCCTACAACGGCTGGAGGCGGCGCCTGCCGGTAAACTGTTCGTTCGCGCACCACACAACCGTTCACCAACAGTGAACTTGTGGCGATCAGTAGAATTGATTTCAGCAATGATGATGTTCTCATGTGTAAATCCAGACGAAACTTGGAGAAGAAATGTTTCGATAAATAAATTTGAAAGTCAAACACACTCTATCAATGGCAGGTGCCACCGCCTTGGAAAATGGCTAACAAAATGGCTAACAAACCAAGTGTAAACCGGCTGTTCCAATAGTGACACAATCTGCTTGAATACCCTATAAAATCAGGCATAATATCAGTGTCGTTCGTCCCCAAAGGCGCTCGATTCCGACCCTCGCCTCCAATTCCAACTGCATGTGCAGTAGCGGTTTGGGAGGTTGGGGTGTCCAAACGGACACCAAAACGGACACCAATTTTCCTGCTCCGTAAGAAATTAGCGTAACAAACGGTAACACTCCGCTTGCTCGCTAACTCTTCGGAATCGGCTTCAGTCATTCTTGCGAAGGGTTGGGGATTTCCGGTGTGTCGCTGCACTCGTATCGGTATGCGTGGGTGGAGCGGGCGTTGAAATGTGGTTTCCCGGAACGGTTCGCGCAACAGGCGTTGGGACACAACTCCAAGGCGGTTCATCGTGCTTATGCGAAACACGCGGAAGTCACCGTGCCGTCGCTGGATGATTGGGAAAGGGAATGGAAGAAAAAATTGCTGCCGGTGGATTTCCGGTCGTCAGCGGTCGGACTCGAACGACAATCATCGGTTCACTGACAATCAAACCATACCTCTTATGAAAACAAGTTTCTTGCCATGTAGTCCTAGTAGGGCTACATTCCAACGCATGAGCAAAACCGCCAACATCCGCGCCCGCGTCGAGCCGGGCCTGAAAACCGAGGTCGAAAACATTCTTTCGGATTTGGGACTCACCGTTTCCGAGACGGTGCATTTGCTCTACCGGCAGATCAAGCTGCAACGCGGCCTGCCCTTTGACGTTCGGATTCCGAACGAACTCACAGCGCGCACGCTCAATGCGAGCAAGCGGGGCAAGGGCGTCAAACACTTTGGCAGCAAAAAGGAACTCTACGCCGATTTGGGCATGTGAGAACTTTCAGCCGCACGAGCCAGTTCAAAAAAGATGTCAAACGTGCGGACAAGCGCGGCGAAGACCTCTCAAAACTTCGGACAGTCATGGATTTACTGATTGAAGGCGGGCAACTGTCGCCGGAATACAAAGACCATCCGCTGCGCGGAAATTTTGCCGGTAGCCGCGATTGCCACATTGAGCCGGATTGGGTTTTGATTTACACGCTGACGGAAAACGGTTCACACGTCTGCTTTGAACGCACCGGCACGAACAGCGATTTGTTCCGGTAAATAAGTTCAAATTTCAAAGCTCGGCGATGAACCAGTCTTCAACCTTCGCGCGCGCCCACGGCGTTTTGCGCAGGAACGTGAGGCTGGACTTCACCGTCGGGTTGAATTTGAAACAGCGGACGGGAATGCCCCGTCCCATCTCACTCCAGCCATGCCGCTGGACAAGCTCATTGATGATTTTCTCCAGCGTGATGCCAAGCAACAGGACGCTAACTGCTGATGTGGCGACGATGACCACCAGCAATTCAATCAGGGTGAAACCGTGGCTGATTTTTTTACGTGCCGCATTTTGGAGTGAGCTTTGCCGAAGCCCGTCGCATGACAAGATTATTTCTGGCAAGAAACTTGGTTTGCCGATGGAATCGGCTGTGGCTTCCGCGCTCAAATCCATAGCGAAGTCCGCCCGCTGCGAAGTTGCAGTTATGGATATGAAGGTTTGGCCGGCAGATAAATTCGTTTCCCGGTTTTAGCGGATTTGCGCGCGGCGTCGAGGATTTCCATCACGGTCATGTTCACTTCGAGCGATGACAGGCCGGCTGGCTTAATTTCTCCGCGCACCGCCGCCGCAAGATAAGCGAGCGCGTTTGCTTGTGATCCGGTCAGGGGCGCGACGGAAATTTCACGTTCCTTGTCTTTGCCTTCCATCACGCACAACAAATCACTTCGCGGTACCAGCACATATCCGGTCTGGCCGTAAAGCTCCATGTCCTTGCGACCGTAAGGCCAGTTCCACGAAGCCTGGATGATTCCCTGTGCCTTGGGATACGTTACCACAATTGTCGCCTCGTCCTCCACTTTGGGATAAACGTCCGGTTTGATGTGCTGGGTCACGGCGAAAACGGAAGTGGGACGCTGCCCCTGCATGAGCCACGTCATCAAGTCCGCGCCGTAACAGCCGAAATCCATCAGCGCACCGCCACCGTTAAGCTTTGGATCGGTCAGCCATGCTAGAAAATCGGGCGAACAACCGATTTCCTTCGGTCCTTGATGACCGTCGTGCACCACGATTTTTCGCAGGTCGCCAATCGCATTCTGTCCGCAAATCATCTCGTAAGCGGCCTGATTGCCCGGATACCAAGTGGTCTCATAATTCACGATAAGTTGGATGCCGCCTTTTTTTGCGGCGGCGGCCATTGCGCGTGCGTCTTCCAGACTGACCCCCAGCGGCTTCTCCATTATCACGTCAATGCCCAGCGGCGCGCATTCTTCCACCACATGCCGGTGATCGAACGTGCTCGTGAAGGTCGCCACGGCCTGCACATTAGTCTTGGCGAGCAAATCATTAAGGCTCGTATAAAACAGGTTCGTATTCAGATGATAAAGCGCAGCATAGCGGGCGGCCAGTTGCTGATTCGGCTCCACGATGCCGGCCAGTTGAACGTCCGATTGCGCAAGCACGGCGGGAATGAACCCGCGGGCATGGTCATGCACCAATCCAATGAGGGCGACGCGAACCGGCGGCGGATTGGTTGCGCCCGCCTGCATTTGGACAGCCATCAAAAACAGACTGCCAAGAACAAGAAATAATTTTTTCATGAGTCAAATTTTACCGGTGAAATTCACTGCCAAGTTATTGTGTGGCGACCTTGGTCACAAGTCTTTTGGACGAAGAACCACGGTTGGAAGTCAAATGGATCGGAGTTGGAATAAAATTTGCGCCACAATCCTGAAAATTGGGGATCACCACCACGCTGGCCTCATCAATTTGAGATTTAAGTTTGAGCCTTCATTTTCCACCCGATTTGGGCAACGCGAATGCGACGTAGGCATCACCATACTCGCTTTGTTTACCAAGCTTGTTGCCGGTAGAAGTAATAACGACAAACTGGCGGCCATTAACCTCGTATGTCGCCGGCGGCGCAATCCCGGCCCACGGCAGTTTGCCAGCCCACAGTTCCGCGCCGGTATTTTTGTCGAATGCGCGAATTTTATAGTCGCGGGTTCCAGAGCAAAACAACAGTCCACCGGCGGTGACAATCGCCCCGCCGTAATTTTCCGTTCCGGTTTTTGGGACACCTTGCGCAGTGAGTTCGGGATATTCACCCAGAGGCACCTTCCAGACGAGCTTGCCGGTATTAAGATCAATACAATTTAACGTGCCCCACGGCGGCTTGTTTGCGGGGTAACCTTCATTGTCCAGAAATTTCGGATAACCGGTGAAGCTATATTGGGGACGTTCAGCATTTGTTGGCGAAAGCGATGATGGGCGGTCACGCAGCATGAGATAATCGAGCAGCGCCACAAGGTTGGATTCACTCAAGCTGGCATTGGAAAAAGCCGGCATGCCATTTTTCCCCGTTCGCACCTGTTTTATGACATCATCATCAGAGAGCCGATGACGCAATCCGCGCAACGGTGGTGCCACTCCGATGCCGAGCTTGTCCGATCCATGGCATTGCATACATGCGGCTTCAAACACCATCCGGCCATGAGTCTTCGGGGCTGAAGGATCGTCCGGCGGTTCATCGTCACGAAAGATAGATATAAGCCAACCGACGTGATTGGCACTGACATAAAGTCGTCCGGTTTCAGCGTCAACACATGCGCCGGACCATTCCGCGCCGCCATCCATCCCAAAATACAAATTGGGATGGCCGAGACTGGCCGGCCGGAAAAATCCGGTGGTGACACTCTTGAAGCGGTTCGCGGCAAATTCCGCAGCTTCCGGTGTCCGGTCAGTCAGGTCGGCGGCGGTGAATTCCATTTTTGAAAATCGCTCCGGCAACTCCGGATCGGGCTGGTAAGGTGCGGTCACTTCGCCGGGCAAATCACTCGTGGGTGCGCGGCGCATGCGAAACGGAAAAATCGGCTTGCCCGTCACCCGATCCAGAAGCAGCGTATCGCCGTTCTTGGTAGTGACTGCGACAACGTCCACCCGTTTGCTATCGCGTGTGATGGTGGCGAGATTCGGCGGCGCGGGGATGTCCCGATCCCAGATATCATGGGGAATTTCCTGAAAATGCCAAAGGCGTTTGCCCGTGCGCGCGTCCAGGGCGATCAGGCAATTGTCAAAGAGATTGTCGCCGTGATGCCAGACGCCGATGAAATTCGGCTTGGCTGAAGCGGTGGAGATGTAAGCAATGCCGCGCACCTCATCCATCGCCATGCCGGTCCAATCGTTTGCCGCGTAACTTTCCGTGCGATCCCATGTGTCGTAACCAAATTCACCGGGGTGCGGCACGGTATGGAATGTCCAGAGCTGCTTGCCTGACACGACATCGAATCCCCAAACATCCTTCTCAAAACCTGGCACCACTATGACATGTTTAAATATGGCCGGCCCCGCCGTGGCAGCACCATATTCTAGGTCGATGTAGTATTTCTCTTTCGTTCTTCCCGGCAGAAGCGCCCGCCCATCGTGGCCGAATTGAGTGATTAACCGGCCGTTTTTCGGATTCAGGGCATACAAATATTGACCGGAGCAAAACATGACGCGCTCACTTGCAAATATATTGCCGGGCCAATATATCAACCCACGAAACGCGGGACGACCGTCTTCTGGTTTGAAGCGCCACAGCTCCCGTCCATTTTCTGCGTTGACGCCGACGATGAATTTGCCCGGTGTGGGGACAATCATTACGTCGCGCACGATTATGGGGTTACACTGGATGGCATTGCTGCCATCCTTTGAGTGATAAATCCAGGCGACTTGCAGATTGGTCACATTTTGGAGATTAATCTGATCCAGAGCCGAATATCGCATTCCGCCGTTATCTCCGTGAGACCGATGCCACGTCAGGAAGGTCTTGCGTTTGGGGTAGCCGTTTGCGGGAGTCAGTTCATCCGGCTTTGCCGCCGGAATTGTCAAATATAACGGCAACTTTTCCCGTGCCCCGGCATCCTCAACCGCCCAGTATTTTTCATTCGTTGAGATGTCAGGCGGTGACCCGGATATTAAACTGTTAACCTGTGGCGGAGTCACCGGCAAATCCGCACGGCTTCCTGTCAGCCGTTCAACCAGAAAATCCTCAAAGGCATCAAGATCATTCCATTTCGTAGCCACGCTGACCGGCCGTGCCTGCGGGTCAATAACCGTAAAGCCATCGTCGGTGACGCGGAGGTTGAGCTTTTCCATCACGCAGAAATCCTGATGCATGGCGAGATAGACGGCCACGGGATCAAACAGCGTGGTGCTGTGGTGATCGGCCATGTCCTGAGCCAGCGTGGGTTGGTTGACCAGCCAGAGGCGGTAGTTGGCGAGGATGTCGCTGGCGATACGATTGGTTGAATCAAGAATGCGCCGGTATTTTTCGCCGTTCAATGTCACGAGACCGCAGGTGTCGAGTGGCGTGATAGTGATGTCCCACGGCGCGGCAAACACCGACTGCAAGGCCTTGGGATCGCATTTCACGTTCCATTCCGCGCAGGGTTGCCTCTCGCCGCCGTAACCCAGGCGAACGCTGCCGTCCATGCCCACGAACCGGGAGTGTTGCGCGATGCGCGGCTCGCGTTTCAGCGCCTCGGCGATGTTTGGCGAGGGGCCGATGCAGATCAATGTGACGGGTTGCGGCGAGTTCATGATGGTGTCAATGATGGCTTGCACACCGTCGGCTTGGACTTTGCCCGGATAGGACTTGAGATCGTAGTCCTTGATCCACGCGGCCTGGCGACCGGCGCTGCGCGGTGCGATGTCGAGGCCAACACCCACTGGCACGTCGCTTCGTCCGGCGCGGTCGAGAAACTTCGCGAGCAGTCGCGCCCGGTATTGCGCCTCGCCGTAATCGCCCACCACGAGTTTCAGGTCCAGCTCCGGCGATTTGAGCAGAAGGGCCAGCGCCCAGGTGTCGTCGATGTCGTCGCCGATGTCCGTGTCGAGGATGACGGGGACGGGTGCGGGTTTTACAAGTTGTCCGTTCACGTCACTGGCGGACAGGGATGTCAGCGTGAAACCCAGCCAGAACAGGCCAAGGCAGGTGCCGATCCGGCGAAGTGACCAAAGTGTAACAGCGGGTCGCGTGTTAAAATTTTGTTGCTGGATTAGCAACGCCGTGGCGTGGTGTCGCAGATTGTTGGTGGAGTTGAGCGTAAAGCGCGAAATTAGTGAATTATTTTTCCACATATGCTATCGGATTGTCCATATTCCCCTGCATATATTCAACCACGATACTGATGATTCTCTTAACGTCCTCATTGCAGTTTTTGAATGACATTTTATCAATCACAGCGGAACTAACATACCTCTTATGAAAACAGGTTTCTTGCCATGTAGTCCTAGTAGGGCTACATTCCAAGGAGAATGGCAACGCCGCCTTGGTCGCGCTGAAATTGTCCCGGTGCAAAGTCTTTTGGTGTGTCCGCATCAAAGCGAGACAGCCCAAAAGTCTTTGCGCTGAAGTGCTGAAAGGTCATCGCAACTTTATAGTGGTGGCTTCAAGTTCTCTTAAATGGAACCAAATGGAAAAACGCCAATAAAAATGATGGCTTGCCACATTTTTTTTGAAACTATTTTGAAGTTGCAGTGTATAATCATTCAGTGCGGTTTGTTCGCCTCCAATTCCAACTGCGTGTGCAGTAGTCAAAGCGCGCTCACTGTCTGTAGCCAGTGAAGCAATAGACATTTTTGGGTCAGGCCAATTTCTGTTTGAAACATCAATAAAACCTGCTATTTTATTGGTAATGAATCAGTTCTATGTCCGAATCCGCGGAGCTGCGGCTCAATAAAAAGCTGCCTGCGTATCTCAGGCTTTGAGTATTGACCAAAAACCTCTTTGAACCCTTCCTTAAACATTCGATTCGACTTATGAAATCCCGATGTCAAATGACGGCCTTGGCGGTCTTGCTCGGCGGCCTGACTGCCGCCGCCCAGACGACAATATTCGACCAGAATTTTGACGGTGGATATACTGGCACGTTTGGTGCCGGCGCGTATTCGGGAGGCAGCCCCACCGGCAGCGGCAATGCTGTTATAGCGAGTGGCGGAAATCCAAACGGAGCCTGGCAGGAGACCATGACAGCAACAACCTGGAGTGACTATTACACCGGGCAATTGCAGTTGATGACGGTTTCCGGGAACACGGATCCAAACCCGTCGGACTACGTTTTGTCCTTCGATGCCAAAGGCAGCCAGGCGGCCAACATCCAATTTTTCATACAAACCTGGCCGAACAATTATTATGGCGGCTCCGGGCCGGTCATAAACGCGACAGTCAACGACCAGTTGACCGCAGCCAACACATGGCAGACGTTCAGCGTGAACTTGGGCAGCATCACGGGAGCCAGTCCAATCGGCGCAACATGGCAGTTGGCCTTTCAGATCAATTCCTGGCAGTGGGGTGGCCCCGGCTTCACCGACACCCTGACAATCGACAATGTCAAGTTGGTGAATATTGGTAATCCTATTGGCCTCACCTCGTCGTTCAACCCTTCCGCTTACGGTGCCAGTGTCACTTTTACCGCCACTGTGTTGACCAATGGAATCGTCGCCGGCAACGCCACAGGCCAAGTGGTTTTTTCTTCCGCCAGCGGTCCGTTCAGCACCAACGCGGTGAGCGGAGGCAGCGCCACCAGTTTTCCAACTACCAATCTGCCGACGGGCACGGACTTGATCACCGCCACCTATTCCGGCGGTAACTATCCGGGCAGCGCCAATACGCTGAACCAAATCGTCGCGGTCGCCCCGGGCATTGCGCAAGCCAATCTCCCGATTTACACCGACAATCTGGTGAATGGTTTTCAAAATTGGAGTTGGGCGGCGGTGAATTTGCAAAACAGTTCGCCGGCTCATTCAGGCGTTTATTCCATCAGCGTCACCGATGGCGGCAACTACCAGGCGCTTGTTTTTGAGCATTCGGATTTTAATACCAGCCTCTACACCAATCTCACTTTTTGGGTCAATGGCGGCAGCGCCGGCGGCCAGAAATTTACGGTGTCCGGCTCGTTGGATGGCACGAATCAAACGGCTTATTCCTTGGGACCTTTCCCGACAAATGCGTGGAAGCAAATAACAATCCCGCTGTCCGCATTGGGCGTGGCCAACAAACCAAATTGCACCGGCTTTTTGATTCAGGGCAACGTCGGTGGCGCGGTTCAACCCGCTTGTTACGTGGACGACGTTCAACTCGTGGCCGCGCCTGTGCCGGCACTGGTTCATTTGGGTGTGAACGCCGGGCAGTCGTTGCAGACCGTGGATGCGCGGCAGTTTGGACTCAATACCGCAACCTGGGACGGCAGTCTGGGCAGTTCAACAACCTTGCCGTTGCTTGAGCAAATCGGTTGTTTGACTTTGCGCTGGCCGGGCGGTTCGACTTCTGATGCGTATGATTGGGCCAGTGACCCGCCCGGGAATTCTGCTTTCAGAAATATCGCCACCAATCTGGGCGCCCAGGTTTTCACCACCGTCAACTACGGCACAGGCACTGCCGGTGAAGCGGCCGCCTGGGTGCTCTCGGCCAATAAAACCAACAATTGCGGTTTCAAATATTGGGAAATCGGCAATGAATGCTATGGCACGTGGGAAACCGATTCCAATACGGTTCCTCATGATCCTTACACTTACGCCACCAACGCGGCGGCTTACATTCAACAGATGAAGGCCGCTTATCCGAACGTGCCCATCAAAGTAGGCATCGTCGTCGCGCCGGGAGAAGAAAGTTTTTCCAACAACGCGACACATTTTGCCATCAACCCGCGCACTGGCGCCACGCACTACGGGTGGACACCCATCGTGTTATCCAAATTGAAAAGTCTCGGAGTCATGCCCGATTTTCTCATCTATCATTTTTACTGGCAATGGACCGCCTCCGGCTGGAGTTCTTACTCTGACTCTCCGGAGAGCGACCTGCTTCTGTTGCAGGTCGCCGGCAATCCGTGTCCCTCGGCCTGGACCGACTGGGCCAGCGCCGCCGCCAATCTGCGCCAGCAAATCACCGATTACATCGGGCCCACCGGCACAAATATTGAGTTGTGCGTGACGGAAAATAACAGCGACGCCGGCGCCATGGGTAGGCAATCCACCAGTCTGGTCAACGCGCTTTACCTCGCCGACAGCACCAGCCAGCTCATGAAAACCGAATTCAGGTCTTATATCTTTTGGGATTTGCACAACGGAGCGCAGACCGACGGCGATTTCGACCCGACGATTTACGGGTGGCGGGCGAATGGTGATTACGGGATCTTGAGCGGGTCAAACACTCCGTATCCCACCTTTTACGCTGAAAAATTGCTTCAACATTTTGCACGGCCCGGGGATTCCGTCCTCAATGGCACCAGCGATTCTCTTTTGCTTTCCGCCTATGCCGTTCATCGCACCAACGGCGCTCTCACGCTGCTCGTCATCAACAAAGACATGACCACGAACCTGAACGCGCAAATCGCGCTGACTAATTTCGCGCCGTGGAAAGCCGCAACGATTCAATCCTACGGCATCTCGCAGGATCAGGCGGCGGAAAACAATGCCAGTGCTTCACTGCAAGACATCGCGACGACGAATTTTCCGACTGCCGGCACGAATTTTACCTATTCGTTTTCACCATTGTCGCTGACGCTCTTCACGTTTGAACCGGAACCTTCGTTGCTTTCCGCGTTGGGCGTCGAGGCCGGACAAGTGAAGCTTCTCCTTCAAGGCCAGCCCGGTACGCCTTATGTCATTCAAAGATCACCGGATTTGATAACGTGGATTCCCGTCTCCACCAACACGCTCGTCGGAAGCACTTTGAACATTAACATTCCGGTTTCGACGGATTCCCCGCAACAGTTTTACCGCGCTGCTTGGCAGCCTTGAAAGTTTTGGGCAGGAAATCAATTTTCACCCGAAGTTGCGACGCCTTTATTGCTCAAGACTGTTGGCGTGCGCCGTCGTTTCATTTTTTCAGCAAGAGTTAGTAAAGGCCCGGTCATGAAGGTCGTGCCCAACGCCATCAATACCATCATCGTGAAGATGCGCGGCGGCAGGATGCCGAGATCGTAACCGATGTTCAGCGCGATGAGTTCCACGAGACCGCGCGTGTTCATCAACGCGCCCAACGAAAACGAATCGTTCCAACTCATTCCAGTGAACCGCGCGGCGAGCGTGGTGCCGCCGAGTTTTCCCGCAACTGCGACGGCGATGACGCCCGCGCAAACGAGCCAGCTCGTGGCGTCGTTCAACAAGCCGACTTGCGTTCGCAATCCGCTGAACGCGAAGAAAAGCGGCAGCAGAAAGACCGAACTGAAATTTTCCAACCGCACGGTCAGGAATTCGCGGAATTCTTTTTTTTGCGGCATGACCACTCCCGCGAGAAAAGCGCCGAAGAGCGCGTGGATGCCAATGACTTGTGTCGCGAGCGCCGATGCCGTCATGAAGATGAGCGCGGCGGCGATCATGCCGTTTGTCAGTGTTCCGTTCGCGCCGAGCCAGCGCGACAATTGCGGGCGCACGATGAACAGCATCATCGCAACGAAAAGCGCGACGAGGCCGAGATTTAAAAATGTCGAGGCAAGCCCCGTCGCGCGCGCGATGGCGACGACGAACGCGAGAATCGCCCAGGCGGTCGCGTCGCCCGCCGCCGCGCAAGTGATCGCCATGGTTCCGAGCGGAGTTTTCGCCATGCCGCGGTCTTTCAAGATGCGCACCAGCACCGGAAACGCCGTGATGCTCATCGCGATGCCCATGAACAGCGCGAACGCGGTGAACGATGAGCCGAGCGCGCCAAACGCCGGATAAAGTAAAAACGCAGAACCGACTCCGAGCGCGAACGGCACGACGATGCCCGCATTGCTGACGATCAAAGCGGCGCGCGCTTTTTCCCGCACGTGCGTCAAATCCAGTTCCAGTCCGACGACGAACATGAACACGCACACGCCAATCTGGCTGAATAATTGCAAATTACCCAGCGATGATTTTTGAAAAAGAAAATTAGACGCATCCGGCCAGAGCCAGCCGAACAACGAAGGGCCAAGAATGATGCCCGCCGTGATTTCGCCGATGACCGACGGCTGGCCGAATCGTTTGAACAACGAGCCGACCGTGCGCGTCGCCAGAATGATAACGATGAACTGGAGTAATAATTTTGCCAGCGGGTCTTTCAGATTTTCGAAAATCGCATCCATGGATTGAAAAAGATTTCTCCGCCACTTAACCCGAAGCTAATTATTCCCGCAACTCCAATCATCCGCGGCTGGGATTGTTTTTCTCGCGATGGCTCGTTACTCTGCGCGCCACCAAAAATGAACGGGCAACATAAAATCCAAACCGTCGCCATCCTCGGCGGCGGACCGGCAGCCAGCACGCTCGCCACTTTACTCGCGCGTGATGGCGTGCGCGTCGCTATTTTGCATCGTCCGCGTGCCGCCGCGCTGCTCGTCGGCGAATCGCTCGTGCCCGCCATCGTCCTGATCTTGCGGAGGCTCGGCGTGGAAGACGAAGTCCGCAGCTACGGCAAATACAAACCCGGCGCGATCTTCAACATGAACGAGTGGGGCGACTTCCCATTCACGTTCCGCGATTTTTGCGGGAAGCTGCCGGATTACGCCTACAACGTCCCGCGCATCAAATTTGAAGCGACGCTCATGGACTGTGCGAAACGCGCCGGCGCAAAAATTTTCGAGACCGAGGCGAAAGTGGAGCGCGTTCCCGGCGAAGACAAGGTTCGCTTGAGCGCCGAAACGCTCGCGGCGTGCGGCGGTTTTTTCACTGGTGGCAGGTCAGGCTCTGACCAGCCGGATTTGATCGTGGACGCGACCGGACGCGCGCGGGTGCTGCCCAAGCTGCTGGACATTTCCAGCCGCGAAGGCGGACGCAAAGACACCGCGCTCTTCGCTCATCTGGACAAGGCGGAACTTTACAAAAGCGGCTACGTCCATTCCTCGCGGCTCGACCACGGCTGGAGCTGGCGTATTCCGCTGCCGGACCGCGTCTCGCTCGGCATCGTGATTCTGTCGGAACACGCCGCGAAGGCGGGCGCGACGCCGGAGGAGCGTTACGATAATCTGCTAAAACAGGATTCTTATTTGCGCACCGTGACCGTTGGCTCAAAACGCCTGACGCCCGTGATGGAATATACCAATTATCAACTCGTCTCCTCGCGGCTTGTCGGCGACGGCTGGGCGCTCGTCGGCGACACGGCGGGTTTCATCGACCCGGTTTTTTCCAGCGGCCTGCTCATCGGCCTCACGAGCGCGACGGAACTGGCCGACGCCATCCGCGACGGCGGCGCGGCGGCGTTCCAAAAATACGAACGCGGCGTCATTCATCATCTCAAGACGTGGCACGAGATCGTGAATTATTATTACGACGGGCGGATGTTCACGTCGTTCCGTGTCGGCGAGATGATGCGCAAAAATCTGCTGATCCGGCTGTGCTATCCGCACATCAACAAACACATGGGCCGCATCTTCACCGGCGCGGCGGGCAAGGCCGCCTACAGCATGGCCATGATGCGTTTCCTGATGAAATACAGCCTCAACGGCGAAGACCCGAAGAAGATGGCGATTCGCTGAAAATTTTTAAATCACGCCAACTTCCCTTTTCAAAAACACACTGGTGCGATGGAATTCAAGAAATTCTCTTTGCGGTTCTGCAAAGCCACCAACATTCACAACGTGATCTGTAATGATCCCCATTTTGTTCAATGATTCTACGTGCGCTACTGGAGAAACAAGCAACTCGCCGCTATTTTCAAAGGAAATAAAGCCACGGTCGAAAAGATGATCAATAGTCGGTGTGAGCAACAAGCCATTACCCTCAAACAACCGCTCGCGGTTGTCCGATTCCCGCCATGGTTTGATATGGCTCGCGATTAAATGTTCAGGACGGTCAACACGTGTAACACGACAAAACCGTTCGATGTGTGCGACTCGTTGACGAAACAATCCTTGTCCGCGTCGGGCTTTGATGAGTGCTTGTTTTTCCGTTTCGCGCAAACGGCTGTCTTCAGAAATCTGTTCACATTCGCGCTCTTCCCATTCCACGATGCCGCGCAGTTCCGGCAACGGTGTTTCCGCTGTTTCGGAAATTTGGATGCCTTGAATAATTCCCAAAAGCTCTGGCGACGCGAGTTGCGCAATGACGAGTGCCATTGGTCGTGGAATTTGCGCAAGATAAACACCTTGGTTGCCGTAACCATTTTGTCGGATAGGCGAATAACGTTCTGGCATCGTTGGCGCGATGGCCTGCATGTGTTGTGTCGGCAGAATCGGCTCGGTGAATTTTTGAAAATCAATGTCCACTCGCCAGCCGACTTCGTTCCATGCCTGACCGATATGTCCGAATTCATCCGGTCGCGGCGAGGTGTAGCAATGCGTGCGCGCCATTCCGAAACCTTGAATCGCTCCATCGGCGAAAGAATAAACAATGTCGTCCGGCGCGACTTCGCGCATGGTTTCGTAGAATGGATTTATCTGATCGTTTCGCTTGCGCTTTGGGGACCAAATGTATTTTCCGAAAAATTCCTGTCGGAAAGTCTGTTTATGGTTGACCCACCAGAAGTTCATTGCGCTTTCTTCCGATTTGCCATGGCGTGAGTTTGCGCCGGAAATTTATCATCGTCAATCCGCATTCGAAGCATCGGTCAGGCTTCGCGCTTTTGGCTTTTCAAAATTTTCGCCAACAGGCCCAGCGCGCGGTCGGCCTGCGCTACATAGGGATTCGATTTATCCCAGACGTAACCGGCCAGCACGGAACAGATCTGGCGCATGATATCGGGGTTGCGGTTCGCGGCGAAAAAAATCTGCGGCAGCTTGTCGTCATACCACGCGGCGACGTAGGAACGGAACGTGTTTATGCCCTGCATCACGTGGTCGGCGTATTCGGTCTGCCAATCCACCGGCTCGCCGCGCAAGTGCCGCGTCAGCACCTTGGCCGCGCGATTGGCCGACGCGAACGCCAGCGACACGCCGGAACTGAAGATCGGGTCGAGAAATTCCGTGGCGTTGCCGACGAGCGCGAACCGTTCGCCGAAAAGTTTTTTCACCGAGCAGGCATAACCGCTGATGCGTTGCGGCGGAAAAACGAACTGCATTTTTGCGAGGCGCTTCGCGGCGTTCGGGTCGCTCATCAGGATCGCGCGCAGTTGCGCTTCGGGTTCGCCGGGAAATTTCGAGAAAAATTCCGGCGACGCCACCGCGCCGACGCTGGTCTTGCCGTTGGAGAACGGGATGATCCAGATCCACGCGCCGTCGGGATGGATGCAGACCCAGATTTTTCCCTCCTCGCGTTCGGGCGGCCGCAGATCGCCGGTGACGTGCGTGAACAGCGCCTCGCGGTTCGGAAAGTTCGACGGCTCCTCGAGATTCAGCAAGCGCGGCAGCACGCGTCCGTAGCCGCTGCAATCGAGGATGAATTTTGATTTCACTTCGAGTTTGCCGCCGTCGGGCTTTTCAATCGTCGTCGAAGCGTGCGACGGATCGAAGTTCACCGCCGTGACGCCGTGTTTGTATAAAATTTCCACGCCACGCGCCGCCACGGCGTCGGCCAGCGCCTTGTCGAAATCTCCGCGCGGCACTTGATAAGTGTATTTGAATCCGTCGGTGAACTGGCTGGAGAAATCGAAGTTGCACGTCTCGTGGCCGCGCAAAAATACCGCGCCGTTCTTGCGCATGAAGGATTGCTGCTCTACGGCGTCGAGCAATCCGGCTTCCTGCAACAGATTCATGCTGCTGGGCAACATGCTTTCGCCGATGACGAAGCGCGGAAAACTTTGCTTCTCCACGACGAGCAGGCGAAAGCCTTGTTGTTGCAACAAAGCGGCGGCGCTCGAACCCGCCGGGCCGGCGCCGATGATCAAAACGTCCGTCTCAATCTGATTCATGATTGTTATCGAGTCCGAAAATCTTTTGTGCGTCTTCGGATTGCAGCAACGTCGTCACGCGTTGGATATCTTCGACAAGCGGCCGGTCATTTTCAAGTTTCGGCGAGACGCCGCGCACAAGGTCGTAAAGTTTTTTATAGTCGCCGCCCATCACATTTTTGCCGCGCAAATCCGCCGCTTGAATGATGGCGAGCGTTTCGATGGAGATGATTTTCCACGCGAGCGGCAGCGCGGTGCGCGTCATCTTCGCCGCGATGCAGCCCATGCTGACGACGTCTTGATTGTTCGCGTTCGTCGAAATGGTCTGAATAGATGCGGCAGTTCCAAGTAAACGCAATTCGGCGGCGAGGGAAGTGGCGAGCAGTTGCGCGCCGCTGAAACCGGAATTCAATCCGGGCGCGCCGCCCGCGAGCATCGGCGGCAGGCCGCGACTGTAACGCCAGTTGACGAGCCGCTCGATCTGACGCTCGGCGAGCAGCGCGATTTTGATGAGGCCGATGCGCAAGTAGTCGCTGACCATCGCGATCTGCTGGCCGTAAAAATTTCCGCCGTGGATGACCATTTCGGTGTCGGGAAAAATCAGCGGGTTGTCGGTGCTGGCGTTGAGTTCGCGTGTGACGACTTCCGCGACGTGCCAGTGCGCCTCCTGAAACGCGCCGAGAATCTGTGGCGCGCAGCGCAACGAATACGGATCCTGAATCTCCGCGCCCGGATCAACGGCCTTGGCTGCCGTGCCCCATTGATGGTCGTCAATGCGCTTCGCAAAATCAGGATGCGTGCGGAGCGAATCGCTGATGCGTTTGGCGGAAAGTGACTGGCCGCGAAAGCCGCGTGCCATGTGAATCTGCTGGCAGAGAACTTCCGGTTCGCCGCCGAGCGCTTGAAACAGACAGGCCGTGAGCAGTTCCGTCCAGCGCAGAATTTTTTCCGCTTCGTGCGCGGCGAGCGCGGCGAGGCCGGTCATCACCGAAGTGCCGTTGACGAGCGCGAGACCTTCTTTGCATTGAAGAACGGCGGGTTTGAGTCCAACTTTTTTCAAGGCTTCATTTGCGGAAATTCTTTTTCCATTCAGTTTTGCGTGACCGAAGCCGACGAGCAGTCCGGCCATGTGCGCGAGCGGAACAAGATCGCCGCTTGCGCCGACGGAACCTTCGCCGGGAATTTCCGGCAGGACATTTTTGTTCAGCGCGGCGATGAGCAGTTCGAGCAATTCCTCGCGGATGCCGGAAAATCCGCGCGCGAGCGTATTGGCGCGCGCGAGCATGATGGCGCGGGTTTCATTTTCCGAAAACAGCGCGCCTTGGCCGACCGTGAGATGATGGAGCAGATTGATTTGATGCTGCTTCTGGTCTCCGTTCGAAACTCGAAATCCGCTCAACGGGCCGAAGCCGGTGTTGATGCCGTAGATGGCGCGCGGTTGCGCGGCAAGTTTTTCGACGAGCTTGCGACTGCGGCGAATCAGCGGGCGCGCTTTGGTCGCTAGCTTGCAAGGTGTTTGCAACGAAGCAATCTGCCACACTTCGGGAATGGAAAGTTTGTGTCCGTCGAGCGCAATCATCTGAATAAAAAATGGAGCGGCATTTTACATTAAATGCTTGAACAAGCAAGCGCGGGCGTGTTTGCTTTCGCGCGCGTCAAAAAATTTCAAGCGTGGCTGAAAAATCCATCATCATCATCGGAGCGGGACTCGCCGGGCTGTCCACCGGTTGCTATGCAAGGATGAACGGCTACAAGGCCCGGATTTTCGAGCATCACCATGATCCGGGCGGCGTGGCGAAGGCGTGGAAGCACGGCGACTATCTTATCGATGGCGGCATTCATTATCTGATGGGACATCGTCCCGGCCAATCGTGTCACGAGCTGTATCGCGAACTCGGAATTTTTCAGAACCGCCGTTTTCCCGACATGGCGGAATACGTCCACTTCATCGACGAAGAAACCGGCAATCGCGTCAGCTTCACGAGCGATCTGGAAAAATTGTCGCGCGACCTGAAAAAAATCGCGCCGGAAGATTCCAAACTGATCGATGAATTCATCGCCGGCATCCGCGCGTTGCAAAAGACGGACATGCTCGCGCTCATGAAAACGCCGATGGAGTTAATGGGAATTTTCGGATCGCTGAAACAGGTTTGGCTGTTGCGTCGTTCGTTGCGCTACTTCAGCGGAGTTTACAACAAGCCCATCTTGGAATTCGCGGAAACCGCACGCAACAAAAGTCTGCGACGGATGCTCGCGCATCTTTTTTTGCCGGAGATGCCGGCGTGGTTCATGTTGTTTTTGCTGGGACTGCTCGCGAATCGACAGATGGGTTTGCTCGCGGGCGGTTGCTCGGATTTCACCGCGAGCATTTTGGAGCGCTATAAAAATCTTGGTGGCGAGATTTTTTATGATTCGACGATCAAGGAAATCATCGTCGAGAACGGCCGCGCCGTCGGCGTGCGTCTGGAAAACGGGACTGAACATCGCGCCGACGCGATCGTTTCGGCATGCGACGGTTACAGCACGATTTTCAAAATGCTCGGCGGCCGTTACATCGGCGGAAAGATAAAAGATTGTTACGACAATTGGAAAACATTGCGTCCGTTGATGACGATCAGCTTCGGCGTGAACCGCGGATTTCCAAATGAAGCCGCGCATAATTTTCTTTTGTTCAAGGATGAAATGAAGGTCGGCAACGTGACGATTGACGGTTTCCCGCTGCGTTTTTTCAATTACAGCGGCAAATTTTCGCCGCCGGGAAAAACCGTCGTGCAGGTTTTGTTGATCACGGATTGGAAATTCTGGAACGATCTGCGGCAGGAACCCGCGCGTTACGACGCGGAAAAAAAGCGTGTGACCGCCGAGACGCTCGCGCGGCTCGAACCGCATTATCCGGGCATCACGTCGCAGGTGGAAGTGACGGATATCGCGACGCCGTACACGACGTGGCGTTACACGCTCAATCACGAAGGCGCGTTCATGGGCTGGTCGCCGACGTCAAAGGCGCTGCGTTCGCCGCTGCCGAAAACGCTGCCGGGCCTGGAAAATTTTTACATGGCCGGCCAGTGGGTGATGCCGGGCGGCGGCGTGCCGCCATGTTTGTATTCAGGCCGTCACGTCATCCAGATTTTGTGCAAGCACGACCGGAAAAAGTTTTCCGCCAGTTTTGCTTGAACGGCTCTCCAAAAAAATTCGGCGCATCCAGCCGAAGCCAGATGCGCCGGTGAAAAATTTCGCAGAAATTATTTTTCCTTCAAGATGCTGATCGCATCCGCCGCATCTTTTTGCACGGCCAAATCGGGGAAATCCATCAAAGGCTTGATTGTCGGAATCAGGCTTTTATCGCCTTGAACGGCCAGTGTGCGAATCGCATCGCGCAAGACGTTTTTATCCGGGTCTTTGAGCAGTGGGATGATTTGCGGAATCGTGCTCTTGGCCTTGAGACCGCGCAAGGCTTTCAATCCGTCCTCTTTTTCATTTCTGTCGCCGGTCAACAGCGTCGCGATATTTTTCAAGTCAGTATCGCTCACGTCGGCGTTGACCGTCCCCAAAACGCGCGCGGCTTTTCTTTTGACTGTCGGGCGGGTGTCCGTCAAAAGTTTTTTGATTTCGGGAACGGATTTCGGACTGTTCGGATAACTTTTTTCCAGATCCTGCAACGCGTTGACAACTGTTTTGTCCTTGGGCGAACTCAAATCAGCGATCAACTCGTCCTCTGTTTTCGGCGGGCGCGCGGAAGCCGGCAAAACCGCTGCCAACATTGTGAAGCCTAATACTGCAGCAAAAAATAATTTGCATACGTTTTTCATAATCATCCTTTCGATTGTTTTGTTGTTTTGAACGGCAATGACTTGATTTGCCGCGAAACTAGCGGAGCGCATTTATTGTGTCAATACGGTCTTCGCAATCCGGGCTTGCCGCGAAAATTCCGCGGGTTCAAGATGGTCGCGCCATCACGATGCAAAATTTCGAACTGATTTCCTTTGCCAATGCCGATGAACTGGCCCCTTCCGTCGCGGCCGGCTGGCTGGACGAAATCGAAACGGCAAATCGTGCGGGCAAGCCGCATTGTGTCGCGCTTTCCGGCGGACGCATCGCGCAGAAATTTTTTAGTTCGGTTGTCGAGCAAGCCAAGGCGCGCCGGATTCTGTTCAGTCGCGTCCACTTTTTCTGGGCGGACGAACGGTGCGTTCCGCCGGCCGATTCCGAAAGTAATTTCAAAATGGCGAACGAGCTTTTGTTCAGACCGCTGAAAATTCCAGAAAGCCAAATCCACCGCGTTCGCGGCGAGGATTCGCCGGAAGTTGCCGCGCAAAAAGCGGCAACAGAAATTTGCAAACTAGCGCCTCTGAACAAAAATGGGCAACCGATCCTGGATTTGATTTTTCTCGGCATGGGCGAGGACGGTCATGTCGCGTCGCTTTTTCCGGACAAAGCCGAAGGAACAGTTTTAAAATCCATTTTTTGCGCGGTAAAAAATTCGCCCAAGCCGCCGCCGGATCGCGTCACGTTAAGTTATGCGGCCATCGCTGCGGCGCGGCAGGTTTGGGTTTTGGCGTCCGGTGCGGGCAAGGAGGACGCGTTGCGTCAATCGTTGTCCGTTTCGGGCAAAACCCCGTTGGCGCGGATCATCCAATCGCGTTCAAACACAAGGGTTTTCAGTGAAATAAGCGTGATTGCCCGGGCGAAATAAATTTTGACTTTTTTTGAACAAGGTTGAACTATACTTGGTCTGAAGCTTTGAACGAATGATTTCGCTGTTCGTTTAGGGTTGGCAGAGAGGTTTTGCTCGCGGCGCGGCTCGAACAGCGACCCCAAGTTGGTCGCGTCGCCCTTCTGAGCGCCTTGGTGAAGGCGTATAAACCTCGTCACCGCGTGGGGCCGGACGCAGTTTGTCCGGCCTCCATTTTTTTTGCCGCTCAAAATTCCGCGTTGATTCAGGGCGAAAAGTGATTAAACTTTCCGACGCATGAAACATCAGCTCGATTTCGAGAAGCCGATCATCGAACTGCAGGGCAAGCTGGACGAACTGCGCGCGCACCCGGAAAAACATTCGCTCGGCGTCAGCTTCGAAGAGGAAATCCAACTCATCGAAAAAAAACTGGACGAAACCCGGCGGCATATTTTCTCGAACCTCAACGCCTGGCAGCGCGTGCAACTCGCGCGTCATCCCAAGCGGCCTTACACGCTGGATTACATTAACAGTGCGTTCACGGATTTTCAGGAATTGCACGGCGACCGCCTCTTCGCTGAAGACCGCGCGATGGTCGGCGGTTTTGCAAAGCTCGGCGAGCATCGCGTCGTCGTCATCGGCACGCAGAAAGGCCGCGACACGAAGGAAAATATTTTGCGCAACTTCGGTTGCGCGCAGCCGGAAGGTTATCGCAAGGCGCTGCGATTGATGCGGCTCGCGAACAAATTCGGCCTGCCCATCATCACGCTCATTGACACCGCCGGGGCGTTTCCCGGCATCGGCGCGGAAGAACGCCACATCGCCGAGGCCATCGCCGTCAATCTTCGCGAGATGACCTTGTTTGAAGTCCCCATCATCGCCACCGTCATCGGCGAAGGAGGTTCGGGCGGCGCGCTGGGCATCGGCGTCGCGGACCGCGTTTTGATTTTGGAGAACGCCTATTACTCGGTCATCAGCCCGGAAGGTTGCGCGGCGATTTTGTGGAAGGATCGCGCCAACGCCGCCAAAGCCGCCGCCGCGTTGAAGATCACCGCCAAGGATTTGCTCCACTACAAACTGGTGGACGAAATCATCAAGGAACCGCTCGGCGGCGCGCACACCGATGCGGATGCAACTTCCGAAAATCTGAAAAAGCACTTGCTGAAGAATCTTGAAGAGATTCTTGCGCTGCCGGTCGCCGAGCGTTTGAAAAGGCGCTACGAAAAATTCCGGTCGCACGGGCATTTTCTCGAAAAAGTCGAACCCGCCGCGAACGGCGTCGTTCCCCAGGCGTCAGCCGCGTAAAACACAGTGCTCTATCCGCTCACTTTCCATCCGATTTTCAAGGAACGCGTCTGGGGCGGGCGCGAAATTGAAAAACTTTACGGCAAAAAACTTCCGCCAGGCAAACGCATCGGCGAATCATGGGAAATTTCCGACCGTCCAAACGACGAAAGCGTCGTCGCCAATGGAAAATTCGCCGGGAAAAATTTGCATTGGCTGATGGAAAACCATGCGGCTGAAATTCTTGGAGGCGCAAAACCGGCAACAGGAAATCGCTTTCCGCTGCTTTGCAAGATCCTCGACGCGCGGGACAAACTTTCGTTGCAAGTCCATCCGCCTGCGAATAGAGCCGCAGAACTCAAGGGTGAGTCGAAAACGGAAATGTGGTTCATCGCCGACGCCGCGCCCGGCACGGAATTGTATGTTGGTTTGAAACGCGACGTGACGCGCGCGGAATTTGAGAAAAAAATTTCCGACGGCAGCGTCGCCGACTGTTTTCATCGCGTTCCAGTTCGCGCGGGCGACACGATGTTTCTGCCGAGCGGGCGCGTCCACGCCATCGGCGCGGGACTTGTGATTTTTGAAATCCAGCAAAATTCGGACACGACGTATCGTGTGTTCGACTGGAATCGCGTCGGACTCGACGGCAAGCCGCGCGAACTGCACGTCGCGCAATCGCTCGCGAGCATTGATTTCAACGACTTTGAGCCGAAGCTGGTCTCGGAAAAATATTCCAGCGAAGGCAAAATCAAAACGCGCTCGCTTGTCCACGATCCGCTTTTCAACGTCGAGAATTTGGAAATAAAATCCGGCGCGGTCGCGAAATTAAAGGAACAAAAATTGCAAATCGTCGCGGCAGTGAACGGGCAAATTGAAATCAAAAATGATTCAACAATTGTAAATTTGTCTGCCGGACAATTTTGTCTGATTCCAGCAAGTCTGGAGCGGACGGAAATTCTGGCGAAGTCGGACGCGGTTCTTCTTCGGGTCGAGGTAAATTAATTCAACGACAGATCATCCGGCATCTGCGAGAGCAGTTTGTTTTTCCAGCCGCCCTTGGATTTCAAAATTTTCTGCCAGAGCTGTTCGGGCGGAGTTTCAAAAACGAGTTCGAGTGAAGCGGGAAACGCCAGCCACGCTTTGCGTTTCATTTCGTTTTCGAGCTGGCCGGGCGACCAGCCGGCGTAGCCCGCGAACATCTTGATTTTTTTATGCGACGAGAACGATTCGCCGACTTCGAGCAGATCGTCGAGCGAATGGCCGAGGTCCAGATTCGGAAGGACGCTCGCGTCGGGAATGAAATTGTCCGCGTGCAAAAAACTCAACGCGGTCGGCTGCACCGGCCCGCCCAGAAACAATGGCGAGTCCTTGAGCGTCTCGGGCAAATCGGCGACGATGACGTCGCCGACCTTGTTGCCGGCGGAGCGGTTGAGGATCAAACCGAACGCGCCCTCGGCGTTGTGCTCGCAGATCAACAAGACCGTGTGATGGAAAAACGAACCATGCAAATCGCCCCCGTCCAGCAGCAATTTACCTTTGAGGAATTTTTTCGTCTCGCTCATCGTCATGGACAATTTGCACCAACTTTGCGTGTCTGGCAAAAAAGAAAAACGCGGAGAAAACTCCGCGTTTTGCGTTTCAGATTTTACCGATGACTAAAGCGATTTGACTTTTTTGACAATCGCCGCCGCGTCAATGCCGAAGTGCGCGAGCAGCTCCTCTGCCTTGCCGGAGCGCGGCAAGCCGTTCACGGCGAGCTTGTGGACTTTGATTCCGTCCGCGCTCAATTCGCCGGCGACCGCGTCACCCAATCCGCCCTCGGCATAATGGTCTTCGACTGTGATGACGGTGTTGTGGGTTTTTTGCGCGGCGGCGAGGATTTCCTTTTTGCCGAGAGGCTTGATGCTGTAAGCGTCAATGACCGTGATGTTGATGCCCTCGGCTTTCAATTGGTCTGCGGCTTTCAACGCTTCAAACAGTGTGACGCCCGCTGCGACAACGGTGACTTTGTCGCCTTGACGCAAAATTTTCGCGCCGCCGATCGGAAATTTTTCATCGTTGCCGTAAATGACCGGCGTCTTCGGGCGTGATGTGCGGAGAAAATAAACGCCTTTGCCCAGAGCCATTTCTTCGAGCAATTTTTCCGTGCTCACGGCGTCGCCCGGATACAAAACCGTGCTGCCGACAACCGCGCGCATCATCGCCAGATCTTCCAACGCCATTTGCGTCGGGCCGTCTTCGCCGATGCTCACACCGACGTGTGAGCCGACGAGTTTCAAATTCGATTGCGAAATTCCGGCGACGCGGATCTGGTCATAAGCGCGCGTGAAAAATGCGGCGAACGTGGACGCGAACGGCACCTTGCCGCGCGTGCCGAAGCCGGTGGCGACGCCGACCATGTTTTGTTCCGCGATGAAACATTCAGTGGAGCGTTCCGGGAATTTTTTGAAGAATTTGTCCGCGAAGGTGGAATTTTTCGTGTCGCCGTCCATCGCGACGATACGCAAATCCGTTTCGCCGATGCGCGCGAGCGCGGTGCCGTAGGCTTCGCGCGTTGCGACTTTGTCGCCGGGCGTGTAATTGATGGGCGGATAACTCGCGGGCGCGGAATTTTTTGGTTCGGGCAACGGATTCGGCGCGGGAATCGGAGCGCCGATGCCGGACTTTGCGCTGGGCTGAAGTTCGGCGATCGCTTTCGCAGCTTCCTCTTTGTTCAACGGTTTGCCGTGCCAGCCGTCCTTGTCCTGCAAAAATGAAACGCCCGCGCCCTTGTAAGTTTTGGCGATGATGACGAGAGGCTGGTCGTTCAGCCCGACGCCGCCGAGCACTTCGGCGATTTCCTCGATGTCGTGGCCGTCAATGACTTCCGTGCGCCAGCCGAAAGCTTGAAACCGCTTGGCATAAACGCCGACGTCATGGCCGAACGCCGTGGCCTCGCTCTGGCCGAGACGGTTCGCGTCCACGATGGCGATTAAATTATTCAGTTTGTTGACGCCTGCGAGCGACGCAGCTTCCCAGACCGCGCCTTCGGCGATTTCACCGTCGCCGAGCAGGACGTAAGTGTTGTAATCCAGCTTGTCGAGCCGCGCGGCCAGCGCCACGCCGACGCCGACGCTCAAGCCCTGGCCGAGCGAGCCGGTCGCCACGTCCACAAACGCGCGGCGCGGCGTCGGATGACCTTCGAGGTCGGAATTAAATTTACGCAAATTCACCAGTTCGCTGACGGGAACAAAACCATTTTCAGCCCACGCGGCGTAAAGCAGCGGCGCGGCGTGACCTTTCGATAAAATGAAACGGTCGTTGTTGTAGTAATGGGGATTCTTCGCGTCGTAACGCATCTGGCCGAAAAACAGCGTGGCGACCAGATCCGCCGCCGAGCAACACGAAGTAGGATGCCCGCTGCCCGCCGCAGTCGTCGCGTTGATGGAATGAATCCGCAGTTGGTTTGCGATGCCCTTTAAAAGTTCGATGTCAGTCTCAATCATGGAACGCGCAGTCTACGGAAGAAACGGAGGAAGCCAAGAATGAAATCGCGCGTCACGCGAATGTCACGGCAGTGCGTGACCGGGAATCGAGCACGTCGGCGGAACGCCGACGGCATTGATCGTGTAAATGCCGCCGGAAGGACATCTTGGAAGATTTCCGTTTGCATCAAGCTTGATATACGGCGCGATGTCCTGTTCGGTCGGAACCGCGCCGGCAGGTTTGTTGTATTCCAAAGCCCATTGATTTTTCGCCGCGTCGATCTGGCGGAGATTGTTGATGCACTCGTTGCGCTCGGCGTCGGCGTTCGATTGTTGCGCCGCGGCGCGGACCTGCTGGTTTTCCGCCGACAGTTGTTGCAACTCGTCCTGCTGTTTTTGCGCGGCGGTGAGCGTGGACTGAAATTGCTGCGTCAATTTTTGGTTCTGCGCCTGAAGCTGCGTGACCTGCGCGCGCAGCTTCGGCAAGTCCTGGTTCTCCGCGCGCAATCGCGAAATCTCCGCGACTTGCGATTCGGTGTTGGAAGCTTTGATCTGATCCAACTGCGACTGCAATTGTTCCACCTGCTGTTTGGCCTCGCTCAATGAAGAGATCGCCGCGTCCTTCTGGCGGTTCGCCGAGAAGAGAAAGATTTCGCTGGCGAGGAACAGGACGACCAGCAACCAAAGAACCCAGTTTTTTTGTTTCATGGCTGCCTCTGTTTTCCACCTTTCGCGCTTGGCCGTCAAACACGAAATGAAAATCAATTCGCCAAATATTCACGCGGATCAACAATCTTCCCCGCGATCGCGCTCGCGGCCACGGTCATCGGCGAGGCGAGGAACACTTTCGATTCCTTGTCGCCCATGCGGCCGGGAAAATTCCGGTTCGTCGCGCTGATGCAATTGATGCCCGCCTTGTTGATGCGGCCAAACGTGTCCACCGGTCCACCAAGGCACGCGGCGCAGCCGGCGTTTTCGGTCATCTGCACGCCCGCACCCACGAGGATTTGCCAGACGGTTTCGTTGCCCCAATACGTCGTCTGCAAATCGCGCACGATCTCCGGTGTCGCCGGCACGCCGAACGTGTCAATCGTCACGTGCCGCCCGCGCAAGATGCGAGCGAACTCCACAAAATCGCTCGTCTTGCCGCCGGTGCATGAACCGACGTAGGCGCGATCCAATTTTGTGTCGCCCATGTCCTTCGCTTTTTTGCGCTGGCCGGGATCGGGATGACACGCGACCGTCGGTTCGAGCTTGCTCAAGTCAACGACCATTTCATAAACAAATTTTTCATCGCGATCGCGTTCGACTGGAGTGTAATTGCGTTTCGTTCCGTTCGTTTGCGTGCGCGCGTCAACGTATTCCTGCGTGCGCGAATCGAATTCAAAAACGCCGTTCTTGCCACCAGCTTCAATCGCCATGTTCGCGATGGTCATGCGGTCGTCAATGGAAAGCGATTTCACGCCTTCGCCGTCGAACTGCATCGCGCGATACGTCGCGCCGTCGAAACCGATTTCGCCGATGCAATGCAGGATAACGTCCTTGGCCATCACGCCCGGCTGCAATTTGCCTTCGAGCCGGAAGTGCATCGTCTCGGGAACTTTCAAAAGTAATTTTCCCGTGCCCATCACGAAGCCCGCGTCCGTGTTGCCGATGCCGGTGGCGAACAGGTTGAACGCGCCTGCCATGCAGGTGTGCGAATCAGTGCCGAAAAGAATTTCGCCCGGACGCGTGTGACCTTTTTGCGGCAACGCCGTGTGACACACGCCCGCGTAGCGCGAACCGTATTGCTTGTTCAACATTCCTTTCGACGCGTCGAAATGCCAGTGGCCATTCGGGTCGTCAATCACGTCGTAAAAATACGGGATGTCCTGCTCCTTCACGAAATCGCGGAGGATGTCCACGTTGCGGTTCGACTTCGAGTCGGCGGTGAAAATGTAATGGTCGGGGATGATGACGATCTTGTTTTTGTCCCAGACCTTCGCCGTCTTGCCGAACTCGCGCTTGAACACGCCGATCGTGCCCGGTCCGCAAACGTCATGCGTCATGAGCACGTCGGCGTTGACCCAGATGTTGTCGCCGGCCTGCACGCTGGATTTGCCCGAGGCGCGCGAGAGTAATTTTTCCGTCAAAGTCATAAGTCTGAACAAGGTAACCGACACATGAGCCAACTTCAAACAAAACTAAAAACAAGTGGACATTTGCCGCCATTCCGCTAGAGTTTTCCGACTCATATGAAATGTGACACGACAAACGCAGTTCTGACCTTTGTGCTGGGCTTGCTGGCTGTGGCGGGCGTCATTTTTGCCTTGCAGACGATTTTTCTCACGCGTGAATTCCGTTCGCTCCAAATTCGCGCGGCTCAAGCACAAGCGGGCTTGATGCAAATCCAACAGCTTCAATCTCTGGCAAGCGACGTTGCGGCTTACAATCAAAAAACCCCCAGTCCGGAGCTTGCCCGGATTCTTGAAGCCGCCCGCACCAAACCCGCCACTCACTGACACCATGAATCAAACCGAGACAAATCCCGCGAGTCCTGATTTGAGCGACCAGGTGGCCGCTTTGCAACGCCAGGTTTTCATCTTGCTGGTGATGCTGGTCATTGCCAGTGGCACGCTTTCGGCATATTTGTGTTATCAATCTCATGTCGCAAAGAAAGACATTCAAGCCATCCGCCCGCAAGCCATGCAGATCATGCAAAATTTCAACCAGGTGCAGGCGTCCATAAATCCAAAAAGTATCGAAGTTTTTTTGAACCAGCTGGTCGCGTTCGGCCAGACGCATCCTGATTTTCGTCCGGTTCTCCTGAAATACGGGATCAGCCCGCAAACCGTCGCGCCCAAGAAGTAAAATTTCAAGAAATCTTCACGCCGCAGTTCGGACAAAAATTCGACTGCGGCGGGGTTTTTATCCCGCAGCCCGCGCAGTCCGATTGCGCCGCCTTGTTCTTCCGATGAATCATCAGGTTTCGGATGTAAGGAATCCAGGTGAACGCATAGGAAATGATGAACACCGAGTCGCGCTGGTGGACTGAATACGCAAACAACAACAGTGCGCCGACCAGACTCAGCCACCAGAACGCCTGCGGCACCACGACCTGCCTCTTTTTTTCCGTCGCATACCATTGCACTAGGAAACGCGAAAAGAAGATAAGCGTCCCAGCATAGCCGACGCCTTTCCAAATGCTCCAGTCGATGCCGAAAAACTTTCCATTGTGCCAGATCAAGTTGGTGAGCGAATCCATAACGACCACAGCATAACCCGAAACTCCAGGTGAACTCAACCACCCGCGACGATTTTTACGATCTCCAGTCTGTCGCCCGCATTCAGTTGTCGTTGCGAGAATTCCGACGGCGCGACGGCCTCGCCGTTGTGCTCCACGACGACACTGCGCGGCAAAAGTTCTTGCGCGACCAGAAATTTTTCGATTGAGCACGGCAGCTTCGCCTCGATTGGCTTTCCATTGGCGATGACCTGATTCATGGCAGCAATTTTTCCACGCTTTTTTCCAATGTCATTTGATTTGGCGACTCGTTCAGTTCGACGACGACCGTGTAATCATGGATTTCCTGGCAGCGGACCAGCACGGTTTTATCGCGCAGCTTGATGTTTTTTTCGTCGCCGACGGCGAGCGACACGCCGTTGATGACCGCCTCGCGGTCGTCGCCGATGGTTAGCACGCCGTTGAATTTCAATCCGGCGGGCAGCGGCCGCGCGGCAAGCGACAGCGTTGAAGTTGTCGTCGCAAGCGGCGCGGCGTTCGCGTCGTCAAAAGACTCCGTCGTCCCGTTCTTCACCCAGTTCAAAATGTAGCCGATGCCGCGATCCTGGCAGATGGCGACGAGCGTGTTGATTTTTCCGTGCGTGTAGGGATTTTCAAGGATGCGCTTTTGCATCTCCGGCAATTTTTTTTCTCCCATCAGGTTGTAGGCGGTCAATTCGCAGATCGCCTCGATCGTGTCGGTGTCAATGACGCGGTCGGTCGCGCGATTTTCGTTGATCCACAGGTGTGTGTATTCGTGCGCGGCGGTGGCGGTCATCTCGTCGCGCAGCCGTCCGCTCAACATCACGACCTCGTGCGAACATTCGCCGCTGGAAGTCTTGCGCGTGCTGGCAAAGCCGAACTTGTGCAGGCCGTCGGCACGGCCCTTCTCCGACCAGTAATCCACGTCGAACAGGTTCACCGTCACCTCGGGATACAGCAGTGCGAAACTCTGCCCGTACATTTCCACCACGTCGCGGCGCGTGTCTGTGAAGACCTCCTTGGCCGCGTCCAGATCCAAAACCGCGTTCGTCTTGTCGAACTTGCAGATGAAACGGCCGTCGCCTGTTTTCACAAAGTCGTTGAGGATGGGCAGGCCGCAGAGCGAGCACCGTTCCGGAATTTTTATGCAGACGTCGCAGACCGGGCCCCACTTGGATTTCCAGATGCGGCCGGTCAACGGCCCCTTGCCGCAGACGACGCAAAAGTAATTCGTCTCGACGGCGAAAACCGCCCCGACGATGGCGAGGAAAAACAAAATGAACGCGGCTTTGCGAACTATGGACATAGCCTGTGGCTCAAAGCATCCGCAATTTTCATACCGCAATCAAACAGTGAATTGGATTAAGCCGTCAGCGCCGCGTCCCAATCTTTCCACACCGGTTCGTAACCGAGTTTGCGGATCAATTCCGCCACTTCACCCGGCGAACGGTCATCGGCAATCTCAAACTGTCCGGTCGCGCTCGTCGTGTGGCCGTTCGTCGCCGCCCATTCGCTCGCACCGGACGCGAGTTCCACTATCCGTCCGCGCTCGGTGTGATGGATTTTTTCCTTGCCCGCGCCGGTGTAACCGCCCGGTTCGGTGTGGCTGCCTGCGCTCATCAATGTGATGCCGAGCGGAATCAGGCCGTCGCGCAGCTTCGCCGGTTCGCGCGTCGAGAGCACGAGGCCGACATCGGGAAACATCAGCCGGAACGCGCAGATGAGTTGCGCCATTTCGCGGTCGGAAATGTGCGTCAGCGGCTGAAATTCACCGGCGCACGGACGCAGCCGCACTGTTGAAATCGTCAGCGCCGCCTTCCAACAATTTCGCAAAAGAAAATCCGCGTGCGCCGCGACGCAAATCGCCTCGTATCGCCAGTCGGCCAGGCCGTAGAGCGCGCTGATGCCAAGCCGTCGAAATCCGGCGGCATAGGCGCGTTCGGGCGTTTCGAGCCGCCAGTCGAAATTTCGTTTTGGCCCGGCGGTGTGCATTTCCGCGTAAACTTTCCGGTCGTAAGTTTCCTGATAAACGACGAGTCCGTCCGCGCCCGCCGCGACGAGCGGAAAATAATCTTCCGTTTCCATCGGCCCGACTTCGAGCGACACGCTGGGAATTTCCTCGTGCAAAGCGGCGACGCAATCGCGCAGATAATTGTTTGAGACAAATTTCGGATGTTCGCCCGCGACGAGCAAAATGTTGCGGAAACCTTGCTGCTTCAACTCGCGTGCCTCGCGCAAAACTTCCTCGATGGAAAGCGTCACGCGCAAAATCGCGTTGTCGCGCGAGAAGCCGCAGTAGGAACAATTGTTGACGCACTCGTTGGAAAGATACAGCGGCGCGAACAGCCGGATGGTTTTGCCGAAGCGCTGCAATGTCAATTTTTGCGAGCGGATGGACATTTGTTCCAACAACTCCGAAGCTGCCGGAGAAATGAGATTCGCAAAGTCGTTCAGTGAAAATTTTGTTTTCGCCAGACTCGCGCGAACGTCGTCCGCGCCCGCGCTCAACGAGCGTTTCAAGAGCGATTGCGCGGGCAATGAATTGAATTCAGAAACAAAACTCACGTTCCAATCTTAACAAAAAGGCGCGTGAAGTCGAGCAGGCGGTGCTCAACAGTTGAAAATTGAGCGGCGCGCTTTTTTCAGGGAACGACCGACCGCGGCGCGCAGGCTTGCGACCGGATTGAAACCGTCGCCGGCGACAAATTTTCCGCGCTCGCGGTCAATTTGATTTCGCCCGCGTCTTTTGTGGATTGGACGAGGACTTGCGCGAGGCCGTTGAACACGCTGCGTTTCCATTCGGGCGCGGCGGGTTCATCGGCGAACTGGAGCGTCACGCCCTTGTTCAGGCCACCCGATCCGTTCCAATTCTGCACCGCGACGGCGATCGTGTTTTCTCCGGGATGCAGCAACGACTTGATGTCGACCAGCGCCGCCACCTGCGATTCGTGAGATTCGCCGGCGATTCTGCCGTTCACATAAATCCGGCCGTCCTGACCAATGCTGCCGAAACGCAACTCGACCGCGCGCTCGGCGAGGTCTTCGGCGGTCACATTTATTTTGGCGCGGAAAACGCCGTTCTCCTGCTCGCCCAGCGGCCCGTTGTCGCCACGCACGTCCACGGCGGCCCAATCCGAATCGTCGTAATCCGTCCTCAACTCGGGGAGCCTCCCGCCGTCCACGTTCGGCAATTTTTTGAAACGCCAGCCGTCGTTGGCGGACACGGAACGCACCGAGGATTGCGGGACGAAAATGTCCGGCTCGTGGCAGCTCGGGTCGCCGTTGCCGACGCCGATGATTTTTCCCGCGCCGCTCAATTCAAAACGGATCGCATTCGCCGCAACGGGAACGACGCGGCCTTGCGAGTCGGTCACGGCGACGGTGAACACGCTCACATCCTCGCCGTCGGCGTTGATGGTGGAACGGTCCGGTGCGAGCCGGATGGCGGCGGGCTCGCCGGTGGTTTCAACTTTCGTTTCGGCGACGAGCTTGCCGCCGTTGAAACCTCGCGCGCTCAAAGTTCCGGGCGCGTATTTCACCTTCCATGTCAGGTGCGAATTTTTTTTCATCGTCTGCCTGCCGAGGCTTTCGCCGTTCAGGAACAGTCCGACCTCTTCGCAATTGCCTAACGCGTCCACGCGGATTTCCTGGCCTTCCTTGCCCGGCCAGTTCCAGTGCGGCAGCAGGTGCAAAACGATGTTCGTCGTCCACCACGACTGGTAGTAATAAAAATTGTCCTTCGGAAAACCGCAGGTGTCGAGAATGCCGAAATGCGAGTTGATGCACGGCCACGCATACGGCGTCGGCTCGCCGCGATAATCGAAACCCGTCCAGACGAATCCGCCGGAGAGCCAAGGGCGCGCGTCGAAATAACTCCACCAGCGCTCGGCGGTGTGCGCCCAACTCGGCGCGTTGTCATCGTAAGCGCTGACGTAACCGCGCGTTTTGTCGTTCTCGTAAATGCCGCGCGTGCTGACGGTGCTGCCCTGTTCGGTGCCGATTTCCGACTGGGCCGGATGTTCCGCATGATAATTGTCCATTTCCTGACCGATGTGATAATTCCAGCCGCGCACTTCGATGACGGAATTGATGCTGCCGGTGTAATCGTCGCCGACCGGCGCGGCGTAAGTGGAGGGCCGCGTCGGGTCGAGTTGCTTGAGGAAATTTTGCATCGTCGCGGCCACGCGCATGCCGATGGGCGTGTCCTGCACGGAAAATTCCTCGTTGGCGATGGACCAGAACGCGACGCTCGGATGATTGCGGTCGCGCAAAATCTGGTCATGCCAGCGGCGTAAATTTTCCTCGTCGCTGCCGAGCAGCCGGTTTTCGTCCAGCACCAGCATTCCGAGCCGGTCGCAGGCTTCGAGCAGTTCCGGCGTGGGCGGATTGTGCGACGTGCGATACGCGTTATCGCCCATCTCCTTCAGCTTCGCGATGCGGAAATACTGCAACGCGTCCGGCAATGCCGCGCCGACGCCGGCGGCGTCCTGATGATTGCAAGTGCCTTTGATTTCGTAAGGCTTGCCGTTGAGCAAAAATCCCTTGTCCGGATCGAACGCGACCGTGCGGATGCCGAATTCGGTTTCCTTGCGGTCAACGATTTTTCCGCCGCTCTCAACCGTCGTGACGAGCTTGTAAAGTTTTGGTGATTCGGGCGACCAGAGTTCGGGTGAAGAAATTTTGCCCGCGAGCTTCACGGTTTTCGACGCCGCGCTTTTTATTTTTTCAGATTCCTCGAACTTTGCCGCGGAATTTCCTTCCGGCGAAATGATTTCGCATTTCACGGTGGCTTTGGCGGCGTTGGCCAATGTGTTGAGCAAGTCCGCTGAGACGTGGATTTCCGCGTTGCCCGTCGGCACGTTATTTTTGAATTCGCTGTGAACAAAAATCCCGTCCGGTGCGACGGCCAGCGGCGAAGTCTTTTCCAGCCAGACGTGGCGGTAAATTCCCGCGCCTTCGTAAAACCAGCCCTCAAATTTCGACGCGTCCACTTTCACGGCGATGACATTTTTCCCGCCGGGATTCGCCACGTCCGTGATGTCGTAGCGAAAGCTGCTGTAACCGCTTTCGTGATGGCCGACGAGCCAGCCGTTGACGAAAACCTGCGCGTCGCGATACACGCCGTCGAATTCGAGCCAGAGCCGTTTGCCGGAATCTTCCGGCGGCAGTTCAAACGTGCGGCGATACCACGCGACGTCGTTGGCCGCGAAGCCCGGCCCGACGGGTTTGAATCCATGGCCGGCGTCGGCGCTTTCATCGAAAGGCAGTTCGACCGCCCAATCGTGCGGCAGGTTCACCGTGCGCCAGCTCGCGTCGCTGAACGACCGGCTGGCCGGGCCGCTGCCCGTGCCGGCCTTGGCGAGGCTGACGGCCGCGCCCCATTCGTTGCCGAGATGGAATTTCCAGTTGAAGTCGAGGAGTAATCTTTCGCGCGGCAGATTGGAGTCGGCGGCAAAAATGTTCAGGCTGAAAAGAACAAGAGTCGTCGTGAGCGAGATGAGTCGAAGAGGAAAATGGGTTCGCATGAGCGTAGAGTTAGTCAAACATGGCGTAGGTTGGCAACATCAAACTGGAAATCGCGGGCGAAATTTTTTTGCGTGAATCCCGAGTCCGCATTGACATTTGGCGGTTTAAATGAAAACTTCTCGATGCGTTCCTGACGAAAACATTTGACGCGAACATCGTGGCAGAAAAAGACGATTATCTGGTGGACTTGCTGGTGGACCTCGGCTTCACAAATGCCGAACAGGTCGCCAAAGCGCGCGAAGAGGCGAAAGCCGCCAACGTGGGCGTGGTGGATTTGTTGCTGGCGAACAAGGTCATCCGCCCGAATGACGTGGCGCAGGCCAAGGCCGCGCAGTTCGGCGCGGAAGTGGTGCAGCTTGCGGGAATGAAAATTGAGGACGAGGTCATCTCGATCATCCCGCGCCACATCGCAAAAAAATACCGCGTCATCCCCATTTTCAAAAGCGAAGGCAAGGTGGCCGTCGCCCTTGCCGATCCGTCCGACCTGAACACGATTGATTCGCTGACGCATCTTCTGAATGCGGAGATCGAATTGCGCGTGGCGTCGGAGCAGGACATCGAGGCGGCGCTGACAAAATATTATGGCGCGGACAAAAAGGCGGTGGCGGACGGCGCGTTCGCGGACGTCATCCAGGAATTGACGGAGAGCAATGTCGAGGTGGGTTCGGTCGAAGACGACGGTTTGGCGGTGGACGCGGACGCGCCGCTCATCCGGCTGGTGAACCAGATCATCATCGACGCGTTCAAGATGCGCGCGTCGGACATCCATCTGGAGCCGCTGGAAAAAAGATTCCGCCTGCGCTACCGGATTGACGGCATGATGCAGGAGATGAAAGCGCCGCCGAAACAGTTGCAGGCGTCCATCATCGCGCGGTTGAAGCTTCAGTCGAACATGTCCATTTCCGAGCATCGCATCCCGCAGGACGGACGTATCCAGACAAAGGTCGGCTCGAAGCTGATCGACCTGCGCGTGTCGTGTCTGCCGACGAATCACGGCGAAAGCATCGTGATGCGTATTTTGGACAAGGAAGGTTTGAAACTGGGTTTGCCAGAGTTGGGATTTTTCACGGACGACCAGCAGACGTTCGAACGTGTCATCGGTTTGCCCGACGGCATTTTGCTCGTCACCGGCCCGACGGGTTCCGGCAAAACGACGACGCTTTATTCCTGTTTGCATTTCATCAACCGGCCCGATCGGAAAATCATCACGGTCGAAGACCCGGTGGAATATGTTCTGGCAGGCATCAATCAGGTGCAGGTGAATGAAACCGTCGGACTGACATTCGCCGGCGCATTGCGCGCCATCCTGCGTCAGGCGCCCAACGTCGTGATGCTTGGTGAAATTCGCGATTTCGAGACGGCGTCCATCGCCATCAACGCGTCGCTCACCGGCCATTTGGTTTTCTCCACGCTGCACACCAACGACGCGCCGGGAGCGGTCGCGCGTCTCGTGGACATCGGCGTGAAACCATTTTTGGTCGCGTCGTCCACCCGCTGCCTCATGGCGCAGCGGCTCGTGCGCAAAATTTGCAAAAAATGCGGGCAGCCGTACCGCCCGACGGATTCCGAAATACACGCGTTGAATCTCACGGAGGAAAATTTGAAAAACGCGACGTTGATAAAAGGCCGGGGCTGCGCCAATTGCAACAATACCGGCAACCGCGGCCGCTTCGGCATCTTTGAAATTTTCGTCATTGACGACGAGGCGCGGAAATTGATTTACGACCATGCCCCGACGTCCGTGCTGCGCGCGCGCGCGCGCGAAATGGGCATGCGGACGTTGCGCGAGGACGGCATCCGCAAGGTGCTCGCCGGCTTGACGACGCCCGAAGAAGTCATTCGCGCAACAATTGGTGACGAAGCTTAACTTAAATTTTTATGTCATACCAAATGTCTGATTTACTGCAGTTGGTTGTGTCCGAAGGCGCGTCCGACCTGCATATCCGCACGAATGTTCCACCCGTGATCCGCGTTCACGGCATCCTTCACCGGGTCGAAGGCCCGTCGCTCAAACCGGAGGACACCGAGGAATTGATGCGGAGCATCACGTCGGACGAACATATCCAGAGCACACGCGAACGCGGTGGAGCGGACTTCGGCTTCGCATTCGGTGACGCGGCTCGTTTCCGTGTCAGCGTCTTCAAGGAAAGGGGAAATTTTGCCATGGTGCTCCGGCAGATTCCCAGCAAATTGCTGACGATGGAACAAATCGGCATCCCGCCGAGCGTCAAAGAATTGCTTTACAAGCCGCGCGGGCTGGTTCTCGTCACTGGTCCGACGGGTTCCGGCAAAACGACGACGCTCGCCTCGATGATCAACATCATCAACGAGGAACGCGAGGAAGCACACATCATCACCGTCGAAGACCCGATTGAATATTATCACAAACATAAAAAAGCACTGGTCACGCAACGCGAAATCGGTGTGGACGTGCCGAACTTCGGGGAGGCTCTCCGCCGTGCGTTGCGCCAGGATCCGGATGTGGTCCTGGTCGGCGAAATGCGCGATTTGGAAACGATTGAAGCGGCCATCACGGCGGCGGAAACCGGCCACTTGGTTTTCGGCACGCTGCACACGACCGGCGCGGCCAAGACGATTGACCGTATCACCAACGCGTTCCCGACCAACCAGCAGGAAATGGTGCGCATCCAGCTTTCGACCGTGATGCAGGCGGTGATTTCGCAACTGCTCATTCCGCGCATTGACAAGCCGGGTCGCGTCGCCGTTTTTGAAATCATGGTCAACACGCCGTCCATCGCCGCGCTGATTCGCGACAACAAAACCTTCCGTATCCAGTCGGACATCCAGACCGGTTCGAAATACGGCATGGTGACGCTCGACTCGTTTTTGGTTGATAAATATCTGCAGGGATTGATCGCGCGCGAGGAAGTCGTCACGAAGGCGCAAGACCCTACAACGATCCTGGCGAAATTGCAGGAATTGGAACTGGCACAGGCCACGGGCGGCAAAGGCGGCAAAGGCGGCAAAGCTTCGTCGCAAGAACCGGCGAAATGATTTTATTAACATGGCGGAAGAAATTTCAAATCCGTTGCTGACGCTCATCAAAGAGCAGGGGTTGATCGACGATCTCCAATACGAGGAGGTCGTCGCCGAGCACAAGCGCAACGCCACGCCCGTCATCCAGATTTTACAGGACTCCGGCGTGATGAAGCTCGACGACATCCTGCATGTGATGGCCGACAATCTCGGCACGGAAGTCGTCCCGCTGAAAGACCGGGAAATTTCACCCGACCTCCTTAAACTGATTCCGGCAAATGTCGCGCGGATGTATCGCGCGGTGCCTGTCGGGTTGAATGATTCGACGCTGCAGGTGGCGTTGGCCGATCCGCTCGATCCGGGCAAGCCGGATGAAATCCATTTTGCCATCAAGCGGGACATTCAGGTGGTCGTGGCCGATCCCGCTGAAATTGACAGGGCGATCGACCGGCTTTATGGGCAGGGCGAAAATGAAAGTTTTTCGCAAATCCTCAAGGAACTTGGTGCCAACACGAAAATCGCCCGCGAGGTCAGCGAGGCTGGCGAAGACGCAAAAGCCGCCGAGGCGCTCGCGAACGAAGTGCCCATTGTGAAATTCGTCAATCTTGTCCTGCAACAAGCAGTGCAGGATCGCGCGAGCGACATCCACTTCGAGCCGTTTGAAACGGAATTTCGGATCCGTTATCGCGTGGACGGGGCGCTTTACGAAATGGCCCCGCCGCCGAAACATCTCGCGCTGCCGGTGATTTCGCGCCTGAAAGTCATGGCGAACCTGAACATTTCGGAACGGCGTCTGCCGCAGGACGGGCGCATCAATTATCAAATGGCCGGCCGGCAGATCGACTTGCGCATGTCTTCTTTGCCGACGCAGTTCGGTGAATCGGTCGTGTTGCGCGTGCTCGACCGCGCGTCAATCAGTCTTGAATTGGAGTCGCTCGGTTTTCCAAAAGCGGTTTATGAATATGTTTCCGAGGTGATTCAGCGGCCCAACGGAATTTTTGTCGTCACCGGACCGACGGGCTGCGGCAAAACGACGACGCTTTATTCCTGTTTGCGCCGCGTCAATGCGATCGATTCCAAATTGCTCACCGCCGAAGATCCGGTAGAATTTGACATCGAAGGCATCATGCAGGTCGCCATCAACGAAGGTGCGGGCATGACTTTCGGGAAAGCACTGCGGTCGTTTTTGCGCCAGGACCCGGACATCATCATGGTCGGCGAAATGCGCGATCTGGAGACGGCGCAGATTTCCGTGCAGGCGTCCCTGACCGGCCACCTGGTTTTGAGCACGCTGCACACGAACGATTCGCCCGGCGCCGTCACGCGCCTAGTGGACATGGGCGTCGAACCGTTTTTGATTTCCTCGACGTTGATGGCCGTGCTCGGCCAGCGGCTTGTCCGGACGATTTGCAAAAATTGCCGGACTCCGTTCGAGCCGACGGAAGCCCAGCTGGAAATGCTGAACCTCTCGCCGCATGATTTGGGCGACAAGGTTTTTCATTACGGTCGCGGCTGCACGGTTTGCAATGACACCGGCTACAAAGGGCGAAAAGGAATTTTTGAATTGCTCGTTGTCAGCGAGGCGATCCGGACACTCATCAATGAGCGCGCGCCGACCGTGGTGTTGCGGCAAAAAGCGGTTGAACTCGGAATGGTGACATTGCGCGAAGACGGCTTGCGAAGCATCTTTGAAGGTGATACTACAATAGAAGAAGTCGTCAAATACACCTGACCAAACTTTTTATGCCGAGATACGATTATATCGCGCTTGATTCCCGTGGTAACGAGACCAAGGGTTCGATTGAAGTCGCCAGCCAGAATGAGGCGATTGGTCGCGTCAAGGAGATGGGATTGTTCCCCACAAAAATCATAGAGACCGAAAAAGTTCAGGAGAAATCTTCCGGCAAAAAAGCCAAGGGCAAGGCACCGGGCAAGGCGGGCAAAAAGGGCGGTGCGATGAACATCAACATAAAGATTCCCGGCTTCGGCGGGAAAGTTAAACCAAAAGTTTTGACGACTTTCACCAGGCAATTGGCCACACTGGTGGATGCGGGCTTGCCTCTACTTCGAGGATTGCGGGTGCTTGAAAAACAGGAACGCAATGCAACGCTCAAGGGAATCGTCGGTGAACTGGCTCTGGCCATCGAAGGCGGCAGCACATTTTCCGAGGCGCTCGCGCAGCACCCAAAAGTTTTCAACCGTCTGTTCGTCAACATGGTCAAGGCAGGCGAACTCGGCGGTGTGCTCGAAGTCGTTTTGAAGCGTCTGGCGGAATTCTCCGAAAAGGCGCAGAAGATCAAAGGCAAGGTCAAAGCCGCGCTGTTTTATCCGGTGGCGGTGATGATCGTCGCGTGCGGCATCTTGATTTTGCTGATGGTGTTTGTCGTGCCCAGGTTCAAGGAAGTCTTTGCGGGGCAGGGCATGAAACTGCCGGCGTTCACTGAATTCGTGTTTGAGGTCAGCAACGCGATCAAAAACAACATTCTGGAGACCATGGGCGGTGCGGTCGTGTTTGTGATTCTGTTCCTGTTGTTCATCAAGACAAAATTTGGGCGTTATGCCTGGGACAAATTCAAACTCAAGATGCCTGCGATCGGGCCGGTCATCAGCAGGGTGTCCATCTCACGGTTCGCGCGTACGCTGGGCACGCTTGTCAGCAGCGGCGTCCCCATTTTACAGGCGTTGACGATTGTGAAGGAAACAGCCGGCAACGTCATCATCAGCAATGCCATCGGCAAAGTGCACGAAAGTGTCAAGGAAGGTGAAACCATTACTGCGCCGTTGGAGGCGTCTGGAGTTTTCCCGCCGATGGTGGTCAGCATGGTGGACGTTGGCGAACAAACTGGCGCGATGCCTGAAATGCTTCTTAAAATCGCGGACAATTACGACGAAGAAGTGGATAATGCCGTTTCCGCGATGACATCGTTGCTCGAGCCCATCATGATTGTTTTTCTAGCCGTTGTCGTTGGCAGCATCGTCATTGCAATGTTCCTGCCTTTGATTGCGATGATCAGCAACTTGAGCGGTGATGAGAGTGGTGGTAACGGCGGTGGCGGTGGGGATTGATCTTGTCACCCTGAAACCTGCGATTTTTCGTCGAAACTGTGGAAAATAATTGACAAAATTCAATGCTCGTGCGTAAATACAATGTAATCACATTGCATGGGCGTTTTATTTACAACTGACCCGTTATGGAGTTTGATTGGAATAGGCCGCCCTTTGAATCGGATGGTTCTTTGACTCAACGGGAAATTGAAGAGTCGTTTGAAGATCCCTTTGCGGTGCGGCTGCTGCCCGATTCGCCGCGCTTCGGGGTTCAGGCGCGATTTTTCAATTTGGGCATGTCCGCAGGCGGCATCGGAATTTTCAGCGTGTATCGGACGAACGGCCGTTTGATCCGCGTTTTGCACGCTCGCCCGTTCGAACCCGAGGAACGATTTTTTTATCAGCGGAAGATGGACCAGACGCTTGCGCAATAGAATTCTGAAAAAATATTTTGAACCATGCGCACATTTGCCAATTGGGAAGACGTGCCGATTTTCGACAGCGAGGAAGCCGAGGCGGATTTCTGGTCGGAGAACCGTCCCGACTTGCGCCTGATGAAAGCGGCCATGGCGGGCAGCGCCGAGGCGTCCGAGTCCGTGACCATCACGCTGCGGATTGATCCGCGGATGCTGGCGCGCATCAAGCGTCTCGCGCGGTCGCGATTTTTGAATTACCAGAGCATGATCAAGCAATGGATGAGCGAGCGGATGGAAAATGAATTGCGCGACAAATGAAAATTTCTAAACAAATCGCCGGTGAAAAGTTTGCGACGCATCGTCACGCGTTCACGCTGATCGAACTGCTTGCCGTCATCTCCATCATCGGAATTCTGGCGGCGTTCATCGTTCCGGTTCTGGGCTCGCTGAAGCGGCGCGAATATATCAGCAAAACGCAGGCCGAACTGTCGCAACTGGAGACGGCCATTGACAGCTACAAGGCGACCTACGGTTTTTATCCGCCGGACGCTCCCAGTAATCCCAACTATCCGCTCGTCAATCAGCTTTACTACGAACTGCTTGGCACATTCAATTACACAAATAGTGGAGTTGTTTACTATCAAACGCTCGACAGCAGCGCCCAGCCGATTCCGGTTGGTTCCGTGACTTCTGCGCTTGGCGTGGGCGGATTTATGAATTGCACCAAACCGGGCGCGGGCGAGGATGCGCCCGCCGCAAAAAACTTTCTTTCCAATCTGAAACCGAATCAGATTTGGGAAAGTTACACGAACAATGGCGTACCAGTGACCTTGCTTGTTGCTTCCGTCGGCGGTCCGGATCCCACTTACCGACCGCTTAACGCGGTGGACTTGAATCCCTGGCGCTACAATTGCTCCAGTCCGACCAACAATCCCGGCGCGTACGATTTGTGGGTGGAATTGAAAATCGGCGGAAAGACGAATCTCATTTGCAATTGGAGCAAGCAGGTGCAGATCAACAGTCCATGGCCTTGAAAATCTCATGAGCCTCGATGCAAAATCTGAAAATGTGCGCCGTGAAAATTCCGTCGCGGTCGAGTGGAACGACTGCGCGTGGTGCCCGTGCATCGTGATGCGGACGCCGCGCTCAAGCCGCCGCATGCCGACAAAACCATTGCCCGTGATGCCGTTGGTTCTGCATACTTCGCGCCGCAATCCGGATTATTTCAAGACCATGAAAAATATTTTGCCGAACTCGCGCCGTCATCGCGCCTTCACCCTCGTCGAACTGCTCGTCGTCATTGCCATCATCGCGATTCTGGCGTCGCTGCTGCTGCCGGTGCTGGCGGCGGTCAAGCGGACGGCCCTGAAAAACAAGGCGAAGCTCGAAGCGCAGGGCATCGCCACGGCCATCGAAGGCTACGATTCGGCTTACGGACGGTTTCCGGTTTCAACTAATGTGCAAAATACGGTGGGCGCAAACGACTTCACTTATGGGGGTAGCGCTTTTGCAAATAACATTACTCCACTTGGATCGCTTCCAACATCTTTTTCGTTTTACACCACCAACAATTCCGAAGTGATTTCAATTTTGATGGATATCACGAATTATCCCAACAGCGGATTGCCGACGGCGAACGCCGGTCATCAAAAAAATCCGCAGCAGACAAAATTTCTGAACGCGTCGATGGCGAGCGACACGAATTCGCCCGGAGTCGGGCCGGATTTGGTTTATCGCGACCCGTGGAATAATCCTTACATCATCACGATGGATTTGAATTACGATGAAATGTGCAAGGACGCGTTTTATTCTCTTAACAAGGTGTCTAATCCGGCTGGACTGAATACAAATCCCGGACTGAACGGGCTGGTGAATCCGGACACCACGCAGAATGACAATTTTCAATACCGCGGCAAGGTCATGGTCTGGTCGCTCGGTCCGCCGGTGAACGGACATTTTCCGATTGATCCCACGAAGCCGGCGACCGATTCCGCCAACAAGAACCATGTCTTGGGCTGGCAGTAAAAGTTTTTTGAAAGTGCGAAGTTGTGAAAGTCCAAAAGACAGTCGAGTGTCGAGTGTCAAGTGTCGAAAAGAACCGGCATGACGTGTGGGTCTTTGGCTTTCGACCATCGGCCTTCGACCCTCGACAAGCCTTCACGCTCATCGAGTTGCTGGTCGTGATCGCGATCCTTGGCATCCTCGCCGGGCTGGCCGTGCCTGCGCTGAAAAACCTCGGCAAATCGAACGTGAGCTTGAGCGCATCGCGCCAGTTGCTCGACGACTTCGGGCGCGCGCGTCAGTTGGCCATGAGCCAGCGCACGACGGTCTACATGGTTTTCATCCCTACGAATTTCTGGGGCGGGTTGACCCCTTCAACCGCGCTGACAAACTTGGTGGACAAACAATTGACCGGTTACACGTTCGTCGCCTACGGTGCGCTGGGCGACCAGCCCGGACGGCACAACTGGCATTATCTCGCGCCATGGCAATCGCTGCCGGAAGGCACTTTCATCGCCGCGCAGAAATTTTCCGAATTGCCGAGCCAGTCTTTCCCGATCAACAATCCTATTTCCGGCACGGCATTGTTTTATGTCTTTGGTTTCGCCACCAATGCCGTTCCTTTTCCGACCGTGACCAACGCTACAGTTGTCCTGCCATGTGTTGCTTTCAATTATCTCGGTCAGTTGGCTCAATCGGATGGAAAAACCCTCGCTACTCGCGATGAATACATCCCGCTCGCCAAAGGCGGCGTGAGTTACGGCCTTGACGTGAACAAGGTGCCGCAGTTGACCACCGTGCCCGCCAATGCCATCACGGAAACTCCGCCCGGCAACAGCACGAACATTTCCTACAACGTCGTTCACATCGACGCGCTGACCGGACGCGCGGTTTTGGAATTTTACAAAGTGCAATGAACTTTCGCGCGACATATTTTCGCCGGGCGCAATCGGCCTTCACGATGGTCGAGATCGCCATCAGCCTGGCCGTCATCGGCATCGCGCTCGTCGCCATCATCGGCGTGCTGCCGCTCGGTATGAGGGAGCAGCGTGACAACCGCGAGCAGACCGTCATCAACCAGGACGCGACCGTTTTCATCGAGGCCATCCGCGGCGGCGCGCGCGGGCTGGACGATTTGACGAATTACGTTTATGCCATCACGAATTATTGGACGGAATTCAAAAATAATTTGCCCACTGGCAACAATGGAGTGAATGGTTACACTTACAACAATTCTTCAGTTACATGGTCGCTGCCGCTTAATTTATCTTTTAATCCAATCACCAACGGCGTTCGCATCGTCGGACTTTTAAGCACGCCGGAATATATTGATGCAAACAGTAGAGCGCCGATCCCGAATCTTCTTAACGGGGGAATCAGCAATCACGTCGTCGCCTACGTCCGTTCCATCAGCGGCCCGGCGGTGGAAAAACCGCCGCAAGACAATCCAGTCATACATGGTGATTCGAGCAATCCGGCGGGCGACACTTTTGCTTATCGCATCCTTTGCGTCAACGCGCCGGTGGCGACGGACATGAATGCGCCTTCGCTCTACACCACAAATCTGACCGCCAACCTGCACGAACTGCGCCTGACGTTTCTCTGGCCGATTCTGCCCAACGGCGGCATCGGCACCGGACGCCAGACATTTCGCGCGCTCGTCGCCGGACAACTCGTGCAGGACGCAACCAACAACAGCCTGTATTTTTACCAGTCGCAATCGTTCACCAACGCGCCGTGAAAAAAATCAAGTTACATTTTGTAGGAGCCGAGGTCACAAGGCTCAAATTGGACGAAAGTCAGAGACTCCTGATATCGTCTCCTACAATGCGTTGCGCCTTCACCCTCATCGAAGTCATGGTGGTGGTGACGCTGCTCTCGCTCATCGTGCTGGCGCTGATGACCGTGTTCAACAGCACGCAAGCGGCGTTCCGCGCCAGCGCCACGCAAGCCGACGTGCTCGAGGGCGGACGCGCCGTGATGGATTTGATCACCGGAGATTTGAAGGGGATGTCGCCGTCGCTTGGTCAGACGAATAATCCCGCTATTAATTTTCTTGGCACAGTGAATTTTTGTGTCACGAATAACAACAATTACCAGTCGCTGAATCAGTCATTGATTGGCGTTACCGATCCGAACACTCAGCGGACAAACATCGTGGAGAGTTTTTTCATCTTGAGTTCAGGAAACCAGAACGGGGCGCCGACTTGGTATGGCACGGGCTACGCGGTGTATGTGTCGCCGACCAATCTTTATTCGCTTTATCGCTTTTCGACGAATCATCCCATGGCGGCGTTGAATTCGGTTTCCAATCTGTTTTACAACGATTTTCAAAATTTTCTTTCCACTCTTTCCACTCCCACAAATGACAGCCACCTGATTGACGGCGTGATAAATCTTCGCCTGCATGCGTTTGACACGAACGGCGCGTTGATAGTTTCCAGCCGAAAAAACATCACGACCAATTCCATGTTTTTCTCCGGCGAATTTATTCCGAATGAAGTCGACTGTTCTTTTTACAGCAGCGCGCTTCCCGCGTCCGTAGAGATCGAAATGGCCGTGCTCGAAGACCGGACGTTGCAGCGTGCAGAATCTTTGTCCGCCGGGCAGCAGCGGGATAATTACCTTGCCGGACAATCCGGAAAGGTCCACGTCTTTCGCCAGCGCGTTTCCATTCCGAACGTTGACCCGTCCGCATACCAATGAAAATCAAACCGACAGAAGACAGAAATCAGAAATCAGAAGTCGGTGATCCGGCTTCCGGCATCCGTTCTCTGTCCTCCGAACGCGGCATCGCGCTCATCCTCACGTTGATTTTGCTTTCCGTGACACTCGTCATGGCCATCGCGTTCCTTGCCATCAGCCGGCGCGAACAAGGCTCGGTCA
>CAZHXG010000016.1:0-42974 GCA_964536285.1 uncultured Bifidobacteriaceae bacterium
ATCCGGCAATGGCGCCCCCGCCCGGAATTGAACTGGGATCAACGGTTTAGGAAACCGCTGCTCTATCCATTTGAGCTACGGGGGCATCCGCCAAACAATCGGTTTCAGCCGTTAAAATAACGCGCTTTCCACAATTGTCATTCCGAAACCATGATGGAAGGCCAGATTACAGTTGGCGGAACCTTTTGTCCAAAGTGCTCTGATGGAAATTTGGTGTTTCGAACGGTGGAGCGAAGCTCTATCGGGTTTCCACAAATTCCGGTTCGTAGGGTCCGAGAGAAAATCCGTCCTCGTAGTCCTGGTCGTGGAGGATACTGCGAGAATGGCCTTTCAATTCCACGTGTTTGGCCGTGCCATCCAGGTTCAGGTAAAGGATGTGTGTGGCATTAATCTGCCGCGCCATTACGCCTGCCGGCACGTTCGGTCCCGTGTTGATGGTGAGCCGGTCAATACATTCCTCGAGGACAGCATTCAGGAGTTCCTCCCTGGCTGGCAGCCCCACGTAAATGGCAGTACCTGCCCCGAATTTATGGGTCGTCACCACCGGATAATCCCGGTCCAAACCCACAATTTTGCCGATGACATCGGCGTCCTTTGGTTCAATGACATCAAAATGCGGCGATTGGCAGTCGAGATTGCGGTCCCGATAATTCACGCGCAATTGTCCGCCTTGCAGACCCAGGCGCGACAATTCATTCATGAATTCGGATTCCTCGAAGCCGGACACACGGATGCCGAAAACATCATTCAGGCGGCCCGGAAGCGGAGTTGAAAACACTTGATTGTGTTCGTCCAGCATCGCTGAATAGCTGGTCATCACCACGGTGCCGCCACCTTTGACAAATTCGCGGATCTTGTTGGCGGAAGTTTCATCCATCACGGTGACGCCTGGCACGACAAGCAGTTTGTAGTGCAACTGGCTCTGGGTGAGATCAACGACTCGCGTATCCACATTGTGCTTGTTGAAAACATTGAAGGCGGTCTGAACCTGACCATCGTGCGGTTCCGGGAAGCGTCCGCTGGCAATCTGGCTGGGAAAGGAGAAGGCAAGAGCGACCTCGGGACGCGGCTGATACGGGAACCCGTATCGTTCGATTTTCCGGAACTCCGCGGCGATGGTTTTATACTCGTAGTATTTACGGTTGGGTTGGCCGTCCCAATCCACCATGCCTTCCAGAAATTGTTCCTCGCCGGCGTGCATGCTCTGCCATGTCCAGCCGCAGACCAGTTGATTGCCAAGCATCAGGGAGGCATAGGCTGATTTTCGGATGGAACCCGGCACCGCCGTCATGGTGGTGAATTCGGTGCACCAAAACGGCGTGGTGTTTTCGAATCGGACGCGGGCTATTCCAAACAACGCGTTTTCGATCCCTTCGTTTTTTTGCAGCGAGTTGCCCGGATAAAATCCGTCGGCGCATCGCGTGATTTTCCCCGTGTAGGCGATCTTCGCAAAATCAAAATATTTCATGTTGCTGAAGTACCAGAAGTTGCCGGTGATCAGGACGCCCGGAGCATTGGTGTTCACGTGGTCGATCAATTTCAGCAGGAATCCGTTGATTTCGTCTGAAATGAACCGCCGGAAATCAAGCACGCGCTCGGGTGAGCCGGGAACGCCTTCCCCCGAAAGCGGGAGGCCGATTTCGTCGAAGTCGCCGATGCGGCGCGACCAGCGCTGGCCGGCCCACGCCTTGTTCAGATTCTCGACATTGCCGTACTTGGCCTTCAGCCAAACGATGAAACGGTCTCTGACCGTTGCCGAATACGAAATCGGACCGTCACCTGTCTCGTTGTCGAGGCCGAAGGCAAGCAGGGCCGGATGCTTTGCATAATGGCTCACGAGCGCATCGGCGAAGCGGAGAGCGTGCTCCTGGTAATGAGGATCACCTATGTCATCCATGTAACGGTGGTTGGGGTATTGGCGGTTGCCACTCGGATCCACAATATCGATGGAGGGATATTTGTGATGCAGCCAGAGCGGTGCCGGGTGAACGGCGATGTCCAGGATGACTTTGATCCCGGCAGCATTCATTTTATCCATCACCTGGTCAAACCAGGCGAAATCAAACTGGCCATCCTTCGGCTCGTAACTGTCCCAGGCAAGGTGCCCCATCCGCACGACACGGAACCCGGCCTTTTGCATCATTTGAATATCGCGCGACCAGGTTTCCGGGTCTGAATCGTGCGGATGATAGTTGGCGCCGACATATAATTCCTGTGCGTAGCCAATGGAGCCGACACAAATGATGATCAGGCTTAAGAAGCCCCGGATTAAATGACGTGGAAGTTTGTTCATGGGCATGGCAGTCAGCGGGCCTTGACGACAAGGGTTGCCGGTTAACACCATCGGCTTCGGCCTTGAACGTGTGTTTTTCAGCAGCGCTGGTCGAAGCGGACGGCAATAACAAGGATCCGATCAGAAAAATCCGGATGTTGTGATTGCAGTCGAATGGCATGAATCCATGTTGTCTGTCCCCGGACGCCGCGTCGAGAATCATTTGCGCTTTTCCGTCGCCGGTGTTTGGCCTAACCTGCCGTCATGTTCAAACCTGCCGACTTGTTTGATCTCAAGCAAACCGAGCACGCCGCCATCTTCGACGGCTGCAAATTCGCGTGGGAAGCGCTCAAGAAAATCGAACCCTATATCGCCGCGAATCTTAAACCCGAACTTCGCAACAAATGCGAAGGCCGCGCGTTCATCGGCGAAAAAGTTTTCATCGGCGAAGGAACGGTTGTCGAGGACGGCGCGATGATCAAAGGCCCGGCCATCATCGGGAAAAATTGCCAGATCCGCCACAACGCCTACATCCGCGAAAACGTCATCATCGGCGACGGCTGCGTCGTCGGCAATTCGTCCGAGCTGAAAAACTCGCTGCTCTTCAACGGCGCGCAGGTGCCGCACTTCAATTACATCGGCGACTCCATCCTCGGCCACAAGGCGCACCTCGGCGCGGGCGTGAAGATTTCCAACTTCAAACTTTTCCCCGGCAACATCACCGTCGAGATTGACGGCGAGCCGTTCGACACCGGCCTGCGCAAGTTCGGCGCGCTGCTGGGCGACGGCGCGGAAGCCGGCTGCAACGCCGTGCTGAACCCCGGCAGCATCCTCGGCCGCGGCGCGGTGATTTACCCGAACGTTTTCTGGCGCGGCATTTTGCCCGCGAACATGATCGCGAAAAACAAATCCCAAATCGAAGTCGTCGTCAAAAGGCCGAGGGAAACGAAGCAAATTAAGCTATATTAAAAATTATGCCTACTGGATTGGAATTAGCGGGAGCTGCAATCGCAGCTAAAAAGGCATTGAGTAAAGTTCTCGAAGAACTTTATAGCTCTGGAAAAACCGCAACTCAAAAAACTCTTAAAAAATGGCGAACTTCTCGCGACGTTGGTCGGTTAGCCACTCGAATCGCGCATGTAAGACACGTCAAGACGCTTTGGCAAGTTGATAAATCAGTTGATCTATCAACATTTTACTGCCAACAACATATTACATTTGAAAATAAACGGACAAAGATTGCATCACTTTCAGATTTTGAATCTAATGGCAGTCTTTTAATTGAAGGTATAGCAGGACAAGGAAAATCAATTTTTCTTCGGTATCTTTGCGCTGTTGAATTAGTTCGAGGCGAATATCTCCCCGTATTTCTTGAATTGCGCAGAATCCAACAAACGCAGACGCTTCTTCAGGCCATCATATCGGCATTTCAAGAGCTTGGGATTAAAATTGATGAGGAAATATTTCAAGACATTGCATCTACAAAAAAGTTGGTGCTGTTTCTTGATGGCTTCGACGAAGTTCATGATGACTTAAAACCAAAAATGACCGTCGAAATTGAAAACCTTATTACATTCCATGAAAATCTTAGGGTCATTGTTTCTTCACGCCTTGAAAGCGGTCTTGCAATGTGTCCAAAGCTTCCAAGCTTGCTTTGTGGCATTTCGAGCTTGGTTTGTCCCCTCAAAAGCCTGCTTTTAATGGAAAACACGCGAAAAATTGATAATCGGACTTGATCAGACTTGGATTTTCCGTGCTATCTCCTGCGGAGAATCCTCCGGCTTCAATCCGATCCATTCCGGATCAAGCTGGCGACGGAACCACGTCAGTTGCCGCTTGGCAAATTGCCGCGTGCGGCTTTTCACCAGTTCAATCGTTTCCGCCAGCGGGCGTTCGCCGCGCAAATGTTCCACCACCTGCCGGTAGCCGATGGCCTGCATCGCCGTTTTGTTTTGCTCAAGGCCGTGCGTGAGCAATCCGCGCGTCTCATCCACCAGCCCGCGCGCGAACATCGCATCCACCCGCGCGTTGATGCGCGCGTGCGAATCAGCGGCCTGCCGAGTAAAGCAATAAAAATTTGTTTTAATGGGGAGAGCACCCTGCTCCTTCCACTCGGCGCGTTGTTCGGAAAACTTTTTTCCCGTCAACCGGATCACTTCCACCGCGCGGATGACGCGGCGCGGATTTTGTTTGTCAATTTTTTCGTAAGCTTCGGCATCGCGCTCTTTCAATTCGCGCAGCAACGATTCGAACGACGCGGCTTCCAGTTCGGCGCGCAGTTCTGGATTGGTGGCAGGCGCTTCACCGAGTCCGCTCAAGAACGCCTTGAAATAAAGTCCCGTGCCGCCGCAGAAAACCGGAGTTTTATTTCGCGACTGGATTTCTTCCACCGCCTTTTGCGCGAGCCGGATGAATTGCGCGGCATCAAAATTTTCCGTCAGGTCGCAGATGTCAATGAGGTGATGCGAAATTCCCTTTCGTTCAGCCGCACTTGGCTTGGCCGTGCCGATGTCGAGTCCGCGATAAACCTGCATCGAATCGGCGGAGATGATTTCGCCGCCGATTTTTTCGGCAAGCAAAAGGGCGATTTCAGATTTTCCAACCGCAGTCGGCCCGGCGATGAAGATGGGCGGCTTCATTTCGCGGGCGCGCGGCGCGACAGAATCACTGCAAGTGCAAGTCCGGTGACAAAAATCGGCACGCCGATCCATTGCGCGGGCGTGAGGCCGAGATGGTAATGGAGATTGGTGTAATCGCCGCGAAAGTATTCCACGAACGAACGCGTGATGGCATAGCAAAGCAGGTAAGTCGCAAAAATCTGGCCGTCGAATTTTTTGCGGCGGAACATCCACGCGAGAAAGAAATACAGGACCAGATTCAACAAACCGTCGTAAATTTCCGTTGGATGAACCGGCACGCCGCCGGTCGGATGGTCGGCTGGAAAACGGATTCCCCACGGCAAACCGGTCGGGCGGCCGTAGCAGCAGCCGTTGAGCAGACAGCCGGTGCGCCCGAACATGCTGCCCAGCGCGATGCTCGGCGCGACGATGTCGGCGATCTTCCACAGAGGCAGTTTTTTCCAGCGGATGTAGATGATTCCGGCGATCGCCGCGCCGATGAGTCCGCCGTAGTAAACGAGTCCGCCGTGTTGGATCATGAAAATTTCCGAGAGCGGCTGATCGGCGAATTCCTCCTTCCAATACGTCGTCACATAAACGAAGCGCGCGCCGAGAATCGCCCCGATCATCAGCCACAAAGTCACGTCGGCGATCGTCTCGCCGGAAATTTTTTCGCGACGCGCGCGGCGCATGGCCGTCCACAGTCCTGCGATGAAGGCCAGCGCCATCATCACGCCATACCAATGAATCGTGAACGAGCCGAGTTTGAAAGCGATCGGATGCACGAAGGGAAATTAGAACAGAGCGGATGAAATTGAAATTTGAATCTCGCCGTTCAATCCAGATTTGTGGCGACGGTCGGATGCGCGCGCGGCTGGATTTTCGGCGGCAACGGCGGCCATTTGGGGACTTGTGCCACAAGGTCGCGCCAGGCCTGCCGCTCTTTTGGCGGCATCTGCGACCAGCGCTCGGCGTTCTTCAAAAACTCCGCCCGTTCCTGCGGGCTCATCCCAGCGAATTTCGTGAACGCGTGGACGCATTCGAGCCGCTGCTGTGGCGGCAGTTTGTCGAATGTTTGCAGGGTTTTCTCCATCTGCACGCGCTCGGCGTCGGACAAGGTGTCCAGCGTTTTTTGTTTTTCTCCCGGAGCGAGTTCAAAAAAATGATTGAACTGCGCGGTCATGATTTGGCGCTGTTGCTCCGAAAGGGCGTTCCATCGCGCCTGGTCTTCGCCGCCCGGTTTGCCGCTCCAGCCGGGTTCCGGCGGCCCGTTCGTCGAATCCACGTGCGAAAAATAATGAAGCGTGCGTTCGTTCTCCAAAAACTCCTTTTGCAGCGGCGGCGGCAGGATTTCCCACTGGATGAGCCGCGTCCTGACCAGTCCGCGGATGTCGTCGGGCACGCGGGCGAGCTGCGCGTCGCGGTTCGTCGGCGAACTGCGCAGCAACGGCATCAGATACCAGCGCAATTCCGTCGCGCGCAGCCGCAACTCGCGTTCGGCCGGATCCAGCGCCAGATACTCGTTCACCTTGGCGAGGATGCGCTCGCGGATTTGCGGCGGGCGGTTGGTCAGATAATTTTTCCGTTCCTGCGGACTCATCGCCAGCAGGTCGCGGAAAATTTTCACCGGCGATTGCGGAGCCGGCGGCAGCGGCGGCATTGCAAAATTCGTCCGGGCGGAAAGTGATTTTAGAGAAGCCGGAATGTTTGTGGAATTTTCGGCGATCAACGGGAGAACCATTCTCTGCCCCGCCACGAGAATGGCGAACCACCAGCGCGTCTGCCGCAAAAAATTCATTGGAGCAGCGCCAGCAATTCCTCGTCAGCATGTTGCGGCTGGCTCATACGCTGGATGGCGTCAAAATTTTTCAGCGCCTCGACACTCGGCAGCGGTTGCGACGCCGCGACCAGCGCGACATTTTGGGCAAGCGCGGCGCGTTGAACATTCAGATCGTGATGCTGGACTGTCAGGCCGGCGAACAGGATCATGGCCGCAGCAACGGCCACGCGCGGCACCAGCACGCGCCAAAACCGGATCGGATTGCGCACACGCGCGGCCCTCGCTTCTTCAAGCTCGATGGCCTGCATCACGCGGGCGGTGAAATTCGATGCGACGGGCGCGTCAGGCAGGCGCGAGAGCAGTCCGCGCAATTCGTTTTGAAGCTTGTCTTTCATCGTCTGAAAATTAAAAACCGAGCCGCGCGCAAAGTTGCGGAAAAATTTTCATCGCCGCGCTGTCCAAATCACCTTGTCATTGTTAGATTTCTGCGCATGGCTGGACTGGTCAAAATCGTCGGAACAGTGGAACTGCCGCAACCGCGCGCGGCAGTCTGGCCGATTCTCGCCAAAACGGACTGGATCAACCGCGCCATCGGGCTGCCGCCGGTGAAATATGAGATCAAACCGCTGCCCGAAGGCGGCAGCGAAGTCACAGCGCGCGCGAAAATCTTCGGCTTCAAACTCGCGTGGCGCGAATTTCCGTTCGAGTGGACGGAACCGGAATTTTACCAGGTCCGTCGCGTTTATTTTTCCGGGCCGTTCGCGGAAAGCGTCACGGGTTTGCGTCTGAACGAAACTGTTTCCGGCTGCGCGATTGAAATTTTCGCCCGCTTCACGCCGCGCAACGCCCTTGGAAAATTTCTGGCGCGGAAAATTCTCGGCCCAAAAGCCATGCGCGATATGAGCGCGTTGATCCGCGATGTCGGCGAACATCTCGCCGGACGGCAACGCGCCGTCATGCCGAAACTGCCGTCGGCCACGCCGGACGAAACCGCGCTCGAAAACGGTCTGAAAAAATTACGCGCGGAAAATCTGCCGCTCGTTGAAAAGTTGCGCGAATTGATCGCCGGTTCGCCGGACGTGGAATTGTCGCGCATCCGGCCTTTCGCCGTCGCGCGAAAATGGAACGCCGACCGCTGGGAGGTCCTGAAATTATTTTTGCACGGCACGCGCGCCGGGCTGCTGAATTTGAGCTGGGAAGTTCTTTGCCCGAACTGCCGCTCCACCCGCCTGCCGCGCAACACATCGCTCGCACAACTCTCCCGCGCCGCGCACTGCGACGTTTGCAACATCAAGTTCGACGCCGAGTTCGACAAGTCCGTCGAACTGAAATTTTCCGTCCATCCATCCGTGCGCCCGTGCGACGAGCAGACTTTTTGCCTCGTCGGGCCGGGCGGCAAACCGCACGTCGCCAGCCAGATTTTTCTCGAACCGGACGAACGGCGCGAATGGAAACTGCCCGAACTTAACCCTGCATTCCGCCTGCATTCGCCCCAAGTCAAAGAAACTTCCGCGCTGCCGCCAGACGAAGTCGAAATTGTTTGCGCGCCGGAAAAATTTGAGTTCCATGCGGGAAAAAAACTTTCCGTTTTCAACCCGAACACATTTCCCGTTCAACTCGCACTTGAAGAAAGCCGGTGGGATGACGATATTTTGACAGCCGCGCGCGTCACGAACTGGCAGGAGTTCCGCGATCTGTTCGCGCGCGAAGTCATCTCGCCGACCGAGCGGGTCAGCGTCGGCTCGCAGGTCGTCCTCTTCACTGATTTGCGCGGCTCGACCGCGATGTATTCGAGCATCGGCGATGCGCCCGCCTATGTACTCGTGCGCGACCATTTCAAAATCCTGCACGATGTCGTGGCGGCGCAACACGGCACGGTCGTCAAAACCATCGGTGACGCGATCATGGCCGTTTTCAGCAATCTGCCGGAAGCGCTCGCGGCGACCCGTGAAATGCACGAGCAACTTTCGCGCGCGAATTCAAAACAAAATGCGCGCCTGCAATTGAAATCCGGCCTTCACGCCGGCGCGTGCCTCGCGGTCAATGCCAATGACTGCCTCGATTTTTTCGGCACGACGGTCAACCTTGCCGCGCGGCTCGTCGGCCATTGCCGCGGCGACGACCTTGTTCTCGCCGATGAAATTTACCAGCGTGTCGAAACGCAAAAATTTCTCGCCGAAATCCGACAGACTGGAATTTCCGGCGAGGAAAAATTCACCGGTTTTCCGAAACCCGTCAAAGTCTGGCGGATTCCCATGCTGCAACAATAACGCGCTCGCCGCCGGACGGATTTCGACGTATCCTGCCACGCAAAATGACTGTCGCTTCCGCAAACCAAACCAAATCGGAAACGAACCGCTGGCGGTTTCTCGACGCGTGCCGCTGCAAACCCGTTGACCGCCCGCCGGTCTGGCTGATGCGCCAGGCCGGGCGCGCTCTGCCGGAATATCGCAAGCTCAAGGGCAAACACGGTTTTCTCAAACTCGTCCGCACGCCCGAACTCGCCGCCGAAGTCACGCTCCAGCCGGTCCACCGGTTCGATTTCGACGCGGCGATTTTGTTCAGCGACATCCTCGTCACCGCCGAAGGCCTGGGTCAGGGCTACAAATTCCGCGACGGCGGCGGCATCGCGATGAATTTCGTTCTCGCAACAACGACCGACATCAAGGAACTCAACGTCGCCGCCCTGCCGGAAAAACTGGAGTACATCCCGCGCGCGCTGCAACTCGTGAAGTCAAACCTCGGCGACAAAACCGCGCTCATCGGTTTCGCCGGTTCGCCGTGGACGCTCGCCAACTTCATGCTCGAAGGCGGCAGCGTCAAGGAATTCACCCGCGCGAAAAATCTTTTTTACACGCAGCCTGAAATTTTTTTGATGCTGATGGAGAAATTGACCGTCGCCGTCACGCGTCTGCTGCAGATGCAAATCGTCGCGGGCGTGGACGCCGTGCAAATCTTCGACAGCCTCGGCGGATTGCTGCCGGAAAGCGCGTTCGCCGCGGCGTCCGCGAACTGGATCAAGCAAATCATCGCAGGGCTGAACAGCACCGTTCCGGTAATCGTCTTTTCAAAGGACGTTCACGGAAGCTGGGACACGCTTGTGGAAACCGGCGCGAACATCTTGGGGATTGATTCCGGCGTGCGGCTCGCCGACGTCCGCAAAAAATTACCGGAACATATCGGCGTCCAAGGCAACCTCGATCCATTTTTACTGATGACGACACCGGAAAAAGTCGCGGCGGAAACGCAGAAAATTTTGACTGAAATGCGCGGCGCAAGCGGACATATTTTCAATCTCGGTCATGGCGTGCCGCCGGAAGCCAAACTCGAGTGCATTGAAAGTCTGGTAAGCACGGTTCGCCATTTCAAATGAGCGCACTCAACGTCAATCTGGATCTGGTAAAAAAATACAACGTGGCCGGGCCGCGTTACACCAGCTATCCGCCCGCGACGAAATTCACCGACGCATTCAAGTGGCCGGAACTCGCTGAAAAAATTTCCGAAAATAATAAATCCGAGCGTGACCTTTCGATTTATTTTCACATACCGTTCTGCGAAACACTGTGCTGGTTTTGCGGCTGCACGACCGTCATCACCAAAGACCACGCGCAAGGTTTGCCGTATCTGGATTATCTCGAAAAGGAAGTCGCGCAGATGGCGTCGCGGCTGAATCCGAAACGCAAAGTCGTCCAACTGCATTGGGGCGGCGGTTCGCCGACGTTTCTCAAGCCGGACGAAATCAGAAAACTCGGCGGCATCATCCACAAATATTTCAAGTTCGCCGACAACATCGAAGCCGGAGTTGAAATTGATCCGCGCCGGCTCACGCGCGAGCATATCGTCGCGCTGCGCGAAATCGGTTTTAATCGCGCGTCGCTCGGCGTGCAGGATTTTGATCCGCAGGTTCAGGAAGCGATTCACAGAATCCAGCCGCGCGATTTGACGCAGCAGACGTTGGACTGGGCGCGCGAATCCGGCTTCGGCTCGGTCAATTTCGATTTGATTTACGGCCTGCCGTTTCAGACCGCCGATTCTTTCAACCGCACGCTCGACACGGTTTTGGAAATGTCGCCCGACCGCCTCGCCGTGTTCAGCTACGCGCACGTGCCGTGGGTGAAACCCGCGCAAAAAATCCTGGAGCAAAAAATCCTGCCGACCGCCGAGGTGAAATTGCAGTTGCTCAAGAATGTCATCGAACGGCTCACGGAAAACAACCGCTACGTCTACATCGGCATGGATCATTTCGCGCGGCCGGACGACGAACTGACCGTGGCGCAGCGCAACAAAACCTTGCAGCGGAATTTTCAGGGTTACAGCACGCGCGCCAACGCGGACATTTACGCGTTCGGCATGTCTTCGATTTCTCAAATCCCCGACGCCTATTGGCAGAACGAAAAAGAATTGCCGGATTATTACTCCGCGCTCGACGCCGGAAAAACCCCGTTCACGCGCGGATATTTTTTGACGGACGAGGACAAAACCCGCCGCGAAACCATCATACGCGTGATGTGCGATTTGTCGCTCGATTACGCCGCCATGTCGCAAAAACTCGGCGTCAACTTCGCGGAACATTTTGCGGACGAACTCGCGGCGTTGAAATCATTTGCCGCCGACGGATTGATTCATTTTTCGCCCGCTGGTTTTGAAGTCACCGACACCGGCCGCCTGTTCATCCGCAACCTCGCGATGTGCTTCGACAACACGCTCGCGCCGTCGGGCGAACGGAAACATTCGCGGACGATTTGAAAATTCAATGCAAAATTTTGAAAAGTTTGGACTTCTAAAGCGTGACGATGGAGTTTGGTCTTTTACCGAAGAAGTTCGGTCGAAGCTCGATGACACCGGCTTTAAGAAAATTTATTTAGATTCTGTCTTAAAATATCTTGGTTGTTTTTATCCTGCTTTTGAAAAGGCAAAAGCATCTTCCGAATTTGAGTTTATCCTTTCATTGCTTCGAGTCCGTGGCCTTCAAGACGCTGGTTGGGACCCCTATGAAACAACACTTCAAATGATTCCTGCAATGATGTCCCTTCACGAGAAAGTTGAGACTTACGAGGCGGAACGCCATTTGCAGCTGTGGCTTTACGGCCACATAGTTGAAGCATCTGAACCGTATGAAATTTTGATGAACATGGTTAGGGTGGCTCGCGGATTGAGATTCAAAACGCATTGCTTCCCACCAAAAAAAAATGGAGCACCTCAAAGTCCTGGCGATAAAATCAGGCAAATCAGACATGAATCAGTGCCGCTGGATTTGACAGCAATCGTGACCCCTCTTGAAGAGGTTTGGAATAGAGAATTAAGAAACGCCATTTTTCATTCAGATTATTCTTTTTCCGGCAAAGAAGTCAGGACAACTCGTCCACTCGCAATTTATTCCAATGAGCAAATAATGACCTATGTTAACAAAGCATTGGCTTATCATGATGCACTCGAAAAAATATACAGGATCAATATTGCTTCGTATCAAGAGCCAAAACTGATTGATGTTCATCCAGGATTTGCTCGCCGCGCGGGCGAAAAGGCGTGGGTGATGGTTAGAGAAAATTATGGAGTAATCGGCTTGAGAGATTCTTTGGAGCATCACGATGAAGCAAAAGAATTGATTCCGTGGAAAATTGGAAGATTTTCACTTGAAGAATTCAAAATTCATTTAAGTGACAAAACAGTTTTTTTCCCAGCATCCAAAGAAAGTTCCAAATGAAATCCATCGCAATCATCGGCGCTGGCATCACGGGGTTGACCGCCGCGTTTTATCTGAAGCGCAAAGGCGTGCCGGTCACGGTCTATGAAGCGGGCGGCCGCGCCGGCGGCGTCATCCAGTCGTCGCGGCAAAATGGTTTTCTCGCCGAATCCGGCCCGAACACGCTGCTCGAAACGTCGCCGAAAATTTCCGAACTCATCCGCGACGCGGGATTGGAATCGCGCCGGCTGGACACTAATCCGAACGCGGGAGCGCGATTCGTCGTCCATGGCAAACGAACGGTCGCAATGCCAGCTTCGCAGGCCGGAATTTTCACGTCGGAATTGTTGAGCGCGAAAGCGAAGTTCGCATTGATGCGCGAGCCGTTCGTGCCGCCGCGACGCGACGGCAAGGAAGAAAGCGTAGCGGAATTTGTCACGCGCCGGTTGAATCAGGAATTTCTCGACCGGCTGGTGGACGCGCTCGTCGCCGGAGTTTATGCGGGCGATCCGCACAAACTTTCGGTGCAACATGCGTTTCCGAAACTCGCGCAACTCGAGGAGAAATATGGTTCGCTGATCAAAGGCCAGTTTTTCGGCGCGAGCGAACGGAAGAAGAGCGGTGAAATTTCCAAGGACCGCGCGCCAAAATTTTCGTTCGACGAAGGTTTGCAAGTTTTGCCGGATGCGCTGGCCTCGCAGCTCAGTGATTCGTTGAAGCTGAACACGCAAGTCACAAAACTATTGCAAACAAAGGACGGTTGGCGCGTGACGACTTCAAGCGGTGAATTTGAACACAGCTCAGTGATTTATTGCGGCACGGCTTACAAATTGGCCGAACTGAAAATTGAATCACAAACGCCGCTGAATTTTTCCACTTTCTCCGAAATCCGTTACGCGCCGGTCGCGAGCGTGGTTCTTGGCTTTCGTCGCGAAGACGTGACGCATCCGTGCGAAGGTTTCGGGATGCTGATCCCGAAAATCGAGGGCTTCAGAATCCTTGGAACGATTTTTTCCTCGTCACTGTTTCCAAACCGCGCGCCTGCCGGACACATTTTGCTTTCCAGCTACATCGGCGGCGAGCGTTATCCGGAACTGGCGTCGCTGCCACCGGAAAAACTGGTCGAGTTGGTCTGCGAAGATTTGCGCGTGCTGCTCGGCGTGAAAGGCAGGCCGGTGTTCCAACACGTCACGCTTTATCCGAAGGCGATTCCGCAATACAACGTCGGCTATGGCAAATTCAAAAATCTCATGGATGAAATCGAATCGAAAGCGCGCGGATTATTTTTCGCCGGACATTTTCGCGACGGGGTTTCGCTGGCGGATTCCATCGTATCCGGCTGCAACGCGGCGGAGCAAATCGCGGAATTCTTGAAATCTATTTAAACTTCTTGATGATGCGCTCGAAGGCGTCGAGGCCAAGTTCGAGTTTTTCAATCTCCGGGCCGAAGCTGATGCGGCAATAATTTTTGTAGCGAGCGTGCGTTCGGCGATTGCCGGGGTTCACGTCGAAAAACACGCCGGGCACGACGATGACTTTTTCCTTCAAACCTTCGCGGAAAAAATTCATGCCGTCGTCGAGCGGTTTCGGCAGCTTCGCCAGATTCGCCCAGACGTAAAACGCACCGGCGGGCGCGGCGTCCGCGCCGATGTTCATTTTTTTCAGCCGCGACAAAAGCAGCGCGCGCTTCTTTCCAAAATGTTTTTGGATGGCGAGCGTTTCCTGTTCGGCATTCTTTGGATCAAGCAATGGCAGCGCGGCGTTTTGGAACGGATGGTTCGCGCCGCCGTCGAGAAATGAACCGGCGCTGGCGATCGCTTCAATCACGGCTTTCGGTCCGAGCGTCCAACTGATTCGCCAGCCGGGATAGCGCCAGTTTTTTGTCAGGCCGTCCACGACGATGATTGGATCACTTTCCACATCTTCAACAAATTCGGCGGCGGAAGCCATTTTTGGTTTTGCGGAATTTTTTTCGGAATAAATGTAATGCGAATAAAATTCGTCGAAAATCATCGAGCATTGGCATTCGCGCGCAAGGTCGCACCACGCGGACAATTCTTTTCCTTGCATCAACTGGCCGGTCGGGTTGCACGGATTGCTGACGAGCAGCGCGCTCAAGCCGCGTCCGAGGATTTCCTCCTTCAGATCGGCGGGTGAAATCTTGTAACCGTGCTCGGCGCGCAGCAAAATGGGAATGGACGTGAACGCCTTGAACACGCTCAAGAGTTCTTCGTAGGCCGTGTAGTCGGGAATAAAATGGCCCATGTTGATGTTGCCGAGCGCGCTGGCGAGGCGCGTGAGTGCGAGGCGTCCGCCGCTGGCGATGCTGACGTTGTCGGCGGTGTATCTGGATTTTTTTCCGCGCCGATAAGTGGCGTTGTAAAAATCGGCGACGGCCTCGCGCAATTTTTGGTTGCCGGCAACCGGGCCGTATTGCCGGCTCGCCTCGGAAATGGTGACTTCGGTGACACGCGGTGGCGCGCCGGGAATTTCTCCGGTTTCGGGCGAGCCTTGACCGAGGTTCGCCCACTCGGCGTTGCCGTAGGAAAATCCGTGGCGCGTCGCCTCGTGCGTGACGTAAATCACGCCGGTGCGCGGAACGGTGCGGAAGCCGGGAATTGAATTTTGTTGTTTCATGAAACGCGACATCTTACGCGGCGCGCAAAGGCGCGTCAAAAAGTTTGCCATCGCAGAAAGCAGGCGTATTTTGTAAAAAATATGAGTTCCGAAACCCAGCTCGACCAGCTCAAGAAATTCACCAAAGTCGTCGCCGACAGCGGCGACTTCGCCACGCTTAAGCAATTCGCGCCGCAGGACGCCACGACAAATCCGTCGCTGATCTTGAAAGCCGCGCAGATGCCTGAATACAAATTTCTCGTGGACAAGGCGGTTGCCGATAATAAAACAAAATCCGGCGGCAAAGAATTGCTGGCGCGCGTGCTGGACGATCTGATGATTTTCTTCGGGCTCGAAATTTTAAAAATCGTTCCGGGACGCGTCTCGACCGAGACGGACGCGAACATGTCTTTCGACACGGACGCGCTCGTCAACAAAGCGCGGCGGTTCATCGAACTTTACAAAAGCCACGGCATCGGGCGCGAACGCATCCTCATCAAGATCGCCTCGACGTGGGAAGGCATCCGCGCGGCGGAAATCCTCCAGCGCGAAGGAATCAATTGCAATCTGACTTTACTATTCTCTCTGGCGCAGGCCGTCGCGTGCGCCGAGGTGAAGGTGAAATTGATTTCGCCGTTCGTCGGGCGGATCATGGATTGGTATAAGGCAAAGGAGAAAAAGGAGTTTGCGCCCGCCGAAGACCCCGGCGTGATTTCTGTGAAAGAGATTTATTCCTATTACAAAAAATTCGGTTATGCGACGGAAGTCATGGGCGCGAGTTTCCGCAACGCCGGCGAAATCACCGAACTCGCCGGTTGTGATTTACTGACCATCAGCCCGCAGTTGCTCGGCGAATTGCAGAAAAGCTCCGCGCCGCTGCCGCGCAAATTGAGTCCCGAAATCGCGCGCGAAAGCAAAATCGAAAAAATTCCGCTCGATGAAAAGAAATTCCGCTGGCTGCTGAACGAAAATGCGATGGCGACGGAAAAAACTTCCGAGGGCATCCGCTTGTTCAACGCCGACGCGCAAAAGCTGTCGCAGTTCGTCGCGACGAAACTTTAAATCCTCGACTCTGCCGATGGATTTTGGCAATTTCATGTCATGGATGCGGACGAGCGTGAAATTTTTTATTTTCTGAAAACGTGGGGTGAGGAATTTGTCAGCGCCAAGGAGATCGCCCGGCGGTCAAGCGGCAAGAAAAAATTTCACGAGAACCCCGAATGGGCCAAGCCGCTGCTGATGCGGATGCAGGAACGCGGCCTGGTTGAAAGCGACGCGTTGGGTCGTTACCGCATCAAACCCGTCGGTCGCAAAAACAAGAACAAGCGCTGGGTCGCGCCGGACATCGCCAAAATCCTTCAGGAAAGCGGCGTGCAGGTGGATGAAGCCAGCGAACTCGGCTCGGACGATTATTACGAGCAATTGTAAATGCTCGCCGCGCTCCTAGCCGCACTGCTGTTCTCCATCTCCGCCATCTGCGGCTACCGCAGTTCCAGACAGATCGGCGGCGCGGAGGCGAATTTCTGGCGCATCTGCACCGCGATGCTTTGTCTGGGATTGTGGGCGCATATTTTTGGCGGCGGACTTGCGGGCGCGGCGTTTCCACTGTTTGTCGTGAGCGGATTTTTCGGGATCGGCCTCGGCGACACCGGATATTTTCAAGCCCTGCCCCGGCTCGGCAGCCGCCGCGCCGTTCTATTGGTGCAGTGTTTCATCCCGCTCTTCGCCATCCTGATCGAATGGTTGTGGCTCGGAACAAAACTGACCGGCACTGAATTGATTTGCATCGCGGTGATTTTGAGCGGAGTGGCCATCGCGCTCGCACCGAGCGACCATGCAAAAATTCCGCCACGCCAGTTGTGGATCGGAATTTTTTTCACCGCCTTCGCCGGACTTTGCAGCGCCTATGGCGCGGTGTTGAGCCGCAAAGCTTATTTCGTCGCGCACGCCGCCGGAGAGCATCCCGATCCCGGTACGACCGGTTACCAGCGCGTTCTCGGCGGTGTGTTGATTCCGGCGATCATTTTGCTCGCAGCAAAATGGCGTTCCGCCCAAACGCACGGCGGCGTGTTTGAGGAAAAAACGTTTCAGGTCTCGCGGGAAAAATGGAGACGCATCTGGCCGTGGGTTCTGGGCAACAGCCTCGCCGGTCAAACACTCGGCGTGACTTGCGTGCAATGGGCGCTCGAAAAAATCCCCGCCGGCATCGTAATGGCGGTCGTCGCGACAACGCCGATCGTTTTGCTGCCGATGACGCGCATCGTTGAAAAAGAAAAAATCGGGATTCGCTCGCTCGTCGGCGCGCTTGTTGCCGTTGCAGGCGTTATTGGACTAACCTATTTCACATCGAGACATGAAAACTGAACTGCAAGCCGCCGTCGAAACGCTCGGCATCAGAAAATTCCGCCGCCACATATTTCTGTGCGCCGACCAGACCGAGCCGAAATGTTGCGCGAAGGAACAGGGTCTGGTCGCGTGGGAATTTTTGAAGCGGCGGCTGAAGGAATTGAATCTGGCCGGACCGGAACCGCTGGTCTATCGCACGAAGGTCAATTGCCTGCGCGTGTGCGTCAGCGGGCCGATCGCGGTCGTTTATCCCGAAGGCGTCTGGTATCATTCCTGCACGCCGGAGGTTTTGGAACGCATCATCCAAGAACATCTCATCGGCGGAAAAACCGTGGAGGAATTCGCGTTCGCGAAAAATCCGCTGCAATAACTTCCTGACCGTCCGGAACCGGTCAATTTTCCTCTCGACTTTTCCTTTATCAAAGAGCAGGATGCCATCGGATTGGAAATGGTGGAGGCCATATGGCCAGACTTCTGATAAAAACTGCGGGGCTGGAAAACCGGACGCTGGAATTGCGTCTCGGTGTCAATCACGTCGGTCGCGACCCGGATTGCGACTTCCCCATCGAACATCCCACCGTCTCATCGTATCACTGCGAACTGGTTGTCTCTGCTGACGGCGTTTACATTCGCGATTGCGATTCCACCAACGGCACGTTCGTCAACGGCGAACCCGTCATGGAAGTGTGGCTGGATCGCGGACAGGAAGTGAGATTGGGCGACGTGGAACTGTTCGTCGAGAACACCGATGTCAACGTGGCGATCCCGAAATTTGAACGCGACCGCCCGAAACCGCCGGTCGTTTTGCCGGACGGCGCGATGCTTTGCCCGCGACATTCGAAGGCGCTGGCGACGTACAAATGCACTCATTGCAGCGAGATCATGTGCAACGACTGTGTCCGCGGCCTGCGCATCAAGGGCGGCCAGCCGGTTTTTCTGTGCCCGCTCTGCAGCCACAAGTGCGAACCGCTTCAAGTCGCGCAACCGAAAAAGAAAAAAGGTGTCTTCAGACTTTTAGACACGGTCAAACTGAAGTTCAACTACGTTCTGGGCCGCGAAACAGCGCGAAAATGATCCGCGCTTTCAAGACAGAAACCGCCGGACCATTTTCTCAAGCGCTGAAATCCATACCGGGTGCTCGTTCAGACAGGGAATTTCCACAAACTCTTTTCCGCCCGCCGACAAAAAAGTTTCGCGACCGCGGATGCCGATTTCCTCCAGTGTTTCCAAACAATCCGAGACGAACGCCGGACAGACGACCAAAAGTTTTTTCACGCCGCGTTTCGGAAATTCCAACAGTTCAAAATCCGTGTAAGGCTTCAGCCACGGGTCGCGCCCGAGTCTTGATTGAAATGAAACGGAGTATTTTTCTTTCGGCACTCCCGCCTGTTTCACAAAAGCCGCGACGGTTTTAAAACATTGTGCGCGATAACACGTCGCATGCGCCGGACTCGGAACTTCACAGCAATTTTCCTTCGCCAGACAATGGCAGCCGGTCGGGTCGGATTTGCGCAAATGTCTTTCTGGAATTCCGTGAAAGCTGAACAGCAAATGGTCGTAGCCACCTTCCAGATAATTTTTCGCGCTCGCGACCAAGGCTGAAATGTAATCCGGCGAATCAAAAAACGGCGGCTGGACTTCAATCCGCATTTTCGGCGCGATTCGCCCCGCCACTTTTTGCACGCGAACGACGGCGGACTCGTAGCTCGACATCGCGTAATGCGGGAACAGCGGAATCAAAAAAAGTTCCGTCACGTTTTGTTGCCGCAATTTCAAAATCGCGGTTTCGATTGAAGGATTTTGATAACGCATCGCGAGTTCGACCGGCACGCTCACGCGCTCCTGCAATTTCGCTTGCACGCGCTTGCTTGTGACGACCAACGGCGAACCTTCGGGCAGCCAGATTTTTTCGTAAGCGTGCGCGGATTCCTTCGGTCGTCTTGGCAGAATCGCAAAATTCACGACACAAAAACGCACGAGCCAATTTGAGTCCAGCACACGTCCGTCCATCAGGAATTCACGCAGATATTTCCGCACGTCGCCGACCGAAGTCGAATCGGGCGAACCGAGATTGACCAGCAAAACGCCTTTGCTCATGCGCGCGAATTAAAGCACGAACGGACGCAAACAAAAACGAAGATTTACAATCTCACCATGTCACGGGCATTTTATAGGCATGGAATTGAGCCGCGAAGAAATCCGCGCCGCAGTGAAAAGCGCGCTGGCCGAGGACATCGGCAGCGGCGACGCCACAACGCTCGCCACCGTACCCGAAACGGCGACGGCCAAAGCCGTCATGCGCGCGCGCGAACCGCTCGTCGTCGCCGGACTCGATTTCGCCGAAACCGCGTTCCGCGAACTTTCGCCGAAAATCAAAATCGAAAAAGTTTCGCAAGACGGCCAGCGCGTCAACAGCGACGGAATTCTATTGAAAGTTTCCGGCCCGGCTCGCGCCATTTTGAGCGCGGAGCGCGTCGCGCTGAATTTTATCCAGCGGCTTTCCGGCGTCTCGACATTGACCGCGCAGTTTGTTGACGCCGTCAAAGGCACGCCCGCGCAAATCCTCGATACGCGCAAAACCACGCCCGGCTGGCGGCGGTTTGAAAAATTCGCCGTCGCGTGCGGCGGCGGGAAAAATCATCGCATCGGCCTGTTCGACATGATTTTGATCAAGGACAATCACCTTGCCGCGCTGCAAAGTGAAAAACCAAATGCGATTGTCGTTGCGGTTGAACACGCCCGGAAAAAATTTCCGAAATTGAAAGTCGAAGTCGAAGCCGACACTTTGGAACAGGTCGAACAGGCCGCTGATGCGGGCGCAGACATCATTCTTCTGGACAACATGAACCCAATCCAGCTGCGACTCGCGGTGCAAAAAATAAAAGGCCGCGCGAAGACCGAGGCCAGCGGCGGCGTGAATCTGGCAAACGCCCGTGCGATCGCCGAGACCGGCGTGGATTTCATTTCCGTCGGCGCGCTCACGCATTCCGCGCGCGCCATGGACATCGGTTTGGATTTTGAATGACAACGGACGCCAAAATTCTTTCCGCGTTGCGCGAAAATCCCGGCGGCGTTTCGGGCGCGGAACTCGCGGAGCGATTGCGCATCAGCCGCGCGGCGATCTGGTCGCGCATCGAGGAATTGCGTTCGCTCGGCTACGACATCGAGGCCAGCCCGCATTTCGGTTACAAGCTCTTGAGCGCGCCGGATGTCTTGCACGCTGACGATTTGTTGTCGCGACTCGGCAAAACAAAAATCATCGGGCGCGACATTCGCGTGTTCGAGCAGACGACCTCGACGAACGACGTGATTGAAAAATTGGCGCGCGACGGCGTGAAAGAAGGCGTCGTCGTATTCGCCGAATCGCAAACAAAAGGCCGCGGACGGCTCGGTCGAAAATGGATTTCGTCCGCGCACAAGGGTCTGTGGTTTTCCGTCTTGTTGCGACCGGATTTGCGTCCGCAGGAAACAACCCAACTTGTAGTCGCGGCGGCGACGGCTTTGTTTCGCGCCATCAAATCTGAAACCGGTTTGAAGCCGGAAATCAAATGGCCGAACGACATTTTGATCGGCGGAAAAAAAGTCGCCGGTATTTTGACGGAGTTGAGCGCGGAAGTGGATCGCGTCAAACACGTCATCCTCGGCATCGGCGTGGACGTGAATCTGGACGTAAAAGAATTTCCGACGGAATTGCGGAAAACGGCAACTTCGCTCAAAATCGAATCAGGCGGGACGATTGAACGCGCCGAACTGGCGACGGCGATTTTGCGCGAACTCGACCGCGATTACACGCGGGTTTGTGCCGGAAAATTCGCCTCGCTCGCGGATGAGTGGGAAGAAAATTGCACGACCATCGGCAAAAACGTGGCGGTTCAGATCGGCGGGCGGAAAATCCGCGGGCGCGCCGAAGCGCTGGACGACGGCGGGGCGCTGCTGTTGCGCACGGAATACGGCCATTTGGAACAAATCACCGGCGGCGTGATTTTGGAAAAATGATTTTACTTTTTGACATCGGCAACACGCACACGCACATCGGTCTGGCGAACGACCGGCGTGTGTTGAAACAGACCGACATTCCGACGCGCGGATGGTTTGGCGGAAAAGCCGCCGCGCTCGTCAAAAAATTTATCGGCGTAAAGAAAATTGAAGGCGCGGTTTTGTGCAGCGTCGTGCCGCGCGCGACTCCATTCGTCCGCAAAACTGTGGGAGCGATTTGGATATTGGATGTTTTGGAATTGTCGTCGAAGACTGTGCGCGGCGTGGGCATTGATTATCCAAAGCCAAATTCAATCGGCCCGGATCGTCTGGCGAACGCGGTCGCGGCGAAATTTCATTTCGGCGCGCCGGTGGTCGTCGTGGATTTTGGAACGGCTGTGACATTCGACGTTGTCAATCGCGCGGGAAATTACGTCGGCGGCATCATCGCTCCCGGACTCGCGGCGATGACGGATTACTTGCACGAGAAAACGGCGTTGCTGCCAAAAATAAAAATCCGCGAAACTAAAAATGTCGTCGGCAAAAGCACGGAGCAGGCGATGTTGATCGGCGCGGTTCACGGTTATCGCGGATTGATTCGCGGGTTGCTCGCGGAATTGAAAGGGGAATTGAAAATAAAAAACTTGCCTGTTGTGGCGACGGGCGGTTACGCAAACTTGATTGCTTCAAAGCTGCCGGAGATTTCCGCCGTCAAACCGGAGTTGACTTTGGAAGGGTTGCGGTTGACGTGGGCTGCGGTACGCGGTCACGACGGGGTTTAATGGCTTTGATTTCCCGCGACGACGGGGTTCGTCACCGCGGCGGCCTTGATGATTTCCGTCACGATTTGATCCGACAAATCTCCGCCGGTCGGAAAAACCATCTGCAAATGGCCGGAGGCATCCACGATGAGCGTCCGGAAATTATGATTGATGGTGCCGTTGTCGGATTCATACGTCACGCCCGATTCGCGGGCGAGTTCGGCGATTTTGTCCGACGGCCCGGTCAGGAAACTCCAGTGCGCCGGGTTGTATTGATAACTTTCTCCGTAGGCTTTCAACATCTCCGGCGTGTCAAACTCCGTGTCGAAGGAAACGGAAATGAAATGCCAGTTGCTTGCCGCATTGGTCATGGCTGCGAGCTTTTGCGACGCTTCCTGAAAATTTTTAGACAGGCGCGGACAAAATTCCGGCAGCGGACAGCGCGTGTAAAAGAACGTCACGGCCAGCGCCTGACCGCGAAAGTCGTTCAGGCTGACGGCTTGCCCCAGTTCGTTTGTGAACTTGTAATCGAGCAGCGGATTTTTCGCCGGAGCAACCCGGACTTGCACCGACTGTGAATCAGCCGGTCTGGTGTCTTTTACCAGCGGAACCATCCCGATTTTTGTGATTTGATCGATCCAGCTTTCGGTTTCAGTGACGTGGAGTTGAAAAGTGATTTCATCGCCGCGCCGTAAATCGGCCAGTTCCTTTTGCTCTTTCACTTTGAACGGCATGGTCATGGCGTCCATGTAATTTGAAACCGCCTCGTGCCGGATGATGACCGTCTGTGCGTCTGCGTTGATCTCTTCCACCACCCCTTTGGCCATGAACGTACGTGCGCCCGTTGCCTCCACGCTTGATGGTGGAATGGACGCGGCGGATTTTACACCGGATAAAACCAGAATCAACAAACTGGACTGCAATGCGTTGATGAATAATCGCCATATCTGCATAAATTTCATCCACAGTGCCTGTTTTGACCGGACGCTCAAATGTTTTTTGACGACGAATCACGGATTCGGCAGCAGTTCGACGCGATAAAATCCGGGGTTGTTCGTCGCGTTTGAATCCACGAATGTCATCGGATTACTCGTGGCAACGTTCGTAAAAATTGGAATCCAATCGGGCGAAGTCAAATCTGTGGACAGTTGAATGACGTAAGTCAGTCCGACGTCCGCTGAATAACTGAACTGAAAATTCGTGGAGGATGATTGTGTCGGAGCGCCAAGAGTCACTTGCACGGGAGTAATGACGCTGACGGTGACCGCATTCGTCGCTGTCAGCCCGGCGTTGTCAGAGACCACGGCGGAAAATGTGTAACTGCCCACAGCGAGATTATTGGTGACACCAAAAAATGGCGCGGCGACTTCGTTGGTCAAAACAACCGGGCCGACAAGAAATTGAACATTTGTCACCGTGCCGTCCGCATCCGAAGCCGAGGCTTGAATCGTCACATTCGCCGGCGCGGCTAAAACGGTGCCGGACGCGGGATTGGTGATGGTCACAGTTGGCGGGACATCAACCGTGATGCTGACGGAATTGGTTTTTTTTGCGCCGAGATTATCCGAAGCAATGGCTGAAAGTGTGTAATTGCCCGCCGCCAGATTGTTGGTCGTGGCGGAAAATGGCGCGGCGACTTCGTTGGTCAAAACGGTCGTGCCGACAAGAAACTGAACATTTGTCACCGTGCCGTCCGCGTCCGTCGCCAAGGCTTGAATCGTCACGTTGGCCGGCGCGGCAAAAACGGTGCCGGAAACGGGATTGGTAATGGTCACGGTTGGCGGCAGATTCGTTGCAACAATGATTGAACCTGTGAAATTGTGAACCGTGCATTTGTATGGAAAATTGCCGCCCAAACCGAATGTATTAGTAAAAGTAGCCGGGCCATTCAGAGTGGCTGAAGCCGTCCATGCCTGCGGACTGCTGGTGCTGGTTACATTATGAGCATTTGAGCCACTGGGCCAGGTCCAAATCACCCGGTCTCCGGCAGAGATGTTTGTCGTGGCTGGGACGAATGCAAAATTTATTACGCTTACGCTGACCGTTGCGCCAAAACTGCAAAGCGGGACAACCAGACACAACATAATTGTCGCCACCACAGTGAAAATGTTTTTCAATAAGGGTTTCACGCATGTTATGATGAATCACAATGGAATTTGTTCCCGGAATAATTTAAGGGAACAATTGACACGTTGCGCACTCTCAACTTTGATGCCGCAATATGGCTGAAAGCACGGACTTCGAAAGTCTGGTGGCCCGTCATTACGGACCACTCTATCAGTTTGCCTTCGGCCTTACACGCGATGAGGCCGACGCCTGCGACCTTGTGCAACAGACCTTTTACATCTGGGCGAACAAAGGCCACCAATTGCGCGACATATCAAAAGTGAAAACATGGCTCTTTACCACGCTGCACCGCGAATTTCTCGGCGCACGCCGAAAGCAAAAGCGCTTTCCGCATGTCGAACTGGAATCCGCGATGGCGGAACTTCCGACTGTTTCGCCCGCCACGGTCAATTGTCTCGACGCCGCGCAAGTACTCGACGCGCTCGCGCAACTGGATGACATTTATCAGGCACCCGTCGCGCTGTTTTATTTGCAGGACTGTTCCTACAATGAAATCGCTGAAATCCTCGCCGTGCCGCTGGGTACTGTCAAATCTCGCCTGACGCGCGGGCTTGGACGATTGCATCAATTGCTCGCCGACGTTCAACCTCAATCGCCAAAACTATGAACCGCGACGAAGCAAAAATCATTTTGCAGCTTTACCGTCCGGACACGGCGGACGCGGACAACCCGCAAATCTCCGAGGCGCTCGTGCTGGCGAAAAGCGACGCCGAACTGGCGCGCTGGCTGGAAGAACATTGCGCGCGGCAAAATGCGTTGCGCGAAAAATTCCGCCAGATCGCCGCGCCCGCCGGCTTGATGGAACAAATCATTTCCGAACAGGCGGCGCAGAAAAAAATCGCTGCGCGGCGGAAGGACAAGGTGGTAGCGTCCGTCGCCGTTGCCGCGATTATCGTGTCCCTGCTTTTTTCCGCGCAATTCTGGCTGGCGCATTTTCATCGCAATGACGTTTCGCTCTCCCATTTTCAAAACCAAATGGCCTACACTGCCACCAGCGGCTACGGCATGGAGTTCACCACGAACGACCTGTCGCAAATCCGCGCTTACCTTGCGCAAAACGGCGCGCCGTCCGATTACGTGCTGCCCGCGCCGCTTGAAAAAATCACCGCGGCTGGCTGCGCGGTTGAAAATTGGTATGGCAAAAAAGTTTCCCTGATCTGTTTCCACACCGGAAAGCCGCTGCCGCCGAATCAACAAAGCGATTTATGGCTGTTTGTGGTTGACCGGAAAGCCGTGAAACACGCGCCCGCTGCCGGGCCACTGCAGTTCGCTCCAGCCGGACCACTCTTCACCGCCGTTTGGACGCAAGACGGAAAACTATATTTGCTTGGCATAGCTGGCGACGAACAGGCACTTCGGAAATATCTCTGATAAATTGTTTCGGTGGAGCGAGCGCGGTGGCCGTCTGCAAAGACCGCGAGCCGAAATTCCACAATTGCCCGCGTTCCAATTTTCCCGCAAAATCCCGCGTTCAATGTCAGGACGCCGACAATATCCGTTTCATCTGATCGAACCCAAATGGCAAAAAGTTTGGGACGAACAACAGGCTTTCCGCGCGTTCAATCCCGGCGACGAAATTCCCGTGAACCATCCGTTCGCGCTGCGCCACAAACTTTCCGGCAAAGTTTCCGCCGCGCAGCTTCCGCCGAAATTCTACATTCTCGACATGTTTCCGTATCCGAGCGGCGCAGGCTTGCACGTCGGGCATCCCGAAGGCTACACGGCCACGGACATCCTCGCCCGCTACAAACGCGCGCAAGGTTTCAACGTGCTGCACCCGATGGGCTGGGACGCGTTCGGTTTGCCCGCCGAGCAATACGCCGTCAAGACCGGCCAGCATCCGCGCAAGACGACCGAGGAAAACATCGCCACGTTCAAGCGTCAGATTCAATCGCTCGGCTTCAGCTACGACTGGTCGCGCGAACTCGCCACGACCGACCCCGATTATTTCCAGTGGACGCAATGGATTTTTCTCAAGCTCTACAATTCATGGTTCAATCCGAAAACCAATCGCGCTGAACCGATTGAAACTTTGGAGTATCCGGCGGCACTTGAGACAATGGAAGAATTTCGAGAAATTGATCCGGTTAGAGGTGACGAATTCCATTTCATAAAAACTCAATCGCTCGACGAAAGGAAACGGCTTTATCGAGATTCAAAACGTCTTGCTTACGTTACCGATGCTCCGGTTTGGTGGTGCGAACAACTAGGAACAGTTTTGGCGAACGAAGAAGTCGTGGACGGCAAGAGCGAAGTCGGTGGATTTCCAGTTGTTCGCAAACCAATGCGTCAATGGATGCTTAGAATTACGAAATACGCAGAGCGATTAGTAAATGACTTAAAGACGATTGATTGGACTGACTCGCTCAAAGAAATGCAGCGAAACTGGATCGGGCAAAGTGAAGGCGTTAAAGTAAAATTCAAAGTGCCAGAATGGGGCGTTTACATTGAAGTTTTCACCACTCGTCCCGATACTTTATTCGGAGCTACCTACTTGGTTTTAGCACCGGAACATCACCTGTTAAATGGGCTTGGTGATTGGGAAATTGCAGAAGCTTATCGACATAGTGTTTTAGAATATCAAAAAAAAGCTGCTGCAAAATCTGACCTCGAACGCACAGAACTTACAAAAGAAAAAACGGGGGCATTTATAGATTCCTATGCAATCAATCCAGTCAATGGTGAAAAGATTCCAATTTGGATCGCCGACTATGTCCTCGCAAGTTACGGCACAGGCGCAATTATGGCTGTGCCAGCACATGATGAGCGTGATTTTGAATTTGCAAAAAAATACAAGCTTCCAATTAAAGCCGTTGTTACTTTCAAGCCAAATCCTTCTCCGAATTCTGCGCCAGATTGGATGAACAATTCAGAAGCTGTAAAATTAATTGAGCAAGAAACTTTGGCTAAAGGCGCTTTCGTTAATGATGGTTGGAATTTTAATTCCGCCAATTCAGAAATTTCACTCAACGGCTTGTCCACCGCCGAAGCCAAAAAGAAAATTACCACTTGGATTGAAGCAGATGGAATCGGCAAAAAAATGGTCAACTTCAAATTGCGCGACTGGCTGTTCAGCCGGCAGCGTTACTGGGGCGAGCCGTTCCCGATTGTTTGGAAAAAGGACGCCGCCGGAAATCTGTTTCACGAAGCGTTGCCGGAAAGTGCGTTGCCCGTTTTGCCGCCGACGCTCGAAGATTACAAACCCACCGCCACCGGCGAACCGCCGCTCGCCCGCGCCAAAGATTGGGTGAACCTGCCCGACGGCTCCGTGCGCGAAACGAACACCATGCCGCAATGGGCCGGCTCGTGCTGGTATTATCTGCGCTATCTCGATGCGAAAAATTCAGCCGCTTTTGTTGGAAGTGAAGTTGAAAACTATTGGATGGGTTCGTCCAGTCTCTCAACTATCAACTCTCAACCATCAACTAAATCAACGACGCTAGGAGTTGATTTGTATGTCGGCGGCACGGAGCACGCCGTGTTGCACCTGCTTTACGCGCGGTTCTGGCACAAGGTTTTGTTCGACCTCGGTTACGTCTCGACGCCCGAACCTTTTTTCAAGCTCGTCAATCAGGGCATGGTACTCGGCGAAGATAATCAGAAAATGTCGAAGTCGCGTGGCAATGTGATTCCCGTGGACGTGCCGGTGGCGGAAGTCGGCACTGATTCATTGCGCCTCTACGAAATGTTCATGGGCCCGCTCGAAATGGTGAAGCCGTGGAACACCAAAGGCGTCGAGGGCGTGTATCGTTTTCTCGGCCGCGTCTGGCGCCTGTTCGTGGATGAAAAATCTGAAACGGAATTTGAGCAGGCGGAAACGACTGCCACAGAGTCACAGAGCCACAGAGATTTGTTGAATCTCATCAAATTGAATTCTTCAATTCAAAATGTTGCGGCGACTCCGGCGCAATTGAAAACACTTCACGCCTGCATCAAAAAAGTGACGGAAGATTTGGACGGCTTGCGCTTCAACACGGCGATTTCCGCGATGATGGTTTTTGTGAACGACGCAATCACTTGGGAAACGAAGCCGATTTCCGTGCTGCGCGACTTTTTGATTTTGCTCCAGCCGTTCGCGCCGCACATCGCAGAAGAACTTTGGGCGAAACTCTCAACTATCAACTCTCAACCATCAACTAACTTGGCCTACGCTACATGGCCGAAGTTTGACACGGCTTTGCTTGTCGAGAGCGAGATTGAAATTCCCGTGCAGGTGAACGGCAAGCTGCGCGATGTCATCAAAGTTTCCGTGAACGTGACGCCGGCGGATTTGGAAACGGCGGCGAAAAATTCCGAGAAAGTGAAACCGTTCATCGAAGGCAAAACGATCAAGAAAATTGTAGTTGTGCCGAGACGAATGGTGAATTTGATCGTGGGTTAAAAGATTTTGTCGCGCGAGGAACGCGAAGAAAAACGAAGGTTTCTTCTTCGCAAACTTCGCGGCCTTCGCGCGACAATTTATTTTTCTCCACCCGCTAAAATAGTCTGAAAATGCGGCGGCTGTTCTTCGGCGGCGACGATGCTGATTTCGATTTTCTTGAAACCGGCGGCTTCGAGCCAGCGGTGCAAATCGCTTTCGGCAAAACCGAGCCAGCGGTCGCCGTAAAGTTCGCGGGCTTTGTCGAAATTGTGTTTGAGCAGATCGAGAATCAAAATTTGCCCACGCGGTTTCAGAATTTTGTGCGCGGCGGCGATTGCGTCCGCCGGAATCTCGGCATGATGCAACGCTTGGCTCAAGATCACGAGGTCAACGCTGTTCGCTTCGATCGGCGGGTTTTGCAGATTACCGAGGCGAAACTCCAAATTTTTCAGCCCGTTTTTTTTCGCCTTGGCCGCACCGAAGGCGACGATTTTTTCCGAGTTGTCCACGGCGATGACTTTTTTCGCGCGTCGTGCGAGCAGTTCGCTCAACAGACCTTCACCCGCACCCAAATCGGCGACGACAAGCGGCGGCAAAATTCTTAAAAGCAAATGTCCGAACGCCTGCCACGAGCGACCCGGCCCGTAAACGCGATCGAAACGTCCGGCGATCTGGTTGAAATAAACCTGCGCCTGTTCGCGGCGGCGGGCGACGACGCGCTTCAAATTGATCTGGTCGTGCGAATGTTCGGGCAATTCCTTCGCGCCGCGAATCGCGAGCTGGATGAATTCTGCAGTCACGCCACTGGTCTGCAGATTCAGTTTGTAAAAAGTTCTTTTACCTTCGCGCCGGGATTGCACGAGGCCGGAATCCTGCAGTAAGCCGAGATGCGTCGAGATGCGCGACTGGCCGAGCCGCGTGATTTCCTGAAGCTCGTTCACGGAAAGCTCGTCGCGTTCGAGCAGCGCGACGATGCGCAGGCGCGTGGCGTCGGACAAGGCTCGCAATGATTTCAATGTGGCGGACATGCTCTTTCGCGCGCCAAGATTTTTTGAGAAAGCATTTGACGCGCTCTCAAATAGTTATATCATCCTATCTTGATACGTCAATATGTTGTTGACGAAAAATTGAAACCCGATTCCATGAGCAAAAATTTTATCTTTTCCTCGGAGTCCGTCGGCGAAGGCCACCCGGACAAAGTGTGCGACACAATTTCCGATTACGTTTTGGACGCGTGTCTCGCGCAAGACAAATACAGCCGCGTCGCATGCGAAACTTACGCGAAGTCGAACCTCGTCGTGGTCGGCGGCGAAATCACGACGAAGGCGAAACTGGATTTCAACGCGATTGCGCGGCAGGCGATTCGCGACATCGGTTATACGCACGATGACGACGTTTTTCACGCGGACAAGGTTTTGATTTTGAACGCCATCACGTCGCAATCGCCGGACATCGCGCAGGGGGTGGACGCGCGCAAAGCCGAAGGCAAAGGCCATGCCGAGCAGGGCGCGGGCGATCAGGGGCTGATGTTCGGTTACGCGACGACGGAAACGCCGGAACTCATGCCCGCGCCGATCATGTTCGCGCACCAGCTTGGCCGCGAACTCACGCGTATCCGCAAAACTGGAAAAATAAAATGGCTGCGTCCCGACGCGAAATCGCAGGTCTCCGTCAAATATGTGAACGACCAGCCGGTGGAAATCACGAATGTTGTCATTTCAACGCAGCACGCGCACGACGCAAAGCACAAGACGATCAAGGAATTTTGCATCGAGGAAATCATCCGAAAGACTTTGCCGAAGCGTTTGCTCACAAAAAAAACGCAGTTCCTCATCAACCCGACCGGACGTTTCGTCGTTGGCGGACCGCAGGGCGACACCGGCTTGACCGGCAGAAAAATCATCGTGGACAGCTATGGCGGTATGGGACGTCACGGCGGCGGCGCGTTCTCCGGCAAAGACCCGAGCAAAGTGGACCGTAGCGCGGCTTACATGGGACGTTGGGTTGCGAAAAATATCGTCGCGGCGGGAATCGCCACGAGCGCGGAAATTCAATTCGCCTACGCCATCGGTTATCCCGAACCGGTCAGCGTTTGCGTCAACACGTTCGGCACGGCGATTGACGGCATTACGGACGCACAAATTGAAAAAGCCGTGAAGGAAGTTTTCAGTTTCAAACCGGCGAACATCATCAAGCAATTGAATCTGCTCCGCCCGATTTATCGCAAGACGACCAATTACGGTCACTTCGGCAAAACCGATCCCGACATCACTTGGGAAAAGGCAGACAAGGTCAAAGAATTGAAACGCGCTTTAAAACTGAATTAACTCCCAACTGAAAAATTTATGGCAGCAATCAAACTTTCCCCGTCACGCCGCACCGTCACGAAGCCGAATGGCAACGGCGCGGGCAAAAAAGATTTTTCCGTCCGCGACCTCTCGCTCGCCGAGTGGGGACGCAAAACAATTCAAGTCTCCGAGCACGAAATGCCCGGCCTCATGTCCATCCGCAAAAAATATGGCGCGACCAAGCCGCTCAAAGGCGTGCGCATCACCGGCTCGCTGCACATGACCATCGAGACGGCGATCCTCATCGAGACGCTCGTGGAACTCGGCGCATCGGTGCGCTGGGCGAGCTGCAACATTTTTTCGACGCAAGACCATGCCGCCGCAGCCATCGCCGCCGCTGGCATTCCGGTTTTTGCGCACAAAGGCGAAACGCTGGAAGAATATTGGGATTTAACTTTGCGCGCGCTCACGCATCCGGGCAACAAAGGCCCGCAACTCATCGTGGACGATGGCGGCGACGCCACGCTTTTGATCCACAAAGGCTACGAGCTTGAAAACGGCAGCGACTGGGTCAACACGCCGAGCGACAGCCATGAAATTTCCGTCATCAAAAATTTGCTCAAGCGCGTCGCTAAGGAACGTCCCGGTTTCTGGCATACCGTCGTGAAGGATTGGAAGGGCGTTTCCGAAGAGACGACCACCGGCGTTCATCGCTTGTATCAGATGTTGGAGCAGGGAAAACTTTTGGTTCCCGCCATCAACGTCAACGACTCCGTCACGAAATCGAAATTCGACAATCTTTACGGCTGCCGCGAATCGCTCGCCGACGGCATCAAGCGCGCGACCGACGTGATGGTCGCCGGCAAAGTCGCCTGCGTCTGCGGCTACGGCGACGTCGGCAAAGGCAGTTCACATTCGCTTCGCGGATTCGGCGCGCGCGTCATTGTCACGGAAATTGATCCGATCAACGCCTTGCAGGCCGCGATGGAAGGTTTCGAAGTCACGACCATCGAGGACACGCTCGGCACCGCCGATCTTTACGTCACGACGACCGGCAACTGCGACATCATCACGCTCGAACACATGGCGAAGATGAAAGACCAGGCCATCGTCTGCAACATCGGCCACTTCGACAACGAAATCCAAGTGGACAGATTAAATAACGCGAAGGGCGTGAAGAAACTCACCATCAAACCGCAGGTGGACAAATACACTTTCGCTGATGGCCACAGCATTTACATGCTCGCCGAAGGCCGTCTGGTGAATCTCGGCTGCGCCACCGGCCATCCGAGTTTCGTCATGTCAAATTCGTTCACGAACCAAGTGCTCGCGCAATTGGATTTGTGGAAGAACAAAGACACCGCGAAAATCGGCGTCTATCGCCTGCCAAAAAAACTGGATGAAGAAGTCGCGCGCCTGCACCTCGAAAAAATCGGCGTGAAGCTGACCAAGCTCACGAAGAAACAGGCTGATTATCTCGGCGTGCCGATCGAAGGGCCATACAAGCCGGAACACTATCGCTACTGAACAGATTCAAATCTGAAACACGAAAGGCGAACGGAAAATTCCGTTCGCTTTTTTCCATCGAGCGAATTGACATTTACTACCTGGAATCCGGGTTAACGCTGTTCAAAAGAAGAGATGAAGGCGGGCTTTGCGATGCCTTGGCCGGGGCGTTTGTGATGGCGATGGCCGGCGACCATTCGAGCCATTTCTTGTCCACTTTTTCATTGAGCGGAAAAATGACGCCGTTCGTCGCCAGAATTCCCGGCGGCGATGGCGTGGCAAAGGCGATTCCGCCGATGACCAGCGCTTTGAGAGATTCAGCGCTCATGCTGAATCCGGAAAATAACCCGAAGTGGACGCCTACGCCGCCGGCGTTCCAGAATTTTGAATCCGTACGCACCAGCGGCGCAAAATTTGTTTCGATCAAAAGATGGACATTGACCATGGTTGAATCCTCACCCAACACAAAATATCGCACTGCGCCCACTTCCATGCCGCGATAATAAACCGGCGCGCCAACGGTCAGTGAGCCAAGGCTCGGCGCGGTCAAAATGATTTCCAGTCCGCCTTCGGATGTTTCAAGGATGGGCGGCTTTTCCGCGCCGGTGAAATTTTTTTGTTCCTTGCCGCCGCCCGGTTGCACCTGGATGTAAGGGCCGGAGACAATGGTTTCCAGACCGTGCAGACCGCCCGCGCCGACTTCGGGGCGCACGATCCAGAACACCGAGCCGTCGCGCGCCAGACTTTTAGCCGACTTGTCCAAACGCGCCTGCACTTCGACGTGTTGCGCGTCATGTGACAATTTTACCGAAAGGACATCGCCCACGCGCACGCCACGATAGCGCAGCGTGGTTTGATTGGCTTCAATTTGATTTCCATCGCTGAACTGGATGCTGATGACCGGACCCAATTGCCGGACATATTTGAAAATGAGCCAGCCGCCGACGATTGCGGCGGCCAGCGGCACGATCCAGACCATGGAAATCCGCGACTGCCTTTTAATTTTCGCCTGTGGCAGATCGCGCGCTTCGGATTCATCCATTTTTTTCAGGTTCAAGAATTTCCTCCTTCCAGATCAAGCGCGGGTCATAGCTGGAAGAAGCCAGGATGGTCAGGACGACCACAGACGCAAAAATGAAAATGCCCGGACCGGGAATCACCGTGGCGAATTTTCCAAACCGGATGAGCGCCACCATCACCGCCAGCAGAAAAACATCCAGCATCGCCCACGGCCCGATCTTGTAGATAACCTTGTGAACCCGCGTGCGTAATTTTTGCCAACGTTGTCCGCGATTCGTAACGAGAAAAAACAGTCCGAGCAGTTTCAAAAGCGGAATGAGAATACTCGCGGCGAAAACAATCGTCGCCACCGCCCACATCCCGTCGCGATATAAAGCCCGGACGCTGCCCCAGACGGTGTTTTGCGTGTGACGCCCCATGTATTCCATGAGCATGATGGGATAAATATTCGCGGGCACATACAGGCAAAGCGCCGCGAGCGCAAAGGCCGCAGTTCGCGCGCGGCTGTTCGGATTGTCACGTTGAAGAACTCCATTGCATCGCGCGCATTCCGCCAACTGGCGCGGCGGCACGTTTCCGAGTTGCTGAACCAAACCGCAGGTTTCGCAAGCAATCACATTCATGCGTCAGTCAGAGGAAATTGTTTTCGCAACGGATATTGTCCGCAAAATTGGCGGATCAACAAGTGGGGTGAACACCCCACAAGATTTTTCAAGTGGAAACCCATATACTAGCATCGTTTTCAAACCATGAAATTATCTTTAAAACCGCATCACCTGAAACGTTACAAGGACATCGCCATGCTGTTCTTGAAGTATGGCACTTCTGATTTGGCGAAGGAATTCGCGCATGAGGCCGCTGGAGATGAAAAAAAACTTCTGGTGGCCAAGCCCGGCCAGCCCGCGCCAGAAGAACTGGCCGACGACCTGGAAAAAATGGGGCCGACGTTCATCAAGTTCGGCCAGTTGCTTTCCAGCCGGCCTGACCTTTTGCCGGAACCTTATTTGAAGGCGCTCGCGCGTTTGCAGGACAAGATCAAACCGTTTCCTTACGAACAGGTCGAAGAAATCATTTCCAGCGAACTTGGCATCCGCATTTCAAAAGCCTTTTCCTATTTTGAAGAAAAACATCTGGCCGCCGCGTCACTCGGACAAGTGCATCGCGCGGCCTTGCGCGACGGGCGTCCCGTCGTCGTAAAAGTGCAGCGCCCGGAAATCCGCAAACAGATTGCGGAAGATTTTGAGGTGCTCGAAGAGATTGCGGGATTTTTCGACGAACATACGGACATCGGCAAGCGTTACCGTTTCGGGAAAATTCTGGCGGAATTCAAAAGTTCCATTTTGCAGGAACTGGATTATCAACGCGAGGCGTCCAACCTGACGACGCTGGCAAATAACCTTAAGGAATTTCCGCACATCCTCGTTCCGCTGCCGGTGCTGGATTACAGTTCGCGCAGCGTGCTGACGATGGATTACGTCAGCGGCACCAAGATCACCGCGTTGAGTCCCGTCGTGAAACTGGACATCAATGGAGATGTTCTGGCCGAGGAACTGTTCAAGGCGTATCTCAAACAGGTTTTGATTGACGGCTTTTTTCACGCCGACCCGCATCCCGGCAATGTTTTCCTCACGGACGATGGCCGCGTGGCATTGCTGGATTTGGGCATGACCGGGCGGTTGAATTCGCCTATGCAGGAAAGTTTGTTGCGGCTGCTGCTCGCCATCAGCGAAGGAAACGGCGGTGAAACGGTAAATATCATTTTGCGCATCAGTGAAACGGCGGATGACTTCGACGAGGCGGAGTTTACCAAAAAAGCGGCGGAATTTGTATCCGAACAGCGTGACCAGACTTTGAATCATCAGGACGTGGGCAAAGCCTTGATGGAAGTCTCCCGGACAGCGGCTCAAACCGGACTGTATGTCCCAACCGAATTGACCTTGCTCGGAAAAACCCTGTTGCAACTGGAGGAAGTCGGAAAAATTTTATGCCCAACTTTCAATCCCAGCGCTTCCGTGCGCCGGAACGTCGCCGAAATCATGACGACCCGGATGCGCAAGTCAGCGACGCCGGGACATTTGTTCGGAACATTTCTGGAGATGAAGGATTTTGTCGGCGGCTTGCCGGGACGCGTGAACAAGATTCTGGACGCCGTCGGCGATTCCGAATTGGAGATAAACGTCAAAACTCCCGATGCGCGGCATTTACTCAACGGCTTCGAGAAAATCGCCAATCGCGTCACCACTGGCATCATCCTCGCCGCGTTGATTGTCGGGGCGGCGCTGATGATGCGGATCAATTCCTCGTTCCAGATTTTCGGCTATCCCGGCATCGCCATGATTTGTTTTCTCATCGCACTGGGCGGTAGCGGCTGGCTGGTTCTGGGCATCCTTTGGAAAGATTACAAGGACAAGCACAAACCGAAGGAATGAATATCCCGATAACTGCATTGCGCACTTGAACAGTTCGCCGCCATTGTGGAGAATTTTAAAACGTTTCGCACCGGCATAGACCTCGGCGTCATTAAATTTGCGTTCGCCTTTTTGTTTTTTCCGCTGCTATTGTTCGCACATGATGACCATTCTCATCGCCACACGAAATGCGCACAAGGCCGGTGAAATCCGCACCATTCTCGGTAAACAATTTCAATTTCTCACGCTCGACGATTTTCCAAACGCGCCGAAAGTCGTCGAGGACGCGGACACGTTTGCCGGCAACGCGACGAAGAAAGCTGCCGAACTTGCAAAATGGATTTCAGGCGATTCGCGATTCGCGATTCGCGATTCAACGACTTTTGTTCTCGCCGATGATTCAGGCTTGGAATTGGACGCGCTGGACGGCGCGCCGGGCGTTCACTCCGCACGTTTTGCCGCGATGGATAAAGGGGAAAATTCAACCGATGCGGATAACAATTCAAAATTGTTGCGCCTGCTCAAAAATGTTCCAGCCGCAAAACGGTCAGCGCGGTTTCGTTGCGTCATCGCGCTGGCGGAAGCGGTCTGCGACAAAAAAGAAAACGCATCGCCGGTTTGTTATACAGACGAACTTGAAGCACGAACGGAATTGTTTGACGGGACTTGTGAAGGGAAAATCATTTTCGAGCCGCGCGGAAAAAATGGTTTCGGCTACGACCCGCTTTTTGTTCCGAATGGATTTGAGCAGACATTCGCCGAATTGGGCGATGAAGTGAAAAACAGATTGAGCCATCGTGCGAAGGCATTGGAAAAACTGAAAATTTATTTCAGCAGACTTCCGAGCTGAAGTTTCTTTCGCAACAGGCCGTTGTCGGCGCACATACGAAAACGTCCGTCGGGCAAATTTTTCAAAAACATTTCGCCGCCGGAACATTCCACCATCAACGCGCCCGCCGTAATGTCCCAGAGATTGATCGTGCGCTCGACATAAACGTCCAGCCGGCCGCACGCGACGTAGGCGAGTTCGAGCGCGGCGGAGCCCATGACGCGGATCTTTTTCGCGCGGCGCGCAAGACGGTTCAGGTGCGGCAGGCTTTTCTCCAGGTTTTCTTTGCTCTTGGAAAATCCCATCGCGACGACCGAATCGCCGACGCGCGAGCGTTTGCTCACGCGGACAACGCGACCGTTCAGTTTCGTTTTTCCGCCAAGCGTCGCCGTCCAAAGTTCGTCGGTGAATGGGCCATAAATCACACCGAGGACGGCTTTGTAATTTTTTCCGGTGCGTTTTTCAAGCGCGATGGAAACCGCCGCGTGCGGCATCCCGAAAAAATAATTCACCGTGCCGTCAATCGGATCAACGACCCAGCGATATTCGCTGTTCGCGTCGCCGGAGCAGCCTTCCTCGCCGAGCAGTGAAATCTTCGGAAACGCGTCGTGCAGAATTTTCGTGATGATTTTCTGGCAGCGTACGTCGAGTTCGAGCTTGATGTCGTGCGCGTCTATGAAGTTGACTCGCTTGGTCAAGTTCCAGTTTGTGCGCATGATTTTCCCCGCAGCACGCGCGGCTTTGACGGCGGCCCGAAGGGTTTGAGTCGGCGAAATTTTTTTCACGGAATGACCTCGTTGCGGCCCGCGAGATGCTTGGCCTGCCGCTGGCGTTTTTGTTCGAGCAGATTCTTTTCGGCGGCCTCGATGGCGTGCAGCAAATCGGCGGCCTCGATCAATCGCGGCGCGGTGACAAAAGTTGCGCCTGCAGCGTAAAGTGTCGGGATGTCTGAAAGCAATTCGGCGTGGACGATGATCTTCGCCTCTGGATTCAATTCGCGAAGCTGGCGGAGAATTTTCAGATTGTCCGCGCCTTTCAAAACCATGTTCGGCAGCGAGCAGATGATGATTTCAGCGTTTGCCGCGCCGGCGTGGTGCAGCACTTCGCGCGCGGTGATGTCGCCATAGACCGCGTGGACTTTGCGCTGCTTGAGGCGCTCGTGGACGACGGGGTTGAAATCAATGACAACGATTTCGGGCAGCAGATCGGAGCGGTTGCGGGTGATTTCCTCGATCAACGAACTCGCCGTCCATGAAAATCCGAGCAGGCAGATGCGCTTCGGTTTCGGTTCGCCACCGGTTTCAGGCGCGGTTTCGTTCAGATCGCGGAAGCCGAGTTTGTTCAACAACGGCACGGCTTTGCGAAGGATTAAATCGTTTTGCAGAATCGCATAAGTCGAGCCGATGGCGAGGAACGCGAAGGCGAACGCCGCGATGCCGATGATGTCCGCCGAAACGTCGCCGGCTTTGTTGCCGAGCGCGAGCAGCACGAGCGAAAGCTCGCTCACCTGACAGAGGTTGACGGCGGACAGGAGGCTGACGCGATAACCTTGCCGCATGGAATACAGCACCGGAAAAACCGTCACGAGTCGGCTGCCCATGAGAAACAGACAGAAGAAAATTGTCCAGAGCGCGTAGCCCCACGTCGGCAATGGAATTTTCAATCCGAGCCCGACGAAAAAAAGCGTCACGAAAAAATCGCGGATGCTCGTGACTTTGGCGACGACGTCGAGCGTGTAGGGAAACGTCGAGACCATCATGCCTGCGATGAGCGCGCCCATCGCCGTGGAAAGTCCGAGCCAGTCGGCAAATCCGGCCATCGCAAAACACCACGCCAGCGCGCCGACAAGGACGAGTTCCGGCAGCCGCGCGATGAATTTGAAAACCGGCGGCAACACAAACCGGCTCGCCAGAAACGCGACGGCCACGAGCAAAATCACATGGCCGACGGCCTTCGCGATGACACTGGCCTCCGGATTTTTTAAGTCCGGCTGGATGGCCAGAAATAAAATCGTCGCGACGTCCTGCAACACCAGCACACCGAGAGTGACGCGCCCGACGAGCGTTTCGAGTTCGCGCTTGTCGTAAAGGATTTTGACGATGATGACCGTGCTGCTCATCGCCGCGGCGACGGCGAGATAAAGCGCTTCGAGCTTGTTCTGCGCCGGGCCGAGCAATCCAAAAACAGCCCAACCCAGCAAAAAGCAGCCGACGATTTGCGCCGCCGCCGTGAGCGTGATGACCTTTCCCGCGCTCAACATTTTCTTCAAGTCGATCTCCAGTCCGATCATGAAGAGCAGCAGCGACAGGCCGATCTCCGAAATGATCTGGATCGAATCGGAGTTGGTGATCCATTTGAAGCCGTGCGGCCCGATGAGAAAACCCGCGACCAGATACGCGAGCAGCAACGGCTGGCGCGCGACCTGCGACCCCACCGCCACGATCCACGCGGCGATGATGCAGATGGCGATGTCTGTGACTAATCCGTGCTCCATTTCGGGCGCGAGCTTACGCGAATTCTACGCAATCAGGCAACGGTTTCGTCACGAAATGAAGAAAAATTTTCTAATGACGACCTAACCCAACGCGGCTAGCGCGGATTTTGCGTGAGCCAGCTTGTTTTGCCACTCAGCGAGACGCTTTTGATGCTCCTGCAAAACCGGCGGCGGAACTTTTTGCGTGAAGGCGGGATTGTTGAGTTTTTGTTCAACCTTGTAGATTTCAGACTCGATTTTCTCCAATTCTTTTGTGAGACGCGTTTTTTCTGCCGTCACGTCAATCACACCTTCCAGCGGCAAAAACAGTTCGCCCAATTCTGTGCGTGCCGTCAGCGTGCCTTTCGCGGGTTGATAATTTCCGCCGACTTCCACGGCTTCGGCGTTGAGCAGCAGCCGCAAAACTTCGATGTCATGCGGCGGCGTGAAATTTACCGGCTTAAAAATGAATTTTACTTTTTTGTTCGCCGGAATATTCGCCTCGCGTCGCAGATTACGGCCTTGCGAAACCAGATCATATTTCGCGTTCACCATGTCGAGATAGCAATCATCGAGTCCGTAATGACCTTTGAAATCGTCGTCGAGCGGTTTCGGCCACGGCGCGAACATGATGGTTTTGCCGCCCTGATTTTCCGGCAAGTCGCTGCTGTAACCCATACCATGCCACAATTCCTCCGTGATGAACGGCAGGAACGGATGGAACAATCGCAACGTGTGGCTCAACACAAAATCAATTACAGCCAATGTGTTTGCTTTGCGAGCCGAGTCGCTTGATTGCAAAACTGCTTTCGATGCTTCGACATACCAGTCGCAATACTCGCCCCAGAAAAAGCGGTAGAGCGTCGCCGTTGCATCGCTGAATTTATATCCGGCGAAGGCGGAATTTATTTCGCGGATAGCTGCGTCAAGTTTTAGCAAAATCCATTTGTCGTCGGCTGTCAGCAATTGCGGATTGATTTCGTTTTGAGTTTCACCGCCCTGCATTTGACGGAAGCGACACGCATTCCAAAGTTTGTTGCAAAAATTTCTGCCGAGTTCCACGTCCTTCTCGTCGAAGAGCACGTCCTGACCGAGCGACGCGCTGCGCATCGTGCCAAAGCGGAGGGCGTCCGCGCCGTATTTGCCGATGAGTTCGAGTGGGTCGGGCGAATTGCCGAGGCTCTTGGACATCTTGCGCCCCTGCTTGTCGCGGATGATGCCGGTGAAATAAACATTCTGGAACGGCAGCTCGTCCATGTATTCGTAGCCGGCCATGATCATGCGTGCGACCCAGAAGAAAATGATGTCCGGTCCGGTAACAAGGTCGGTGGTCGGATAAAATTTCTTCAACGTGTCGGTCTGCTCCGGCCAGCCCATCGTCGCAAACGGCCACAGCCACGAGCTGAACCATGTGTCGAGCACGTCGGGGTCTTGGGTGAAGCCGTGTGATTCTAGCCAACCTACTTCAAAGGGCGATTCGGTAACGACCTCGATTTCAGCATCAGTACCAACATTTGTTTGGGTCGCGTAAGAAAAATGCCCTTCAGCTTTGGAAAAACTAATTTTGACCTTCGGGCCGCCCATAGTCGTCATGTCTATTAACTTTGACGGGCCTTGAAAGTTTGGATTTATTCCATTGATTCTCCACACCGGAATCCGATGTCCCCACCAAAGCTGGCGGCTGATGCACCAATCCTGAATTCCAGCCAGCCAATGGTCATAAACTTTTGCCCAACGTTCAGGATAAAACTTCATTCCGCCCTTGGTCACGACTGCGCGCGATTTTTCCACGCTCGGATATTTCAAAAACCATTGCTCGCTCAAGCGCGGCTCAATCGGCACGTCGGCGCGTTCGCTGAAGCCCACGTTGTTGGTGTAAGGTTCTTCCTTTTCCAACACGCCGAGTTCCGTGAGTTTTTCCACGGCCACTTTGCGCGCCTTGAAACGATCGAAGCCGCGCAAATCCGCGCCCGCCGCGTCGTTCATCTGGCCGCTGGCTGTGATGACTTCGATTTGTGCGAGCTGGTGCCGTTGGCCAATCTCAAAGTCCGCTTTGTCGTGCGCGGGCGTCACTTTCAAAACGCCCGTGCCGAATTCAAAATCCACATGCTCATCGCCGATGATGGGAATGAGTTTCTGTTCGCGCGGCAATTCCGCCGGCAGCGGACGCACGACGTGTTTACCGATGAATTTCGCGTAACGCGGATCTTTTGGATTCACGGCCACGGCGGTGTCTCCGGGAATGGTTTCCGGTCGCGTCGTAGCGATTGTTAAAAAAGTTCCAGGAATTTCCGCAACCTCCACTTTAAAATAATAGAGAGCCCCATTTTGGGGCTTCATGATCACTTCTTCATCCGATAGCGCGGTCTGCGTGGCGGGACACCAGTTCACCATGCGTTTGCCGCGATAGATAAGTCCCTTCTTGTAGAGATCAACGAACACGCGCTGCACGTTGCGGACGTAATCGGCGTCCATCGTGAAGCGTTCGCGCGTCCAGTCGCACGAGCAGCCGAGTTTCTTGAGCTGCGAAATGATGATGCCGCCGTGCTTTTCCTTCCACGCCCAGACGCGCTTGATGAATTCGTCGCGCCCGAGGTCGCGCTTGGATTTTTTTTCTTCCTTCGAAATCTGCTTGGCGACCATGCTCTCGGTGGCGATGCCCGCGTGATCCGTGCCGGGCAACCAGAGGACTTCATTGCCGTCCATGCGCGCCTTGCGGGCGAGAATGTCCTGAATGGTGTTGTTCAGCACGTGCCCCATGTGCAGCACGCCCGTGACGTTCGGCGGCGGGATGACGATGGAATACGCGGGCTTGGCGGACTTTTCGTTCGCGACGAAAAACTTTCCGTCGAGCCAGAATTGATACCATTTGTCCTCGACGGACTGCGGCTCGTAAGCTTTTGAAATTTCAGACATAAACAGACACGAATTTCACGAATTTACACAAATTAAAATCACAAAACGATTCGCTTGTAAGTCAGCGAATCCTCGCCGAAGTTCACAAGCAATCCTAGCTTGAGTTTTGAAGCGGCCAAATAATTCAGCGTTTGCTTGACGTGCGAATCGGTCAAACACTCGATCGCCTTCGCTTCCAGAACGATCTTATCCATCACCACAAGTCGGCGAAATACTTGTGTGGCAAAATCAAGCCTTTGTATGACAACACATATTCCCGCTCGCGCGTGAAACTGACCCCTTGGCTTTTGAACTCAATTTCAATGGCATCCTTGTAAATCACCTCGTCATGACCTTTGCCAAGCTCCCGGTGAACTTCCATGCAACAGCCGATAATCTTGAACGCCTCGTCTTTGTAAATCAGCTCGCCCATGAATTCGTGTTAATTAGTGAAATTCGTGTCTCATTTTTTCAACAAGGCGAACTCCATGCTGTCCACGAGCGCCTGCAAGCTGGCTTCGATGATGTTTTCGCTCACGCCGACCGTGCCCCATTCGCGTTTGCCGTCGGTGGATTGGATGAGCACGCGCGTCTTCGCCGCCGTGCCGGCAACGCCGTCGAGGATGCGCACTTTGTAATCGGTCAATTCGATGCGTTTCAGTTGCGGGAAAAATTTCGCCAGCGCCATTCGCAACGCGCCGTCAAGCGCGTTCACCGGGCCGTCGCCTTCGGCCACGGTCTGCGCGCGCTTGCTGCCGACGCTGACTTTGACCGTCGCTTCGCAAACGGATTCCTTCGCGTCGCGCCGCATGGAAACGTGATACGCATCCACGCGAAACGGCGGTTCGCGATGTTTCAGCGCCTTGCCGATGAGCAACGCAAGCGAACCCTCGGCGGCCTCGTATTCGTAGCCTTGATTTTCCAATTCCTTGACGCGATTCAAGATCGCCTTCAACTCCGGTGTGTCGTTCGTGAGCTTGAAGCCGAGTTCCTGCGCCTTGATGACGATGTTGCTGC
>CAZHXG010000017.1:0-41716 GCA_964536285.1 uncultured Bifidobacteriaceae bacterium
GCCAATCAACTCGCTACTCACGCAGTTGGATTTGCTGCCGGTTCCGGAACCCACAACGATCGCGCTGGCCACATTGGGTGGTGCTTCGCTGCTGCTGTTCCGCCGCCGCAAATAAACTGGTTAGTTGTTGATCTTCAGACCCCGCTCTTGTCCGCAAGAGCGGGGTTTTTTGTTTCCAGTAGTCCAGCCTTCCGGCAGCGGCGCGGCTCGAAATCTGAAATCGCGCCCTGGATTCCCCCTGTGTGAGGCGCGAAAATTCTCCGCCGTCCGTCCGATTTTTTTCTTGCGCTCTTTTATTGATAGGACTAAAAAGAATTCACACTTCGCCGGATGACGGGGTGCAGCGGGCTAAAATAATTCGGTTTTCCGGCACAGGCTTCTTCGCCTGCGGGTCTTGCCGGAGGGAGAATCAAACTATGAGTTATATCGATCCGGATCAACTGCACGGCGCATTGGACGGGATGATAACCTTCGTCGGCAACAATGCGGCCGCACTCACAGCCGGGGGACTGACACCGGCCACGGTCACGACCAACCTCACCACCATCCGCGATGATCTCGGTGGCAAGAAAAATATCCGGGATGAAAAGAAGACGGACTTGAAGGTGGCGCAACAGGCTTTTGCGGACAGCGCATTGGCCAATTATACCGCGTTCAGCAGCACGGTGGACGCAGTGGCCGGCGCTCTGGGCACGAGAACTCCGGCGGGTCAGCAGGCGTTGAACTATCGAAAACATCTCAATGCCGCCCCGCAACACCACGATTCCCAGCCCGCACCAGCCCCGGCTGTGGCACACTGATCCCTCACCCGGTTTTCGCCACCCTCTCCCATCCGATGGGAGAAAGATGGGATGAGGGCATTTCTGCGTAAGTTGTTCAGCTTGAAGCTACACTGGACTCGCTTTGTTAAAAAGCGGGTCCGCTTTTCTTGACGGCGGGTTCGCTTTTTGAAAAAGCGGGTCAGCCTTTACCGAAGGCAGGCTCGCCGTTGGCGAAGGCGAGTCGGCTTTTCAAAAAAGCAGGTCCGCTTTTCACGAAGGCGAGGTCGCCTTTGCCGCGGCGGGTCAAGAGTCGGTAAAAGCGGGTTCGCCGGTGACGAAGGCGGGTCAGCTTTCGTGGACGGCGGGTCGGGAGTTGGCGTCGGCGGACCGGCTTTTTCCAAAGGCGGGTCGGCTTTCCAAGACCAAAGCGCACCGCTACCCGGCCTTGCATCCGTTTTCCATTAGCGTTTCAGGAAGAGACGGAGTTCCGGGAATTGATTGAATCGGGCAAAGTCGGCGATCGGAAATCCGGTCTCGCCACCGGAAGTTGAAAAGGCTGCTGCTGATTATTGCCCGGGACCCGGAGGCAGAGTCGGACCGTTCGCCTGTATGTCAGCTTCTCGTTCCGGGGTCGGTAGTGGCGGTTGATAAATGCGTGACGATCCGGATTGATAAGTGTTCACCGGAATAGTTTGCGAACCCGAGCCGTTATTGACGTTGCCGCTGGAATTATATCCATTGCCCGAATTGTAGCCGCCGCTGGAAGAATTATATCCGCCGCCCGAATTGTAGCCGCTGCTGGAAGAATTATTATATCCGCTGCCGGAATTGTAACCGCCGCCGGAATTGTCGCCGCTATTCCTGTTGCCGCGGTTGCGATTGCCAAAACGGCCTCCAAACGGAATGGGATTGTTGTTGCCGCCGGAGTTGTCGCCTGCGAGTCCGGAAGCGGGGTTGTTTCCTGATGCAAGTGATTCGGTCACGGGCGCCGTAAGGTTGGGCGTCTTCGTCAATGGAAGCTCCTGCACGATGCCGTGGTTATTGAATGTCACAACGCCGGCCTTTTCATCGATGTGCGTCACCTCGATGTCGTCCTGCCTCTGACCTTCACTCAAGATATAAGACGTTTCGCCCGCCGGTTTTCCCGCCGCAGGTGGATTGGAAGCCTTGAAAAGAACCTGCAAGCGCCCAAAGATGGACATTATGCCGTTGGGCGTGATCTTCACGGGCGGTTCAACCGGGTTCGCGTCAACCGGTATCGGCGGGTTCAACCCGAAAACATTCCGCGTGACGAGAGGCGCGTAGGGGTTGCCCGGCGGCACGGTGTCGGCCGCGCGCAAGGCGGCGTTCAACGCCAGCCCGCTCACGAGGCAGATCGCAATTTTCCCGGTGCGTTTCATTCAATCAATATACCGTCCGCCGACTCAAATTCAAACACCGATGGAGGAATTTTGTTGCGCCCGAAATCTATGCTTTTGCAGAAGTCTTCGCCGACTCGATCAGTTCCCAGAATTTCGGGTTTTTCTGGAGCGCCTCGTCCTCGCCGGTCTTGAGGCCGGAACGGAACAGGAAATCCTTCAGTGTGTAGCGGCTCAAAATCCGGTGGACGAGCACGCCCAGTTCATGCCGCTCGAAATAAACGCGGTAATCGCCCACGCGAAAACGGTGCAGCGTGCGCCCGTCCAGTTCCAGCTTTCCGAATGCGTCCAGTTCCGTGCCGAGCGCCTTTTGGGGTAGCCCGCGAAATTCGCCGAGGATCTGCAACTGAAGTTCCTTGGGCATCCGCGCGAGTTCGGCTGCGCTCATCGGCGTGAAAATGATTTGAAATGTGTTCATGGCAAACTGGTAGCGCGTACGGGAATCGAACCCGTCTTTCCGGATTGAGAATCCAGCGTCCTGACCGATAGACGAACACGCCGTTGTTTTCAGAATACAGAAGCCGGAAGCCGGAGGCCAGAGAGAATCAGGCTTCTGTTATCCGGCATCTTCGCCCAGTTCGACGTTCCAGTAGGCGAGGTCGATGAAATGCCGCCAACTGTCGTGCTGGTTCAGGCTGAAGCTGATCTGCACGAACGGACGCCATTTCGGTCGCTTGGGCTTGCGCACGAGGTGCATCCCGGCTTCCTGCGGCGTGCGGTTGGCCTTGTGCGTGTTGCAACCGACGCAGGAGCAGACGATGTTTTCCCAGACCGTCGGGCCGCCGCGGTCGCGCGGGATGACGTGGTCGAGGTTCAAATCCTTGCGGTCGAAAACTTCGCCGCAGTATTGGCAGGTGTTTTTGTCGCGTTCAAAAATATTGTGGCGCGTGAACTTCACTTCCTTTTTCGGCAGCCGGTCGTAGATGAGCAGCAGGATGATCCGCGGCACGCGGATGCGGAAGGAAATGGCGTGAACGGATTCCTCATGCGGCGCGTCTTCGGAGAAGTCTCGCCATTCGTCGAAATCGAACGTGCGGAACGAGCCGTCCTCGGCGTTGACGACGACCTGCGCCTGTCCCTGGAACAAAAGCGTGAGCGCGCGGCGTGCGGTGCAGACGTTGACCGCCTGCCACAACCGGTTCAACACAAGCACATGCTGGGTCAGCGCGGTTTTCATGGCCGTTAAACGAGCTTGAAGAATAACAAAAACCGCCGCGCGGGTCAACTTGCCAAACCGCGTCGCATTCGGGTATTTTGTCAGGGTGAAACATCTTCTTGCGCTTGCGATTTTTCTGTTCGCCGCCGCGTTGCCCTCGGCGCGCGCGCAGGCGACAGCCGACGATCAATACATCATCATTTACGGCCTGATCCAGCAGGCAGATGCGACGAGCGTTTCCGACCGGCCGCGCGACGCTCTCGCCCAATACGTCGAAGTGCAGGGTGAACTGCAACGGTTCCAAAAACTTTTTCCGGATTGGAATCCCAACATCGTCAACTTCCGGCTGAATTATCTCGCCGGGAAAGTCGCTGAAATGACGGCGCAAATTCCCGCAACGAACTCACCGCCGCAAACAGTCCCAAAGCCGGCGGCGACGAATGCGCCTTCTGCTGCTGATGTGAATGCGGCATCGGACGCGTTGCGTGCGCAGGTGCAGAGTTTGCAGGCGGACAACACGTTGCTCGACGCCAAACTCAAGGAGGCGCTGGCGTCGCAGCCCACGGCGATTGATTCCCGCGAACTGGACGCGGCGCGGGAGCAAATCCGGTCGCTCATGAAACAGAACGATTTGCTCAAGGTGAGTCTGGCGCAGGGCAGGATTGAAAAAGTCGCCGATTTGAAAACCAACGTGACGAGCCGGGACGGGCGCGCTCTGGCCGAGGCGAATCAAAAGCTGGCAGCCGAAACCGCGCGCGCCAACAAGCTGGCGTTGGAGAACCAGTCGCTTCAGGCACGCGTCCAGTCGTTGCTGGTGGCACCGGAAGCCATCGAGGCGTTGCGGGAGGAAAATGCATTGCTGAAAAAACAAGTGGCCGGATTGCAGGCGGCTTCACCGACGAATGCTCCGGAGATCTCAAAATTGAATTCCGATCTGGCCGACGCAAAAAAACAAATCGAGGCATTGAAATTTCAGGTGGAAGTCAGCGGTCTTGAAAAAATTGCGCTGGAAAACCGCGTCCGGCAATTGCAGGCGGCGGCCGGGATTCCCGCGACGAACGCGCCGAGTCAGGCGGAAAACGAGGCGCGCATCCGCGAGTTGACGCAGGAACGCGACAATTTGCTCGCAAAACTTGGAGCGGCGAACAAGGAGATTTACGGCGGCAAAAAACAGGACGTCGCGGCGCAAGTCGGAGTGCTGGCCGACGAGGTGACCGCGCTGCGGGCGCGACTGGCCGTGGATGAGGCGCAGGTCGTGCCTTACACTTCGGATGAACTGGCCCTGCTCAAGGCATCTGCGCCGCAGGTTGTTAATCCTGATGCGGAGAAAAAATCCATCAATGAGTTGCCGGTCGGTTCGGCGGAACTGGTCGCCGAGGCGCAAAGACATTTCAGCGCCAAAGAATACGACAAGGCCGAGGATGATTATCAGAAAATCTTGCAGCATGATGAGAACAACGGATTGGTGCTGGCGAATCTTGCGTCCATCGAGTTGGAGCAGGGCAAATTGGACGATGCGGAGAAACACATCACGGCTGCGGTCGCACAAAGTCCGAACGACGCCTACAACCTTTCCATTCTCGGCTATCTGAAATTGCGCCAGGAAAAATATGACGACGCTCTTGACGCCTTGAGCCGCGCGGCGAAACTTGATGCGCAGAATCCTGAAATTGAAAATTACCTTGGCGTCACCTTGAGCCACAAGGGATTGCGCGCGCAGGCGGAAACGGCGCTGCGCAAGGCGCTGGAGCTTGATCCCAATTACGCCGCCGCGCACAACAATCTCGCGGTGATCTATATCAGCCAGCAGCCGCCGCTGCCGCAACTCGCGCGCTGGCATTACCAAAAAGCGCTCGACGCCGGCCAGCCGCGCAATCCGGATCTGGAAAAAGTGCTGGCCGACAAGGGCGCGCCCGTGAACCCGCAATGAATTTCGAGAATGCTGCGCCAGTTTTTCCATGAACTGACGGTCTCCACGCGCGGCCGCGGGCTTTACGAGTTCACGCGTGAAGTTGAAAAGTGGGCTGGCGAAAATAAATTCAACAACGGCCTGCTCACACTGCATTTGCAGCACACGTCGGCTTCACTGCTCATCCAGGAAAATGCCGATCCGGACGTGCGGCGGGATTTGGAATCCTTTTTCAAGCGGCTCGTGCCGGACGGCGACCCGCTGTTCGTCCACATGGCCGAGGGCGAAGACGACATGCCAGCGCACATCCGCACCGCGCTCACGACGGTGAATTTAAGCATTCCCGTCCGCAATGCGTGGCTCGCGCTTGGGACGTGGCAGGGGATTTACCTGTGGGAACACCGCACGCGCAGCCACGCGCGGCACATCGTGCTGCATTTCATCGGCGATTGATTTGCGCCGTCAATTCAACTGTGGCGGGCGCGGTGCGAAAGCCTTGAGCGAAATGCCGTCCGCCGTCGTGCTGGCCGAGAAAACGGAGAGGTAAAAATATTTTGAAACCGTGTCGAAATCCGGCAACAGCGAGAAATCCATCCAGTCGCGCAGTCCTTGCGGAAGAACCGCGAGGGGATTCCCATTGCTTGAATCTTCGGAGAAATCCTTGAGCGCGCCGAATGTTGCGCGCATGACTTCGCGCTGGTTGTCGTAGCCGAACAATCCGCCGCCCGCGCCGTCGACATGTTGCATCGCGTCGGCGAGTCCGGGGATTTCACGCAGCGGCCTGGCGGGTTTTGCCGCGCTGCGGAGATAATTTTCCAGAATCGAGGAGTCTTTTGTCACGGCGACATAACCTTCGCTGGCCGCGAAATAAAGCGATTGCGGAACGGGCGTCAGCGAATTTGGCGTGCGTTGCGCGGGCAGCGGGATCGTGTAGATTTTTTTGCCCAGGAAATCGCGCGGTTCGGGCACGGTTTGTTGTCCCGACGCGATTGACATGACGTTCTTGATGGCGACGGCGGCCTGATCGGGATTCGACGCGGCGAAAAGGAAAAGCGACGGTGCGTTGTTCAAGTCCGTCAACGACGTTCCCGTCGGCGCTTTTTGGAAGCTGATCCAATCATCGCCGAGATTGCCGATGAGATTTTTACGGACGTCGAAGTTTGGATCTTTCTGCTGCGCGCTCGCGTTGGCGATGTCGATCACCGAGTTGAGACTGCTCAAGGCGGCGGGTGAGATGTTCGCAAGCGTTTTTTGGAGTTCGGCCCACGCGTTCTGGCCGTCCACGCGCCAGCGCGAGAATTTGATCGCGTCGGCGGGCACGAACAGAGGCGGGTTCGCGTCCTTTTGCTCTATTGCAAAAATTTTGAAAAGGCCGGCACGGCTGTTTTCCGGAGCGGCCAGAAAGAAATCCACCTCCGCGCCGTCGTGCGATTCACGGCAGGTGAAACTCGCGCTTTTCAAACCCATCGCGCCCGACGCGATCAACACCTGATGCCAGGGCACTCGCGGCATCGGGCTTGGAGCTTCGGGATTTGGCTGCGGCTCCGGAGTCTGGGCGAGAATGCCAAAAAAAGTTTTCGCATTGAACCAGCCGTAATACAGCGGGTTGTCCCGGAACCGGGACACCTTGTCGGCGGCGAACACGGCGTCGCTGTCCAATGCGGGAGGGCCGCCACCGGTCAGATGCGCGGCGACAGGATCGATGGCCGTGGATGAATTGCCGACGATGAGAAGGGATTCAAACTGCCCGACAAAAAGTTCGCTTGGCTTCGGCGGCACGGTTTCCTTGCCGAGTTCCTGCACCGGCTGGCGTCGCGGGAAAATTTTTTTGAGCGTCGCCGGAATGTCGTTGCTCGAGATCGGCACCACGGAAAACGAGATGCCGCGGATGGTTTCCGTGTGGACGATCTTGCCGTCAGCCGTCCATTTTTTTTCCAATGCGGCGATGTTGGTCTTGAGCTGGTCTCTCTTGTCCTTCGCATCGAGCAGCAGGAGCAATCCCGGCGGGATGTCGTCGTGGCCGTTCGAGCCGTTGTCCGTGACGGCGAACGTGAACTGGCCTTGCGGCAGGCCGGTGAAATCGCCCAGCTTCACGCCGAGGTCGTGTTCCAGCGGCCCGATGAACGATTCGTTCCATTTCTCCATGAATTTGTCGTGGAACGGCTTCATCGCCGGGTCGCCCCAGAAAAGCCATTGCGGCGACTGGTGCATGTCGGCGCGCAACGCGGCGCAATCCGGCACGGTCACGAGAAACAACGTGTCCGCCGGCAGCAGGTTTTCGGCGGGCGGAATCGCGGCGCGGATGGAATTTGCGAATGTCAGCGACGCGACGGACGCGGCGATAAAAATCAGGCGGAGTGTTTTCATTTTCGATTAAAGGTTCTTGTTCCCCGAAGGTTGCGGCCAAAAACGGATTTCATTTCACGTCCGTCTTCAATTTCGTGCGGCCCGGCGGGTCGAGGTAGCGATAGGGATTGTTCGGATTGTCGGCGGAGTAGGCGAACGCGTCGCGGTGGTCGAGAAAATTTTTGACCAATTCGACCGGGATCGCGAAACCGAGGCCTTCGCCGAACGTGATCTTCATGTTCGTCACGCCGACGACTTCGCCGGCGAGATTGAAGAGCGGGCCGCCGCTGTTGCCGGGATTGATCTGCGTGCTGGTCTGCAGATAAAGGTCGCCCTCAAGCTCGCGCGTCTTCGTGCTCAAGATGCCCGAAGTCACCGTCCGTTCGAGACCGAGCGGGCTGCCGATGGCGAAAACCGAATCGCCCACGCTCAACGCATCCGAACTGCCGAGCGTGACGTATTTGAACTGCGGCGCGTTCTTGTCCTCGATGTGCAGCAGTGCAAGGTCGTGAAATTTGTTGATGGCGATGATCTTCACCTGCTTGTAGGTCTCGCGGTCGAGCTGGCCGTCGTGCTGGTGGTAAACCTCGACCGAAATCTCCGTCTCGCCTTCGATGACGTGGAAATTCGTGATGAGATAACCGTCCGCGTTGAGGAAAAATCCGGAACCCAGACCTTCCGGCGTGCGGACCTGCACCACGGCCTCACCGATTTGCTTGACGAGCGAACTCACGTCACGCGGCGCGGCGGCGCGTGTGTCCGAATAATAAAATTGCGGCAGCGTGTTCAGCAACGGGCTGACGGTGGACGTGGTTGCCGGCGCTTTTCCGTTCAGTTTCGAGATATTGGAGATCGCGCTGCGCGGCACGACGAGAACCGTGTAGCCGACGTCCACAACGATGGAATCGGATTTTTCGGCGAGGATTTTGCCGGTGAGCGCGGCCTGATCCTTCAATTGGATCACGTCGGCGGAAACGACGCCCAGCCCGCAGAACAGTACGACCGGCAAAACCAAATTTTTCTTGAACGACATTGAGAGACAGTAATCGAACGAAGGGATTTTGACAAGCTGTCCGCGTTGGCGCCACGATTTGTCAGGCACATCTTACCAATCGGCTAATTTTTCACATTTGAAGGAAAGTGACGCAAAGTTCTTCGGTCGGGCAAAAGCTTGGCAGCAACCACACCAAGAATTCCGAAAAGTGTCCCGGCAACCGGGCCAATGACAAGGTGACCAAGCACCGCTTCGAGGCTATTCGCTATGGCGAAGGCATGGGCATTAGACCAGCCGCTCTGCTTGAATTCGTTCCATGTTGCAACATAGGCGGGCGACGGAATATTTGCAGTCATCAGGGCAAGACCAAACGTTACGGCCATCAAAACACTGACCATGGCACCCCAGCAACTCGCAATCACGCCCATTTTGAATTCGTCCGTTTTGCGCGTGACGCGGAATCCGGCAGCGCCCCAAATGAGAAATGCGCTTAACATAAAAGCGAGCGTGACGCTCGAATTCTCACCAATCCGGCGTCCAAAATTCTCCAACGCCAACTGAATAATCTGAAGAGTCCCGCCGATGATTCCAACGGTCGTGCCCACCTGCAAAACCGTTCCACCCTGCATCACTCGTAATGTCGGCACTCGGTAAAAAATCAAACCATACGCTAGAAGAGGCAACGTAGCCTCCACGACATAAACAAAGCCGCCTGACATCTTCATAGGTGAATCAACACCGATTGCGGCAATCGAGATCAATACAAGACTTGCAATGGCACAAAGGAGCATCGCCGACCGGACGAGGGAAATGACACTGGTGAAGGATTGTAAAGTCGCTCTCATCGTGGTTGCAGTGCCTGACTGTGCATTAGACCTGAGTATTGCGGTTAAGCCCGGTTGATTTCAACTGTTCCCTTGTCAAGAGGGGTCCTATTAAGGGTGTCTTTATTGCCCCGCATAGAACGCGTCCACTTTCGCCGCGACATCTTTGTAACTGATGTCGCTTTCGTAAATTAATTTGAACTGTTCGACGGCCTCCTCTTTTTTGCCCATGCTGTCCAGCACGCAGCCGAGGTTGTAGATCAAATCCTTTTTCTCGTCGTCGAAAACGATTTTCTCCTTGATGGCGTTCTGCAGCGTGCGCGCGGCGAGGTCGAACATCTTACGCTTCGCGAAACATTGCGCGAGCAGGCTCATCGCCGCGATGCGCTTGTTCGGATTGCTCTGCGCCTTCTGCAATTCCTGGATCGCCTCGCTGATCTTGCCCGTCTGAAAATAAAGTTGTCCCATCTCGAAACGGATCACCAGATCCGTCGGATATTTTTCAACGCGTTTCTGGCATTCGGCGACCTGGTAATCCAGTTTCTCCGCCTGAAGTTTTGCGACCTGTTCCGCGTGTCCCGGCTCGAAAGGATTCAGTTCCGCGATCTGATAATCGAAGCGTTTGACGATCGTGTTCGCGACGGCCAGGTCGAGCGTCGGATCGCCGCCCATCGCGGCCTGCTTGAGGCGGTCGTAGTTTTGAAGCGCGCGGTCGAACTGTTTTTTCTGCGTGTAAAGCTCCGCGAGGTCGCGCACGAGCTTCAGGTTGTCCGGCTCGGTGCGCAGGCGGGCTTCGTATTCCTCGATGAGCCGCGCGGCCACGTCCTCGGTTTTCTGCACGCGTTTTTCCTGTTCGAGCGAAACGGCTTCATCCTTGTTCCGCAAAATGTCGCGGTAGGAAGCCTCGCCGCCTTCAATCGCGCCGTAGCCGCCCTCGTTGAGCGTCTTGCGCGCGGACAGGTCTTTCAGCGCCTGATGTAATTCGCCGTCATTCGGCCTTTCGCGCAAAAGGTCGATCAGGATTTGCTCGCCGCGGTTGTTTTCGCCCTCACTGACATCGCCCGCCGCAGCCAGAGCTTGTGCAAACTCAATCGCAAGGTTTCTATCCTTCGGCGAATTTTTTGACAATGTTTCATAAGACAAGGCCACCGTGCGCGGCAATTCCAACGCCTTCCCTGCCTCGACGATGATTTTGTGCGCGCTGGAATTGTTCGGGTCGCCGTTCAAAATCTGCTCGGCGCTGGCGAGCGCGCCGGCGGGATTGTTACGCAAGGCAAGCTGCGCCTTCGCCAGTTGCGGCGACGAACCCGCGCCGCTCCACATTTTTTTGAAAAATCCGGTGCCGGCGCTGCCGGCCTTTTTGAATTGCGCCGCGCGCAACGCCTTGCGGCATTCAAAAAACGCCGGCTCCTTTTCGAGAACCTGGTTGAACAGCGCGATGGCGTAATCGAGGTTGTCGCGCTGCGCCGCCTCGGCACCCTTCGTGAAAAGCGTCCGCGCGTCGCGTGGGATTTCGTTGATGTTTTTCTCGGCCATAACTTTGGATAAAGAAAAATCGTCTCTGCGAACGAAAAGTCAACCGCACTGCGCCTTGTGCCGCAGCGCGTGGTCAACCAAGACGAGCGCGGTCATCGCCTCGACCATCGGCACCGCGCGCGGCAACACGCACGGGTCGTGCCGGCCACGGCCTTTGAGCGTCGTGTTTTCAAATTGCACGTCAACGGTGTCCTGCTCGTGCATGACGGTCGCGACGGGCTTGAACGCGATGCGGAAAAAAATCGTCTCGCCGTTGGAAATGCCGCCCTGGATGCCACCGGAACGGTTCGTCGTCGTGAAAACTTTTTTGTTTCGCGCACGAAAGGCGTCGTTGTGCTCGCGACCCGTCAGCAAAATGCCGCCGAAGCCGGAACCGATTTCAAATGCCTTCGACGCGGGCAGACTCAACATCGCCTTCGCCAAGTCCGCTTCGAGTTTGTCGAAGACAGGTTCGCCCCAGCCCGCCGGAACGCCGCGCGCGATGCCTTCAACAATGCCGCCGATGGTGTCGCCGTCGCGCCGCATTTTTTCGATGAGCCGGATCATTTTTCCCGCCGCGATTTTGTCGGGGCACCGCACGATGTTCGATTCGACTTCGGAAAGTTTCGCTTTGTCCGGATTCACGTCGGCGATAATTCGTTGGACTTGCTTGACGTAAGCCAGAGTTTCAACGCCGAATTTCTCGCGTAAAATTTTCTTCGCAATCGCGCCGGCGGCGACGCGGCCAACGGTTTCGCGCGCGCTCGCGCGCCCGCCGCCCGCCCACGCGCGGATGCCGTATTTGGCGAAATAAGTGAAATCCGCGTGCGATGGACGGAATTTCGTCTTCATTTCCGAATACGCCTCGGAACGCGCGTCCTCGTTTTTGACCCAGAGACAAATCGGCGTGCCGAGCGTTTTGCCGCCGAACGTGCCGGAAAGGATTTGCACCGTGTCCGATTCCTTGCGCGGCGTTACGATCTTGGACTGGCCGGGCCGGCGACGATCCAAATCCGGCTGGATGTCCGCCTCGCTCAATTTCAGACGCGGCGGGCAGCCGTCCACGACCACGCCCACGCCGCCGCCGTGCGATTCGCCCCACGTCGTGATGCGGAACAATTGTCCAAAGCTGCTTGCCATGCTGCGATTATGCGAAAAAAGTCCGGCGCGGTCAAATCTCCTTGAAACTTCAATCTTCAAGCGGGAAACTCCCACGAGCATGAATCGCATCGTTGAAAAATTTGCCCAACTTAAGAAGTCCGGCAAAAAAGGTTTTATCGTCTATATCGGCGCGGGCGACCCGAATCTCGCCGCCACGCGCGAACTCGCGTTGGCTTTTGACAAGGCGGGCGTGGACATTTTGGAACTCGGCGTGCCATTCAGCGATCCGCTCGCTGACGGTCTGGTGAATCAACTTGCCGCGCAGCGCGGTCTGGAATCCAAAACCACGCCGCCGAAAGTTTTGAAAACCATTGTCGCGATTCGCAAACAAATTCAAATACCGATTGTCCTCTACATTTATTTCAACCTGATTCATCACGTCGGTCTGGAAAAATTTATTCGCGAAGCGGCAAAGGCGGGCGTTGACGGCTTGCTCATTCTCGATTTACCGCCGGAAGAATCGGAAAACTACGAAGCGCTGATGAAAAAATCCGGCCTCTGCCACATTTATCTCGTGGCGCCAACGACGCCGGAGGAGCGGATGGAATTCATCGTGAAACGCGGCAGCGGGTTTATTTATTACATCTCGCGCGAAGGCGTAACGGGAATGCAAAGCAAAGTCGCTTCGAACCTTGCGTCGCAGGTCGCCAAAATCCGCGCGCAAACGGATCTGCCCATTGCCGTCGGCTTTGGTGTTTCAAATCCTGAACAGGCAAAACTCGTGGCGCAAAGTGCGGACGCCGTCGTTGTTGGCAGCGCGGTGGTGAACCAAATCGCGGAACACGGAAAATCAAAAGACTTGGTCAAGCGTGTAAGTGAATTTGTTAAATCGCTGGCTGATGCGTTGAAAAGTATTTAACACAGATGAAACACGGATTAGCACAGATGGACAGCGGAATTCGGGAGTTGAAAGCGTGCGTAAATTGAAGTAGTCAAATGAAATCATGAAACGCTTCCTTAACGTCATTGCGTTCAGTTTTATCGCCATCAATTGCTTTGCGGCAGATAACACTGTCACAAATGATTCTCCGGCCGCTCAAAAAGAGCGGCTATATCAGCGCTTTGTGAAGGAGATGCACCAAAAAATGCAAGAGATGCAAAAACTGGATCCGTCCAATTCGGACTTGTCCTTCACCAACGCGGAAGCGCAAGCGTCGCTGCGTTTCGTATTTGAATCAGCCATAGTGGATCCATCATTTGGCCTCGAATGGGACGAGGTGCCTGCTCCTACGCTTGTTGGCTCCAACGCGATGTCAGCCGTCAACGCGTTTGTCGCTACCAATGGGTGGAATATGCAAACGAACGACTGCATTTCAGACGATGATAATGAGGCAAAATCCAAGCCAATTCGCGGATTGCCGTGGGCGGTCATACACGAGCAAGAGTTTCCCGCAGTGACACACGATGGGATTTTGTTCGTTTTCTTCAGGGGTTTCCACCACGATGGACATGGGGTAGCTTACAATCCGCAAACAAACCATTTTGCGGCGACGATTGATTCCTTCAAGCCTATCGGCCAGCATTGGTATGTATGGGAATTTGATCACGAATTTCCGCCAACAGTCCCACTCCGCAAGTATATGAAGGCTCAAAACTGGCGAAAGATGCGACACCGGCTTCGAAATAAATTCAGGGGGATAGCTTAAAATTTTTATGAGCGCAAAAGTTAAACCCGACATAAAAAACCGTTTCGTCATCATCATGGCAGGCGGGCGCGGCGAGCGGTTCTGGCCGTTGAGCCGCGAGAAGATGCCCAAGCAACTGCTTGCGCTGCTCGGTAAAAAATCTTTTTTGCAGGAAGCCGTCGAACGCGTGCTGCCGATTGTTCCGGCGAAAAATATTTTTGTCATTACGAACGAGGCGCAACTGGCCGAGGTGCGGAAACAGTTGCCGAAAATTCCAAAAGGCAATCTGGTCGCCGAACCGATTGGCCGCGACACTTGCGCCGCCGTCACACTCGGCGCGGCGCTGGTAGGCGCGCGTTCGACGACGGGTGTGATGGCGGTTCTGCCCGCCGACCATGTCATTCCTGACGTGAAAAAATTCCAGCAGGTTTTGTCGGACTCATTTGATTTAGCGACGCAGGGACAAGCGATTGTGACGATTGGCATCAAGCCGACTGGGCCAGACACGGGTTACGGTTACATTCAGACAGGAACGGAATTGCCGACGCCGCCGGGTGCGAAAAAAACCAAGACAACTTTTTTCAAGGCGGAACGATTCGTTGAGAAGCCGAATTTTGAGCGCGCGCTCGAATACGTCAACAGCGGGCAGTATCGCTGGAACGCAGGGATGTTCGTCTGGAGTTTCATCACGGTCACGAACGGGCTGGAAAAGCATCAGCCGGAGATGTTCGCCGCGTGCCAACGGTGGTTCAAGGTCGCGAACAAACCGGCGAAGCTCGCGAAAATCCTTGCGAAGGAATATCCGGCCATCAAAAAATTCTCGATTGACTACGCGCTGATGGAGCACGCGCAAAATATCATCGTGGCCGACGGCGCGTTTGAATGGGACGATCTCGGCGCGTGGAACGCGCTTGCGCGGCATCTCAAGGCCGACGCGGAAGGCAATTGCGCCGTGGCAGATTTCATCCATGTGGACGCGGCGCGGAACATCATCTACGACGCGCGGACGAAAAACCGCACGCCGATCGCCGTGGTCGGTTTGCGCGATTCGATTCTGGTGCAGACGGACGACGCAGTTTTGCTCGCGCACAAAAGTCAGGCGCAGAAAGTGAAGGAGTTGGTCAGGAAATTGGGCGAGGATTCAAAATTAAAAAAGTTGGTTTAACCACCAAGTCGCAAAGACGCCAAGTTAAATTCCTTTGCGCCTTGGTGTCTCGGTGGTGAAGCAATTTTCAAGCAGACGCAGCTTGACCTTTTCATTTCATAAGGCAAACTATCCGGCTCGGTTTTAAAATTTATGCAGCACATCCGTAACATCGCGATTATCGCGCACGTTGACCACGGCAAGACGACGCTCGTGGACTGCCTGCTCAAGCAGTCGGGCACGTTTCGCGCCAACCAGCATGAGTCGCAGGAAGAGCGCCTGATGGATTCGATGGATCTGGAAAAGGAAAAGGGCATCACCATCCGCGCCAAGAACGCCGCGTTCAAATACAAAAATTTTCACATCAACATCGTGGACACGCCCGGACATGCGGATTTCGGCGGCGAGGTCGAGCGCATCATGAACATGATTGACGGCGTGCTGCTCGTCGTGGATTCCGCCGAAGGCCCGCAGGCGCAGACGCGCTTCGTGCTCCGCAAGGCGCTCGAAGCCGGCGCCAAGCCGATTGTGGTCATCAACAAGATTGACCGCGAGAATGCGAATCCCAAAAAAGTTCTCGACGAAGTTTTTGAATTGTTCATGTCGCTCAACGCGACGGACGAGCAACTGGATTTTCCATTCATCTACGCCTCGGCCAAGCAAGGATACGCGAAAACGGATCTCGCTCATGTCAGCGGCACGATGGAGCCGTTGTTCGAGGCGATCACGAAGCACATTCCGCCGCCGCGCGCGAAGGCGGGCGACGGTTTTCAACTGCTCGTGGCGAATCTGGATTACAGCGATTACCTCGGCCGTATCGCGTTCGGAAAAATTTACGAAGGCAAGGTGAAACTCGGCGACCCGGCGATCTGCCGTCACGGTCACGGCAAAATTTCCAAAAACAAAATCACCGCGATTTTCCATTTTGAAGGCATGAAGCGGATCGAAGTGCAGGAAGCGCACGCAGGCGACATTGTCGGGCTTACCGGCTTTGAGGATGTTTTCATCGGCGAAACGATTTGTGATTCCGAAGCGCGCGAGATGCTGCCTTACATTCCGATTGACCCGCCGACGATCCAGATGGAATTCGCCGTCAACGACAGTCCGCTCGCCGGTCAGGATGGAAAACTTGTCACCGCGCGGCATATTTGGGACCGGCTCGTTAAGGAAATCCGCACGAATGTCGCACTACGCATTGCTCAAACTTCAGACCCGAAGATTTTTGCCGTCAGCGGTCGCGGCGAAATGCAAATCGCGATTCTCGTTGAGCAGATGCGCCGCGAAGGCTACGAAGTTTTGGTTTCGCGCCCGGAAGTGCTTTGGAAAAAAGACCCCAAGACCGGCAACGCTCTGGAGCCGATTGAAAAATTGTTCGTCGAAGTTCCGAGTGAAAACCTCGGCACGATCATGGAAAATCTTTCCGGGCGCAAGGCGCAGATCACGAACATGAACCACGTCGGCAACCAGGTGTCCGTCGAGGCGCTTGTGCCGATGCGCGGGTTGATTGGTTTTGAAACTGACCTTGTCAACTCGACGAAGGGCATGGGCGTGATGAGCCATTTGTTCCATGAATACGGCGAAGACCGCGGCGAAATCGCCGCGCGCAAAAATGGTTCGCTCGTTTCGATGGATTCCGGCGAGGCGACAAGTTACGCGCTGAACATGGTTCAGGAACGCGGGCGTTTGATGATCGAACCCGGCGACCACGTTTACATCGGCATGATTGTCGGCGAGAACGCACGCGAGAATGACATTCCCGTAAATCCGGTTAAGGAAAAGCGTCTCACGAATATGCGTTCGCAAGGCGACGGCAAAGGCATTCAATTGAACTCACCGTTGAAATTAAGCCTCGAACGCGCGCTCGAATACATTGACGTGGACGAATACGTCGAGGCGACGCCGAAAAATCTGCGTTTGCGGAAAAAAATTCTCGATGAGAATCAGCGCAAACGTTCCGAGAAATCGCGCATGATGAAGTTCGTCGAGAATTGATTCAGACGCCCGCGCTCTTTGCGCCGGTGTGACGGATGTCCTGCGCTTCGCAAAGGTAAACGACGTCTTCGGCGATATTGGTCGCGTGGTCGGCGATGCGTTCGATGCTTTTTGCCGCGACGATCCAGTGGAGGCAGCGGCCGATCGTTTCGGGATGTTCCACCATGTGTTGCACGAGCGCGGCGTGGATTTGTTTGTTGAGCGCGTCCACCTCCTTGTCGCGCGGAATGACGGCGCGGGCGACGGCGGAGTCGCGGTTCACAAACGCGTCGAGCGCGGCCTTGAGCATGTCGAGCGCGAGCCCGGCGATGCGCGACAAATCGAGATTGATCTTGATCGGCGGCTCCTGTGCGAGGTCGCGTGCGCGCTTGGCGATTTTCGACGCCTCGTCGCCGACGCGTTCGAGATCCTGCGAAATTTTCATGGCGACGGTGACAAGGCGCAGATTTGTCGCGAGCGGTGCCTTGGTCAAAAGCTGGATGGCGAGGTCGTCAATCTCGACTTCGAACTGGTCGATGACGCGGTCGTCTTCCTTGACGCGAAGGGCGAGGTTGATGTCGCGCTGGACGAGCGCCTGCAACGCCTGATTGACGGCGGTCTCGGCGTGGCTGGCCATGGTCAGCAGCTTTTGCCGCAAACCGTCGAGTCCCGCTTCAAAATGATTTTCCATAGCTTTAAATCAAAATAGCTCAACCGAAGCGTCCTGTCACATAATCTTCCGTGCGTTTTTGCGCCGGGCTGGTGAAAATTTTCGTCGTCGCGTCGAACTCGACGAGTTCGCCGAGATAGAAGAACGCGGTGAAGTCGGATGCGCGCGCGGCCTGCTGCATGTTGTGCGTGACGATGACGATGGTGTAATCTTTTTTCAATGCGAGAATCAAGTCTTCGATTTTCTGCGTCGCCAGCGGGTCGAGCGCTGACGCCGGTTCGTCCATGAGCAACACTTCCGGCTGCACCGCGAGCGCGCGAGCGATGCAAAGGCGTTGCTGCTGGCCGCCGGAAAGGCTGATGGCGGGCGCGTGAAGACGGTCTTTCACTTCGTCCCAAAGCGCGGCCATCCGCAAAGATTGCTCGGTGCGTTCGTTGAGAATTTTTCTGTCGCGGACACCATTCAAACGCAAACCGACGGTGACGTTTTCGGAAATGGACATTGTCGGAAACGGATTTGATTTCTGAAAAACCATTCCGACGCGTCGTCGCACGAGGACCGGTTCGACATTGGAAGAATAAATGTCGTCACCGCACAGGCGGATTTCGCCTTCCATGCGGGCTTCGGGATTCAGCTCATGCATCCGGTTGAGCGCGCGGAGAAAAGTGGATTTGCCGCAGCCGCTCGGTCCGATGATGGCGGTGACGGCCTTGGCGGCGACGTCGAGCGAAACGCTTTTGAGCGCCTGCCGTTCGCCGAAGAAAACCGAGAGGTTTCGCACGGTCAACGCGACGGCGGGATTATTTTGGGTTGCATCCATGGATTAAACTTTGCGCTGGAAACGGTCGCGCGTCAAAAAGCGGACACCGACGTTGATGGCGAGCACGAGCATGAGCAGCACGAACGCGCCCGCCCACGCTTGGCGGTGCTGGTCGTTGTAAGGCCCAATCGCGTAGGCGAAAATTTGCAGCGGCATCGCGGCGATGGGTTCAGTCAATTTGTGCGCCCATAAACCGTTCCCGAGCGCGGTGAACAGCAGCGGCGCGGTTTCGCCCGCGACGCGCGCGAGTGCGAGCAAAACGCCGGTGACGATTCCCTTGAGCGCGGTGCGGATGACGATTTGCACGATGGTTTTCCATTTTAAAATTCCCAGCGCGAGCGCAGCTTCGCGGTAGCCGCCGGGCACGAGTTGTAAAACTTCCTCTGTCGTGCGCATCACGAGCGGAATCATCATCATTCCGAGAACGACGCCGCCCGCAAGCGCGGAAAATCCGTGCATCGGCATGACCATGAGCGCATAAACGACGATGCCCCAATTGATGGACGGCACGCCGTTCAAGATGTCTGCCGCAAAACGAATTGCCCAGTTCAATTTTGTGCCGCCATATTCGGAAAGATAAACGCCGCCGAGCACGCCCACCGGCACGCCGATGACCGCGGCTTGCGCGAGCAGGACAAATGTTCCGACAATGGCATTGCCCATTCCGCCCCCGATTTCACCCTCGGGTTTTGGCAATTGCGTGAAAAAGGCAATGTTGATCGAAGTAAAACCTTCCTTGATCAAATGATAAAACACGAGCACCAGTGGCGTGATGACCAGAATGGCGCAAGCGAACGTCAGCGTCTGCATGAACGCGTTCTTGAACTTGCGCCAGTTGTGGTTCGGGGCGGTCATTTTAATGCTGAGGTTTCACGCTCGGTCCGGCGAAAGTTTTCAGAAGCAGTTGCGCGATGATGTTGACGAGCACGGTCACGCCGAGCAGCACGAGGCCGAGTTCAAACAGTGCGCTTGGATATATAGGGCCGGTGGCTTCGTTAAATTCATTTGCGATGACGCTGGCCAGCGTCGCGCCGGGGGCAAACAGCGACGAAGTGATTTGGGGAATATTGCCGATGACCATGGTGACGGCCATCGTTTCGCCGAGCGCGCGGCCAAGTCCGAGGATTACCGCGCCGAACAATCCCTTTTTCGCGTAACTCAAGACAGCAATGCGCGTGACTTCCCAGCGCGTCGCGCCGAGCGCGTAGGCGGCTTCGCGTTGAAGGCCGGGAACCGAGCGCAGGATTTCACGCGAAACGGACGTGATGATCGGAATGATCATGATGGCGACGATGATTCCGCCGGCCATCATGCTGACTCCGTAGATCGGGCCTTTGAAAAACGGCAGGAAGCCGAGATATTTTTGCAGCAGCGGAAAAAAATGGTCGCGCAAAAACGGCACCATCACAAAAATTCCCCACAGACCGAGGATGACACTGGGCACGGCGGCAAGCAGTTCGATGAACATGATAAGCGGCTGCCGCAGCCAGAGCGGGGCGAGTTCGGTGAGGTAAACGGCGGTGGCGATGCTGATAGGCACTGCGATGATGAGCGCGATGGCCGACGATACGAGTGTGCCGAAGATGAATGGCAGCGCGCCATAGACATCATTGACCGGATCCCAGTCGCTGCTGACGAGAAAGTGCCAGCCGAATTTTTGCAGCGCGAGGTGCGAACCGCGAAACAGTTCATAGCCGATGAGCGCGACGAGGGCAAAAATGGTGAGCGCCATGACGAGCGTCAGCCATTTGAAGGCGCGGTCGCCGAAATGTCCCGGGACGGGTTTTCCTTCCGGCGTATCTTGTTTTGTCGCGGCTTCGCTCACAATTTTTCTCTAGTCTTAAAAATCAAACGGACGAAGAGCGGGAGGAATTGCGCTCTTCGTCCGGCTCACGCCCATAAAATATCGGGCGGCGCGGCGAAGTCATCACTTAATTGTGTCGAGCAACTTCAACTCGCGCTGCTGGACTTCGTCCGGCAAGGGCGCGTAGTCGAGCGACGGCGAAATTTTCTGGCCTTCGGTGACCGCCCATTTCAAAAAGGCGACGAGTTTTGCGCCGTTGGCGGCATTCTTGGATTTTTGATAAACGAGCACCCAGCTTGCGCCGGAAATCGGATACGCATTCGCGCCGGGCGCGTTGACCATCGAGAAACGGAAATCGTCGGGGATTTTCGCCGTGGCGAGCGCGGCGCTGACGGAATCGGGCGCGGGTGAAATGAAATTGCCCGATGAATTTTTCATGTCGGCGAACGGGATTTTGTTCTGGTCGGCATAGGCGAGTTCCGCGTAGCCGATGCCGCCGGGAAGTTGCTTGACCTGTCCGGCCACGCCTTCGCTACCTTTGGCGGCCAACCCGATGCCCGCCGGCCATTTCACGGAACTGCCTTTTCCAACGCTGTCCGCCCACGCGGGATTCACGCTGCTCAAGTAGTCAGTGAAAATAAAGCTCGTGCCGCTGCCGTCGGCGCGATGAACGGGAATAATCGCTGTGTCCGGTAAATCAACGCTCGGATTGAGCGCGGCGATTTTCGGGTCATTCCACTTGGTGATGTTGCCGAGATAAATACCTGCGAGCGTGTCGCCGTCGAGTTTGAGTTTCGGGCTGCCGGGCAGATTGTAAATGACGGCCACGCCGCCGGCGACGATGGGAATGTGCAAAATTTTTCCCGGCGCGGCGGCCATTGCTTCATCCTTCATCGGGGCGTCGGAGGCACCGAAATCAACGGTCTGGCTCGTGAGATTTTTTATTCCGCCGCCGGAACCGATGGACTGGTAGTTGAATTGGACGCTGGAATCCACCTTGGCATAAGCCTCGAACCATTTGGTGAAGGCCGGATAATCAAACGTCGAACCCGCGCCGGTGATGGTCTGGGCGTTCAACACGGCCTGCGAGGCGAGCAAACAGCCGCCGCCGAGGATTGAGAGGATCAGTTTTTTCATTTTAAAAAGTTAGTCGGTTTTGTTTTTATTTTCACGTTACGTTCCGGTTAAAATTTCCACATAAGGTCGGCCATCGCGTGAACAGCGCTGGTGTTCACGCCGGAAGCAGGATTGTTAACCAAATCATTGATATAAGCAGTGAACGAGAAGGTCAGCGAGTCAAAGATTGAGTAATTGAACTTGATCAAATGTCCCTTGATGTTCGTTCCACCCGCTGCGTTGACGGCGGTGTTGCCGAAAGTGGAGGTCGCAACCGGAAAGAAGGCGACGTTGTCATCATCCACGACTTGATCCCACCACGCATTGGCTTCGAGGTATTGGTAGCGATACGAAATGTCCCATGTGCCTTTCTTTCCGGATTTGCCGAACGTGACACCTCCCCAATAACCCTGATTGCTTGCGCTTGGCGCAGCCGGGTTGTCCATGTATTCGCCCGTCAGCTTGATGGGGAATGCCCCGGGATAAAGCGGGAAGCGGTCCAGCGTGTAGGTGATGCTGCCGCTGGCGACAACGGGATTGAAGTTGTAGGCAAACGTTCCGGTGGAACCGCCCGCGATGGTGTTGCCCAGGTTCGAGTCGTAAGGATTGGGTCCGGTGGCGGAGATTGCGATGTTTTGTTCATTCGCAATGTCGTAGGTGGCGATTCCGAGGGAAGTGCCGAGCTTTGGCGTCCAGTTCGCATTCCAGATGGCTTGGGCGCCGTAAAGGAAAGGTCCGCGGGTGTTGACCTGATCCAGCACAAACGCAGCGCCGTTGAACACCAGTGAATTTTTGCTGTTGATTTTGTAAATGGCCTGCAACGCCGCTCCTTCCGGTGTGTAATCGGGATCGAACAACATGGACGATGCCTGAAATGGCTGATCCATCTTGCCGATGGTGACCGCGAGCATCCACGTGCCGTCGTTGATGGGCGTCCATTTACCGTAAGCCGCGTCCACCCAGATGGGCTTCTTCGAGCCGTTGCCCTGGAGTGTGGAATTGTTTGAAAGCGGGTTGCCCGTGCCGGCGTCGGCTCCCTTGCCGTTGTCGTCAGTGCCCAGACGAAAACCGACCTGCAAATCATCCTTCATGTTGACCAGCAAACCGACGCGCAGGCGGTAACGCAGGCGTATATTATTATTGTCGGGTGTTTTGCCGGAAGCATAAGGGAAAGGCGTTTCCGTGCTGACATCATCAAACCGCCCGCGAAAATCGCCGCTCAATTTGTAACCCGTCACCCAGTCCGGCATGGGAAATCTGGAATTCATCACCGCGTTGTAGTCGGCGATGGAATTCGTCGCGTTTTCCGCTTTCAATTCCCTCGCCTCGTCCACGGACAAAACGCCTTTCTGCTCCAGCTTGTTGAGCAGCGCGTCCACGGATGATTGCGCGTGGATTTGAGGCGCGAGAGCCATCAGCGCCGTGGCCCCGGCGAACAGTGCAACTTTGGTGGTGTTCTGTTTTTTGAGTTTTTTCATGGTTGTTGGTTTCAAAGTTTGACGGCAGAATGAAACCATGCTGTTACAACCATGAGGCGGAATTGTTACGATTGTGTGACAAAACCCCTTGCTTCGTAACACTTAAAAACTTCCGAGGAAATTGGAAAATCAGCCGGCATTTTCAAGCGGCTTTGCGGAAATCTCCAGCATCCGTTCAATCGGCAAACGCGCGCGCTTCAGAATATTTTCCGGCAATTCGATTCGTGGCGCGAGATTTTTCATGCAGTCGCGGACTTTTTCGAGCGTGTTCATCTTCATGTATTTGCACTCGCTGCAACGGCAGTTGTCCGCCGGCGCGCGCATCGCGTCGAAAACCGGCGCGCAAATGAATTCCTTGCCCGGACATTCTTTCTGCATCCGATGGATGATTCCCGATTCCGTGACGATGATAAATTTTTTCGCCGGACTGTTTTTGCAGAACGAAATCATTTTTTCCGTCGAGCAAACCGAATCCGCCAGATCACGAACTTCGCGCAAACTTTCCGGGTGAACAACAGTTTTTGCATCGGGAAATTGTTGTTTTAATTTCAACAACGCATCGCGTCGAAATTCGACGTGCGCATAACAATTTCCTTTCCACAATGTCATCGGCCTTCCGGTTTGTTCCATGACCCATTGACCGAGATTTTCATCCGGCACGAATAAAATGTCTTTGTTCTTCGGCGCGGCCTCGACGATTTTCACCGCGTTGCCGCTCGTGCAAATCACGTCGCTCAATGCCTTTACCGCCGCGCTGCAATTGATGTAAGTGACCGTGTAAAAATTCGGATTCGTTTTCTGCAACGCTTCGAGTTTGTCCGCCGGGCAACTTTCTTCCAGCGAACAGCCCGCGTCCTTGTCAGGCAGCACGACGATTTTTTTCGGGTTCAAAATTTTCGCCGTCTCCGCCATGAAATGCACGCCGCAGAAAACGATGACGTCCGCGTCCGTCTTCGCCGCCTGCTGCGAAAGCCCGAGCGAGTCGCCAACGAAATCCGCCACGTCCTGGATTTCCGGCACCTGATAATTATGCGCGAGAATGACGGCGTTGAGATGTTTCTTGAGCGTGAAGATTTCCTTCGCGAGCGGTTCAAATTTTTCTCGCGCCATCTGTTTGCGAATTTGGAGTGTATCCAAATCGCGCGTCGGAATTTCGGCAATGTCTGTCACACCTCAAATTACCGCGAATTTCATCTGTGTTCAATCTGTGTTTCATCTATGGCCGACAAAATCCGCCATTTTCCCGACGGCAAATCTTTCAGCCAGAAATTTCCAATACGCACGCGGATCAACCGCAACGTCGGATGGCCGATGGCCGCGGTCATTTTGCGAACCTGACGGTTTTTCCCTTCAACCAATTCCAAACCAATCCAGCAATCGGGAACGCTTTTGCGAAAACGGATCGGCGGAACGCGCGGCGGAATTTCCGGCTGCGGCTGTAAAATCTGCGCACGGCATGGCAACGTTTTCCGGCCTTGAACCAAAATTCCCTTTTCCAATTTCTTCAGGCTTTCCGGCGATGGAATTTTTTCGACCTGCGCCCAATACTCGCGCTCGTGCGCGTGGCGCGGGTGCAGCAGTTTTTCGTTCCACGTCGGCTCGTCGCTCAAAAGCAGCAAGCCTTCGGAATCCGCGTCGAGCCGCCCGATCGGATAAACGTTTTTCGGAAAACCGAATTCCGCGAGCGCTCGGTTTTTCGAGCCGTCGCTCGTGAATTGCGACAGCACGCCGAACGGTTTGTTGAACGCGACGAGCATTGCGCGGAGATTTTTAGCTGCAAAAGAACTCAAAGGACACAAAGAAATTTTTTGTTTGGCTTGGCGTCCTGGCGTCTTGGCGGTTAAATTCTTCCCGTGATTCGCAACATCATCTTCGATTGGTCAGGAACGCTCGTTGACGACCTGCCTGCTGTTTTCAAAGCTTCGAATTTCGTCCTGGCGCAATCCGGCAAACCCGAAATGTCGCTCGAACAATTTCGCGCGGAATTTTCGCTGCCGTTCACGAAATTTTACGACCGACACACGCCGCACGTGCCGATGAATCAATTGGAGGACTGGTTTCACGCCGAGTTCAAACGCGCGCAAACTTCCGTCGCCGAACTGCCGCACGCGCGCGATTTTCTGGAATTTTGCCGCGAGAAAAAATTCCGCACATTTTTGTTGAGCACCATCCACGCCGACCATTTCAAGGCGCAATGCCGGGTGACCGGCTTCGACGCGTTTCTCGACAAGCCTTACACGGACATTTGGGACAAGCGGAAAAAAATCCATGAAATCCTCGCGAAAAATGATTTGCGCCCGGACGAAACGCTGTTCATCGGCGACATGGAACATGACATCGAGACGGCGCGGCACGGCGGCGTGCATTCCTGCGCCGTGCTGACCGGCTACAACACACTGGAACAATTGCGCGAGGCAAAACCGGATTTGATCGTCGAACATCTGCGCGAATTGCGCGGGGTACTCGAGGAAAACGGTTTGAATCTCAAACCGTTCATAAAAAAATTTGAGGAGACGCATCCGCCACTTGCGACCGTGGGCGGATTGATTTTCAACGGCAAAAATGAAGTGCTGATGATCCGCACGCACAAATGGTCGAACCTGTGGGGAATTCCCGGCGGCAAAATCAAATGGGGCGAGACTTCGGAAGCCGCGCTGCGCCGCGAAATTCTGGAGGAAACCGGCCTGAAAATTTCAGACATAAAATTCGTGCTCGTGCAGGATTGCATCCACTCGAAGGAATTTTATCGCGACGCGCATTTCGTTTTGCTGAATTACACCTGCCGTTGCGCTGGAAAAAATCTGCGCGTGAAATTGAACGACGAAGGCCGTGAATTCCGCTGGGTCAAGCTGGCCGACGCGAAAAAATTGAAATTGAACAAGCCGACGAAAATTTTGATCGAAGCCGTTTTGAAACAGCGAAAATGAACCGCGATTACGCGATTAAAAATGAAATCATCCAAAATTTCCATCGTTGACCTCGAAGTGTTTTATCGCGTCGGCGTGCCGGATGAAGAGCGCGCCAAACCGCAGCGACTTTTGCTGGCGATTAAAATGAAATCCGATTTTTCCGCCGCCGCAAAATCCGATTCGATTGCCGACACGATTGATTATTTCGCCGTTTCGCAGCGGCTTTTGAACTTTGGTGAAGGACGCAGTTGGAAATTGATCGAGAAACTCGCCGCAGATATTGCCGAAATGATTTTGTCCGAATTCAAACCACAAACCGTCACCGTCGAAGTCAAAAAATTTCCAATTCCGCAGGTGCATCACGTTTCTGTCGTTGTCACCAAGAAATTGTAGCAGCCGACGTAAGTCGGCTCTGATTCTTTCGAGTGAGAATGAGCGAACTGACGTTTGCTGCTACGGAGAGACGAATTTTTGTCCATCCATTGTCTGCAATTTCAAACCTTTCGCGTCCGCGACGATCGTCACCGCGCCGGAATCGCACGTGTAAATCACCGGGATTTTTTCTTGCTCCAACCGTTCTTGCAAAACATGACTTGCGCGCCTCGTCACCGGAAATTCTGAATCGACAATCACGATGACCTTTGGCCGGATTGCGTCAATCAATGCGTCGCAAAGCGGTTCGCCTTCGTCCGGCAAACCGGCGACGACGATGTCCGCGCGCAGATCGTCTGTGCGCGAAAGCAACGCGCTTTGTCCGGTGCGGCCCAAATCGGAGAGCAGTAAAATTTTTGAACCGCAAAAATATCCGAGCAAAACAAGGGCGTTGTCGTCGGCGCGTGGAAAATCATTGGTCGCGGCTGGCGAGAGAATCTGCCAGCAGCCGGTTTTGTCGCCGCAGTTGAAAATTTTGTGACGTGACGGTTCTTGCGGACGTCCGCCTTTTTCAAATTCCGCAACGATTTCACGATACGCGCTCGAACGGAATTTCGCGTTACTGGTCCACAATTCGCCGACGCCGAAAAGTTCGTCGAGCGATTCCGCGCCGCCGCAGTTTTTCAAACCGCCTTCGGTCAAAACGAGGCGCGGGATTTTATTCACGCCTTGCGCGCGGAGAAAATCTTTCAGTATGAAATTGGCTGCGTTTTCGTTTCCGCAATCCACAAGCCAGTCGTTTTTTCGTCCGGCGGCGTCAACGAAAACGGAATGACCGCCGTTCAACGGCAAAATTGTGATTTTCGTTTCGTCGCGCGAATTTTCCCAGCGCCAGAAATAAATCACCGCGACAGAAATCAAAATTATTGCGCTAAAAATTCTCCGTCTGGGTGCGAAGAACCAGCCGCTCAATACGCCGACAAGAACGGCATAATAAATTCCAATCGCCAGCCATGACGGCTCCGGGACGTAGAAAAATGCGCCGGGAATTTTCGTTGCTTGTTCGCTCACCCGCGTCATCGCGGACATGAAAAACCACGCGCTGTGGTTGAACAATCCGGTCACCCACGGAAACCAATCGCCGCAGACGAGCGCGCCAAGGTTGCTCATCAGCGCGAGCGTTCCGAGCGGCACGGCGACGATGTTCGCTGGCGTCGAAACCGAGCTGAACAGGTGAAAGTATTTTGCCGAGAGCGGAATCGAGCCGATCCACGCGGCGAATGAAAGTGAAAAATATCGCGCGAGCATTCGTGCAATTGAAATGAAAGCGCGCCGCCATTTTGGAATTAAATCATTCGGCAAAAGGGGATCGTGGCTCAAGAGTCCGTCGGAAATATTGTTCATTCGCGGCAGTAAAAGTCCGATGATGAGCATGACGCAAAAGGAAAGTTGGAAGCTGGCTTCAAAAAGCTGGCGCGGTTCCCAGATCAGAATGATGAACGCGGCGGCGGCGAGCGAATTGATCAAGTCGCCCGGACGTTTCAACGCCCAGCCGCCGAGGACGATGGTCATCATGACCGACGCGCGGATGGCGGAAGATTCCCAGCCGGTCGCGGCGGTGTAAAACCAGATGGCCGGAATCGCGACGATGCCGCACCATGCGCGCGAGACTTGCAACACGCGCAGCAAGGCGACGAGCATTCCCGAAATAAGCGCGATGCGCAGGCCGTCAATCGCGAACAGATGCATCGTGCCCGCGCGCAGGAACGGTTCGCTGATGTCGCCGGTGAACGCCGTCCGCCACCCGAGCGTCATCGCCCAAAGCAAACGCAGCGGCTCGTCTTCGACCGGCAAGCCGAGCGCAAGCGTATGTTTCGACCAGTTCAAAAAGCGGTCGGTCAGCGGCGGCGTGGACAAAATCGGTTCGCGCAACCGCCAGTCGTTTGTGGAACCGGTTTTGAGTTCGTAATAAATTCCGCGCGTCTCCAGATAATTTTGATAGTTGAAAAGCCCTTCGGCCAGCGGCGGCTCTGGTCGCGCGATGACGCCGGAAATCTCGACGGATTGCCCGGAGAAGAATTTTTCCGGCAGTGCGGACGGTATCGTGACGATGATTTGACCAAGCGCGAGTTGCCAGTTCTCACTGCTGCGGATTTCGGCGATTTTGACTTGTGCGAGCGAATGTTCGTTTTGCTGGTCGTCCCGCTCGACAATCTTCAGATGAGGCGTTTCAACCAACGTGCCGCGTACAGTTACAATTGCAGCATCATTTCCAATCAGATTTCGAAGATCATCCGGCGAAATGACGGCAGTGCGAGAGGTCAGATTCGTCCAGCCAAAAACCACGAGCAACGGCCAGATCAAAAGCGGACGGAATCGCGGGAGGGCGAGCGACAGGATGAGCAGGCTGAATGAAGCTGCAAAAAGAAGCACGACCGGCGGTCTTAAAATTTCCGCCAGTAACAACCCGGTCGCGTAACAAGCGACGACAAACCCCAATGGCCGTTTCATTTTTGCTTTTGCCCTGAATACCTTCTCCGAAATTTGATGAGCCAGAGTGCAAGCAGACCGAGCGCACCGCCGGCAGTGTCAATGAAAACGTCCGAAATCAGCGGCGTGCGCGAAGGAACAAAAATCTGGTGGGATTCATCGGTCGCCGCGTAGAGAAAGACAAGCAGCAACGTGCCGCCGACTTTCGGCCACGACCAGGCGGGCAGGTTGTTTTCCGATTGATTCAGCGCGCGCCAGAAAAGCAGGGCGAGAACGGCGTATTCAATGACGTGCGCGCTTTTGCGGAGGAAGTGATGGATCTCCTCGACGTGCGTTTGCGACATTTGGGGAAAGAGCCAGTGCAGAAACGGTTCGACAAACAGCGAGGAGTGTTCGTAGGAATGAGAGTCGCTTGACGCGGAAAAAATCAGCGCCATCCACGCCAGCGGCGGCAGCCAGTATTTGAGAAATGCGCGCAGCTTGAGCACGCCAGATGAAAACCGAATCCAATGCGGCTGGGCAATCAGAATGTGATTGAAATTGCCAAGTGGCGCCGGTTTTGGCAGAAAAAGGCCATCAATGAAAAAATATTTTTTGATTTTAACCTGCGCCGGCCTGTTCGCGGCGATTGCGATCCAAGCTTTAGCGTCGCAGCCGGATTTGATCGCGCAAATCCATTTTGCCGGCGCGTCGCGGATTTCCGCCGACGCCAATTCCCTCGCATTCACAAATGAATTTTGTTCCGCCGAGGCGCGCGCGTTTGAAAACCAGACGCTCGACAAGCTTTCGCGCACGCCCTACGTCTGGTTCAAAGAAAAAATCGCCGCAGGCGCGGGCGATGGTTCGGCGCAACTCCGTCCGCTGCTCGACGATTTTTTGAAGTCGGAATGGTTTTTTGAAATTCGCGCCACGGCCGACGGCTCGCAGGAATTCGCGCTGGCGATCCGATTGAACAATGACCGCGCGCAGTTTTGGCAAAAAAATCTGCAAAGCGTTCTAGAATCATGGATGAAGCTGTCCGCGCAAAAGATTCCGGGCGGCTGGGAACTGGAAAAACATCAGCCGCCGAACCTGGTTCGTTTTGAGAACAGCGGAGGCTGGGTCGTGATTTGTTGCGGGCAGAATAAATTGCCGTCGAGCCGCGAGATTGTGCAGCGCGCCTCGGCGGAAAACGCAAAAAGCTGGCTGGCGGTTGATGCTGACTGGTCGCGGCTTGAGCGATGGTTTCCGGTGTTGAAAAAATTCGATCTGCCGGAAACGCAACTGCAAGTCGTGGGCACAAACGGAAATTTGCAGTTGAACGGCAAGTTCACGCTCGCGCAACCATTGCCGCCGCTGGCGCAATGGCGGATGCCGTCGAACACGATCCACCAGCCGTTTGTCAGCTTCACGGCGGCGCGCGGTTTCGCGCCGTGGCTGCAAAGGCAGGATTGGGCGCGGCCATATCAGATTTCCCCGACGCCGAACCAGATTTTTATCTGGTCGCTGGTTGAAGTTCCGTTTCAAACCTTCTATGCGATTCCCGTGCCGGATGGGAAAAGCGCGGTTTGGCAACTGGATCAAAAAATGTCCTTCGACATGAACTGGCGGAACTATTTTATGTCACCCGTCTCGTTGGTGATGACGAACAATGGAATCATGTGGCGGGGCGTGCCGTTCATCGCGCCGTTCGTGCAAGCCACGCATGAAAATTCGGGCGACTTTTTATTCGGCGGTTTTTTCCCGAACACGCCATTTTCCAAGCCGTTGCCGCAGGGATTATTCACGCGGCTCGCCGAACCTAACCTCGTTTATTATCATTGGGAAATCACAGCGAAGCGGCTGCAGCAGTTGCAGAACCTTTGTCAGTTGGGGCTTATGCTCACGCGGCACAGACAACTTGCGTCGCAATCCGCCGGACAGAAATGGATCAGTCATATCGGGCCCACGCTCGGCAACACCGTCACGGAGGTTTTTCAGACTGCGCCGACGGAACTGACTTTCTCGCGAAGGGCACCGGGCGGCTTGACCGCAATGGAGCTTTTCGCGTTCGCAAGCTGGCTCGAAGCGACGAATTTTCCCGGATGCGATTTGCGTTTGCCGCCGCGCCCCGCCAACTTGAAAAACAGGAAGCCCGCCGCACCACCGGCCAAGACGCCGTGACTTCCGCCGGCAAAAAATGTTTTGCCGGGCGGGAAATTCGTGCAACTTAATGGAATGAAGACGAAGAAAGTCGCCGTCGTCGGCGCGTCAGGCTATTCCGGCGAGGAACTCGTCCGGTTGCTGCTCAACCATCCGCACGCGGAACTGGTCGTCATGACCTCGCGCCAGAATGCCGGGCAGACGCTGGCGCAGGTCTTTCCAAAATTTGCGAGCCATCCAAAATCTAAATCGCTCCGGTTCGTCGAACCGAATGCCGAAGTTTTGGCGAAACAGGCCGACGTGGTTTTTCTCGCGTTGCCGCACGGCGTCGCCGCCGGCTACGCTGCGCCATTGCTCGCCGCCGGTTGCGTCGTCATTGATTTGAGCGCCGATTTCCGGCTCAAGAGCGCGGAAGTTTACAAGGAATTTTACGCGCATGACCATCCGGCTCCGGAATTGTTGAAAAAATCCGTCTACGGTTTACCGGAAATTCATCGGGAGCAAATCAAGAACGCGTTGCTCGTCGCGTCGCCCGGTTGTTATCCGACGAGTATTTTGCTGCCGGTGATTCCGTTGCTGAAGGCCGGTTTGATCAAATCGAGCGGCATCATCGCTGATTCGTTGAGCGGCGTCAGCGGTGCGGGACGGAAAATCGAGGGCGAATATCTTTTTGTCGAGTGCAACGAAAGCGTCCGGCCTTACGGCGTGCCGAAGCACCGGCATTTGTCCGAAATCGAGGAACAACTTTCGCTCGTGGCCAAGACACAGGTCACGATCCAGTTCACGCCGCATTTGATCCCGGTCAATCGCGGCATTTTGACCACGCTTTATCTTGAGCCGAAGGAAAAATTGTCGGACGAAAAAATTTCCGCCTGCTACAAAAAAGTTTACGGCAACGAGCCGTTCATTCGGTTGCTCGACGGAAAAAATCTGCCCGACACGAAAAATGTCGAAGGCACGAACGTCATCGAAATCGCATGGCGGCTCGACCCGCGCACGGGGCGACTCATCGTGATGAGCGCCGAGGATAATCTCGTCAAAGGCGCGAGCGGCCAGGCCGTGCAAAGCATGAACATCCTCTGCGGCTTTCCTGAAACTGCCGGGTTGATTTGAGTGTGCCTGCAACTGTCGCCAAATCTGCGAAATGGAACGCGGCGGATTACGCTGCGAATTCCGTTGTGCAGCAAACCTGGGCGCGCGAACTCATCGCCAAGCTCAACCTGCGCGGCGACGAGCATATTCTTGATGTCGGCTGTGGCGACGGCAAAGTGACGGCGGAAATCGCTCGTGCCGTTCCTCGTGGTTTGGCGACGGGTGTTGACGCTTCGCCGCAAATGATAGAATTCGCACGGAAAACTTTTCCACCGGAAAAATTTCCAAATCTGGGATTTCGCGTCATGGACGCGCGAAAAATTAAATCTACGCGCCGGTTCGACCTCCTTTTTTCCAATGCGGCATTACACTGGGTGGACGATCACGAGTCATTTCTGCGTGGTGCGGCTTCTGTTTTAAAGTCCGGCGGACGGCTCGTCGTCTCCTGCGGCGGACGGCGCAACGCGCACGATGTTTTTGTGGCGATGTGCCCCGCGATGAGGGACAGGCGCTGGCGCGAATTTTTTCGCAAGATGCCGATGCCGTATTTTTTTTACGCGCCGGAGGATTATGAAAAATGGCTGCCGAAATTTGGATTCAAATCATTCCGCGTTGAACTCGCTCCAAAAGATGCCGTTTACGGTGGTGCAGAAGGTTTTGCCAAGTGGCTGCGCACGACGTGGATCCCCTACGTCCAGCGCGTGCCGGAAAATCTGCGCGAGGAATTCATCGCCGCCGTCACGGAGCGTTACGTCGCCAAACATCCGCCGGATGCGGACGGAAAAGTTCATGTCCGCATGGTGAGATTGGAAATTGACGCGGTTAAGGTTTGAAAATTTTGCGCCGCTTCCGCAAATTCATTTTCAGCAATGAGTAAAATTAAGTTCAACAAAATTTCTGGCTCCATAATCGCGCCCAGAGGCTTTCTTGCCAGCGGCGTTTTTTGCGATATCAAAAAACTCGGCACAGGCAAAGGCTCGAATAAAGGCCCGAAGCGCGACCTCGCGCTCATCGTTTCTGAAGCGCCCGCGACTGTCGCCGGAATGTTCACGACGAATCAAGTCTGCGCCGCGCCGGTCAAGGTTTGTGTTGAACGCGTGAAAAAAGGAATGGCACAAGTCGTTGTCATTAATTCCGGCAATGCCAACGCCTGCACGGGCAAACAGGGTTTGCTGGACGCGCAGGAAATGGTTCGTTACACCGAACGTGCGTTGAACTTCCCACTCGGCTCGGCGCTCGTTGGCTCGACTGGACGCATCGGCGTCACGATGCCGATGGACAATGTTCGCGCGGGAATTATTGAAGCCGCGACCTTGCTCGGTGGCGAAATCGAAAACGCCGATCACGCAGCGGAAGCAATCATGACGAGCGACTCGCGCTCGAAACAGATCGCAATTGATTTTTTGCTTGGCGGGAAAAAAGTGCGCATAGGCGGCATTTGCAAAGGTGCGGGAATGATTCAACCCGGCATGAGCGCAAATGGAAAACGTCCCGCCGCGCTTCCAAATGGTGGCCGTGCGCAAGCACTGCACGCGACGATGCTGTGTTTCATCACGACGGACGCGGCGATTGACACAAAAGTTTTGCAGCCGGCATTGAACGAAGCCGTCGCGAACAGTTTTAATCGCATCACCGTGGACGGCGACATGAGCACGAACGACACGGTTTTGGTTTTGGCGAATGGACTCGCCGGAAATAAACGATTCGCGCTTCGCGATTCACAGTTCACGGTTTTTCAATCCGCGCTCAATCACGTCTGCCTTGAACTCGCGAAGAAAATTGTGCGTGATGGCGAGGGCGTGCATCGCGTCGTGACGGTGCGCGTGAATGGCGCGAAGACGATTCAGGATGCCGATGCCGCCGCGCGCGCGGTGGCGAATAGTGCGCTGGTGAAAACGAGCTGGCACGGCGGCGATCCGAATTGGGGGCGCATCATTGACGCGCTCGGTTATTCGCCCGCGAAAATCGTCGAGGGAAAAGTGGACATTGGTTATTCAATGCCGCAATCCGCCTCCGCTAAAGCTTCGGCGCGACAAGAAATCTTTTGGAGTTTGAAACGCGGTCAGCCGACGAAGGCGACGTTCAAACAGCTTTGCGCCGCGGTTGCGCCGAAAGAATTTGAACTGCACATCAACCTGAATCTCGGTAAAGCGAACGCTGTGATGTATGCCTGCGATTTGACGGAGGAATATGTGGATTTCAACAAAGGCGACGTGGGCGATCCAACTTCGCTCGGCGGTTGAAATTCCGACAAAAAAAGCCGCCGGATTTCTCCAGCGGCTTTTGTGTTTCAATCGGAAATCTAAAATCCGAAATCGTCAATCAATATGCGGCTTGTGCGCCTTTGATTTTGCGCTTTTTCATCCACGGCATCAGGCTGCGCAGACGCGAGCCGACTTTTTCAATGCCGTGCCGTTCGCCTTTCTTTAGCAGTCGCCGGTATTTTTTGTAGCCGCCTTTGTATTCGGCGATCCAACCCTTCGCAAATTTCCCGGACTGGATGTCCTTGAGCGCGGTCTTCATGCGTTTCTTCACGCCGGCATCAATGATTTTCGGGCCGACGCTCACGTCGCCCCACTTGGCGGTTTCGGAAATCGAGAAGCGCATTCCGCTGATGCCCGCTTCGTTCATCAAATCCGCGATGAGTTTCAATTCGTGCAGACATTCGAAGTAAGCCATCTCCGGCTGATAACCGGCTTCGACGAGCGTTTCGTAGCCGGCCTGCACCAGCGCGCTCGCGCCGCCGCACAGCACGGTCTGTTCGCCGAACAAATCCGTCTCGGTCTCTTCCTTGAACGAAGTTTCCAAAACTCCAGCGCGCGTTGCGCCGATGCCTTTGGCCCACGCCAGTGCGATTTGCTTCGCATCCTTGCCGGGATTTTGGTAAATCGCGATCAAGCTCGGCACGCCCTTGCCTTCGAGATACTGGCGGCGGACGATGTGGCCGGGACCTTTCGGCGCGACCATGATGATGTTCACGTTTTTCGGCGGAACAATCGTTTTGAAATGGATTGAGAAACCGTGCGAGAACAACAACGTCTTGCCCTTGGCCAGATTCGGTTTGATGTCCTTCTCGTAAACCTTCGCCTGCTTCGTGTCCGGCAACGCGACGAAAATCACGTCCGCCAGACGAACCGCTTCCGCCGTGGTGACGACCTTGAAGCCCTTTTCTTTCGCGACGGGAATGGACTTGCTGCCTTCGTAAAGGCCGATGATGACCTTCAGGCCGCTGTCCTTGAGGTTGAGCGCGTGGGCGTGGCCCTGCGAGCCGAAGCCGAGCACCGCGAGGGTTTTGTTGCGCAACACCGCGAGATTCGCGTCTTTGTCCGAATAAACTTTTGCAGGCATTATGTCAGTTGATAGTTAATGGTTGATAGTTGATGGTCGAAAAATCTCGTTACTGGTCACTTGCCACTCGTCACTTGCGCGGCAATGCCGCCTTGCCCGTGCGCGTGATTTCCTGCACGCCGAACGAATTCATCAAGTCGAGGAATTTTTCCACCTTGCTGTCGTTGCCGGTGATCTCGATGGTGAGCGACTTGGGCTGCACATCCACGATCTTCGCGCGGAAAATGTCCGTGATCTGCATCACCTCGGCGCGCGACTTGGAATCCACGCCCACCTTCACCAGCACGAGTTCGCGATCCACGTATTCGGTGCCGTCGCGGAAATCCAGCACCTTGATCACGTTTGGCAGTTTGTTGAGCTGCTTGACGATCTGCTCCAGCGTCGCCTCGTCACCGGTTGTGACGATGGTCATGCGCGAGCGGTCGGGGTCGTGCGTAGGGCCGACGTTGAGCGTGTCGATGTTGTAGCCGCGGCCGCTGAACAGCCCGGCCACGCGCGTGAGCACGCCGAACTTGTTCTCGACGAGGATTGAAATGGTGTGTCGCATAAAACCGTTTGGAAACGGGTGAGAAAACTAACAACGCGAGCGAATGGGGTCAATTTGCAAATTTAGGGATTCGTATCAATGTTGGGAACGAATTTGATATTTCCTAAATATGCATAATTTAGATTTAGAGATCGCACCTTGCCGAAATCGTAAGTAAGAGAAACGCGAATGACAACATCGTGGGGATTATTTTTCTGCAAATATGCAATCACTTCTTTTGAATCCGTCTCGATATAATTAAAACCTTCCAGCTTTTCAAAAGTCATTTTAGCAATAGCGCGATTTCCTTCCTGTTCGATAGTCCAATTAACCGGAGTGCTAATTTCGCGGTCAACGCCAACAAAGAAAATTTGGATAATGACAACAGATAAAATCAAAAGCCCTGTCGTTGCGATTGCTGCATTGCGAAAATTTTGGAAGATTTTCTAAACAAAATCAAATCGCTAGTTTTTTGCCGGCGGAGATTTAGCGCAGACATAATTGAAAGGCTGGTTGTGCCAACGAGCAACAAAGTTGGAACAAAAACAAAAGGTTCTATGATGTATTGCCCTGAAATGATTCCTCCAATCGAGCTAATGAAAGCAGGCACATAAAAGATCCAAAGTAGAACGGAAGCTGCGATTGCAATCCATGTAGCACGCCGCAATGAAAATAGTGCTACATAAGCGGATGCGAGCAGAATTATTGAACCCAAAAAACCGATAAATTCAAATGGGTTTGATGGTTTGCCCCAAACGCCCATCAATATTTGCTGCGAAAGCTGCCAAGCAGTGCTAATGGCAGTAGCAATGTAGAGCAAAAAAGTAATCATTATGGCTTTGATTTATTTTATATTTGAGTTGTTTCGCAGTATTTCCGCAATCTGAACAAACGCTTTTCCCGCCGGATGATTCGGCGCTGAAACCACAATCGGCATTCCTGCATCGCCGCCTTCGCGAATAGCGGTGAAGATCGGCACTTCGCCGAGGAACGGAACATTTTGCCGCGCGGCTTCTTCCTGGCCGCCGCCGTGGCCGAAAATTTCCACGCGCTCGCCGTTCGGCGCGGTGAAGTAGCTCATGTTTTCCACGATGCCGAGGATCGGCACGTTCACCTTGCGGAACATGGCGATGCCTTTGCGCACGACGCCGAGCGACGCCTCCTGCGGCGTGCTGATGATGACGCCGCCGTCGAGCGGCACGGTCTGGCAGAGCGAAAGCTGTGCGTCGCCCGTGCCCGGCGGCAGGTCCACGAGCAGAAAATCCAGTTCGCCCCATTCGACGGCGAGGAGAAATTGCTGGATGGTTTTTGTGATCATCGGCCCGCGCCAGATCACCGGCTGGTCGTCGTTGAGCAAAAGTCCGATGCTCATCACTTTCACGCCATGATTGGACGGCGGCACGAGGCGCTCGGCTTCGTTGACGGTCGGCTTTTCGTGAACGCCCATCATCAGCGGAATGCTTGGCCCGTAAATGTCACAATCCAGCAAGCCAACTTTCGCGCCGAGATGCGTGAGCGCGCACGCGAGATTGACGGAGCAAGTGGATTTGCCCACACCGCCTTTGCCACTGGCGACGGCGATTATTTTTTTTACGCCGGAAACTTTGTTTTGATTCGCGAATGGATTTGTCGGCGCGGCTGATCCGGCGGCAGGTTGCCGCACTTCGACGTGAACGAGATTCACGCCGGGAAGATTTTTCAGGACGCGTTCACTTTCGATTTTGATTTGCTGCGCCGCTTCGGGATTTGGCGAGGTCAATTGCATCGTGACGCTGACCACGCCGTTCGCGAGGGAAATTTCTTTGACGAGGCCGAACGAAACGATGTCGCGCGAGTAGCCGGGATATTTGACGGATTTGAGCGCGTCCAAAACTATGTCTTGCGAAAGCATCAGGCGGATAAAATGCCAGCGACGAAGACGAAGGCAAGTTGCTTCCTATTCGAACACGCTGAGTTCGCGGTTGGCCTTGCGGAGTTTGCCCGTCAGGTTCAGGGAAAGATTTGCCAGCATCTTAATCTTGATGGCGGGATGCGTTTTTTCCAGCGTTTGAAAATCCTCCATCGTGAGCAAATCACATTCGACTTCCGAATCGGCAATAATGTCGGCGGAGCGCGGTGCGCCGTCCAGAAACGCCATTTCGCCGAAGGAGATTCCTGGCGAAAATGTGGCGAGCCGGCGCCGTTCCTCGCCGGGCAGCAGCACGCTGACGTGTCCGCGCGAAAGGAAAAACATTTCGCGGGCGGCGTCGCCGGCGTTGATGATGAACTGCCCGCGCTTGAAGCTGCGCGGCTGCAAGAGTGGCAGGACGACTTTTAATTCCGCGGCGGTCAAATCCTTGAGCAACTCATAGTCGGCGGCCTTCGCCTTAAAATTCGGCGTGTGTGCATATTGCGTGTTTTCGAGCAGCGCTTCCTCGCACCATTCGAGAGCGAGATCATTGTTCTCATAGGTTGAGAACAGCTCTGAAAATTTGTCGGCCAGCTTTTTCTTCATCATGCGCCGCAGCAACGGCAAATGTCCGCAGTGCGTGAAGATGACGGTTTTTTCGGCAGCATGCAATTTGTTGACGAGCGAGTGGAACAGATGCCCGGCGCTTTCGTTCAGGCTCAAGACGCGTTTCATGTCGAGGATTAGAAACTGGATTTTCCCGGCGTGTTCCAACACATCATGCAGCACCGGTTCGGTGGTGGCGAACGCGAGATGCCCCTGCAACTGATAAACGTGGATGACCTTGGCCAGTTCACGCAGCGTCCGGCCTTCCTCGATCGTCCGGACATGGGTGGAGTTGAATTCCGCGCCGGTGAATTTCAGCCGGATGGTGGATTTTCCGACGACCGGGCGGTTGAACAGATGCAAATCGAGATGCCGCGACAATTCTTTGCAGACGCGGATGCCGCGGACGCTATTGCCATGCGCGTCGAGCCGCGGTGAAAAGACGCCGATGCCCAACTGCCCCGGCAACACGGCCAGCACGCCACCCGCGACGCCGCTCTTGGCGGGAATGCCGACGTTGTAAAGCCATTCGCCCGCGTAATCATACATGCCGCAAGTCCCCATCACGCTCAACACGCTCTCGACATATTCGCCGCGCAACGCAGTTTTTCCCGTGAGCGGATTCACGCCGCGATTCGCCAGCGTCGCCGCCATGACGCCGAGGTCGCGGCAGTTCAAGGAAATGGAACACTGCTGAAAATAAATTTCCGTGGTCGGCGCGGGGTCGCCGGTGAGCTTGTCAAAATTCCGCAACATATGGCCGATGGCGCGGTTGCGATGGCCGGTTTCGCTTTCCGATTGATAAACGGTTTTGTCCACGCTCAATTCGCGCCCGGCGTAGAGCGAAAATGTTTCCAGCACGCGCTTGAAACGTGAGGCCGGATTTTTTCCCGCGATCAATCCGGCGGTCGCAATCGCTCCGGCATTGATCATCGGATTGCGCGGACGGCCCGTGCCGGGGTCAAGGCTGATGGAATTGAATGCGTCGCCTGTCGGTTCGACGCCGACCCGTTCCAGCGTGGCATCGCGACCATTGTCTTCGAGCGCGATCCCATAAACGAACGGTTTTGAGATGGATTGGATCGTGAATTCCTGCCGCGTGTTCCCGACTTCGTAAATCGAACCGTTCGCGGTGACGAGGCAGACGCCGAACCAGTCGGGATTCGCCTTCGCAAGTTCAGGAATGTAAGTCGCCACTTCTCCTCCGTTGTCGGTGGCGCATTCGCGGTGAAGTTCTTCGAGAAAATCCTGGACGGGTGAAGTCAAATCGAGTTCGTTCCTGCTTTTCATGGCGGATAAGTTTTTTGTTCGGGTTTTTCCGACAATCTGATTCCTCCGGCAAATCCCGCCAAGATTGAACCTTCAATTCCAGCGCGTCAAGCAGGACAACACCAATGCGGACTTGCACGCAGCCCGATTGCATGGAAAACTGTTCGTTCGATAGAAAATTGACTATGACGCAAAAAGCAAACAACGGGACGGAATCGTTGGTCGGAAAATTTTCGCAGTTTGAATCCGCATCGTCGCAGCCGAAATGGCTCGCGCCGCTGCGCAAGGCCGGCATCGCCAGCTTTGCCGACCAGGGCTTCCCGACGCTGCAAAATGAAGACTGGCGCTTCACGAACGTCGCGCCGATTGCGAAATTGAATTTTCAACTGGTAAAGGAAGTTTCCGTGAACGGTGCGGAGACCAAATTGATTGCTGAATCTGCTTTCACAAAGTTGTCCGGCAACCGCCTCGTTTTTGTGAACGGATTTTTCTCGGCGAAACTTTCCAGCATCAAGCCGGTTTCCGGCGGCGTGCGGATTGAAAATCTTTCCGCCGCGCTCGCGAAGGATTCCACGCTCATCGAAAAACACCTCGGCAAATACGCGCACACGGCGAGCAACACTTTTGCCGCATTAAATCAGGCGTTTTTCACGGATGGCGCGTTTATTTTTGTTCCCTCTGGCGTCGCTATCGCCGAGCCGGTGCAGTTGATTTACATTTCGTCCGCAAAAAATTCCGGCGAAGTGATCCTGCCGCGCAATCTCGTCATCGTCGAGGCGAATAGCAAGCTGACGGTCGTGGAAAGCTACATCAGCACCGGCAACGTCGCGTATTTTACGAACGCGGTGACGGAAATTCTCGCGGGCGACAACGCCGCCGTCGAACACATCAAGTTGCAGGACGAGGCGGCAGACGCGTTTCACATCGCGACGATCGCGGGTGAATTTGGCCGAGCGAGCAACGTGACCGTCCATTCCTTCGCGCTCGGCGCAAAACTGTCGCGCACGAACATCCGCACGAAACTTGCCGGCGAAGGTCTCGAATGTATTTTGAACGGACTTTATCTCGCGCGCGGTGAACAGTTGGCCGACCATCACATGATTGTCGAGCACGCGCAGCCGCATTGTGCGAGCCATGAATATTTCAACGGCATTCTCGACGACAAATCGAAAGGTGTTTTTCACGGACGGATTTTGGTCCAGCAGATCGCGCAGAAAACCGACGCGAAGCAGACGAACAAAAATCTTCTGCTCTCCGACGACGCGACGGCGGACACGAAGCCGCAACTGGAGATTTACGCCGACGACGTGAAATGCACGCACGGCGCGACGATTGGCCAGTTGAACGACGAATCCATTTTTTATCTGCGCGCGCGCGGCATCGGTCGGGAAAACGCGCGGCGGATGTTGATCCACGCCTTCGCCGGTGAAATCATCGAGCGCGTGAAGTGCGCGCCCGTGCGCGAGGAATTGGATAAACTGGTTTGGGACCGGCTCGAAGCGAATCATCATCTGGCGGAGAAGAATTAAATTCACCGCCGGGACGCGGAGTTTTCACAATTAATTTTTCTCAGCGTCTTTGCGTCTTCTGCGCCTTTGCGGTAAGATAGAATCATGTTCGAAGACCTGATCGACCTTTATCAGCAGGTCATCCTTGACCACTGCAAGCAGCCGCGCAATTTCCACGAATTGCCCGCGGCCACCTGTTCCGCGCAAGGTCGCAATCCGATCTGCGGCGACCAGTTGAAACTATTTCTCGCGCTCGACGGCGACACGATCAAGGACATCAGCTTCACCGGTTCGGGCTGCTGCATCTCCAAGGCGTCGGCGTCATTGCTCACGGAATTTGCGAAAGGTAAAACGAAAAGCGACGTGGAAAAAATGTTCAATCAAGTCCACGAAATGGTCACGACCGGCAAAGTGAACGGCGACGTGGGAAAACTGAAAGTGTTCGCTGGCGTTCACAAATATCCTGCGCGCGTAAAGTGTGCGATTCTCTCGTGGCACGCCGCAATGGCCGCGCTGAAAGGCGAGGCCGAGCCGGTGACGACGGAAAACGAACAGACTTGAAATGTCTCGTGTTAAGGCGCGTTAAGAACCAGCGATGGTTTTTTTTCAAAGTGGGAGCATCCACTTTCAAAAAAGAAAGTCGTCCGCACTCGGAACATGCAAACGCACTTAAGCCATATATTCCTTTTGCCATAAACTTGGCCTTTTGTTTCGCTGGGACAAAAGATACGGCTTCTAACGTGCCGAAAATCAAACTGTCGTTTCCACAGAATTCACATTTTTTATTTTCATTCATAATCACTTCACATTCAACTCGCGCTGGATGCCGAATTTATCAATGCGTTTGCGCAGCGTCGCGCGCGTGATGCCGAGCA
>CAZHXG010000018.1:0-41416 GCA_964536285.1 uncultured Bifidobacteriaceae bacterium
ATGATTCTTTTGCAGCGTTCGACATAGTAAATCTTCTGTTACTTATAGGTTAAGGTTTTATGTCAAAGCCTGCAACCAAAATAAACCCCTTAAAATGAGGAGTTTCCATCCGATTTCTGCAACGCAAATCAAAAGAACGGATTGTGTTCCTTTTCCTCCGCAACCGTCGTCAATGGCCCGTGACCGGGGCAAATCAAAGTTGCCGGTGGCAGCGATAAAATCTGTTCGCGCACTTTTTGTTTCGCCAAATCCCACGCGCCGTTGCCGTTGCCCATCGAGCCGGCAAAAATCGCGTCGCCGACGATGGCGATGAGCGGCGCGTCTTCCTGCCAGTTGCCGACCATGTAAGTCACACCGTCCTCCGCATGGCCGGGCGTCTCGCGATGCGTCACGCGCAATCCGCCGAGATGGATGATCTCCGCCGTCTTGTTGCGCTGGTCAACGGGCGCGTTTTTCGAGCCGGAATGAATCCGCACTTTCGGCCAAGCCTCGCGAATTTTCGGCAGCGCTTCGACGTGATCCCAATGCGAGTGTGTTATGAAAATGTGTTTTAGTTGGAGATTTTCTGCGGCGATGCAATCGAGAACCGGTGGCGCATCAAGGCCGGTATCAAAAAGCGCCGCGTCTCGCGTGACTTCATCCCAGATGAGATAGCAATTCACGGTGAGTCCGTCACCCGCCGTCGTAATCACGCGAACTTCGTGCCACGCGGACAAATCTTTCGGCGATGGCAGCCAGCCGTTGGCGATGGCTTCCAATTTTTGCGGATTGAGCCCGAGGATTTTTCCGAGCGCGGAGAAATTTATTTTTTGGCCGGCGAATTTTCCACTTTCTTCAAGCGCGGAAAGTTCAGCTTCGGAAATTCCCGCCGTTTTCGCGGCAGTTGCGGTTGAAATATGATTCATCGCGCGGGCTTTGCGGATGATGTCGCCGGAATGATCTTCAAGGTTCACGGCAAAACGGTAGCGAAAAACCCTCCAACAGCAAGCACGCGACTTGAGCAGCGGCCATGCGCATGCTAGAGTCCGATGAATCAGATGAGCCTGTTCCGTCCCAAGCGCAACGAAGACGTAGAACGTTTCTATCTGCTGCCCGGCCAGGGCGGCAAGGAGTATCGTCGCAAGCAAAAGTTCATTTTGAAGTGGGCCATCATCGCGGCGCTGGTGTTTTCATGCATTTTGACGCTGTTGTTGTACTGGCTGGACAAGCTGAAATTTTAAGCGTCGCGCTTGACCGCGCAACAATGGTTGTTACCATGCGCATCAGTTTCATGAAATTATTCCGGTTGATTTCGATTTTCGCGCTGGCATTTTCCGCCAGTTTTCCGATGCGCGCGGATTTGGCGGATGGCGTCAAGGCCATCGTGAACGACACGGTCATCACCTACGCGCAAGTCGAGGACTTCACCGCGCCTGCCGCGGAATCTTTGCGGCGGCAATACGCCAACCAGCCCGACGCGTTCCGCCAAAAACTCGCCGACTTGCTCAATGACGGACTGGAACAACTGGTCGAACGCCAGTTGATTCTCCACGATTTCGACGTTGAAGGTTACAAATTGCCCGACAGCGTCGTGGACCAGCTCGTGCAGGACCAAATCCATGAACGTTTCGGCGACCGCACGACGCTCATGAAAACGTTGCAGGCTCAAGGCATGACGTACGAGCAGTTCCGCAAGGATGTGCGTGAGCGATATATCGTCTCTGCGTTGCGTTCCAAGAACATTTCACAGGAAATCATCATCTCGCCCTACAAAATCGAAAATTATTACCTCACGCATCAGGATGATTACAAAGTCGAGGACGAAATCAAACTGCGCATGATCGTTCTCAACAAAACCTCCAGCGACGACACGAACACCATCAATCTGGCGCGCGAAATCCAGTCAAAAATCAAGGAAGGCGCGACGTTTCAGGAAATGGCGTCCGTCTATTCGCAAGGCTCGCAACAGCATCAGGCCGGCGACTGGGGCTGGGTGGAACGTTCCGTCTTGCGCAAGGAACTCGCGGACGCCGCCTTTGCGCTCAAGCCCGGCGAAGTCGGCGACGTGATCGAAACTCCGGAGTCCGACTACATCATGCTCGTCGAAGACAAGCGCCCCGCGCACGCCAAACCACTGAACGAAGTCCGCGACGACATCGAAAAGACCCTTCGCACAGAGGAACAGGCGCAGGTCGAAAAGCAGTGGATAAATAATTTGAAGAAAAAAACCTTTATCCGCTATTTCTAAACTTCGACACGTTGAAATTTTCACATGAAAGGTTGGATCGGCATCTCTCTGGGTGATGTCACCGGCATCGGCCCCGAAGTCGCGCTCAAAGCCATTGCCGCTGAATTAAAAACCGACGACACAAAATTTCTTTTCATCGGTGATAAAGATTGCGCCTCCAGTCTGGTTCAGTGTCTCAAACTCGATTTGCCGCTCAAAAAATTTTCCGGTTACGACCACGCCGGAAAATTTTTCATCACAAATCCGTCCAAGGAAAAACTTCCGGAAAAATTGCTCGCCGGTTCACCGAATGCCGCGAACGCCTCGATTCTATGGCTTCGTGACGGCGCGGAACGCTGTCTGCGCGGTGAACTCGACGCAGTCGTCACCGCGCCCGTCAACAAGGAATCCATTATCCGCGCCGGACACAAAACTTTTGTCGGGCAAACCGAATTTCTGTCCGAACTCGCCGGCGCAAAACGAACGGCGATGATGCTGCTCGGACACGACGAAAAAAATCGCTGGTTGCGCGTCGCACTGGCGACAATTCACATTTCCATCAAGTCTGTTCCCGAAAAATTGACTTCGGAAAAAATTTCACTCGCAATCGAACTCGCCGCGCAAGCCTGCCGTGATCTGCAATTACCGCGCGCAAAAATCGCCGTTGCCGGATTGAATCCGCACGCCGGCGAAGGTGGAGAATTCGGCGACGAAGAAATTAAAATTATTTTGCCGACCGTCTCGGCTTTGCAGAAAAAGGGATTTAATGTCGTCGGCCCGTTGAGCGGCGACACGGTTTTTCATTACGCATTGCGTGGAGATTTCGATGCCGTCGTCGCGATGTATCACGATCAGGGACTTGCGCCGCTGAAAGCCGTCGCGTTCGACACAGGCGTGAACTGGACGCTCGGTTTGCCTTTCATCCGCACCTCGCCTGATCACGGCACAGCCTATGACATCGCCGGAAAAGGAATCGCCAATCCTTCAAGCATGATTTCAGCAATCCGGTTGGCAAAACAGTTAGCGAAAAACAAAAGTTAGCCGATCAATTCGCGGATTTTGGTTTTGATGTTGCCGTTTTTCATCAACGATTCGCCGACCAAAATCGCTTTTGCCCCACAATTTTTTAATCGTTCCACGTCCGCGCGCAAATGAATTCCGCTTTCAGCGACGAGAATTTTTCCAGCGCCGATTTTCTTCGCCAATTTTTCGGTCGTGGCTAAATCCACTTTGAAAGTTTTCAAATCGCGGTTGTTCACGCCAATCAGTTCCGTGCCGATTTTCAGCGCGCGTTCCAATTCCCTTTCGTCGTGAACTTCAACCAAAACGGCAAGTCCGGCTTCAATTGCAAGCGAATGAAATTTTCGCAATTGCTCATCGCTTAAAATGGCGACGATGAGCAGGATAGCGTCCGCGCCCCATTCGATGGCTTCGAGGATTTGCCGTTCATCAATGATGAAATCTTTTCGCAGCAAAGGAATCTTCACCGCCGCGCGGATTTGCCGGAGATAATCGAGCGAGCCCTGAAAAAATTTCTCGTCGGTCAAAACGGAAAGACAGATTGCGCCAGCCGCTTCGTATTCTTTGGCGATCTTTACCGGATCGAAGTCTTTGCAAATCACTCCAGCCGACGGCGAGGCCTTTTTGACTTCGGCAATCAGGGCGATGTCGTCGCGTGGATTTTTCAGCGCAGAAATAAAATCGCGCCGCTCGCCATGCTCAAGCATCGCATCGCGCAAATCGCCTGCGGCGATGATTCGCGCTGGTAATTTCGCAACTTCGCGTTTTTTTTCTTCAACAATTTTGTCGAGAATGTTCACAATTATTCTTCTTCATCCTTCACGCCTTGCATCCGTTTCGTCGGACAGCCAGCGCGCAGCCAGGCGTTCACGAACATGTCGAGATCGCCGTCCATCACCGCTTGAACATTTGCAGTTTGGACGCCGGTGCGCAAATCTTTCACCATGCGATACGGCTGAAAAACATAGCTGCGAATCTGGTTGCCCCACGACACGCTGCCTTTCTCGCCGTAAAAACGTTCCATCTCCGCCTTCGCCGCATCCTGCCGCTGCGCGAAAATCCGCGAAAGCAAAAGCCGCATCGCCGTCGCGCGATTTTGATGCTGCGAGCGCTGCGTTTGTGACGCGACGACAAGTCCGGTTGGAATGTGCGTGATGCGCACGGCGGTTTCAACTTTGTTCACGTTCTGGCCGCCCTTGCCGCCGGAACGGAACGTGTCCACTTGAAATTCGCCAGGCGGAATGACGATGTCGGAAGTATTTTCTTCAAGTTCGGCAATCGTGTCCACGCTGGCAAAACTCGTGTGACGGCGTTTATTCGAATCGAACGGTGAAATCCGCACAAGCCGGTGTACGCCGCGCTCGGCCTTGCAAAAGCCGTAGGCGTTTTCGCCTTCGATGAGCATCGTGGCGCTTTTGATTCCAGCGCCTTCGCCGGCCAGCGCGTCGGTGACCTCGGTTTTCCAGCCGCGCGCTTCGGCCCAGCGCTGATACATCCGCAGCAGCATGTTCGCCCAATCGCACGCCTCGGTGCCGCCCGCACCGGAGTTGATGGTGAGGATGCAGTTCTTCCGGTCGTGCGGGCCGCTCAAAAAAACTTTCAGTTCGAGCGAATCGAGTTCCTTGAGAAATTTCGCAACGTCGCGCTCCAGTTCCTTTTGGACTTTCGGCTGATCGTCAGGCGGCTCGGACTCGCCGAGTTCGACCATGACGCAGAAATCGTCCAGTTGTTTTTCGGCGGCGAGCAGCGGCTCGATTTTGTTGCGGAGGGAATTTGTCTCGTCAATGACTTCCTGCGCCTTTTCGCGATTGTTCCAGAAATTGTCGGCGGCCATCAGCGCATTCAATTCGCCGATGCGCTTTTGCGTTTTTTCAACGTCAAAGAAACCTCCGCAGGTGCGAAAGTTTTTCCGCCGCCGTCGTGATGCTGATTTTAATGGTGTCGAACATCGCGGCAGAATACAGAAGCCGGATGCCGGAAGCCAGAATGGAAAATCAAAGTTCGTCTTCGCGCTCGGTGTAAAACAATTTGAACGCGCGATTGTAATCCGTTTCCGGAACGAAAACTTTTGCCGGACGACTCAAGTCGCCGTCGTCCGGCGCGGCGGGATCAACGAACGATTGCGTGGCGGCGATGCCGTGTTTCTCCAACATGACGACGAGCATCTCAGCGTTGACGACCGGGCCGGTGTAAAACAGTTTCACGGAATCGCGAGGCGATTCGTGACGCCGGTTTCTTGAAGTAATAACCCACTTTGAGTAACCTGCTGAACACTACCATCGGCCATACCAATGTTGCCGACAAAATGGTGGCGCGCAGCCGACCATGAAACAGGAGGGCTTGATGATGAAATTTCCAGCAAGCCGGATTTTACTGGAACGCCGCCGATTTCAAAATTATCGTCACCGGAGAGAAGTGCTTGTGGAAATTGTTCACCAGCATCCGAACCGACGAAGTAGCTGATGTGCGAATTGTTAAAGTTGGTTCCAAAATTAGTCACAAAGGAATGGTCTTTGTCTGCCGGACAGATTAAAAGTTTTGGCGTGTTCAGTATGTTGGACATGACAAGATAGTTGAGCCATGCATTTTTCCCATCGGCTACAAGTTCCATTGTGCCGCCGTTTGTCACCGAAACTTCCATCGGATATTTGTCGCCGTTGTCGCCAGCCCAAACTCGGTAAGCAAGACCGATTTCTTTCAAGTTATTGACGCAATTTAAGTGACTGCGATGCGGAGCTAAAGTAAGAGCAGGCAAAATTAAAGCAATAAGCACAGCCAGCACCGCAATGACCACCAATACTTCCGTCAGTGTCATCGCGTGATTTTTTTGATTTGTAATACGCGGTTTCATGGCCGCGATGGTTTATTTGCCGGGGCTGGTCAGCGTGAGCGCGTAGATGATGAGCACCACGATGATGATGAAGGCGACGATGCCGCCGATGAGGAAAAACTTGTTGACCTTGTTGGTCTTTTTGGTGAAGACGGTCGTGCTGTCGAATCCCGGCGGACGCGCGCCGCCCTTTTCCAGTTCGCCCAGACTGACTCCGCGCGTGATCACCATCGTCGCGTCCACTTGCTTTCTGACCGGTGCCGGTGCCGGAGCGGACGGAGACGCCGGCGCCGCGCCCTCGGCTTCCAGTTTCAATTCAACCTGACCGAGGCGCAAAGTCTGGCCCGGCTTCAAAATGCTTTCGGTAATCTTTTCGTTGTTGATGAAGGTGCCGTTGGTCGAGTTGAGGTCGCGGATGAAGATGTCGTTGCCGCGCAGATGGACCTCGCAATGATGGCTGGAGACCGACTGATCGGCGATCTGAAACGTGTTATCCTCGACGCGGCCAACCGTGGTCCGATCCACGTTCAGTTCGTGCGAGCGGCCGGTCATGCCCTGATTTTGGATAACAAGTTTCGCCATAGGTTACGGTAAGCCGATTATGGTCGCGCCCTGCTTCAAGTCAAACTGAAATCTAAATATTGGACTTAAAATTTATCCGCGCCGTTCAATCAGGGAACGGAACTCCGCGAACAGCGGCGTCGAATCGTGCGGACCGGGCGACGCTTCGGGGTGATACTGCACGCAAAAAACCGGCTTCGTCTTGTGCCGCATTCCCTCGACGGTCTGGTCGTTCAAATTGATGCGGTTCACGGAAATTTCCTTCGGCAAACTTTTTGCATCCACGGCAAAGCCGTGATTTTGCGACGTGATCTCTACTTTGCCGGATTCCAAGTCCTTCACCGGCTGGTTCGCGCCGCGATGACCGAATTTCAGTTTGAAAGTTTTTCCGCCGAACGCCTGACCCAAAATCTGGTGGCCAAGACAAATCCCGAAAATGGGAATTCCAGTGTCCAAAAGTGATTTAACTTCGCGAACGATGTAATCGAGTGCCGCCGGATCACCCGGACCGTTCGAGAGAAAAATTCCGGCGGGCTTGTGCTTGAGCGCATCGGTCGCACTCGCAGTCGCAGGCAAAACCTGCGTGGCGAAACCGTGCTGACGCAGACGGCGCAGGATGTTGTATTTCATTCCGTAATCGAACGCGACAATCGGAATGTCCGCCGCCGGCAGCGGCTTGTGATTGTTCTTCGCATCGGCAATCTTGTTGCCGCGAACCAGATCGAACGCCGCGCTTTGCTCGTCTTTTTCGTCCCAGCGAAATTCTTTTTTGTGCGTCACTTCCCTCACGTAATCCACGCCGATGAAAACAAATTCCTTTGCACGTTTGATTGCTTCTTTGTCTGAAATTTCTTCCGTGGAAATAAATCCGTTCAACGCGCCGCGCACGCGTAATTTTTTTGTCAATGCGCGCGTGTCAATTCCCTGGATTCCGGGAATCCCGTTTTTCTCCAGATATTCCGCGAGCGAAAAATCCGCGCGCCAGTTGCTCACGACCGGAGAAAGTTCGCGGATGACAAATCCGGAGACGTGTGGTCGCCACGATTCTACGTCCAGTTCGTTCACGCCGTAATTTCCGATGAGCGGATACGTCATCGTGACGATCTGGCCTTTGTAGGACGGGTCGGTGAGGATTTCCTGATAGCCGGTCATGGAAGTGTTGAAACAGACTTCGCCGCACGCGGACGCGCGCGCACCAAAGCCTTGTCCGTGAAACACAGAACCGTCTTCGAGAGCCAGAATTGCCTTCATTTTTGTTTTGCCTTCACCGATTCGAGCAAGCTGATGAAATTATTAGGGTCAAACAATCGCATTTCCGTTCCTGAATTCAGGTCAGCATCTGTTGGCCACCGCCAAAATTCTTTTTCGTCGCGATCAAGGGCAATAAAAGTCGGATAAGGCACGATATCGAATTGCCTTTCTAAAAGAATGTTTGTGGCTTCTGTGTCCGGCCTCAATTTGTGGTTCAGCGGATAATCAAGCCGGACAAAAACGAGATTGGATTTCTCATACGCCTTGAATTCCGGCGCTGAAAAGACTTTCTGCTGGAAAAGAACGCACGGCGGACAAGAATCCGAACTGCCAAACTCCAGCAGCAACAATTTATTTTCGGTTTTTGCGCGCGCGACTTCGGCGGCAAGATTCACCGGCGGCGCGTTGGTGTCCGTGACGGTCTTGCTCATGTCCACCGTCAAGTCTTGGCTGCAAGCAGCCAAAAATGTCGCCGAAATCAAAAGAAAGAAAAAAACTTTTTGCTTCACGCGGAAATCATACCACGACCAAGTCGTTTTGTTCAGTCCAAACTTTTTTACCGGCCACAATCGTCGCCACAGGCCGGCCTTTGAGCTTCCAGCCGATGAACGGACTGTTTTTGGATTTACTGGCCGATTCTTCCGCGTGGAAAATCCATTCGCAATCAGGATCGAACACCGTCACGTCCGCGTCCGCGCCGACGCTCAACGTACCTTTCGGCAAATTCAAAAGTCGCGCCGGATTCACGGTGAATTTTGAGATCAAATTGGAAAGTGAGATTTTTTTTGTGTGAACGAGTTGCATCAATGAAAGCGCGAGTTCGGTTTCCAGCCCGGTGATTCCGAACGGCGCATAATCAAACTCGACTTCCTTTTCGTAATCACAATGCGGCGCGTGGTCGCTGCACAAAATGTCAATCGTGCCGTCGGCAAGACCTTCGAGAATCGCGTCACGGTCTTTGGCGGAGCGCAACGGCGGGTTCATTTTGAAATTCGTGTCATACTTCGGCCACGACGGAAGCTCGTCAAGCTGTGATTCGGCCAGGATTTTTCCGTCGACGCTCCAGAATTTTTCGCTTCCGGCAATCGTCGCGTCGGTCAAAGTGAAATGATGAGGACAGGCTTCGCCGGAAACCGGCACGCCGCGCTTTTTTGCTTCGCGCAGCAACGCAACGCTGCCCGCCGCGCTCAAATGCTGGCAGTGGATTTTTGTGCCAGTCAGTTCCGCAATCAAAATGTTCCGTGCGACGATCATTTCCTCGCCCGCCGACGGCCAGCCGCGCAGTCCGAGCGCCGTGCTCCAATAACCTTCGTGCATCACGCCGTCGGTCACGAGCGAATAGTCCTGGCAATGATCCATCACGGTCAGACCGAACATCTTCGCGTATTCGCAGGCGCGGCGCATGAGTTCGTTGTTCTGGATGCAGTGGCCGTCGTCGGTGATGGCGACGACCCCGGCATTTTTCAAGGAACCGATCTGCGCGAGCTCTTCGCCGGCGATGTTTTTTGTGATCGCGCCCGCGACAAAAACGTTCACGACACCTTCGCGCGCGGCGCGTTCGCGGATGAGCGCGACGGTGCCGGAATTGTCAATCGCCGGCGACGTGTTGGGCATACAGACGACGGAAGTGAATCCGCCGCGCGCTGCCGCAGCCGTTCCCGTGGCAAGATTTTCCTTCGCGGTCTGGCCCGGTTCGCGCAAGTGAACGTGCAAATCAATCAGTCCGGGACAAACGATTTTTCCCTTTGCGTTGAATTTTTCAACGCCCTTCGGCACGGAAAGATTTTTGCCGACGGCGGAAATTTTTCCGTCAATGATGAGAACGTCCGCGGGAGAATCGAAATGATTCGCGGGATCAATCACCCGTCCGCCGGTCAAAAGCAGCGAATTCATCGCCGCGAGGATACCGCGGCGCGGTTGACAAGGCAAGCACGGGCGATATGATTCGCGTCATGCGGGCGTAGTTCAATGGTAGAACGGAAGCCTTCCAAGCTTCACACGTGGGTTCGATTCCCATCGCCCGCTCCATTTTTGCCTGAAATCTTGGTTCCGCGCCGTCTAAAATGTTGCGCCAAAATCCGTCATGAACAATAAAACAATTTTTCAGGTTGTCCTGATCCTCCTCCTGCTAGGCGGCGCAATCTATTTCGTGGCGCAATTTTTCAAACCGGGGCCGATCCAGATTCTTTGCGACATCCATCCGCCGCGTCCGCTGCGGGGGAACAACAATTCAAACTCCTCCGAAAATCCGCCAAAGTTCGCAATCGCGTTCGGCTTCGATCAGGAATACAAACTGACCAGCCTGAAAGTCGTCGCGCTCGACGAATGGATGACGAACAAAGAAGCACATCCGCTCTGGCACCTTGTTTCCGAGACGAATTCTGTGCCGACGAAGGCGTTCCTTTACGGCATGCGGATTCAAGGGATGCACGCGGCCATCAAGGGCACGCGCGCGGAAACGTTGCAAACCAATGTCACCTACCGCCTGCTCGTCAAGGTCGGCTCGCGCGGCGGAGAATGTGATTTCAAAGTGCCCGCGTTGCCGCAGCCGGCGCGATGAAAATTTGCCGCCGCCGAAAATTCCATGTTCATCCGCGCCCGTCTGTGGTTAAAATTTCCGCGCAATGGAATACGAAGCCGTCATCGGGCTGGAAACGCACGTCCAGCTCAAAACGAAATCCAAGATGTGGTGCGGCTGCGCCAATCAATACGGCGCGGAGCCGAACACGAATGTCTGCCCCGTCTGCCTCGGAATGCCCGGCGTGCTGCCCGTGCCCAACGAAGAAGCACTGCGCCTTACCGTGTTGACGGGCTATCTGCTCAACTGCAACATCCCGCGTTTCGCGAAGTTCGACCGTAAAAGTTATTTTTATCCGGACATGCCGAAGAATTACCAGCTCACGCAATACGACAAACCATCCACGGCGAACGGTTTCGTCGAATTTGAATTCAACAAAGCCATTTCGCGCGTCCGCATCACGCGGGCGCACCTTGAAGAAGACGTCGGCAAAAGTTTTCATTTCGAGCGCAACAGCGGCGTGGATTTCAACCGCGCTGGTGTGCCGCTCATGGAAATCGTTTCCGAGCCGGACATCACCAGCGCTGATCAAGCTTACGATTATCTCAATGCGCTCAAGGACATTTTGATTTACGGCGGCGTGAGCGATTGCGACATGGAAAAAGGCATGGTGCGCTGCGACGTGAACATTTCCGTGCGCCCCGTCGGCACAAAGGAACTCGGCGCGAAAATCGAAATTAAAAATATGAACAGCTTTTCCGGCGTGCGCCGCGCGCTCGAATACGAAATCCCGCGACAAATCGAAGCCGTGAAACGCGGCGAAAAATTGATCCAATCCACGCGCCGCTGGAACGACGTTGCCGGAATCACCGAGGAAATGCGCACGAAGGAAGACGCGCACGACTATCGCTATTTTCCCGAACCCGACTTGATGCCGCTCGCGCCGACGGACTCGTGGCTGGCAGAAGTTAAATCGCGCGTCGTCGAATTACCGCTCGCGCGCAAGCAGCGCTTCATGCGCGATTATCAATTGCCCAAGCCGGACGCGGAAACTTTTGTCAACGACTCGCCGCTCGGAAATTATTTTGAGCAAATCGCAAAGCAGTCGAAAAATCCAAAAGCCGTGGCGAATTGGGTCATCAATAATTTGCGCGCGAAATTGACGGAATCAAAAATCGTGCTGGCGGATTTGAAATTCAAGCCAGAGGCGATTCTTGAACTGGTCAATCTCGTCGAAAGCAAAACCATCAGCAGTTCCGCCGCGCAGCAGGTTTTTGCCGAAATGTTCGAGACTGGAAAATCTCCGGCAGCGATCGTCCAGGAAAAAGGCCTCGCGCAAGTCAGCGACACGGGCGCGATTGAAAAATTCTGCGATGAAGTCATCGCCGCGAATCCCGGCCCGGCGAACGATTTCAAATCCGGCAAAGCCGCCGCGCTGAATTTCCTCAAAGGTCAGGTGATGAAACTGAGCAAGGGCAAGGCAAACCCGAATCTCATCGGCGAAATCTTGGAAAAGAAACTCAAGGCTTAACCACCAAGTCACAAAGACACCAAGAATTCAAAAAGCTTTGTGCCTTGGTGTCTTGGTGGTTTAATTTCTGCGAAATGTTTTCGTCGCAAATCAAATCAGTCCACTTCGTCGGCATCGGCGGCACGGGCATGGCCGCCGCCGCCGCCGCGATGAAGGACAAAGGGTTCGTCGTCACAGGCTCCGACCAAAATGTCTATCCGCCGATGTCCACGTTTCTCGCCGACACAAAAATCGCGGTGATGAACGGCTACGACGAAAAAAATCTTTCGCACAAACCGGATTTGGTTGTGATTGGAAACGCGATTTCCCGCGGCAATCCAGAAGCGGAATTTGTCCTCGACCACAAATTGCGCTATTGCTCGCTGCCGGAATTGTTGAAGGAGTTTTTTATCCGTGGTAAACGCTCCATCGTCGTCACCGGCACGCATGGCAAGACGACGACCACTTCGCTGTTGACCTGGGTTTTCGAACACAGCGGCTTGAACCCGAGTTTTTTCATCGGCGGGATCCCGAATAATTTTTCGCAGGGCGCGCGTTTCACGGACTCCGATGAATCGCGAGCAGGCAGCGAATGGTTCATCATCGAGGGTGACGAATACGACACGGCGTTCTTCGACAAGCGCAGCAAGTTCATCCATTACCAACCGGAAGTCGCCATCATCAACAACCTGGAATTTGATCATGCGGACATTTTTGAAAATCTTGACGCGGTCAAAAAATCGTTCTCGCACTTTATCCGGCTGATTCCGCGAAACGGCCTGCTGCTCGGCAACGGCGACGACGCGAATCTCGCGCCGCTGTTGAATGTCACGCATTGTCCGGTGAAAAAACTCGGCCTTGGCGCGGACAACGCCATTTATGCTTTCAACATCCGTTACGGCCCGACGGCGACGGAATTTGAAATTCCGAGCTTCAAATTCCATCTGAATCTGGTCGGCGAATTGAATGTGCGAAACGCACTCGCCGTCATCGCAGCGGCGAAACATTGCGGATTGTCCAACAAACAAATCCAATCCGCGTTCGACACGTTCAAGGGCATCAAGCGGCGGATGGAAGTGCGCGGCATCGCGGGCGGTGTCACGGTGGTTGACGACTTCGGCCATCATCCCACGGCGATTCGCGAAACGCTCAAGGCGCTGCGATTGAAATATCCTCGCGAAAAAATCTGGGCGGTTTTTGAGCCGCGCTCGAACACGACGCGCCGGAACGTTTTTCAAAATGAACTGGCCAGCGCATTTGCCGATGCCGATGCGGTTGTCGTTTCCGAAGTCGCGCGTCTCGAACAGCTCGTGCCGGCAGAAAGATTGAATCCTGAAAAGTTGATGCAGGATTTGAAATCGTCCGGCAAAGACGCGGCCTACCTGCCCGATGTGGATTCCATCGTCGCACACATCTTAAAGAATGTTCAGGGCGGCGACATCGTTTGCGTCTTCAGCAACGGCGGGTTTGGCGGGATTCATGCGAAGCTTTTGGAACGGCTTGGGAAAAAGTGACGGGGTTGTCACAATAACTCCGCGCTCGCGTCATAAAATGACGGTTTTCTGGCACATGAATTGCAGTATTGATTTTCATGGCTAAGAAAATGAATGCATCAGGACACGCTCAAAACGCAAGCGGCAACCCCGCGCTCGCGACCCGGCAGCCCACGCCGCAGCCGACGCCGCCTTATTTGATGCAGCATTTGCCGCGGTTGGGAGGCAATATTCCGCCGAAACGCCGGTTGCAGATCACCGTTGACGACACGACTTACGTGCAGATTCCGCAGTCCGTCAAGATCACGCACATTGGCTGATTTTTGGGCAGTGTCTCGCGCGGATTTTCTCAACGAAATTCCACCTGCTCGAAACCCGACTGCCGCAAGAACAGTTCCAGTTCCAATTTCGCTCGTTTGTCCGCTTCGTCCAGAATCCCGTCAATCCGCGCCGCACGGCGAACGTCGTCGACCGCATTCGCACGGGCGGTCTGTTCCAAATCCTTGTCGAACGAACGCAACAGGCCGGTTGAATGGTCAATCACCTGACTTTGCTTGTCGTCGAGGTAGGCATCGGTGATTTGAGGCGGCGGCAGTTTGATGGAAATTTTTTTGTCAGAAATCGTCACGTCATCCGCTGTGATTTTTTTCAGGTCAATGCCCGCCTTCACGATTCCGTGCGCCAGCAGCAACACGCGGTTTTCGCCATACCATTTCGCGTCTTCGAGGATGACGACTTTTTCGAGGACGTATTTGACCGTGACCAGATCCGAAAGCGTCTGCACCTGCTCCACGACCGTAGCCGTATTTTCCTCGTGCAGACCCGAACCGAATTTCATCCAGTGCCTGACCGTGAAACCGAGCCAGATGCCGCCAACGAAAATGATCAAAACAAATATCGTCAGAAAAAGTCTTTTCAATTTCTGCATGGCGGCAATGTAGCCCATCCTTGCGCTTTGCAAAGTCTGAACAGGCTGAACTTTCCGCTTTGCACTTCCAGCTTTCAAACTAGAATAGTCTCGTGAATCCGCACACCGGCCAATTTCCAAATCACCGCCCACGCCGTTTGCGGCAGTCGGCGGCGCTACGAAAACTCGTTTGCGAAACGCGGTTGAGTGTCGAGCAACTGGTTCTGCCGTTGTTCGTCCGCGCCGGCAAAAAATTGCGCCGCGAAATCGGCGCGATGCCCGGCGTCTTTCAATTTTCTCCCGACGAACTTTTGCGCGAGGCGGAACGCGCACACAAACTCGGCGTTCCGGCGATTTTGCTTTTCGGCATTTCCGACAAAAAAGACGCGAAAGCTTCCGGCGCGTTCGCAAAAAATGGAATCGTCCAGCAAACCGTCCGGCTGCTGAAAAAGGAATTACCGTCGCTGCTCGTCATCACGGACGTGTGCCTGTGCGAATACATGGAGCACGGGCATTGCGGTATCGTATCGCATGGGAAAATCCTGAATGACCCGACGCTGAAAATTCTCGCGCAAACGGCATTGAGCCATGCCGAAGCGGGCGCAGACATCGTTGCGCCGAGCGACATGATGGACGGTCGTGTCCGTGCGATCCGCACCGCGCTGGACAAAAATGGTTTTTCGGAAACGCCGATCATGAGTTACGCCGCAAAATTCGCGTCGGCATTTTACGGCCCGTTCCGCGAAGCCGCCGAGTCCGCGCCGCAATTCGGCGACCGGCGCAGTTATCAGATGGACGCGGCGAACGCACGAGAGGCGTTGCGCGAAGTGGCGCTGGATATTTCCGAAGGCGCGGACATCGTGATGGTCAAACCGGCGCTGGCGTATCTGGATTTGATTTATCGCGTGAAAACGGAATTCGGTTATCCGACGGCGGCGTATTCCGTGAGCGGCGAGTATTCGATGATAAAAGCCGCCGCTGCAAAAGGCTGGATTGACGAGCGCGCGGTGACTTTGGAAAGCCTGCTGGCGATGCGGCGCGCGGGCGCGGACATTTTAATCACTTACGCGGCGGCGGATGCGGCGCGATGGCTCAAAGATTGAACTGCTTTTCCGTTTGACCACGATTGGCCTGGCTGGTTAGGCTTCACTTTCCTTTTTGTCACTATGATTGGAACGATTCGCAAACATTCAAAATGGCTGTGGTTTATTATCATCATCGCCATAATAATTTCATTTCTTTTCTGGGGCGCTGGTCCGGCGGCGCGCAATGGCAACAGTAGAGGCAGCAGCGACAATTTTGGCTCGATCAATGGAAAAAAAATCACGCCTGCCGCCTACGAAGAGGCCAGACGGGAAGTTTATATCCGCTATTTTCTTCGCCTCCATGAATGGCCGGACAAAAATCCAAACATACCCAAGGATGACATAACACGTGAAATCTATATCCACCTTTTGATGATCCAAAAGGCGGCCGAACTCGGAATCCACGTCAGTGACGACGCGGCCGTGACCGGAGCGACGGGGATACTGGATTCCATTGGCCGCGGCCAGACGATCACCATGTCGGATTTCGTGCGGCAAATCCTGCAGCCCGAAGGTCTGACCGCCGCCGACTTCGAAAATTTCGCCCGCAACGAAATCCTCCGTGAAGAGATCGAGCGGACGGCGCAACTGGCAGGCGCGCTTGCCACGCCGCAACAGGTCGAGGACGCCTACCTGCGAAATCACCGGGAATTTCAAGCGCAAATCGTCTTCTTCCCGGCGTCGAATTATCTGTCGCAAGTCACCGTCACGCCCGCCGCCGTCGCGCAATTTTATACGAATTACCTCGCGGCTTACCGCCTGCCCGACCGGGTGCAGGTCAGTTACGTCGAGTTCAACGTGACGAACTTCCTCGCGCAGTCGAAGACGGAAATCACAAACCTGGAGGATCTGGTCGCGGCGAATTACCGCGAGCTTCCCGCCAATTATTTTCCCGATGCAAAAACGCCGGAGGAAGCAAAATCCAAAATCCGCGAAATCCTGATCCGGCAACATGCGTTGGCCAAGGCGCGCATGAAGGCGAATGATTTTGCCGCGGCTGTTTTCGCCGTTGACCCGCCGCGACCGGAAAGTTTGGCCGCTGTCGCCAAACAAAAAGGGCTGACGCTGAAAACCACCGCGCCGTTCGACGCGCAGTCCGGGCCGGAGGAATTCGCCGCGCCGGAAGAATTCACAAAGGCCGCCTTTGGATTGACGCCTGATTACCCGTTTGCCGGGCCGATCCCCAACTCCACGGTTTCCAGCGCCGACGCCGTCTATGTCATCGCGCTCGCCAGACAATTGCCCAGCGAAATTCCGCCCTTCGCCGAGATCCGCAACCGTGTTACGCAGGATTTCCAGATGCAGCAGGCCGCCGCGCTCGCGCGGGAAGCGGGAACAAACTTCAACTACAAACTGACAATCGGTATGGCCGCAGGAAAAAGTTTTTCGTCCGTCTGCGCCGCCGCCGGCTTGCAACTGGAGTCACTCCCGCTGTTTTCCTTGAGCACACCGGAATCGCCGGCGCTCGGCGATCGCGTCAGCCTCGACGAGGTCAAGCAGGTCACGTTCAACACGCCTGTCGGCCACGCCAGCGGCTTTGAACAGACGGGCGACGGCGGCTTCATTATTTTTGTCCAGTCAGAATTGCCTGCCGACCAATCGGCCATGGTTGCCGATATGTCTCAATTCGCCGCCACGCTGCGACGCGCACACGAAAGCGACGCGTTCAACGAATGGCTTGGTGCCGAAGCCAACCGCGCCCTGAAAGACACGCCGCTCAACAGGCAGGAAGAGTCCAGACAACCGTGAGCGCGGTTATCAAACTTTCCTCACCCGCTACGCGCGAATTTTGGGAAATCCCCGTTCTGTTTGAAGACGAACATCTACTCGCGCTCGACAAACCCGCCGGACTTCTGACCTCGCCCGACCGCTACGACCCGAATCGTCCGAACCTGATGAAATTGCTTCATGCCGGAATTGAGACCGGCAAACCTTGGGCGCGCGAACGCAATCTGAATTACCTTATGAACGCGCACCGTTTGGATTTCGAAACCAGCGGTGTGATCCTGCTGGCAAAAAACAAGCCGGCGCTTGTCGCGCTCGCCAATCTGTTCGGCACGGAAAAGCCGCAGAAAAAATATCTCACGCTCGTCCGCGGCGAACCGGCGGAAGAAACATTTGAAGTGGACGCCAGACTCGCGCCGCATCCGGTGAAAATAGGTTTGATGCGCGTTGACCCGAAAGGCGGCAAACAATCAAAAACGAAGTTTGAAGTGCTGGAAAATTTTCCGCGCTTCGGCTACGCGCTGTTGAAATGCGAGCCTCTCACCGGACGCACGCACCAGATCCGGGTTCACGCCAGCCACGCCGGCTTGAATATCGTCGGTGACGAACTTTACGGCGGCAAACCGCTCTGGCTTTCGCGGCTGAAAAAAGATTATCGCCTCAAGCCCGGACACGAGGAACGCCCGCTGATTTCCCGCGTCGCGCTTCACGCCGAAGAATTGACTTTGCCGCATCCCGTCACCGGCGAAACCGTGACCATCAAAAGCGAATGGCCAAAGGATTTGAAGGTTGCTGTTAAATATCTGCGACAGTTCGCGACTTAGGAAACCGCCCAGTTCAAAATCGCCTTCTGCACATGCAGCCGGTTTTCTGCCTGCGTGAAGATCGTGTCGGCGTTCGCCTCGAACGTTTCCTCATCAATTTCCTTGCCGCGATACGCGGGCAGGCAATGCATCACCAGCGCGTCCGGCTTGGCCAGCTTCACCAGTTTTTGGTTGATCTGATAGCCGTTCAAGATTTTCAGCCGTTCGGCGGCCTCGGCTTCCTTGCCCATCGAAACCCAGACGTCGGTGTAAAGCAAATCCGCGCCCTTCGCCGCCGCTTTCAAATCTTCCGTGCAGGAAATTTTTCCACCCGCGCGTTTCAAAATTTCTGCGGACGGCTGGAATTTTTTCGGCGCGGCTATTCTTAATTCAAATCCAAGTTTCGCCGCCGCAAAAATCCACGACAACGGCACGTTGCACGCGCCGTCGCCGACAAACGTCACGACTTTGCCGGAAATCGGCCCGCGCTTTTCCTTGAACGTGAAAATGTCCGCGAGAATCTGGCACGGATGCTCGTCGTCGGTCAGCGCGTTGAGGGTCGGGATTTTGGAAAATTCCGCGAACTCTTCCACGTCGCTCTGCGCGAATGTGCGGATGACCGCTCCGTGAACCATCCGCCCCAAAACCCGCGCGGTGTCCCGGATCGGCTCGCCGCGACCGAGCTGGATGTCGTTGGCGCTCAAAAAAAGCGATTGGCCGCCGAACTCGCGGACGGCGACCTCGAACGACACGCGCGTGCGCGTGGACGATTTGGAAAACATCAGCGCCCACGTCTGGCCGGCCAGCGGCTTGCGATCGAGCCGCGCCCGCTCGCGCTTGAACACGATCGCGTCGCGCAGGATTTTTTCGATGTCCGCACCCGGCAATTTTTCCAATGACAACAGATTTTTCATTTTTCAGATTTTGGGAAATTTCCGCCCAAAGAAAATTTTATAACCAAAACAAATCGCGGCGTCACTTCTTTTTCTTCGCGCCCTTCGCCGCGTCCGCCGCGCACCAGAGAAACCACGCGGCAGTCGTGCGATGCGGCTTCCACTTTTCGCCGAACGCGAGCAGTTCCTTCGGCTTCGGCATCCCGCGTTTTTTGTAGGCGACGCGAAAACCGCTGCGAATCCCAAAATCGTCCGCGGGCAAAACGTCCTTGCGCCCGAGTTGGAAAATCAAAAGCATTTCCACCGTCCAGCGACCGACGCCGCGAACTTCCGTCAACCGTGCGACGATTTCATCGTCAGACAATTTCACGATTTGCCGCGAAGTCGGAATCACGCCGCTCAAAGTTTTCTCCGCGATGTCGCGGATGGATTTGATTTTGGCGAAGGAAAATCCGCATGCGCGAATCTGTGCGTCCGTCACTTTTGCCAAATCTTCCGGTCGCGGAAATTTTCTGCCGGGAAAAAGTTTTTTGAAACGCGTCAAAATCGTGTTCGCCGCCGTGCCGTTGAGTTGCTGATGGGCGACGGCCATCACAAGCGATTGGAACGGCGGGCGGCGCGTTTCCGGTTTGAGCGAACATTTTCCATGTTCACGGATCAGCTTTTTCAAAACAGAATCTTTTTTTGACAAATGTTCGTGTGCGGCGGGAGTCATGGGAAATCGTTTTAGCTATTTAATCTTTGTCCGCCCACCATTTCAAAACAATTGCCAGAACGGTCGTCGCAACAACAAAACTGAAGATGGAAATAAATGGATGGTCTGACAAACGGCTATTGCCGATCAAAGACGCCAAAAACTGTTGGTTGTAATTGACTGTCATCTTGTCCATCGTCAAATGCAAATTGATCGAATCACTTCTTCAATTTTTGAAACGCCCTCGCCCGCTTCCTGCGGTTTCAAATTCAGCGGCGGTAAAAGCCGGATGACTTGTGTTCCGGCAGGAATTGTCAAAACGCCCGCCGCGTGCGACCTGTTTGTGAATTGAATGGCCGCTGGTTTGTCGCCCGAAGCAAACGCCGGAATTTTTTCCACAAGCTCCAAGCCGAGCATGAAGCCGAGGCCGCGCGCGCTTTTGACAACGGTCGGATATTTTTTCGCGAGCCGTTCCAATTCGTTCAACAACCAGCCGCCGAGTTTGCGCACGTGTTCGTCGAGCTTTTCGCGCTCAATGACTTCAAAAATTTTCAGCGCGACGGCGCAGGCGAGCGGCGTGCCGCCGAACGTCGAGGCATGCGTGCCCGGCCCGAGCAGATCGGCGAACGGCGCGCGCACCCAGAACGCACCGATGGGAAATCCGCCGCCGAGCGACTTGGCCATCGAAAGTCCATCGGGCAGAAATTTTTCGCCGCCGGGAACATTTTCCAAAATCCGCTGGAAGCTTTGGAATTTTCCAGTGCGATAATGTCCGCACTGAACTCCGTCCATGAGCAACAAAAGTTTTTTCTCGTCGCACAATTGCCGCAGGCCGAGCAGATATTCCGGCGTCGCAGGTGTGACGCCGCCTTCGCCTTGCACGCCTTCAATCATAATGGCCACAGTCGCGGGTGAAATTGCATTTCGCGCGGCGGCCAAATCATTGAACGGAATGTGCCGGAAGCCCGGCGTCATCGGCTCAAAACCTTTTTTGACTTTGTCCTGGCCTGTGGCGGCAATCGTCGCAAGTGTCCGACCATGAAACGAATTTGTCGCCGTAAGAATTTCAAACCGGCCCTCGTCGTGGCCGAATTTGCGCGCAAGCTTGAACAAGCCTTCATTCGCCTCCGCGCCGCTGTTGCTGAAAAAAACCTTGCCGGCACCGATGCGTTTCACCAATTCAACCGCAAGCCGGCCTTGCGGTTCGGTGAAATAAAGATTTGATGTGTGGATGAGCTTGCGCGATTGCTCGGCGAGCGCCTCGGTGATGGCCAGGTGAGCGTGGCCGAGACAATTCACGGCGATGCCGCCGCCCAAATCAAGATAGCGTTTTCCGGCAACGTCAAAAACATAACTGCCCGCGCCGTGGCTCATCACGAGTTCAAAGCGACCGTAGCTGGGCACTACGTTTTTGCTGAACAATTCGCGCACGGTCTCGAACTGGTTGTGGACGAGCGGCGGTGGCGATGGAAAAATTTCTTTCATCAGCAGGGATTAAAGCGCAAAGGCATGAAAATCACAAAACGATTTCCGTTCCGTTTCCTTCGTCGGTGAAAATTTCCAGCAGCACGGCGTGGGGCACGCGGCCGTCCACGAAGGAGACTTTTTCGACGCCGGATTTGATCGCGGCGACGGCGCTGTCCACTTTTGGAATCATGCCCTTGTCAATCACGCCGGATTTTTTCAGCGCGTCAATTTCGCCGGTCTTGAGTTGCGGAACAACCGAGTCCGGTTTTTTCGGGTCACTCAACAGTCCCGGCACGTCGCTCATGAACACGAGCCTCTTTGCGTTGAGCGCGATCGCGGTCATCGCGGCGGCGATGTCTGCGTTGCAGTTGTAAATTTTCCCGTCCTCGCCACGCGCGGTCGGGCTGATGACGGGCGTGTGGCCGCACCAGATGGATTCCTTGAGCGGTGCGACGTTCACTTCAATCACTTCGCCGACGTAGCCGATGTCGATTTTTTTGCCGGGATTTTCCTTGTCGTCGAGCAAAAGTTTTTTGCACTTGAAAATGTCCGCGCCGGAAAAACCGACGGCTGCACCACCGAGCGAATTGATGGCCTTGACGATTTCAGGATTGATCTCGTGCGACAAAACGTCATCCACGATTTTCACCGCGGCTTCGTCAGTAACGCGCTGGCCTTGGATGAAATTGGCTTTTAATCCAGTTTTCTCCATCGCGCGCGTGATGGCCTTGCCGCCGCCGTGGACGACGACGGGATTTATTTCCACTGCTTCGAGAAAAACGATGTCGCGCGCGACGCCGTTGCGGATTTCGGCGTCGGGCGAGTCCATGAAACTGCCGCCGTATTTGACAACGAATGTCGCGCCGCTGAACTTTTGGATATACGGCAGCGCTTCGAGCAGCGTCTCGGCTTTGGCGATCAAATCTTGCACGCCGTATTCGTAAAAGAATTTCGCGGGGAATGGAAGCGTCTTTCGTCACTTAAATTTCACTTTGACGCGCGCGGTAGTTTTCCTACATTGCCGCCATGTCTGAAATCGCGAAGTTGGTCAACAACGGCTCGGCGAGCATCACGCCCTCCGTCGCGGAAAAAGTTTTGCGCCAGTTGCCGCAGTGGAAACTGGAATTCACGCAAATCAGCGCGCCGAAATTTCCGCACCTCGTGGACCAGCTTGAATTTCTCGCCGACGCGGTCGAGGACGCGGTCGAGGGGGCTTACAAGGATTTGCCTTACGCCACAGTCGCGCAGGCGGTGTTCGCGCTGCTTTACGCGCACAAGAAGATGGGCATCATTCCGGAAAGTGTTTTGGAAATGGGACGTGCGGATGATTCGGGCGTCGTGCGCGCCGTGCTGATCCAAAACGAAAAGGCTTTTGCGATTTACGCCGGCACGCATGGTATCGACTGGCGGAAAATCACGAGTCAGCCTTGAATTTGACCGTAGTTTTATGGGTTGACAACCGGCCGTTTGGATTTATATTTGTGAACAAAGTGTGAATAAATAGCAAAAGACCCATAAAATTCTTATGAAATACATGCGAAAATTGTCTTTAGCCATAGCTTGCGGTCTGGCTTTGGCTGTCAGTGGTTCGGCACAGGATATTAAACAAGGATTGGCAACGGTTGTCCGTGTCACGGGCGAGGCAAGTTACACTCTTGAGAGCGGCCCGAATGCCAAATGGATTCCGCTCGTTGCCGGAAAAATTCTTCAGGCTGGTGCAACCATCAAAACCGAGCCCGATGCAATGGTGGATGTGGTGTTGGGCGCGAAAATAGACATGCCTCAAGCGCAAGCAACTCCGGATCGAATCGGCCTCGCACCCGATTCCGCAGTGCGCGGCATGGTGGATTACAGACCCTCCGTTGAACAAAATATGGTGCGCTTGTCCGGCGACACCACGCTCAAGATTGACAAGCTGACTGTTTCCGACACCGGGGTGGACACTGTCAGTGACACGGAATTGGATCTAAAGCACGGTCGCATTTTTGCCAGCGTCAAAAAACTTTCGGCGGCGTCCCAATACCTTGTAAAGATTCCGAATGGCATCGCCGGCGTGCGCGGCACATTGTTTGCGATTGATTGGCTCGGCTGGTGCGCGTGCATAAAAAACTCGGTGCTGGAATCAGTCCTTGTGGACGGCAAGCCTGTCACGGTTCTCGTGAGAGAAGGCAATCAGTTCAATCCTCAAGGCGGTGGGCAAACGCTGCCTTTGACTCCGGATCTTATTTATTTGTTCCGGCAAATTGCCATTGCGCTCGATACACTATATGTTCCGCAGGTTTCCTTCGCGTTCGACAGGACGGCGCTTTGTTTCGTATCTCCGACCAGCGGTGCAGTCGCATCGAAGAAATAATGCTTTAAGCAATACTTTAAGACCAGAGCAGCCTTGAGTTGCTCTGGTTTTTTGTTTAATCCGACGGTGTGAAGTTCAAGCCCTTCAAACGCACGCCATTCATTCTGGCAGTGATCGTCCTTGCACTCGTTTGCGGACTTCGATTATTGCGGTTGGATTTCTTTGAACGTCTGGAACGGATGACTTACGACGTTCGCGAGCGAACGGCCATGGATTTTCCGTCGCCCGCCGCGACAAATCTCGCGTTCGTCTCGATGGAAGAATCCAGCATCGCCGCCGTCAAAAGCGGCGCGCTCGGCTATAAATTCGGACTTTACTGGCCGCGACAAGTTTATGGCCGGCTTGTCGAGGAACTTTCGGCGCAAAGCGCAAAAGCCGTCGCGTTCGATGTTTTGTTCGGCGAACTGCGCCCCGACCATCCGCCCGTGCAAATGGCCGACGGCAGCCTGATCGAGTCCGACGACTTTTTTGCGCTGCAAGCCCGCCGCGCCGACAATGTTCTCATCGCCGTCACTCCCGAAGTGACGCCGCCCGATTTGTTCACGACCAACGCGCTCGCGTCCGGCGACATCTCGACAGACAAGGATTCCGACGGGATTCTCCGGCGCGTCAAAGCCTTTCGCATCTACCGCCACTGGCATCCGCTCTTCAAAAAAATCGAGTCTGATCCGGAACTCGGCGTGGACTTGCGAAACGCAAAGGTTGAACCGGGACGAATCATTTTGCCGCGCTCGGACGGTGAGGAACTCAAAGTCCCCATCGATGCCGGGACAAATTTTTCACTCGCCGATTTTGTCGGCGACAAACTGCCGCCCGGCGTCGTGCCCAAAGCCAAAGCCTTTATTGACGAACGCGTCTGGCACATGGGCGTCGTCCTCGCCGCACAGGAATTGAAACTCGATCTGGCCAATGCGGAAGTGGATTTGCCGCACGGCAAAATCATTTTGCGCGGGACGAACGGCGTCGAACGCGTGATTCCCGTGGACAAAGACGGCTATTTTTACATTGATTGGCGGCTCACGCCGAACGATCCGAAACTTTTACGCGCGCCGATTGAAAGTTTGTTATGGCAGGATCATCAGCGCCTTCTCGGCAAAACGAACGATCTGCGCAACGACTTTCGAGGCAAGCTCGTCGTTGTCGGTTCCGCGGCACAGGGCAATGATTTGACCGACCGCGGCGCAACGCCTTTGGAACGCGACACGCTGCTCGTCAGCAAACACTGGAACGTCGCCAACTCCATCATCACCGGCCAATTTATCCGGCGCGCCTCTTTGCCAACGGAACTCGCCCTCATTATTTTTCTCGGCGCGTTGACCGCATTTTTGACATGGCAAATGCCCGCATTTTCAGCATCCGGTGCGACTTTGTTGCTGATGCTGGCTTACGTCGCCATCGCCTTTTTTGCCTTCATCGAATTCCGTTTCTGGCTGCCCGTCGTCTTTCCCATCGCGGGTGCGATGCTTGTCGAACATGTCAGCCTCGTCACCTATCGCGTCGTCTTTGAAGAACGCGAACAGCGCCGCGTCAAATCCGTCTTTTCAAAAATCGTCTCGCCGGACATCGTCAATGAATTGCTCGGCGCGGAAAAGCTTTCGCTCGGTGGCGCGCGGCGCGAAGTGACCACGCTCTTTGCCGACGTGCGCGGTTTCACCACGTTGACGGACGAGATACAGGAACGCGTGGTCGAGTTTGTGCGCGAACACCGGCTCGATCCCGAAGCGGCGGAAAAATGCTTCGACGAATCCGCGCGCGAAACACTCGAAATGGTGAATCTTTACCTCACCATCGTCGCCGACGCGGTGAAAAAACACGGCGGCACTCTCGACAAATACATCGGCGATTGCGTCATGGCTTTCTGGAACGCGCCCGTGCCGAACGATAAACACGCGCTGGCCTGCGTTAGCGCGGCGATCGACGCGCAGCGGGCGATCCACGAATTGAACGAAAAACGGCTGGCGCAAAATGCCGCGCGCGAAACAGAAAATCGCGCGCGGCTTTCCGCCGGGCTTCCGCCCAAGGCGCCATTGCGCGCGTTGCAACTCGGCACCGGAATCAACACCGGTCTCGTGACCGTCGGCCTGATGGGTTCGGACGCGCATATTTTGAACTACACAATTTTCGGGCGCGAAGTGAACCTTGCCAGCCGGCTCGAGGGCGTTTCCGGCAGCGGCCGCATCATCATCAGCGACACAACCTACAACCACTTGCTCCGGCAAGACCCGGCGCTGGCCTCAACGTGCATGGAAATGTTTCCCGTTGCCCTCAAAGGCATCAAGACCGCCGTCCGGATTTACGAAATGCCGTGGCAACAGCCGCAGGCAAAATAATTTTTCTTCCTCGTCAATCATTTCAAGCGTGCTAAAATGGCTTTGATGCGAACGGCGATTTATCCCGGCAGCTTTGATCCGCTGACCAACGGCCATCTGGACGTGGTCCAGCGCGCGGCCAAATTGTTCGACCGCGTGGTCGTGGCTATCGCGAAAAATGAAAGTAAAAATCCGTTGTTCACGCTCAATGAACGGCTCGCGCTGGTGAAGCAAGCCGTGAAACATCTGCCAAATGTCGAAGCCGACGCGTTCGACGGCTTGCTCATCGAATACGTTGCGCGCCGGAAAGCGCATGTCGTCGTGCGCGGGCTGCGCGCGGTTTCCGATTTTGAATTCGAGTTCCAGCTTGCGCTGATGAACCGCAAGTTGAACGAAAATATCGAGGCGATTTTCATGATGCCCAAGGACACTTACACGTTCTTGAGTTCGCGTATCGTGAAGGAAATCGCGCGGCTCGGCGGGGACGTGAGCCCGTTCGTCCCGGCGCACGTTCAATCTGCGCTGACAAAAAAATTCAACCGGGCAAAGAAAACTTGAACGGAGAAAACCATGTCGCTGACCGTCAATCTGCGCCATCTGGAGGCGCACGGAATCCGTTTGAAAGGCGAGTTGTCGCCGGCCGAACTGGATTTGGACACGCGCGATGAAATGATTCGCGTCACGTCGCCGGTCCGATACAATCTTGAAATTGAAAAATTGGACGATGCAATCCTGGTTCAAGGCGAACTGGCCGTTGATTTGGATTGCGAGTGCGTGCGCTGCCTGAAACCGTTCACGCGCAAAATGGAATTGAATCCATGGACGCTGCATTTGCCTCTCGAAGGCGAGGAAAAGGCGGTCGTGGACAACGATTGCGTGGACTTGACGCCGTTCGTGCGCGAAGATATTCTCCTTGAGTTTCCGCAACATCCGTTGTGCAAGCCGGAATGTCGCGGTTTGGAGAAAACCTCCACTGGCAAGGCCAAAACCGGCGGCGAAAGCAAAATTGCTTCGCCGGCATGGACAGAATTGAACAAACTGAAACTGTGATTTTATAAATTTATGGGCGTCCCAAAACGTAAACCTTCGACGAGCCGGCAGCGTATGCGCCGCGCTTACAACAGCGTGCTGAAACTGCCGCAAATCGGCAAATGTCCGCAATGCGCCGAGCCGTATGTGCCGCACCGGGTTTGCCCGGCCTGCGGATTTTACAAGGGCAGACAGGTCTTGAGCGTCACGGCGGGCGCGTAAATAATTTTTAGTTCTTAATTTTGAGTTTTGAGTCGGAACGCGGCGACGCTGGTTTACTCAAAATTAAAAATTCAAAACTTAAAACTTATTCCATGCGAATCGCAGTGGATGTCATGGGCGGCGACCACGGTTGCGGGGTTGTCATCGCGGGCGCGAAGCTCGCGCTCGAAGCCAACAAAAAAATCACCACGCTTTATCTCGTCGGCGATCAGGCCGCCATCCACGCGGCATTGCCTCCGCGCGGCTTTCGCGATCATCGCGTCCGCGTCGTCCACACCAGCGAAGTGATAACGATGGAGGACAAACCCGTTGTCGCGCTCCGGAAGAAAAAAGATTCTTCCATCGCGCGCGCTTCCGAACTCGTCCGGGATGGTGAAGCCGACGCGCTCGTTTCGCTTGGCAACACCGGCGGTATTTTCGCGGCGGCGACGTTCAAGGTCGGGCGCATCGAAGGTGTGGATCGCGGCTGCATCGCCACGGTCATCCCGCGCCAGGGAAATGAATTTGTGCTGCTCGATGCCGGCGCGAACATCGAATGCAAGCCGTTCCATCTCGCGCAGTTCGCGGTCATGGGCAACATTTATTCGCGCGAAGTCCTTGGCCGCAAAAGACCGCGCGTCGGAATCTTGAGCATCGGCACGGAGGATTCCAAGGGCAACGAACTCACGCTCGAAGCGTTCAAACTTTGCAAGCAGCTCGACTTGAATTTTATCGGCAACGTCGAGGGACACGATCTGTTCAAGGATCACGTTGACGTCGTCGTCTGTGACGGTTTCGTCGGTAACATCGTTTTAAAAACATCGGAAAGCCTGGCCGTCGCGATGTTCTCGATGCTCAAGCGCGAGTTGATGCAGGATGCCAAGCGGCAAATCGGCGCGTATCTCGCCAAGAGCGCGTTCCATGCGATTCGCGCCCGCATGGACCCGGAAGTTTACGGCGGCGCGCCGCTGCTCGGTTTCAACGGCATGGTTTTCAAGGCGCACGCTTCGGCGCGCGAACGCGCCATCGCCAGTGCGCTTCGCGTGACGGCGGAAGCATTGCAACATAAAGTCAACCAGACCATCGCCCGTGAAATCGCTCGCGCGAATGAAAAACTTGCCGTCGTAGAAAATAAAATCCCCGCATGACCGCCAAATTCAAAAACCCGCGAGCCAAACATGATTTTCAAGGCCGCACCTGTTCCATCACCGGCGTCGGCTCGTACGTGCCTGAAAAAATCCTGACGAACGCCGAGCTTGAAAAAATGGTGGAGACTTCCGACGAATGGATCACGTCGCGCACTGGAATCAAAGAACGCCGCATCGCGGCGAAGGACGAATTCACCTCCGACATGGCCGCGAAAGCCGCCCTGCGCGCGATGAAAATGGCCGGAGTCACCGGCGAACAAATTGATCTGATCATCATCGCGACCATCACGCCAGACATGCCGTTTCCGGCGACGGCGTGTCTCGTGCAGCAAAAAATCGGCGCGAAACGCGCAGCGGCGTTCGACCTTGAGGCCGCGTGTTCGGGTTTTATTTATGCGCTCGAAGTGGCGCAGCAATTCATCAATTCGCGTACCTACGACACCGTGCTCGTCGTCGGCGCGGAAAAACTTTCCTCGATCGTGGACTGGAACGACCGCAACACCTGCGTACTGTTCGGCGATGGAGCGGGCGCGGCGGTTTTGCAGAACCGGGAAAATTCCCGCGGACTTTTGACGACGGTGATGGGCGCGGACGGCGAAAAGGCCGAATTGCTTTTCATGCCCGGCGGCGGCAGCCGTTGTCCGGCCACGAAAAATTCCGTGGACGCGCGGCTGCATTATCTGCGGATGGAAGGCAAGGAGACGTTCAAAAGCGCGGTGCAGGCGATGCATTCGGCGGCGAAGGAAGTCCTACGCCGGTGCGAGATTGATATCACAAAAATCAAGTGCGTGATCCCGCATCAGGCGAACCGGCGAATCATTGACGCCGTCGGCGAACGGCTCGGCGCGACGCCGGAACAGCTTTTCGTGAACCTGCACAAATACGGCAACACATCCGCCGCGTCGGTGGCGATTGCTTTTGATGAAGCCGTCGCGTCCGGAAAAATCCAGCACGGCGACCTCGTTTTACTCGTCGTTTTCGGTGCCGGATTGACTTGGGGCGCGGCGATTGTTGAATGGTAGCTTATTCATTGGATTTAAATCACTAATTTGACGATTGGCTGAAACATGCTAATTTAGCCTTGTATTTATGAGTGCAAAGAAACTTGGAAGCCTCGATTCTCTGCAGCAGAAAGTCACCATTGGTTCGCGACAAGTGAGCTTGGATCTTTCGGCTGAATCAATTTCCGTGCACAAAAGCGGTATCGAATTCCGCAGCCCGACGCCGTTCAACGAATGGACGGAGATGACCGTGGCGATTTCTTCGCCGCACGATGGCGGCAACCTCCAGTGCAGCGGCGTGGTCATCGCGTGTTCCGGCAACAAACACACCGGCTACCGCGTGTCGCTCGTTTTCACCAACGTTTCAAAGCAGGCGCAGGCGCGCCTGAACACGATGGCGAGTTCGCAACTGGGCTTGTAACCGAAACTGCGGTTCAATTCTGTAATCACTCCTGCAAATTTTGCGGAGTGATTTTTTTTGCCCTCATGTTTCCGTTTCCCTAAATTCCCGACATGAGAATCCTGCTGACGACGACTTCCTTTCAGGACACGCCCGGCGCACATCATGATTTGCTGGAAAAAACCGGCTGGGAAATCATCACCGCCCGTGGCCCGCTGAATGAAGCCGACACGCTCGCGCTGGTCGGTGATGTGGATGGCTACATCTGCGGCGACGACGCCATTACGCGCAAGGTGCTGGAAAAAGCGCGCCCAAAGCTGAAGGTCTTGAGCAAATACGGCATTGGCGTGGACAAGATTGATGTGAAGTCCTGCACTGAATTTGGAATTCCCCTGCTCTTCACGCCCGGCGTCAATCACACAACTGTCGCCGAGCACACTTTTTTGCTGCTGCTCGCGCTCGAAAAAAATCTACTCTTTCACACGGACTCAACCCGCGCTGGTGGCTGGAAGCGCAAGACCGGTCACGAACTGTTTGAAAAAACTCTGGGTATCATCGGACTTGGCCGCGTTGGAAAAGAAGTTGCTATTCGCGCGCGCGCGTTTGGCATGAAAGTCATCAGCATGAGTCGCCATTGGGACGATAAATTCGCTGCGCAATACGGATTGAAAAAAGCCGCGTCGCTCGACGAATTGTTTGCCGCGAGCGATTACATTTCGCTGCACACGAATCTCGCGTCGGAAACGCGCGGCCTGATCTGCACAAAAAATATCGCCAAGATGAAGAAAGGCGTCGTCATTGTGAACTGCGCGCGCGGCGAGATTGTGAACACCAACGACATGGTGGCCGCGCTGAAATCCGGGCAGGTGGGCGGTTATGGCACGGACGTTTTGGATCACGAGCCGCCGGCGGCGGATCATCCGCTGCTCAAGCTGCCGAACGTCGTCTGCACGCCGCACGTCGCGTCGCGCACTTACGAGAGCGTGGTGCGGCAGGCCACCTGCGCCGTGAAAAATCTCATCCTCGCGATGAACGGCGAAAAACCCATCGCGCAGGTGAATCCCGAAGTGCCGGTGAAGAAGGTGGTTTGATCCGCGCAATAATTTCAAAAAATATTTTATGCCTGAAACCTATTTTGTAATACCGAAAGAAAAACACGATTCACTCGTCACGAAGGCGTATCTCAAGCGCGGTTACGATGCCGCCGAAGCCGCCGCCGGCGCGCGGTTCTGCGCCAGCGCCGCGTATTACGGCATCCGCACGCACAACGCCATCAAGGCGCTGCACCTCGACGAATTGTTCGGCAGCAAGGTCGGCCGCTGGACGCCCGGCGCGAAGATCGAGAAGCTGCCGTCGCGCTTCGCCGCCGCCGAAATCTGGAACGGCCACAACAAGCTCGGCCAGGCCGTCGCCTACGAGGCGATGGACACCTGCATGAAGCTCGCCGACAAATTCGGCGTGGGCATGGTCAGCGTGGACAACGCGACGCATTATCTCTGGGGCGGCGGCTACGTGATGGACGCCGCGCTCAAGGGCTATCTTGCCTACACGAACTGCACCTCGGCCACGTCCGAAGTCGTGCCGTTCGGCGGCAAGACGCCGACGATGGGCACGAACCCGCATTCGTGGGCGTTCCCGACGCAGGACGCGATCGGTTTTCCCATCGTGATTGACTGGGCGACCTCGACCATCGCCATGGGCCGTGTGCAAGTGATGAAACGCGAAGGCAAACAACTTCCGCCCGGCGCGGCCGTGGACAGCGAAGGCAATCCGACGACCGATCCGAACAAGGCCGTCGCGTTGCTACCGTTCGGCGCTCACAAGGGCTACGGCCTCGGTCTGATTGACGAACTAACAGCGGCTTACATCGGCGGCGGACTGCCGCAAATTCGCGGAACGAATCTTGGCGATACAAAAGAAAAACGCGGTTCAACTTTTTTCTTTCAAGTAACTCATCCCGATGCGCTCAAAGGCAATGATTACGCCAAAGGCCGTTCGCAAATCCAGAACGTGAAGGCGATCATCGAGGACGTGCTCGGGCACGGCAACGAGAAGTGCATATTGCCCGGCCAGCTCGAAGCGCGCTGGGGCGAACTGTCGAAGAAAAACGGTGGTCTGCTGTTCACGAAGGCGGAAATCGAGGAACTGAATCATCTCGCGAACGAAGTCGGCGAGGCGGCGTGGAATTTAAGTGAATTCAAATCGGTGCAGGTATAAACTTTTTAACGACGACGAAATTTTTATGGCAATTCAATTACGCGACAAATCCACTTATAAATACGACCAAATCTCGCTCGGCGAAGTCATGTTGCGGCTTGACCCCGGCGAAGGACGCATCCGCACCGCGCGGCATTTCACCGCGTGGGAAGGTGGCGGCGAATACAACACCTCGCGTGGCCTCCTCAAATGTTTCGGCTACAAAACCGCCGTCTGCACCGCGTTCGTGGACAATGAGGTCGGCCATCTCATCGAAGACTTCATCATGCAAGGCGGCGTGGACACGGATTTCATCAAGTGGCGCGAAGACGACGGCATCGGCCGCAGCGTGCGCAACGGTTTGAATTTCACGGAGCGCGGCTTTGGCATTCGCGGCGCGGTCGGCGTGCCGGATCGCGGTAATTCCGCAGCGTCGCAACTCAAGTCGGGCGATTTCGATTGGGATCACATCTTCGGCAAGATCGGCACACGCTGGCTGCACACTGGTGGCATTTTCGCGGCGCTCTCCGCGACGACGGCGGAACTCACGATTGAAGCCGTGAAAGCGGCGAAGAAACACGGCGTCGTTGTCAGCTACGATTTGAATTATCGTCCATCGCTCTGGAAATCCAGAGGCGGCCTCAAGAAAGCGCAGGAAGTAAATCGCGAAATCGCGAAGTATGTCGATGTCATGATCGGCAACGAAGAAGACTTCACCGCGTCGCTCGGTTTCGCCGTCAAAGGCGCGGAGGATCTCAAGCACATCGAGACGGATGCTTTCAAAGCGATGATTAAAACTGCCGTGAAAGAATTTCCGAACTTCAAGGTCGTTGCGACCACGCTGCGCCACGTCATCACCGCGACGAAGAACGATTGGAGCGCGATCCTCTGGCACGACGAAAAATTCCACGAGAGCCGGAAATATCCAGAACTGGAAATTCTGGATCGCGTCGGCGGCGGCGACAGTTTCGCCAGCGGCCTGCAATTCGGATTTCTCGAATTTAACGATGCGCAGAAGGCCGTGGATTACGGCGCGGCGCACGGCGCGCTGGCCTCGACCACGCCCGGCGACACGAGCATGGCCACGCGCAAGGAAGTGGAAAAAACTTTCGGCGGCGGCAGCGCCAGAGTTCAACGTTAAAAAGTTAAAGCGTTTAATTGTTGAACCGTTGAATTGGCTTTGCACAAAAACTATTTAACAATTCAACAAATCACAAATATGAAAACACCGGCGGAACTTTTTTCACTCAAAGGCAAGGTGGCGGTCGTCATCGGCGGCACCGGCGTGTTGTGCAGCGCAATCGCGGAAGGTTTTGCGACAGCGGATGCTATGGTTGCAATTGTCGGACGTGATGCCGCCAAAGCTCAAAAGCGTCTTGGCTCCATTAAGAAATCCGCCGGCAAGGCAGAATTTTTTCCATGCGACACGACCTCTAAAGCCGCCTTGCAAAAACTTCTGGCCGCCGTGGTCGCCAAGTTTGGCAAGGTGGATATTTTGGTCAACGGCGCTGGCATCAATTCGCCAACGCCGTTCTTCGACATTCCTGAAGATGAATTTGATCGGATTATTACGGTGAATCTGAAAGGCGTCATTCTGGCATGTCAGATTTTCGGCAAGCACATGGTCGAACGTGGTTCTGGCAGTATCATCAATGTCGGCTCGGCGTCGGGGCTGACGCCTTTGTCGCGCGTGTTCACTTATTCGGCGTCGAAGGCGGCGGTGCACAATCTTTCCAAAAATCTCGCGCGCGAGTGGGCGCAAAAAGGCGTGCGCGTGAACATTTTGGTTCCGGGATTTTTTCCGGCGGAACAGAATCGCGACGTGTTGAATCCTGACCGCATAAAAACAATTCTCGCCAGAACACCGATGAACCGTTTCGGCGAAGCGCATGAATTGGTCGGCGCAACGCTGTTGCTGGCGTCGGACGCGGGCAGTTTTATCACCGGCGCGGAAATTGTCGTGGATGGCGGTTTTGGTGCAATGGCGATTTGATCGCCGAAAAATTCATTGAACGGCGCAGTCGTATCCAAAATCGCACGGCGGTTCAAGCGGTGAAATCCAACTTTACATAGTAGTGCCGTTTATGCCACGCTGTGTTCATGATTTGGAAAAAACTGACTTTACTTTTGCCGGTGTTGTTGATGACGGGTTGTGCCGCGACATTTACTGGAGTCACACCGCTCCAGCAGTCGCGCAACGCGAACAATCTTTATCCCGTCGAGGTCATTTTCAATTCGCAGCAGCAATCACTGCGCTGGGACAGCATCCAGCCTTATGTGCTGGTCGGCAGCGAACTTTATCCGATGCGTCCCGTCCCGATGATGCCGAGCCGTTGGGAAGGCCTTGTGCCGGTGCCTGCGGGAACGAGCAACATCAGTTATCGTTTCAAATTCGATTACCTCTACAACAATTTCGGCACGGAGCCGAAACCGAACAGCGCGTTCTCACCTCTGTATAATTTGAAGATTGTGGACCAGTAAGGGCGGGTAGTAAAAACTGGAAAATGATTTTGGTGCGAACGGTTCTGTTCGCGCCATTTTTTTTTAATGCCGAGGACGGAGCAGCAGCGCTTTTTTTTCCGTGCCTTCCACCTCGACGCTGTGAGTTTCCACGTCCGGGTCGTCCTTCAACGCCTGATGCACCACGCGGCGGTCGAAGGCGTTCATCGGCTCCAATTCAACCGCGTCGCCCCAGCGGCGGACCTTGTCGGCGGCGTCCTTGGCTTTTTTCACAAGAGCCTCGCGCGCCTGCGCGCGATAGCCGCCCACGTCCACCATCACTTTCGGCGAAGTGGCGTCCTGCTGGAACAACAGCCGGTTCGTGATGTATTGCAAGTCGGCGAGCGTCTGGCCCTGACGGCCGATGAGTCGTCCGGTATCGTCCGTCTTCACGTCGAACAAAATGCCTTCCTCCAGTTTGTGCTCCTCGACCGCCGCCGGAAAACCGAGCGACGCAAGAATTTTTCCGAGAATTTCTTTTGGCTGCGCGGGCATGGACTTATTTTTTCGATTTTGGAGCCGGAGTCAATGCCGGAGTCGCCGGATTTGAAGCCATTTTCGTCACCTTGGTTTGCAGGATGCTCATCATCGTGCTGACCGTCATGTAAAGAGCCAGCCCCGCCGAGTAATTGTAAAGGAACACGAGGAAAATCAGCGGCATATAACGCATGAGTTTCGCCTGCGTCTGATCCATGCCCGGCGACGGCGGCTGAAGATGCGACTGCCACAGCATCGCGCCACCCATCAAAAGCGGCAGCAGGTTGAACGGAAAATCAATTCCCGGAATCATGAACAACGTGTCCGGTTTCGACAAATCCGCCGCCCAAAGGAAATGCGCGCCGCGCAACTCGATCGCGCTGCGGATCATCATGAAGAATCCGATGAACACCGGCGTCTGGATCAACATCGGCAGGCAGCCGCTCATCGGGCTGACCTTGTTCTTCTTCCAAAGCTCCATCTGCTTTTGGGTGAATTTTTGCGGGTCGTCCTTGTATTTTTCCTTGAGCGCGCTCACTTCCGGCGCGAGCGCCTGCATCTTTTTCATCGAGCGCGTGCTCGCCGCCATCAACGGCCAGAACGCGCCGCGCAGAAGCACTGTGATCAAAACAATGATCCAGCCATAGCTTATTTTTGGAATGAAATGGGAAATCACATCGTGCAGCCAGTTCATCGCCAGCAACAACGGCTTGGCGCAAAAACCGAAAAAACCGCCGAAACCCATCACGCCGTCCGCGCCATTTTGGAATTCCGCGCCGATGTCCGCCAGCGTCCGATATTCCTTTGGCCCTGCGAACAAAACGATTTGCCGCTCGACGGATGAATTCGCCGTCAACGTCAGCGCCGGATAAACCAGGGCCGCCTGCACTCCCTGCGGCAGCGGCGCGTTGGGATTCTGCTCCACGTTCTGCAACGGCGGCAGCGTGACCGGGCGCGCGACAATCTGTTGCGCCGGTTCATTCGTCTTCAACATCGCCATCACCGTGAAAAACTGGTTGTGCGCCGCCGCCCAAATGACGTTGCCCGCGCCCGCGCGATATTCCGTTTTTGGAGTTCTGGAAAAGAAAAGAAAGGCTGTCGTGCTCGGATTGAAATACACGGCGCTTTGGTCGTGCGCACTCGCGCCGTCGAACCACATCGAACCTCCGTAATTGTAAAACGTGTTGTCGTCCGCGTCCATCGGCGTCGCCGTGCCCACGACCCATTCCTGCGCGGGCAACGCGAGTGGCTTGTCCGAACTGTTTTTCAGACTCACAGTCGCATTGACGAGATAATTCGAACCGACATGGAATTCTTTTGTGAGAACCAGACCGTCCGCGAAAGCTTTTTCCGCGCGGACTCCGTCGTCAGTCTTTGACAAAGTGAAGTTGCCGTCGCCCACCAGACTCGAATCTCCCAAAATCGCAAGAACTGGAACCGGCGCGCGCGTGTTCAAGGTGGCAACTCCTCCGCTTGAGTTCACGCTTTGACTTTTTTTCCAGCGCGCGGAAATGGTTTCTGGATAATGGAGCAACTCGACCAGCTTCAATCCGCCGCCGCGCGATGTGAACGTGTAGCGCGCATTCGCATTTGAAATCAAAATCGTTTGTTCCGGCGTATTCGTGTCGAAAACAACCGCTGGAGTAATGACGGGTGCGACAGGAACAGTGACTGAATTCGTGGTCGCGGATTGGTTTTGCGCTGCGGCGACGACATTCGTGGCTGCGAACTGACGCTGCTGTTGCTGCGCGATTTTACTTTGCTCGACGAACCACCAGCCGAGCAGCACGGCACAAACCGCGACAACGATGATTCCAGTCTTGTCCATGAGAAATTAAATTCCGAATTCCTTTTTCGGCACCGGATCGTACCCGCACTCACCGCGCGGATGACAGCGGCAAATCCGCTTCGCCGCCAAAACCGTCCCGACGATCGCGCCGCGTTCACGGATCGCGTCCATCGCGTATTGCGAGCACGTCGGCGTGAAACGGCAGGCGGCGTTCGAGCCGAACAAAAAAATCTGCATGGGTGAAATCGTCCAGCGATACAGCCGGATCGCAAAAACCAAAATGTGTTGGAGCAAATTCATTTCAATTCTTCAGCAGTCCCGCCCGGTTCAGCGCCGCCAGAAAATCCTTTTCGACCTCGGCGAATTTTTTCCCGGCGATGGAATTTCGCGCGACCAGAACAAGTTCAACCGGATGCAGCAGTTCATTTTGATGCTGCCGGAAGCTTTCACGCAGCAAACGCCGCGCGCGGCTGCGTTCGGTTGCGCCGCCGATTTTTTTGCTCGTGACAACGCCGAGTTTTGGTGACGCGCCGTCGGGCAGTTTGTTCCAGTTGGCGATGAGACAACCTTGCGCAAGGCGTTCACCTTGCTGCCGGACGCGGGCGAAATCACGGTTTTGCGCGAGCCGCGAGTTGCGTCCCAGGCGCAGGCGTTTCGGCGATTCGACAGGCATGAGCGCGCGAGTTAGACCGGCGTCAGGCGTTTGCGACCTTCACGGCGGCGGTTGCGCAAGATGGCCTTGCCGCTTTTGCTGGAATTGCGGTTGAGAAATCCGTGCTGCCGCTTGCGGCGGATTTTCGACGGTTGATACTGGCGTTTCATAAATTTGGTCGCGCTTGGCGCGGAAAACTCCGTTTGACGGAGCGCAGAGGTTAGCAATGAATCGCCTCGTGTCAATTTGAAAGCAGGAATTGATTTAACCTGCGACAACGGCGATAATGCCTGAAGTAAATGAATTGAATCGATTTTATGAATCCAACTGAAGCAAAAATTCTGACGCGTGACGTGGAAGCATCGGTCGTGCCCGTCGGCACAAAAGTCACGTTGCAAAAGGGCGGACAGGCTTACCTCACGCAATCGCTCGGCGGCACTTACACCGTCATCGTCAACGGCAACATGTTCCGCATCGAGTCGAAGGACGCCGATGCGCTCGGGCTTGAAATCAAATCCGCGCCGGCCACGGCCGTTTCCGGCCCGGTCACGCAGGATCAACTTGAGAAACAGGTCTGGGAATCGCTCAAGACATGCTATGACCCGGAAATTCCCGTCAACATCGTTGACCTCGGCTTGATTTACGACTGTCACCTCACGCCCATCGGCGAGAACAATTACAAAGCCGACGTGAAAATGACTTTGACCGCGCCCGGTTGCGGTATGGGTCCCGTGCTCGCGCAGGACGTGCAGAACAAACTCATCTCGCTCGAACCGATTAACGAGGCGAACGTCGAACTCGTCTGGGACCCGCCGTGGAATCAAGGCATGATGACCGAGGCGGCGAAGCTGCAACTCGGCTTGATGTAATTTCGACCGATGAACACAGCGCCAAATTGGGAAAAGCTGCGCGCCGACTTTTCAATCCTCAACCAGAAAGTCCACGGCAAGCCGCTGGTTTATTTCGACAACGCCGCCACGTCGCAGAAACCGCGCGCGGTGATTGACGCGCTCGTGCATTATTACGAGCACGACAATGCCAATGTCCATCGCGGCATCCACGAGTTGAGCAATCGCGCCACGAACGCGTTCGAGGCCGCGCGCGCGCGCGCCGCGAAATTTATCAACGCAAAATCCGCCGATGAAATTATTTTTACGCGCGGCACGACGGAAGGCATCAATCTCGTCGCGAGTTCGTGGGGAACAAAAAATCTCAAGCCCGGCGACGTGATTCTGCTCACGGAAATGGAGCATCACAGCAACCTCGTGCCGTGGCAATTGCTCGCGCAAAAAACCGGCGCGAAAATTTCTTATCTTCCCGTCACCGGCGACGACGGACTTCTTGATTTATCAAAACTTGAAAAGGTGTTAACGCCGCGCGTTAAGATTTTCTCGATGGTTCACATTTCCAATTCGCTCGGCACGTTGAATCCGGTGGCCGAACTTTGCGCCCGCGCGCGCAAGCTCGGCATCGTCACGCTCGTGGACGGCGCGCAAAGCGCCGGGCATCTGCCCGTGGACGTGCAGGCCATCGGCTGCGATTTTTTTGCGTTCTCCGGCCACAAGATTTGCGGGCCGACCGGCATCGGCGTTTTGTGGGGACGGCAGGAAATTCTCGACGCCATGCCGCCGTATCAGGGCGGCGGCGAAATGATTTTGACCGTCGGCTACGACAAGACGGAATTCAAGCACGCGCCGCACCGGTTCGAGGCCGGCACGCCGGACATTTCCGGCCCGATCGGCCTGCACGCCGCGATGGATTATCTCGACGCCATTGGCCGCGAAAACATCTGGCGACACGATCAGGAATTAGCGAATTATGCTTACGAAAAACTTTCTGCGCTGAAAGATATCCGCTTGTTCGGCCCGAAATTAAATTCCGCCAATCGCGCCGGCCTTGTGAGTTTTCTGCTCAAGGACGTTCACGCGCACGACGTGGTGACGCTGGCGGATCAGGCGGGCGTGGCGTTGCGCGGCGGGCATCACTGCACGCAACCGCTCATGCACAAGCTCGGCGTGGAATCCACCGCCCGCGCGAGTTTTTATTTTTACAACACCAAGGCCGAAGTGGACCGGTTCGTGGAAGTGATTAAAGAAATTCAGAAATTTTTTGGGCAATAATCCAGAATAAATATTCTACCATCACAATAAATATATGGATTGGCCAAAATTATTAAACCCGAACCGAATGGGGCGTAAAAACGAGACGTATAAAGATGTCCGTTCCCCGTTTGAAGTAGACTACGACCGGATTATTTTTTCATCGGCATTTCGACGCCTCCAAGACAAAACGCAAGTTTTTCCACTTTCTGAAAGCGATTATGTTAGAACACGGCTAACACACAGTCTTGAAGTTTCCTGCGTAGGTAGATCTATTGGATCAATTGTTGGTGCGGCAATTTGTAAAAAATACAAGCTGGCTATTCCTCCTTCTGATTTTGGTTCTATTATTGCGACTGCTTGCCTAGCACATGATTTGGGAAACCCTCCCTTTGGACATTCTGGAGAAGATGCAATCCGCCATTGGTTTATTCATTCAGAAGTTGCCAACAATATAAAACAAAAGATTCCGGCTGCCTTGCATTCTGATTTTGTCGAATATGAAGGAAATGCAGAAGGCTTTCGTTTGGTTACTAAAATCTTGCATCCAGAAAGTCGTGGAGGATTGCAACTGACATATGCCACTCTGGGTGCTTTTTCAAAATACCCAATTCAATCAGGAGTTAGAGAAGAACTTCGGCAAAATAGAGCTGGAGCAAAAAAGTATGGCTTCTTTCACAGTGAAAAAGATTCATTTGAAGAAGTGGCAAAAAATTTAGGTTTAATCAGACGCGATAAAAAACACCTTTGGTGGTGCCGACATCCTTTGGCATTTTTAATGGAAGCCGCCGATGATATGAAGCCTCATAAAGATACTTATAAATGTCTTTTGAACATGGTTGATTTTGTATGTGGAATGACGGACTCGTTTGCTGTCTCATTATACAAAAAAATTAGAGGTATTTCTTTGCCGTAAAGGATTTGTTGCTTTTCGCAATGAATATCAATTCCCAATCCCCGATGAGCGCCGTGCTGGAAACTTTTCCCGGCGCGCAGCGGGCGTTGTTCCGGCGGTATCACATCGGCGGGTGCAGCAGTTGCGGGTTTCAGCCGACGGAAACGCTGGCGCAGGTCTGCGCGCGCAACGGCAATCTGGACGTGGCCGAGGTGCTGGCGCACATCCAGTCCAGCCACGAGCAGGACGCGAAGGTTTTGATCTCGCCGGCGGAACTCGCCGGACTTTTGCAAAACGACAAATCGGTGAAGCTGGTGGACGTGCGTTCGCGCGAGGAATTCGAGGCGGTGAACATCGCCGGCTCGGTGCTGCTGTCGCAGGACGTGATGCGCGAACTCATGGCGAGCGGCTCGAACACCAATCCGGTCGTCGTGATTGATCACGCGGGCAAGAATGGTCTGGATGCGGCGGCGTATTTCATGGGTCACGGTTTGCAGAACGTGCGCTGTCTGCGCGGCGGCATTGATGCGTGGGCGCAGGAAGTGGACGCGAAGATGCGGAGATATAAACTGGGTTGAGACAGGATTAACAAGATTTTACAGGATTATTTTTTGCCGATTTAATTTTGTTAATCCTGTGAATCCTGTCTAAACATTAAACTTGAACAGCAGCACGTCGCCGTCTTTGACGACGTATTCCTTGCCTTCCATCCGATACAAACCTTTTTCGCGCGCGGCGGCGACGGAACCCAGTTTCACCAGATCGTCGTAAGCCACGGTCTCGGCCTTGATGAAGCCGCGCTCGAAATCGGAATGGATGACGCCCGCGGCTTTCGGCGCGGTGTCGCCGTTGTGGATCGTCCACGCGCGGACTTCTTTTTCGCCCGCCGTGAAATACGTCCGCAGTCCGAGCAGATGATACGTCGCGCGGATGAGCGCGCCGACGCCGGATTCCGCGACGCCGAGTTCCTTCAAAAATTCCTTCGCTTCAGCCTCGGACAAATCAACCAGATCGCTCTCGATCTGCGCGCTGATGACGACGGCTTCGCAGGCAAAATGGCTCTTCGTGTATTCGCGGACTTTGAGGACGAACGGATTTTTGTCGGCCGTCGCCAAATCGGATTCCTTCACGTTGCAGGCGAAAATCGTCGGCTTGTCGGTCATCAGCCAGAATAGCCGCGAGACGGCTTTGTCTTCGGGCGTGAGTTCGAGCGTGAGCGCGGGCTTGCCGGCGTTGAGATGCGGCTCGATTTTTTTCAGGACATTTTCCTGTGCAAGCGCTTCTTTGTCGCCACGCTTGGCATCCTTGGCGATGCTCGCGAGGCGTTTTTGCACGGCTTCCAGATCGGCAAGCACCAATTCGGTCGTGATGGTCTCGATGTCGCGGATGGGATCAATGTTGCCCG
>CAZHXG010000019.1:0-36210 GCA_964536285.1 uncultured Bifidobacteriaceae bacterium
TCGGTGCAGATGCCGACGCTGATGCCGGCGACCGGACGAATCATCGGAACGCCCGCGTCCATAAGCGCCAGCGTGCCGCCGCAAACGCTCGCCATCGAGGTCGAGCCGTTCGATTCCATGATTTCGCTCGTGACGCGGACCGCGTAAGGATACGTGTCGAGCGGCAACATCGGCTCGATGCTGCGTTCGGCAAGTGCGCCGTGGCCGATTTCCCGGCGACCGGGGCCGGAAATGCGTCCGGTTTCACCAACGGAAAAATTTGGGAAGTTGTAATGCAAAATAAATTTCTTTTCGGTCTCGCCGCCGGTGTAGGAATCAAATTCCTGCGTGTCATCGCCGGTGCCGAGTGTTGCGAGCGTGACGGCCTGCGTTTCACCACGACAGAACAACGCCGAGCCGTGCGCGCGCGGCAAAATTCCAACTTCGCTCGAAATCGGACGAACAACGTCAAACGCGCGACCGTCCAGGCGTTTGCCGCTTTCCAAAATCAATTTTCGGACGGCTTCTTTTTGGATGTAATAAAAAGCGTCTTTGACGACGAAGTCCGTGACTTTCTCTTCGCCGAATTTTTCGACAAGTTTTGAGCCGACTTCGTCCTGAATGGCCTTCACAGCCGATTCGCGTGCGAGCTTGCCCGGCGTCAAAAGCGCGGGAACAAAACGGTCGCCCACGAGTTTTTTCGCTTCCTGCAAAATCTCGTCGGGAACAATGTTCAAAACGACCTGGCGTTTCTTTTTTCCGGCTTTCGCGACCAATTCCTTTTGCGCGGTGATGAGCGGCTGGATGGCTTCTTGGGCGAACTTGAGCGCTGCGTTGAAATCGGCCTCGGTGATTTCCTTGGCCGCTCCTTCGTACATCACGATGTCTTTTTCGTTTCCGACGTAAACCAGATCAAGGTCGCTCCCGGCTTGTTCCGAATGAGTCGGGTTCGCGATGAATTTTCCGCCGACACGGCCGACGCGGACGGCGCCGAGCGGCCCGGCCCATGGAATGTCGCTGACCATCAACGACGCGCTTGCGCCGATGATGCTCAAGATGTCCGGATCGTTCTCGCCGTCCGCGCTCAGCACGACGGTTTGAACCTGCACTTCGTTGTACCAGCCTTTTGGAAACAAAGGACGGATCGGACGGTCGGTGAGTCGGCAGGTGAGAATTTCTTTTTCGGTTGGGCGGCCCTCGCGTTTGAAATAGCCGCCGGGAAATTTTCCAGCGGCGGCGGCTTTTTCCCGGTAATCAACGGTGAGCGGGAAAAAGTCCTGACCTTCCTTGGCTTTTGTCGCCGCGACAGCCGCGACGATGACAATCGTTTCGCCGAGCTGGACGGTCACTGCTCCGTCGGCTTGTTTGGCGAGTTTTCCTGTTTCAATGACAATCTGCTTGTCGCCCAGTGGGGCGGTTATTTTTTCTGGCATATTAATCTGCCCGCCACCGCCCGAGGAACTTCAGTGAACCCCGAAATTTTCGGAGCTGAATGAAATTTCCCTGCGGCAACGGATTTTTTGTTCGCGAATTGTGTTTGAGAAAGGGGACGTTCGCGTTTCCGTCCCAAATCTGAAAGCGAAGTGAGGCAAAAGAAAAAGCCGCGCCTTCGCAAAACTTTAATGGCGCAGCTTTAATTTCTTCGTGACCGCCTGATAACGTCCCAGATCGATGTTCTGTAGATATTCAAGCAGGCGCCGGCGCTGGCCGACCATCATCAATAGCCCGCGGCGCGAGCTGTGATCCTTCTTGTTCGTCTGCAAATGCTCGGTCAGATGGTTGATGCGCTCCGTCAGTAGCGCTATCTGCACATCCGCCGATCCCGTGTCCTTGGCGTGCGTCTTAAATTGTTCTATCGTCTTTGTCTTCGCTTCCATATCAATTAGAGCGCCGAAGTATAGGCGTTCGCGAACCGGTGTAAAGAACTTTCCCCGGCACTTTTGGAATGGGAAAAGTCGTTTGATTTGTGACTGTTCCTTAGTTTTCTTTTCGCCGCCAATTCCAAACCAAACGCCGTTTTGTTCGTGGCGTTAGCTTGAATTTTTCCGAAATCCGCAGTCCTTCGATCCAAAAAATTTCGCCGTGCTCCGCTTCGGCAACAATCAAACCGCGCCGGAGTTCGCGCGAAACTTTTGCGTTTGTGAACAAATCCTGCAGCTTCGCCGCCGACTTCAAGCCGATCGGCTGAAACCGGTCGCCCGCGCGCCAGTGGCGCAAAACGATTTTACTTCCGACTTCGTCCGCGTCAAAAAACTCTTTCTGAATTTGGCGGGGCGAGCGTCCACGCGAGCCGTTGTCAAAACTCCAACCGAATTTCACGCTGTCAAATTTTGCGTCCCCCGCCCTGCCCGACAAATTTACTTCGAGTTCATTTGCGTTGAACCCCGCTGGCTGTGCCTTGCGCAATTTCAAGCTGCCATTCACATCGCGTGAAACAGACAAACCCGGACCAACACTCACAAATTTCCCGGCTGATTCGCGGAGTTTTTCAACCAAATCAAAATCTGCGATCATGTTGAGATGTTCCAATCGCGAGCGCAAAACGCGGCGCTGAATCGCCGCCGGCAGGTTTTGAAAATCGCTTTTTTGAAATGTAGCAGCCGACGTGAGTCGGCTCTGATGTTTTTTAGAATGGGCGGACTTACGTCCGCTGCCACAAAACCATTTTGCCGCTTTACCGACAAAATCCGATTCCGCGCCGGTGATTTCCATCAGACGCAAAATGGTTTTGTTCAAACCCGCCTGATATTTTTTTTCCAGCAACGGGAGAAGCTCGTTACGAATTCGGTTCCGCAAAAAGTCGGAGGAATAATTTGTCATGTCGTCGCGAAAGCGGATTTTGTTTTTCAGGGCGAAATCCAGCAATCCGGATTTCGTCAAATCCAGCAACGGACGGACGAGCGAAATTCTTCTGTCAACGGGCGATGGCGAACGCCATTTCATCCCCGCCAGACCTTCACCGCCCGCGCCGCGCAACAGCCGTAGGAAAAAAAGTTCCACTTGGTCGTCCGCGTGATGAGCGAGCGCGATTGCTTTGATTTTTTGCCTGCGAGCAGCGCGCGCGAAAAATTCGTGGCGCAGTTTTCGCGCGGCCATTTCGATGGAGAGTTTTGATCGCGCGGCGAATTCTTTCACGTCGGCGCGTTCGGCCACAAACGGCAATTTCATTGCGGTCGCGGTTTTGCGGACAAGATTTTCGTCCGCGTCGCTGGCGCGTCCGCGCAATCGGTGATTGAAGTGGGCGACGGCAATTTTCCATTTGTGCCGCGCTGAAAGTTTTTTCAACGCGTGAAGCAAAACCATCGAATCCAATCCGCCGGAAACGGCGACGAGGATTTTTTCGCCGCGTTCAAGCAGCCGGCGGTTTTGGATCGAAGTTTCGACGCGCTGGAGCAAATCGGTCACGCATTGATTTTATCACGGCAATTGGTAGATGCGATAAAATCGTTGCGGATCCGGGCTGATGGGGATGTTGGTCGACGTTATCACGCCGGAGGCGTTGATGACGTTGCCGAGATTGACCCAATTGGTCTGGGCCAGATTGGTCAAGGATTGGAGTTGATATTGGATTGTGGCCAGTGAATTCCACGTGAAAGTCAGGAGGTTGTTTGTTTTTGCGAACGTTTTTATTGTCGGAACCGGGATTGCAATGACGCTGACGTCGTCGAGGCCGAAATAATTCGGGTCGTTGCGTGCGCCGAATTGCAAAAGGGTGTTGGTACTGGTGGCGATGACGATGTAAACAGGATTTGTCCAACCGAACGCGCCGGGATTGAGCAGATTGAAAATGGTGTTTGTGTTCCAGTTGGCAAAAAATTGCTGGGTGCTTCCGCCGATGGAGTTCGTTAGCCAGAATGAGAGCAGATAAGCTTGTCCCGGCACGGTCGGGATCATCTGGGAAATGTAGCCGGTGGTGTTGGCCGCTCCAAACACGGCCAGATAAGAGCCGGAATGCGGAAGCACGCCGGAGTTGGTGCCGTTGTTGTCAACGTAATCGTTGTTGTAGCCGTTGAACTTGCCGCCGGAGCCGGTTTGCATCCAATAGGAAAGAAAACCTGACTCGAACCCGCCGTTTTGGACCAGTTGTTTTCCGGCCAGCAAAACAAATTGCCGGTCACGGACGGCGTGGCTGGTCGTGTTCGTGAACAAGACATTGGCGATGTAAGTTCCGGCGGGCAGATTGTAGGCTGCGGCGTTCAGTCCCACGGTCACATTGGCGGCCGCACCGCCGGCCGTCAGCGTGCCGCCGGCCGCGGACGCATTGAGCCACGACGACGTGTTGATGAGCGACCAGTTCAGCGGCGCGATGCCGGAATTGGTCAGTGTAAAAATCTGCGCGCCCGCCGTGAACGCGCCGCCAACCGGGCCGAACGCAACAAATCCTTTGCCCGGCGCAACGGCCAGCGCGTCGGAAACCCCAGCCAAAGCGTCAATCAAATCGTCGCCCGCGGGCGTGCCCCATCCGGTGCAAAGGTCGTAGCCGGGCACGGCCGAAAATTTGCTCGTGCTGCTGCTCCAAAGATTGTTGCCCGTCACGATGTCGTTGAAATCGGATGAATAACCCGTTCCTTTGCCGATCGCATAAAGCGCCGGATTGATGAAACCTACGTTGGTTTGTCCGCCGGCGATGGCCTGCTGGTTGACCAGCGCCGTGAACGCCGCCCACAGCGGCGCAGCGCAACTCGTGCCGCCGATGGAGTAATGTACGCCGTTGTCCGCGACGACAAAAATATTATCCGCTGTCATTGCGACGTCGGGGACGTTCCGTTTCGTCGTCGAACCCTGGTTGGCTGTCATGTTGATACCCTGCTGCCAGGCCGGAATGCCGTAATGCGTGCTGACACCGCCGCCGGTGCCGCTGCCGCTGCCCCAATTCCAAGCCGTTTCCAAAATCCAGGCGCCGCGCGCGCCGGTCGTTGACAAGGTTGTCCCGCCGACTTGCGTGATGTTTGTGCTCTCGGACGGAAACGGAATTCCCGAAGCCGTGAACGCATCGGAATCGCCTGAAGCGTTGAAAAATGACTGTCCTTGCGTGGCAAGTTGTTTGAAAAGACCTTCGGAAATCGGATCGGTCGAGCCGGGAGAATTGAGGCCCCACGAGCAACTGATTTGTTTCGGAAAATTGTTCGTGTCGGTGGCGATGGCGCTCAAAATAGTCGGCCACGAAGTCGAACCGGGCGCTTCATAAACGACAATCTTGGACAAGCCGGGCGCCATGGCCATTGCCATGTCAATGTCCAGCGCCACCTCGTCGTTGCCGCCGCCGGGTGTCGAAACGCCGCCGTTCACCGCGACGTTCGTCAACGTCACACCGGCGAGGCCGCTGATGCTTTCGTAACTTGTGATGTCGCTGGCATAATAGCCGTCAAATTCCAGCAGCCCGACGGATTGTCCAGTGCCGGTCAGCGTCACGCCGGGAATGTAAGCCGCGCGAAAATCATTACCCGCGTAAGTGCCGCCCGGCCCCAAACCGGCTTGGGGAATCGCGTTCGCCAGATTTTCCACCGGCGTTTTTTTGATAATCCTCGGGCGCGGCGGCGAATAATCGTCCAGTCCGCTGATGTGCGAAATCGGGACGGCCAGATCAATGGAAGGTTCTACATCCGGCGCGAAAAAATTCCGGTTTTCCGTCGGATGCCGGTACGTCCGCATCGTCACATGAAAAGCGCGTGCGATGTCCGCCGCCGTTGCGCTGACCTCCAGAACGACGCGGTTCGGATGCGTCGCGGTCACTGTCAGGCCGTTCGCTCGCGCAAAATCGATCACCTTCTGATAATCCTGCTCCGTCGGGCCGAACATTTTTGTGAATTGCTCCGGCGTCAGATAATGTCGGTAATTCGGGCTTGCCGGGTCGTAGATTTGCCGGAGCAAATCATCGAGACCGGACTCGTCCCGCAAAGGCAGCCCGATCGCCAGATTCAAGCGCGTCGAAGGCGCGAGAGTTCCGAGAGGTGTTAGGCCGCTCACAACCGGCGGCACATGATCGTGCAGAAATTGTCTCGGAATCGTTTGTGCGGTTGACTTGGACGGAAAAAATGAAAAGCCAATGATTCCAGCGAAGAGTAAATGCTGAATTTTGAGGCCTCGTCTGTGGATCACACTGAAGACTTTCGCAGGTATCGTGCCACCAGTCAAATGACAGCAAATAAATTTGCCTGATTTCGTCCGCATAGTTAACGTCTTTTCGTGTCAGTAAGACTCACAATCCTCGGAAGCGGTTCCAGCGGAAATTGCGCCTACATCGAGACGCCCGAAGCCCGCATCCTCGTGGACGCCGGATTTTCCCCGCGCCAAATCCGACAACGTCTCGCTTCCATCGGTCGCACACCGGAAAATCTCACCGCCATTTTAATCACGCACGAACACGCCGACCACATTTCCGGTTTGCTCGGACTCGCCGACAAATTAAAGATTCCGATTTATTGCAATCGCGACACGCAGGAAGCCACTGCTTGGGCATTCAAGGAAAAATGGAATGGCAAACGCGACCCGCTCTTCAACGGCGGCGAGAAAACCAGCGCCGATTTTCTGGCGAAATTTGAATGGCGGCTGTTCGCGACCGGCGACAGTTTTGAATTGAACGACGTGCGCATCGAAACCTTTTCCATCCCGCACGACGCGCAGGACCCCGTCGGATTTTTTTTGCGCACCGCGCGCGGCAACATCGGCTTTGCCACCGACCTCGGCCACACCACCAAGCTCGTGCTCGACCGCATCAGTGCCGCGAACGTCCTCGTCCTCGAATCCAACCACGACGTGAAGATGCTGCAGGATTGTCCGCGCCGCGCGTGGCCGCTCAAGCAGCGCATCCTCGGCCGCCACGGCCATCTCTCGAACGTGGCCGCCGCCGAAGCCGCCGCGCAGATTATGTCCGCGGAATTGAAATATCTTTACCTCGCCCACTTGAGCCGCGAATGCAACAAGCCCGAACTCGCGCAACACGTCATGGCCGAGCAACTCCATCACATCGGCGCGGCGCACGTCCGGCTCCAGCTCGCCGCGCAGGATGTCCCGTGTGAAACTTTGGAGCTTTAATGAAAATGTTTCTGTTGTCGTCGTCTTGCAACTGCTGAAAAAATTTGTATGGTTGACGAAAGACAATCATCATGAATAGAAAGTGGACTAAAAGGTGGAATAAAAAGTGGGAAAACATATTTGGAAAAGTTGTGTTCATGCTTCTCGGCACGATTGCGCTGACATGTTCGGTCAACGATATGATTACTGGAAAGATTCAATTTGTCCAAAAAGGAGGCGCGTTGGCCAATGCCGTTTATCGTGCGACTAGCCCATTTGAATTCTGGGCTATCGTAGCTTTTGAAACATTCCTTGGAATTATTTTCCTGTGCGGGGGATTGTTGGGATGGAGAGGAAAGGAAAATTGACGCAATGAGGTACATACTTTACGCAACTGCTTTTCAATCAAATCTGGCAATTCAGTTTTCAATATTTGTGATCTCGCCCGAAAAATCAAAACGCGCCGCGTCCAGCGCCGGAAGGAGCGTCCGAAAGTAGCCTACGGTGAAACCGTGGGTCAATCACCGCGACGGCGCAAGCCCCGGACGGGGCGAAAGAACAAACATGATTTTACTGCAATTTTTCTGCCGCTCCTGCCGGAGCTTTGATTTTTTGATTCTCAAATCCCACGGTTGACACCGTGGACTACTTTCTTTCGCTGCTTCGCAACTCGCAAACTTTCTTCTTTTCGATTGAACGCCGTCGCGCAAAATACTTGGAATGTTCCGCATCGAAAAAATTTCCTCGTTCGGCGCGCCGGAGTTGCAGCCGTATGCCACGTTGCGCCGTCCGCTGGAACACCGGCAGCAAGGCATCTTCGTGGCCGAGAGCGAAAGGGTCGTGCGCCGACTCCTCGCGAGCCATTTCACCGTCGTCTCCCTCGTCATGCCGGAAAAACATCTGGAAGCTTTCCGCGCGCAGATCGAGGCGCGCCCGGAGCCGATCACTGTTTATCTGGCTGAAAAAAAACTGCTCGAAACGCTCACCGGCTATTCGGTGTTTCAAGGCGTGTTCGCCGTCGGAAAAATTCCGCGGCTCCCTTCGCTCGAAGAAATTTTCCTGAAGAGTCCGGTGCCGAAACTGTTTGTCGCGGTTCACGAGATGTCGAATGCGGAAAATCTAGGCGCGCTCGTGCGCAACTGCGTCGCGTTCGGCGTCCACGGGTTGATCGTCGGCGAAACGAGCAGCAGTCCGTATTTGCGGCGCGCCGTGCGCAATTCGATGGGCGCGATCTTTGAACTGCCGATTTTCGAGATCGAGACGGTGCGCAACGCCGATCCGAATTTGCGGCGCGATGATCCCGCCCGTCAATTGACATTGCCGCAAGTCCTACGCGATTTGCGCAAACGCGGCGTGCGCTGCATCGCCGCGCATCCGCACACGGACAAAAAAGTCTTGTCGCAGGCGGATTTCACAAAGGATTGTTGCATCGTTTTCGGCAACGAAGGCGACGGCATTTCCAAAGAGGTTCTCGAAGCCTGCGACGAGGCGGTGGCGATCCCGATGCCGCCGACGGTGGATTCGCTCAATGTAGGCGCAGCGGCAGCGGTATTTCTTTACGAGGCGAACCGGCAGCGCGTGCGTGTGTGAATTGTTCGGCGAAATCAACCGCCTTGCTGCAAAGCGGCCGCCAGTCAAGTTCCGCATGGACGCGCGCGGCGGATTTCGCGGCGTCGAGCTGCCAGACGATCCACGGCGCGTCCAGCCATTCCACGATTTTATTTCCAAAGTCCACTCCATCGAACTTGGAGAAGCACACCATCGGATCGTTTTTGAAATAGTTCTGGATGCTTTTGAGCGGCGTGCTGACAGACGGCAATCCGCTGCCGATGTATTCGACGATCTTGGCGACGAACGCGCAGTGTGTCCCGGCGGATTCCTCGTAAGGCACGATGCCGACGTTCGCGTCGAACAGGTGCTTGGCGACCTCGTCGTAGGCCACGAAGCCGGTGCTTTCAAATTTGAAACCCGGAATTTCCCTTTGCGCTCGCGCCAGAAAATTTTCCAGCGTGCCGGTTTTTCTTCCGATGAACCGGAAAATCGTGCCGGGCCGGGTTTTTGTCACGTGACGGACCGCGCCGAAGGCGATTTCGCCGAGATGATGCGCGTCGAACGAGCCGTGCATGGCGACGACGGGCGGTGTTGACGGAAAATAGGCGTGGAACGGAAAGTTTTCCGCGTCGTAGCCGTAATAGATCGAACGGATTTTCCCGCGCGGATAGCCGCGCTCGACAAAATGATCGGTCAGCGTGTCGGAAATCGTCAGCACGCCGTCCGCGTTGTAACGCACGGGCAATGAAATCTCGTAACGCTTGAGCATCCAGACGAACGGCCACAACGCGAGGAAACCGGGCCACGTCTCCATAAAGCCGGCGAGCAGGTCGGGAAAATTCATCACGACCGGCAGTTTGAGTTTTCGTTTCAATTTTCCGGCGGCGACGGCGGAGATGGCGTGCTGCGAAAAGAGAAGGTCGAATTTGAACTCGCGATGGGCGTCGGCGACCATCCGTTGCAGAAAAAACGGATAGGCGAGATATTTGAAGTTCCTCCACTTGGTGTACCGGCCCATCTGCCATTTGTCGAACAGGTGAAGCCGGACGCGGAATTTTTTCTCGACGGCCTGCGCGTCGGGAATTTTCGGGCAGAAGACGTGAACCTTGTGTCCGCGCCGGATCATCTCCCCGACAAGATAAAGCGCTTCCGCAGAACCCCCGCCCGACGGCGGATAAAACGGTTCGTGCGTCAGAAACGCGATATGCAACGAAGGTTTGAGTTCGCTCACGCAAGCTTTGAGTTCGCGCACGCGGAGAGGCTATCCGATTCCGGCGGCGTGTTCAAATCAATTCTCTTCGCGCGTGGCGAAAAGTTTTGACAAGCGGCGCGGGCGATTTAAATTGCGCCCAATCTGGATGGGGTCGTAGCTCAGTTGGTAGAGCACCACAATGGCATTGTGGGGGTCGCAGGTTCGAACCCTGTCGGCTCCACCAGCCTTCGCTCGATTATTTTCCGATGCAAAACTGGCTGAAGATCGAGTCGAGCAAATCTTCAGTCGTCGTTTTGCCAACGATTTCGCCGACGGCGTTGACGGCGATGTGCAAATCCAGCGCGACGAGTTCCAGCGTCTTGCCGGCGCGCAACGCATGGATCGTCCGCACCGTCGCCGCGCGCGCCCGGAACAGCGCGTCCTGATGCCGCGAGTTGATCATCACCTGTAGCATCTCAGCCTTGATTTCGCCCGACCACGCCAGTTCCTTGATCGCGTCCTTCAACTTTTCAATCCCCTGCCCGCTCACGCAGCAAACGTCCACGACCGGCGAGGAATTTTCCCTCGGCAGGCTCAATTTTCGCGGCAAATCGTTTTTGTTCCGGACAATGATCCTTTTTTTATCCGCGAACTCGCGGAAATAATTTTCGTCTTCGGTCGTCAGCAATTCGTTCGCGTCGAGCACGTGCAAAATAAACTCGGCCTTCGCGAGCGATTCGCGGCTGCGGCGGATGCCTTCGACCTCGATTTCGTCGCGCCCTTCGCGCAGTCCCGCGGTATCAATGAAGACGACCGGTAGCCCGCGGATGTTCGCCGTCTCTTCGATCGTGTCACGCGTTGTGCCGGGAATCGGCGAGACGATGGCGCGGTCGTGGCCGAGCAGTTGATTGAGCAGGCTCGATTTACCCGCGTTCGGGCGGCCGACAATCGCCGCGCGGATGCCGCGCCGCAAAATCTGTCCCTCGTTCGCCGTCCGCAACAATTTGTCCATGAAGGCGACGCCGCTTTCGAGTCGCTGCAATAATTTTTCCTTCGTGTCGGGCGAAATGTCCTCGTCGGGAAAATCAATGTGCGCCTCGATGTGCGCGAGCGTCTTCATCATTTCGTCGCGCAGTTCGTTGATGCGCTGCGAAAGTTTTCCGGCGAGCTGTTCGTTGGCGACGGTCAACGCGAGTTCCGTGCGTGAATGGATCAAGTCGGCTACGGCTTCGGCTTGCGCGAGGTCGAGCCGCCCGTTGAGGAAGGCGCGACGGGTGAATTCGCCGGCTTCGGCCAGCCGCGCGCCGTTTTCCAAAATCGTGTCGAGGACGAGCTTCGCCGGTAAAATCCCGCCGTGACAGGAAATCTCGACGGTGTCCTCGCGCGTGAAAGTGCGTGGCGCGCGAAGGACGGCGAGCAGCACCTCGTCAATCATTTTTCCGTCGCGGACAATTTTGCCGAACAGGATCGTGTGCGTCGGCGCAGCGGACGGCTTCAATGAGTTTTTTCCGACGGGCAGAAAACATTTGTCGGCGACAGCGAATGCCTGTGCGCCGGAAATCCTGACGACAGCAAGCCCGCCTTCACCAAGCGGCGTGGCGATGGCGGCAATGGTGTCGTCAGGAAACATTGGAAGAGTTTGTCAAACGTGGCGGCAGTTGCCGGCCTGATTTTCCGCGTCGCGTCCCTGCAACCAGAGCCGCGCCTTCTCGTAACTTTTTTTGTGCAAATAATGCAGCAATTGAGGGTCGGCATCGTGCGGCAATTGCTTCGTCAGCTCGTCGAGTCGCGAAAAGATCGGCAGCAGATTTGGTTTCGGATTCGCCACCGGCATCGCTTTGACGGCGGCGTCCAGTTCGACCAGCGCATTCAGCAAGGATTTTTCCAGCGGATTTTCCACGGAACGAGTCTTGCCGTTTTGCGGCTTGCTGACAATAAAATCCGGAACAATCGTGGTTGATTCCCGCCGGCGCGGATGTAGTTTTAAAACGTGAAACGAATCATCCTCTTCGCGCTGGCCGCGATTCTGTTCGCCGGTTGCGCGACGGCGCCGAAAATCAACTGGCAGGCGCGCGTCGGGATTTACACCTACGACCAGTCCGTGATGGATTTCGGGCCGCCGGATAAGGTCGCGAAACTTGCCGACGGCACGACCATCGCCGAATGGCTCACCGATCGCGGCTATATTTACGCGACGCCCGATTATTATCCTTATCCGTTTTACAGGCGGGGCTATATTGTGCCGCCACCGACTTATGTCAATCGCGTGCCGGACAGACTTTTGCGGCTGACCTTCGGCGCGGACGGCAAACTGGAGGCCTGGAAAAGATTCTACAGATAAAATCCGCTTTCGCCCGCGCGACGCGCGTGATTTACTCGCCGCGTGAATGTTGATCTCGGCATCTGGAGCAAGTTGACGAAACTTGTCGTCGCGCTCGTCGTCATCGCCATCCTGCTGCTCATCGGAATGTGTTACCTGCCGCTCATCCAGCAAAATGAACGGATGCGCGCGGAAAATCTGCGGCTGGAAAATGAATTGCAGAAGGAATCTGAAAAATCGAAACAGCTTCAGACCGAAATCGACGCGCTGCTGCACGATCCAAAAACCGTCGAGCGTTTAACGCGCGAAAAGCTCGGTTACGCCAAGCCGGATGAAACGGTGATCCGGTTTGAATCCACGACGAATGCCACGGCGCGCTGACTCACACCGTCATGATTTCTTTTTCCTTGTGCGCCAGATGCCCGTCAATTTTGGCGATGTATTGATCGGTCAGTTTCTGCAATTCTTTTTCCGCCTGTTCCTTTTGATCCTCGGTGATGCCGCTGTCGTGACCGTGCTTCTTCAACAGTTCCATCGCTTCGCGGCGCACGTGACGGACCGCCACGCGACCATCCTCCGCCATCTTCTTCGTGATCTTCACAAATTCCTGACGCCGCTCCTGGCTCAATTCGGGAAACGAAATACGGATCAACCTGCCCTGCACCACCGGCGACAAACCGAGATTCGCCTTTTGGATTGCCTTCTCGATCGGCTGCAACGAACCGGCGTCCCACGGCTGGATGACGAGCTGTCGCGGCTCCGGCGACGTGATGCCCGCGAGTTCGCGCACGCGCATCTGCGAGCCGTAAACCTCCACGGTGATGTTTTCGACGAGCGACGCCGACGCCTTGCCCGTGCGCACGCCAGCAAATTCGTTCGAGACCACCTGCTCGGTCTTGAGCATTTTCTCTTCCGCTTCCAATAAAATATCGTCGGGTGACATAATGCTCACAAGCTAACCACGAAACCGCAGCGGGTCGAATGAAAATTGCCGGGACAAATCTAAATATTTATCCACACTGCGTATTTCACCTGATTGCAATTTCTTGTCCACGCTTGCATTTTTTCCGCTGGTAACGCAATTTGCGTCCAGCAATTTTAACAATTAAACCTAACGAAAGGAAAATTATGGCATACGAACTACCCGCTCTTCCGTATCCGGCCGACGCTTTGGAGCCGCACATTGACAAGGCGACGATGGAAATCCATCACGGCAAGCATCACAAGGCTTACGTGGACAATCTCAACAAGGCCATCGCCGGCCAGCCCGCGCTGGAAGGCAAGTCGCTCGAAGCGCTCATCGGCGATCTCGCGTCCGTGCCCGACGCCATCCGCGGCCCGGTGCGCAACAACGGCGGCGGCCATTGGAACCATTCGTTCTTCTGGAAAATTCTCGCGCCCAAGGCCGGCGGCGCACCGTCGGGAAAACTTGGCGACGCGATCAAAGCAACGTTCGGGTCGTTCGCGGATTTTCAGGCGAAGTTCGAGGCGGCGGGCATCGGACGTTTCGGCAGTGGATGGGCTTGGCTCGTCTCGAACAACGGCAAGCTGGAAATCGTCTCGACGCCGAACCAGGACAATCCGCTCATGGGCAAAGCCGTCTCCGGTGTCGAAGGTAAAGTCATCCTCGGCGTGGACGTCTGGGAACATGCGTATTATCTGAAATATCAGAACAAGCGCGCGGATTATCTGAAGGCGTTCTGGAACGTGGTGAACTGGGCAGAAGTTACCAAAAACTTCTAAACAATATTTGCAAAAGCAAAACGCGCCGATTAAAAGTCGGTGCGTTTTTTGTTTTCAAAATTAAATCCCGCGCTCGTTCTCGATCTTATTTCCTTTGCCGAGGACGATGACGCGCGGCTGCCATTTTTTTGCCTCCCTTTTTTCGGCCAGCGCAAAATTCATGATCGTCAGCAGATCTCCTTTCTTGCCAAGATGCGCCACCGCGCCGTTCATGATGATTTCGCCCGAACCGCTTTTGCCACGGATGACGTAGGTCTCAAAACGGTTTCCGTTGCTCATGTTGCCGCAAAGAATCCGCTCGTATTCCTGCAAGCCGATTTTGTCCATCAGGTCGCCTGCGATGGTAAGGCTGCCCTCGTAATTCACATCGCCGCCGGTGACGGTCGCGCGGTGGATTTTGGATTTGAGCAAATGAATCTGCATAAAATTATTTCAGCTTCAAAAAATTCTTCAGAATCGTGCGGCCATTTTCCGTCAGAATGCTTTCGGGATGGAATTGTACGCCCCAGATCGGCAGTGACTTGTGTTTCACGCCCATGATTTCGCCTTCGTCAGTCTCGGCGGTGATTTCCAGAACGTCCGGCATCGTGTCGCGTTTGATGACGAGCGAATGATAGCGCGTCGCCAAAAATGGATTCGGCATTCCGGCGAACAAATCTTTTCCGTTATGTTTGATCGGCGAAGTTTTTCCGTGCATCATGCGGTAGTTCACGACGACTTCCGCGCCGAACGTGTAGCCGATGCACTGGTGTCCGAGGCAAACGCCAAAAATCGGAACACCTTCGTTCGCAAACGTGCGGATGACTTCGTTGGATAAACCGGATTCGCGCGGCGAACACGGTCCGGGCGAAACCAAAATCCGTTCCGGCTTCAATTTGCGAATTTCGTCAATTGAAACTTCGTCGTTGCGTTTCACTTGCAAATCCGCGCCCAGCTCGCCAAGATATTGCACGAGGTTGTAGGTGAACGAGTCGTAGTTGTCCAAAACCAGAATCATAATTCATCAAGCGCCTGCCCGATCAACTTTTCCGGCACGCGCTGATTCCAGACTACTTTACCGATTTTTCTGGCAAGGACAAATTTGATTTCGCCGCCACTGACCTTTTTATCGAGATTCATCGCCGCAAAAAGTCTTTGGCGTTGCGCTGGGTTCAAATTGATTTTTGTCGTTAAACCGGCGCGCTCGAAAAGATTCTTGATCCGTTCGACGTCACGCATCGACAGAGCAAGGATTTTGTTCGAGAGTTTTGCCGCCAAGACTTGTCCAACGGAAATCGCCTCGCCATGCAGGAATTTTCCGTAGCCGGAACTGTTTTCAATGGCGTGGCCGATCGTATGGCCGAAATTCAGGATCGCGCGCAGTCCGTTATCAGTTTCATCTCTGCCTACGACCTTCGCCTTTATCTCACAACAACGCGCGACAACAGCGGCAAGCGTCTTCGGCTCACGCTTTAAAAGCTTGGGCATATCTCGTTCGAGTTGCGCGAACAGCCTGGAATCGTAAATGATTCCGTATTTGATGACCTCGGCAAGGCCGGCGCGAAACTCGCGTTCGGACAAGGTTTCGAGCGTGTCAAGATCGCAGAGGACGAGCCGCGGCTGATAAAACGCGCCGACGAGATTTTTGCCGGACTTCAAGTTGACACCGGTTTTTCCACCGACGGAGCTGTCCACTTGAGCCAGCAAAGTTGTCGGCACTTGAACGAATGGAACGCCGCGCAGATATGTCGCCGCGACAAACCCGGCCAGATCGCCGACGACTCCGCCGCCAAGCGCGACGATGAATGATTTTCTTTCGAGCCGGTGCGACGCAAGCTGGTCGTAACAGGCCTGGACGGTTCTCAAACTTTTTGCGGTCTCGCCTGCGGGAACAACGAGCAGCACCGGCGAGAAGCCCGCGCACGCCAGTGAATTGAAGACTGTTTTTGCATAATGCTTGCCGGCATTTGTATCGGTGATGATGGCGCAGCGTCCACCAAGTTTGAGGCGCGCACATTCCTTGCCCAAACGCACAAGCAGGCCGCCGCCGATTTTGATGGCGTAGCTGCGGTTTCCCAACGGGACGTTGACGGTGCGCACGAGACAAGAAGTCTCAAAGTTTCGGTTGTGTTGCAAAACAAAAAGCCTGCTTGCGGGTTTGAAATTTGCATGGCGATGGATTTGAATCCGTAGAACAGGTTGACAGGATGGTAAAAGACGTTTACCACTAAAGGCAGTCAGCCTTGGCGTGTTTGACCACAGAGTTTTTCCTGCGGGAAACAGGTTGAGCAACGAAAACCACAAAAGAAAGATTATATGAACTCAAAAGAAATGTTCGCGTTGTTCCTGCGAGTTGTTGGGGTGTCGGTCTTCATAATTATCGTCCGCCACGTTTTGGCATACGGCCCCACGTTTGCGGTACCGGGATATTTGATCGTGAAGTGGGTGATCGGCGTGCTTTTGTCCCTTTATCTGATCAGGGGAGCGCCGTTGGTGGTGAATTTTGCATTTCCGGACAAGTCCGGCAAATGACTGAAGAAATTGGTTGCGGGGGCAGGATTTGAACCTACGACCTTCAGGTTATGAGCCTGACGAGCTACCGGGCTGCTCCACCCCGCGATCAAGGTTTTTCATTATCCCAGTTAACGAGCGCGAAGCAAGCCCTTTTAAAACGGACAAACTCCGTAACGAATCCAGTAGCCGGGCAATTTCACATATTCCAAATAAATGCGCTTCTCGAAATTGCGCGACCAATCGGCGCGCTTGAAATCAATGTAGGACGGACACGAGTAGAATTTTATCTCCGACGCGTAACGCCGGAAACAATTCAGCGCGCGACGCGAGTGATACCACGAAGTGACGATGACGACGGACTTCACTTTTTGTTCGCGCAACAATTTGATGGTGAACTCCGCGTTCTCGCGTGTTGTTCTTGATTGGTCTTCAAGTTGAATCACATTCGCCGGAACGCCGGCCTCAAGCAGCAGTTGCCGGTTGATTTCGCAATCACCCAGACCGCTGACAATGATGCGCGCTGCGGCGTTTTCCCTGAAAAGCTCCGCCGCGCGTTCGGGGCGATCATGCGAACCGCCGCCCAACACAACAAGCACGTCCGCCTTCACCGCGCCACTGTCCACGCACAAAAATTTTTGCGGAAATAAAAACGCGGCGGCGGCCAGCAACAGCAGCAGGACAAAAAATGCGGCTGCGGTTTTGAAAATGAATTTCAGCTTCCGGATCACGGCGGTTGAAAATGACAGTTTTTTTGCCGAACGGCAACCACACTGAAAATCCAATGCTGACAAACGGCGAACCGGTCTGTTAATTTGCGTGCCGATGAGTCTTTTTGCGAACAAGCGCGTCTCTTATGTCCTGGCCGAACTGGGGCAAATCGCCTTGCTGACGTGGGATGTCACCGCATCGGTGTTCACGTTCAAGGTCTCGTGGCGGGATTTGCTGTATCAGATTTATTTCATCGGCATCAAGTCGCAATCGGTCGTGCTGGTGACGGGCGCGTTCACGGGCATGGTGCTGGGCGCGCAAACATTTTTTCAGTTTCACAAGGTGAAGATGGACACGGCGACACTCGCGGTCGTGAGCGTTTCGTTGTGCGACGAACTCGGCCCGGTGCTGACGGCGTTGATGGTGGCGGGGCGTGTCGGCGCGGCCATCGCCGCTGAAATCGGCACGATGCGCGTGACCGAACAGATTGACGCGCTCCGGACGCTGGCGACGCATCCGGTGGATTATCTGGTCGTGCCGCGTTTGATCGCGGCTCACATCGCATTGCCGCTGCTGACGATTGAAGCCATCACGGTCGGGATCGGCGCGGGCTACGTGATTTGCGTGCAGATTCTCGGCATCGACCCCGCCTTCCTCTGGCAAAACACCCTGAGATATACACATGACATCGACATTGTCATCGGACTGGTGAAGGCGTTCGTCTATGGCGGCATCATCGCGCTCATCAGTTGTTACAAGGGCATGACGTGCGGGTTGGGCGCGTCAGGCGTCGGGCGCGCGACGACGGAAGCCGTCGTGTATTCGTCCATCACGATTTTGATCACGAACTTTTTTCTGACGTTGATCATCGGCAAGATAGTGGGTTTGTTATGATAGAAGTCCGTGACTTGAAAAAAAGTTTTGGCACGCAGAAAGTTCTCGACGGCATCAGCTTTCGGGTTGAAAACGGCGAATCAATCGCCATCATCGGGCGCAGCGGCGGTGGCAAAAGCGTTTTGCTCAAGCACCTCATCGGATTATTGAAACCGGACTCGGGCGAAGTTCTGATTGATGGCGAAAATATAGAGCCGATGAATGAACGTCAATTGCTGCGCGTGCGTTTGCGGTTCGGCATGGTGTTTCAGGGCGCGGCGTTGTTCGATTCGATGACGGTTGCCGAGAACGTGGCGTTCGCGTTGCGACGGCATAAAACGTTGACCGAGGCAGAGACGGCGAAGCGCGTGGCGCACGCGCTGGAAGTCGTGGATTTGTCCGGCATTGAAAATAAAAATCCGGCAGAATTGTCCGGCGGCATGAGAAAACGCGTCGGACTGGCGCGGGCAATCATTTACGAACCGCAAATCATCCTTTACGATGAGCCGACGACCGGCCTCGACCCGATCGTGTCGGACAGCATCGATAAGTTGATGATGCGCGTGCACGAGCATTTGAAGGTGACAACGGTCGTCGTGACGCATGACATGCGCACGGCGCGGAGGGTCGGGCAGCGCGTGCTGATGTTGCACGACAAAAAAATCTATGCGACGGGTGCGCCGCAGGAATTTTTTGAATCGCACGACCCGATTGTTCGCCAGTTTGTCGACGGCGTCGCCGATGCAAAAGAGAATTTGTTTTGAACCATGGAAAAATCGCGATTGGAAATCAAAGTCGGACTGTTCGTGCTCATCGGGCTGGTGCTGGTGGCCTTGTTGATCATTCAATTCAGCAAGGGCACGAGCGTGTTCCGTGGCACTTATGAATTACGCCTTCATGCGATCAACGTCGGCGGTCTCAAGCCGCGCGCGGCCGTTTCGCTCGCCGGCGTGCAAGTCGGCAGCGTTTCGGACATCATGCTTGCGGCTGATGGCAAAAGCGTGACGATTCTCCTGAAAATTTATAAGGATGACAAAATTTATCATGACGCGCGGTTTGTGATCGAACAATCCGGCTTCCTCGGCGACCAATATGTTTCAGTCATTCCGACTGACAACCAGTTGCCGCTGCTGGAGAACGGCGCGGATGTGAAATGCCAGGAGCCATTCGACTTGCAGGAAGTCATGCGTTCGGCCACAGGATTTATCCAGCGCATTGATGAAATGGCCAGAAAACTGGACGTGTCAGTCTCGGATTTGCAACGCGTCGTGCTGAACCAGGAGACGCTCACGAATTTTTCAGTCGCCGTGAACAATCTGCGCCTGTTTTCCGAGCAGGCGATCGGCGCAGTGAGCGATATCAACGCACTTGTTTCCTCGAACGGGTCGCAAGTCAGCCTTGCCGTCAGCAATTTTGTTTTCTTTTCGCAAGACCTCAACACAAACGGCGTGGAAATTTCCGCCGCCGTAAAAAACATTGAATCCGCGACTGAAATCCTGACAAATTTGATGGGCAATTTGCAGTCCGGCAAAGGACTCGCCGGAACCGTTCTGCAAAACGAACAACTCGCCACCAACGTGCAGATCATCGCGGACAATCTTGCCGTCACCACGAGCAACTTGAACCGCATCGGTTTGTGGGGCATTTTGTGGGCGCATAAACCGCCGGCCACAAACACGCCGTCGTCGGACAAATCGCGCAAACACTGAATTTATGACTCCGCTTTGGATCATTCGCGGTCTGTTTCTGGGACTTTGCATAATGGCGGGTTACGCCATCAGCCAGGTACGCCCGGAATTTGTCGGGATGTCACACAGCGGATCGATCGGAATGGTCATCGGTTTCGGCTTTGGCGGCCTGCTCATAGCCTTGGACGAAATGCTGAAAGGTTTTTCCCTGCGGGCTTTTTCCGCCATCACCTTCGGATTGATGCTTGGAATTTTCGTCGCGCTGCTCATCGACAACTCCGGTCTTTTTTCAAACACCGACGAGAACACCCGCTGGCTCATTCGGCTTGGGCTCTTCCTGAGTTTTAGTTATATCGGCATCATTCTTGCCATGCGCAGCAACAAGGAGGATTTTTCCCTCATCATTCCTTATGTCCGCTTCTCGCCGCAAAACAAACCGGACAACCTGCTACTGCTCGACACGAGCGTCATCATTGACGGACGTATCGCCGATTTGATCGAATTGAAATTTCTTGAAGGACTCATCGTCGTCCCGCGTTTTGTTTTGCGGGAACTCCAGCAGATCGCGGACTCCGGCGACCCTATCAAGCGCGCCCGCGGCAGGCGCGGCCTCGAGATGCTCAATCGTATCCAGCGCAACACGAACAACGAAGTCCGCATCCACGACGGCGATTTTCCCGAGGAAAAGGAAGTGGACGCCAAGCTCGTGCGACTTGCGCGCAATTTGAACGCGCGCCTTTTGACCAATGATTACAACCTCGCCAAGGTCGCCGAATTGCAAAAGGTGAATTATGTCAACCTCCACGAAGTCGCCAAGACTCTCAAAGTGATTTTGCTGCCCGGCGAAATGCTTAGTTTGAAAATCGTCCGCGAAGGCAAGGACAAGGGACAAGGCATCGGTTATCTGCCCGACGGCACGATGGTCGTCGTCACCAACGGCCACTCGCACATCGGCCAGCAGGTCGAGGCGGAAGTCCAAAGCCTGCTCCAGACCGGCGCGGGTATCATCGTCTTTGCTGAAATGAAAACGCCGGTCGCAGCTTGAAAATTTCATCATGGAATTGATCACCATTTTCAAGGCATTCAGCCCCGCCGACGCGCAACTTGTCCGTTCGCGGCTTGAGGCTGCTGGTTTTCATCCGTTCGTCGCCGACGAACTTTCCGCGTTGAGCATTGACGGTTATTCGCTCGCCGTCGGCGGCATCCGCGTTCAAGTGCCTGAAACCGAGATCGCTGACGCCACGGAATTTCTTGCCGCGCCAGACGCGCCCGCAGAATGACTGCAGCTAAATTAAAAATTCTCCGGAGGCTCAAAAAGATTCTGCCCGGTGAAATCATTTTTCGACCGCACAAACTTGCCGACTATTCCGGCGACAAATGGTTTGTCGCACACCAACCCGACGCCGTCGCCCTGCCCCGCTCGACCAAGAGTGTCGCCACGGTTTTGCGATTCGCGAATCGGTATAAAATTCCGGTGACCGCCCGTGGCGGCGGTTACGGCTACGTTGGCGGCTGCGTTCCGATTCGTGGCGGCATTGTGCTCTCCCTCGAACGCATGAACCGCATTTTGGAAATCAACGCGAAAGATTTTGTCGCCATCGTCCAGCCCGGCGTCAACACGGAAAAAATTCAAGAAGCTGTCGAGAGACTAAATCTGTTCTATCCGCCCGACCCTGCAAGTCGAGCGCACAATTTCATCGGCGGCAACATCGCCACCAACGCAGGCGGCCCGCGCTCTTTGAAATATGGTGTCACCCGCGATTACGTTCTTGGACTCGAAGTTGTTTTGGCCGACGGCACAATCATTCGCGTAGGCGGACGCACGCACAAAAATAAAACCGGCTTCGACCTCGCTCGTTTGTTTGTCGGCTCCGAAGGTTTGCTCGGCATCGTCACCGAAGCGACTTTGAAATTGATTCCGCTTCCGCCATTTCGCGCAATGCTCGCAGTCGGTTTTGACTCGATGAAAAACGCCGTCGGCGCATTGCAATCCATTCTCGCCGCTGGATTTTTGCCAAGCGCGCTGGAACTGGCCGATGAATTCACACTCGCCGTCACTGCCAGGGAAACCGGCAGCAAACGTCTGCTAGGTTGCCGCGCCATGCTTATCGTGGAATTGGACGGACAAAAAAAATCGGTCGCCAACGAATTGAAAGATTTGGAAAAAATCATCAGGCGACGGCAACCTTTTTTCGTTCAACGCGGCCTTGGCAACGCGCAATGTGAAGAAATCTGGAAGTTGCGCCGTCAATTTTCTTCCTCGTTGAAAGCGACCGGCTTGAAAAAACTGAACGAAGACATTGTCGTGCCGCGCGGTCGTCTTAAGGATTTGTTCGGGTTCGCAAACCGCCTGCAAAAGAAAATCAAACTTTCCATCGCGTGTTTTGGTCATGCGGGCGACGGCAACATCCACGTCAACATCATGCTGGACATGAAATATTCCGATGCCGTCAAACGCGGTGACGCCGCCCTCGATGAGTTGTTTCATTGGGTATTGGCCAACGGCGGCGCAATCACCGGCGAACACGGCATCGGCCTCGCAAAAAAACGCTGGTGGCCGCTGGCCGTCTCAAAAGAAGTCCGCGAACTGCATCGCGCGCTGAAAAAAACGCTTGATCCGAACGGCATTTTGAATCCGGGAAAGTTTGTTTGAGCCGCGTTGGATTTTTGGCTTTGATTTCAATCAGAAAATCAGGACAATTCCGGCCTATGAAAGAAGTCTTAAACCTCTCGATTGCCAAATTGAAACGTATTTTGAAGTTGAAAGCCAAAATCGAACGGCTTCAGGGACAGTTGGAAAATTTGGCGTCGGTTTCCGCGTCAAAAGCCGACAAAACTCCCCGCAAGAAAAGACGCGCGATGAGCGCCGCCGCCCGCAAAAAAATTTCCCAAGCCGCTAAAGCGCGCTGGGCAAAAGTTCGTGCCGCCAGATCAAAGTAGGATTTGATTTGTCCGCAGGCTGGTTTATTTCACGACCTGAAATTCCGCCGGTTCGCCGGAAACGGAATCTTTGGAGATCCATAGCTGATATTTTCCCGGCTCGACCAGCCAGTTTCCTTTCGCGTCGTAGTAACCGAGTTCCTTTCCGGAAAGGGTGAACGTGAGATCGCGCGACTCGTCGGGCTGCAAAAGAATTTTCTGAAAACCCTTCAACTCGCGCACCGGCCTCGGCCCCGCCGAGGCCGCAATGGCGCGGATATAAAGTTGGGCGACTTCCGTTCCGGCGCGTGCGCCACTGTTCTTTATCCGCACATGAGCGGTGATCGTTCCGCTCAATTCCATCATCGGCTCATCGAGTCGGATTTCGCCAAATTCAAAAGTCGTGTAAGCCAGCCCAAAACCGAACGGATACAGCGGCGTAGTCGGGCCGTCGGCATAATTGCCCTTGTATTCGCCAAAGCCGGGGCGTCCGGTGTTGAGATGGTTGTAATAAATCGGTACCTGCCCGACGCTGTTTGGAAACGTCGCGGTCAAACGTCCCGCAGGATCAACATCGCCGAATAAAACATCCGCCACGCCGTTGCCGCCTTGAACGCCGGGAAACCACGCCTCCAAAATCGCCGCGGCCTTTTCCTGGATTGTCGGCACGGCCAGCGGATGCCCGTTGAACAAAACGACGATGACCGGTTTGCCCGTGACGGCTACCGCGTCGAACAGCTCCTGTTGTCGCCCGGGAAGACCCAGCGTGCTTCGGCTGCCGTCTTCGCCGCTCCAGTCGCGCGGTTCGCCCAACGCCATGACCACTACGTCCGCATCTTTCGCCAGCGCGATGGCGTCGGCGATTTCATTCGTGCCCGTCGGATGGTTTTTGATTTTTGCGGGGTCGTCGGAATGACGCACCTCATAGTCAGCGCCGGCTTCGATGATGGAACAGCCGCGCACCATCGTCAGTTGGACATCAGCCAGAAGTTTGGAACGAATGCCGTCATCCAGTGAGACAACGTCTTCCGCATGGCCGCGCGAAGACCACGGCCCGAGCAGTTCCCCCGCGTCGTCGGCAAGCGGTCCGATGAGCGCGATTTTTTTTATCTCCTTTGAAATGGGCAGCGCGCCATTTTCATCTTTCAACAGCACACAGGATTTTGCAGCGGCTTCGCGCGCCAAAGCGATGGCATCCGGCTGAAGAAACGCCGTCTGGCAGCGCGATTCGTCCGTATACGGCTGATCGAACAACCCCTTCTCAAATTTCACCGTCAACACGCGGCGCACGGCTTCGTCCACGACGGCCACAGGAATTTTTTCGGTGTTCACCTGTTGCGCCAACGTGTCGGGATAATTTGAAGAAACCATTTCCATGTCCACACCGGCGTTGAGCGCGAGCCGCGCGGCCTGCGCCTCGTCCGCCGCGACGCCATGCGGAATCAATTCGCCGACCGCGTCCCAATCGCTGATGACGTAGCCGTGAAAATGCCATTCGTCGCGCAAAATTTCCGTGAGCGTGTGGTGGTTCGCGCTCGCTGGAAAACCGGAGAGACAGTTGAACGCGCTCATCACCGTCAGCGCGCCCGCGTCCACACCGGCCTTGAATTGCGGCAAATAAAAATTCCGCAACGTGAATTCGGAAATTTCCGTCGTGTTGTAGTCGCGTCCGCCTTCCGCCGCGCCGTAACCGACGTAATGCTTTAGGCAGGCGACGACGCGGTTTGTGTCCGCGACATTCGTTCCCTGAAAGCCGCGCACACTGGCCGCCGCGTTGAGCGCGCCAAGCCACGGGTCTTCGCCAAATCCTTCCGCGATGCGGCCCCAACGCGGGTCTCGCGCCAGATCCACCATCGGCGCGAACGCCCAGTCAATGCCCGCCGCCGCCGCTTCGCGCGCGGCAATCGTCTGCGTTCTTTCAAAAAGTTCCGGTTCCCATGCGCACGCCTGCGCGAGTGGAATCGGAAAAGTCGTGCGGAAGCCATGGATGACATCATTTCCCAGAATCAACGGGATGCCGAGGCGGCTTTGTTCGACGGCGATGTGCTGCAGCTTGTTCCGCATCACGGGCGATTCGATCAACGCCGAGCCGTCGAGAAACGAACTCACTTCGCCGCGCTTCAACTTGTCGGCGAACGTTTTGTCCGATTCATTGTCATAATTTATCTGCCAGAGTTGGCCGATTTTTTCGTCGAGCGTCATCCGCTTGAGCAAATCATTCACGCGCTTTACAACCGGCTGCGACGGATCTTCGTAAACGTCCTCTTTGCCGTTCTTGTTCAAATCAATCCAGCCGTTGTGATAAATGGAAGTGGAATCTGCGGCGGAAATGGCAAGCGCGGCGAACAGACAAATGAAGAACGTGGTGAATTTCATGCGCAGACTTTGGCCGGAAATCCGTCTCATTTCAAAATTTATTTTACTTCCCGACCATCACGACGAATTCGCCTTTCAAACTCCGCTTCTTCGCGATCTCCAAAAGCTCCGCCGGTTTGCCGCGCAGAAATTCCTCGAACTTCTTCGTCAGCTCGCGCGCGAGGACGACTTCACGTTCGGGAAAAATTTCATTCAATTCGCCCAAAAGTTTTTCGATGCGATACGGCGACTCATAAAAAACCAAAGTGCCGGAAATTGCTTTGAGCGATTCCAATTTATTTTTCCGTTGTCCCGACTTGTGCGGTAGAAACCCGACAAAATGAAATTCATCCGTCGCCAATCCGCTCGCCGTGAGTCCCACGACAAGCGCACACGCGCCGGGAATTGACTCGACACGGAAGCCCGCCCTAATCGCCGCCTTCACGACGCGTTCGCCCGGATCGCTGATGCCGGGACTGCCGGCGTCCGTGACCAGCGCGACTTTCTCGCCGCGCCGGAGACGTTCGATGATTTTCTCACTGCGCTTCGCCTCGTTGAACTGGAAATAGCTCAAGAGCGGTTTGGAGATGCCGAAATGCTTCAGCAACTGCCCGGAATGCCGCGTGTCCTCGGCGGCGACCACGTCGCACTCGCGCAGGACGCGCAGCGCGCGGAGCGTGATGTCCTCCAGGTTGCCAATCGGCGTGGCGACGAGGTAAAGCGTGCTGGCGGTGAGCGGCGGCAATGCGGCGTCCATGTCTTGACTTAAACAGAAATCAGGCGTGAAATAAAACGGATTCGGCAATCAAACTTAAAATGAAAAATTGCGCTGCAATAATAATCGCTGCCGTTCTGTTAAACGCAATTATTTTGAAAGCCAGCGATGCGCCGGATTCAAACACAATTTACGACTCCGACACAAATCATCTTTGGAATCGGCTGAATAAAACTCTTTTTGACCGTTCCGGCCCGGATGGCAAACATTACGGTCTCGACGAATTGGATATTCTTTATTGGAACACGACGACCAATTTACTAGGTGGCGTATCACATCAGCAGGCGACGAATGTTCTGGATGAATTCATCAACACGCACGGCGAATGGCTGATTCAAGACCCTCTAAAGAAAGCGTTGTTGCAGCGCGACCTTTGGGCGCTGTTCGATTGGACGGCGGGAGGTAGAAAATCAAATCATCAAGTGGAGCAGAAGGAATTGTTAAAGCGATTGTCCGTCGCGATTCAACGCTTGGAATTGACGACGAATGAAATTGCGTCGCTGCCGGACAATTATGCGCTGGCGGGAAAAAACAATCTGGCCGATTTGCCGCAGGGATTGTTTCAGACCAACGGCGATTGGATAAATGTCAGTGTCAACAATGCCGAGCGGCTTGTGCCGATGCATCAGATGGGCTTTGGCGGACGTTCGGTTTTCATGGTTTTGTTTCATGATGCAGACGGGCGCAAGGCGGGCACAAATTATTTGAATCAAATCAGTTCGGTTACACCGTTGTGGGTTCCATCCACCAATCCTCATTCTTCCGATCGTCTAATGTTCAACACCAATTTCGCGCAGTTCCCGACCAATTCGCAATGGGCGCTGGCGAGGCGCATGTGCGTGATTGATACCGATGGGAAAATTCAACCGACGCATATCGTGGAAAGCATCCAATTGAGGACGTATTTGGGATTTGGGCAACCCGACTATGTAATGATAACCAATCGTAACGGTTACGTTGTTGGAGTGCCTGTTCCGCCGCAACGATTCAATGAATTTCGCATGACGCGGCATGATGCGAAATTGGTTTCTCTTGCCAACGACGAAAAAGATTTTTCGGGTAACGATCATTTCTTTTCCATGGGCTTCGACGCATTTGAGCCGGGGCGATGGGACACAAATTACACAACGTGGGCGACAAATTATGATTCACTTCGCTGGCAAGGCATCGTTCTTCAAAACTGTTATCAATGTCACAACGGTCCCGGAATCTATTCGGTCAACAGTTTTACGCGCTTATTGTCCGGCGAGCGTCCTGGGGAAACGACACAAATGGTCGAGTCCGATGGAAAGCGCGAAGAAGAAATGGCGGCCTATTTCAAGGAAAGTCAGGCGAACTGGGGTTTGTTGCAAGGACTTTGGCTTCAACAAAACTAGAATGAAACCCGCCGCAAAATTCGCCATCGTTCTCATCACTGCGCCGGATTTGAAAACGGCGCGCGCGCTAGCCAAGACCGCGTTGCAGGCGCGTTTGATCGCCTGCGCGAATCTGATTCCGAAAATCGAATCGCATTATCGGTGGCAGGGAAAAATTGAATCGGGCACTGAAGTCTTGCTAGTTTTGAAAACGCAGAAATCAAAACTGACCGCGCTGGAAAAATTGGTTCTCGCCAAACATCCTTACGACACGCCAGAGTTTTTGGTTTTGCCCTTGAGCGCGGGCAGCAAAAAATATCTTGAGTGGCTGGCGCAAAACTCGTAGCAGCCGACGTAAGTCGGCTCATTTCTTTTTGGATTCGTAGAAAATCAGAGCGGATTCACGTCCGCTGTCGCATATTTTTATTGAACCTGCACGGCGCAGGCGTAAATTCGGCTTGTGAATTCCGTGAACATATCAGACACAGCCGCGTGGATGCTGCTGACGACGCACCTGCTGGCGTTGGGCGTCGGCGCGCTGGTTTTTGTCTGGATGATTTTTCTCCATCGCCGGGCGTGCCGGCTGGAACAAATCGTTGATCGGGCTCACAAAACTTCTTCGTCTCCATTCCATCCAGCGGAACGTCCGACAATCTGGGTCGCAATCCGTTCGGTCGAACCCGAAGCAGTCCGGTCAGTTTTGCCGGACGACGGAAAATTTTTCATCAGTCCACGCGTGAACGGCTGGGTCATCATCACCGGCCCGGACTTGCCGAATCCGAGCGAGGACGTGGACGCGTGCTTTCTTTTCCTTACAGCGTTGAGCCGCGAGCTGGGCCACGTGCAGTTTTTTCACGCCGAAAAATTTTCGCATCATCACGCGTGGGCGCGGCTGGACGAAGGTTGCGTGACGCGCGCGTATGCGTGGGCGGGCGAGACGGTCTGGAACCAAGGCGACAAAACCTACGCCGAAATCGCGTTGCGGATGAAATGTTCCGGCTACGGCGAAAATTCAGTGACGAACGAAATCGCTGAAGCCAATCTGGAAAAGATTCCATTGCTCGCGTCGCGCTGGAGCGTTGACCCGATTGCCATGCATCGTGCCGACGGCATTGCAGGCGAATCATCGCGGCTTTATTAGTTGCGGGCGCGGAAAGTTTGGCGCAGAGTGCGAATGAAACAGGAAGGCGATCATGTCATTCAGCATCGAGCTAGAGCTGCAGAAGTTTCCGAAAACTGTCCTGCTCAAGGACGGCAATAAATCCACGCTGCGTCCGTTGCGTCCGGACGATGAGAAGGATTTTCATCAGCTGTTCCTCGGCATCCCCGAACCGGAGCGGATGTTCATCAAGCATCGCGTGATGGACGTCAAGGTCATCCACGACTGGTGCAGGAACATCGATTACGGACGCAACCTGCCGATGCTTGGTTTGATCGGCGGAAAAATCGTTGGCGTCGCGACACTTCACCAACAGCTCGGCGGATGGAAGCGGCATGTCGGGCGCGTGAGCGTGCTGGTGCATCCGGAATTCCGCGGGCGCGGCCTTGCGACAAGACTCATCACTGAAATCATCGAAATCGCACGGCGCGCCGGTTTGGAAAAAGTCGAGGCGGAATTCATCGGCGAACAGGAGACGGCCATCAAAATGTTTGCGATGCTCGGGTTCAGCGAACTCATCCGACTCGAAGATTACGTCAAGGACATGCAGGCGATTTCGCACGATTATATCTTGATGGGACTTGATTTGAAAACCGACGAGGAATACGCGAGTGCGAGCGGTTAAAATAAAAAACCCGCTCAAAAAGAGCGGGCTGTGAATTCAAAATAATTTCAGGATTTCTTTTCTTCCGGTTTGGCCTCGGCTGCGGGAGCGGCTTCAGTCGGAGCCGGAGCAGCGGGCGTGAAGTCAACCCACTCCAGAATCGCGCGCTGTGCCGCGTCGCCGTTGCGCTGGTTCATCCTGATGATGCGCGTGTAGCCTCCGTTGCGTTCCTTAAATGCGGGCGCGATTTCCTTAAACAGAGTTTTCGCCGCATCTTCCTGATGCAAACGCGCGACCGCGAGCCGGCGGTCGTGAATCGTCCCGCTCTTGCCGAGCGTGACCAGTTTTTCCGCAACGGAACGCGCGGCCTTGGCCTTGGCCAGAGTCGTCGTCACGCGCTTGTGCTTGATGAGGCTGCAAACGAGGTTCGCCAGCATCGCGTTGCGATGCTCGGAAGTGCGACCCAGTTTGGCCGTTCGTTTAAGATGACGCATAAAATTCCTTACTCCGCCTTCGGTTCTTCCTTCGGCGTGTTGTCAATCAGTCCCGGCTCGAAATTCATGCCGAGCGCGAGGCCGAGCGCGGTCAGCTTGTCCTTGATCTCGTTCAGGGACTTCTTGCCGAAGTTGCGGTACTTGAGCATCTCCTGCTCGCTCTTCATCGCCAACTGGCCGACAGTCGTAATGTTCGCATTGTTCAGGCAGTTCGCGGCGCGGACGCTCAACTCGATTTCGTTGACGCTCATGTTGAGAAGTTTCTTCATCTTCATCTTCTCGTCGTCCTGTTTGTCGGCGGCTTCCTCGAACTCGACGGCGTTCTTGTCGTAACCGACGAACACGTCGAGATGATGCGCCAAAATCGCCGAAGCCTGCGTAAGCGCGTCGTCGGGCGTGAGACGACCGTCCGTCCAAACTTCCAAAATCAATTTGTCGTAATCCGTGCGGTTTCCAACGCGCGCGGCCTCGACGTTATAACGAACGCGTGTGACCGGCGAGAACAGCGAATCAATCGCCACGACGCCGATGGCCTGTCCGGGCTTTTTATTTTCATCGCTCGGACAAAAACCACGGCCCACTTTCACGGTCAACTCCATCTCAAATTTTTTCTTCTTATCGAGCGTGCAGATGTGCTGGTCGGGGTTGACCAATTCAATATTCTGGTTGGTCTGGATATCGGCAGCGGTCACCTCTCCTTCCTTGTTGACCGAAAGCAAAAGCGTTTGCTCGTCGCGCGTGTGCGCCTTGAACTTGACCTTCTTCAAATTCAGAACGATGTCGGTCACGTCCTCTACGACTCCGTCAATCGTGGCGAACTCATGCTGCGCGCCGTCCACCTTCAACGAGGTGATGGCCGCGCCTTCTAGCGACGAGAGCAGCACGCGGCGGAGCGAGTTGCCGACGGTGTGGCCGTAACCGGTTTCAAACGGGTCGGCGATGAACTTGGCGTAGGTTTCGGTTGCGGAGGATTCTTCCTTTTGCAACCGCTTGGGCATTTCGAAACGTCCGAGTCTGACTGGCATATTTTCCTTTCAACAATTTTAATCTGACCGCCCCGGCTGATTTATTCCCGCTCCGGAGAAATCCGTATAATTGTTTTTCTGTTTATGGTTTATCGGGAATAAAATTCGACGACGGCCTGTTCGTTGGCAATCGGCTGGATTTCGTCGCGCGTCGGGATACGCATGACCGTGCCCTTGAACTCTTCCTTGTTCAACGACAACCAGTCCGGCACCGCACGGCTCGTGGCGACTTCCAAATTCTTCGTCGCGAGCTGGCGCGACACATTTGAATTTTTTACGACGATCGCGTCGTTCACTTTCAAAGCGTATGACGGGATGCTGACCTTGCGGCCGTTCACCGTGATGTGGCCGTGACCGACCATCTGGCGCGCGGCGGCGCGTGTGTTTGCAAGGCCTAGATTGTAAACCACATTGTCCAAACGCGTTTCCAAAATCTGCAACATCTGTTCGCCGGTGACGCCGCGTCGCTTCAAAGCCTTTTCATAAACTCCGCGAAACTGGCGTTCGAGCAAACCGTAGTAATATTTGAACTTCTGTTTTTCGATCAACCCAAGACCATAGTCGGTGGTCTTGCGGCGGGACTTCGGACCGTGAACGCCCGGACCGTAATTGCGACGTTCCAAATATTTCGTCGGGCCGAAAATCGGGATTCCAAACCGGCGGCTGATGCGAACACGAGGACCTGTATAACGAGCCATTTTTTAGTTGATGGTTGAAAGTTGAGAGTTGATGGAATTAGACGCGGCGTTTCTTGCGCGGGCGGCAACCGTTATGCGGAACTGGTGTCACGTCTTTGATCGCGCTGATTTCCAGACCGATGGCCTGCAACGCGCGGATCGCGGACTCGCGACCGGAGCCGGGGCCTTTGACGCGGATTTCGACTTCCTTCATTCCGTGCGCCATCGCCTGACGCGCGGCGTCCTGCGCGACCTGCTGCGCGGCGTACGCCGTGCTCTTGCGCGAACCTTTGAAACCGACGCGACCGGCACTTGACCAACCGATGAGATTTCCGTGGGCGTCGGTGATCGTGACCTGCGTGTTGTTGAAAGTGGCCAGAATGTTCGCGACGCCGGCGACAATGTTTTTCGCGTGCTTGGCCTTGATGACCTTTTTCGCATTCGCGTCTTCGCCCAAAAGTTCGGCGGCGGTCGGCGCGGCGACTGCGGCGACTGGCGCGGCGGCTTCCGCCGGCCTGGCAGCTTCACCCGCCGGTGCGGCTTCTTTCGCGGCCGTTTTTTTAGCGGGCCTTTCCTCGGCCGCCTTTGCCGCGACTTCGGGCTTCGCCTCTTTTTTTGGAGCAGACTTTTTCTTTTCTTCAGCCATACAAAATTTTAGTGGATGCCGGTCTTGGCGTTGGGATTGCGCTGCACGCCGACGGTCTTGCGCGGGCCTTTGCGCGTGCGCGCGTTCGTTTGAGTGCGCTGGCCGCGCACGGGCAATCCGCGCAGATGCCGGACGCCGCGATAGCACTTGATGCCCTGCAGACGCTTGAGGTCCATCCCGATTTCGCGGCGCAAATCGCCTTCGATTACGTATTTGCCTTCCTGAATAGCATGGACGATTTGCGCGAGTTGCTGTTCAGTCAAATCCTTGGCGCGGATCGAGCGGTCAATATTCGCGCGCTCGAGAATTTCCAGCGCGTTGACAGGGCCGATGCCGTAAATATAACGGAGCGCAATGTCTATGCGCTTGTTCGGCGGAACTTCTACTCCAATGATGCGTGCCATAAAATTAAATCAACCTTGCCGTTGCTTGTGGCGTTTGTTCGAGCAGATGACGCGGATGACGCCGCGACGGCGCACCACTTTGCAGTGCTCGCACATTTTTTTAACTGATGCCCTGACTTTCATTTTCTAAATCGTTTTTGTATCAACCAAAATCCGCCCGACGCCCAAATCGTAAGGCGTCAATTGCAATTTCACCGTGTCGCCGGATTTCAATCCGGCAATTTTTTTCTTCGCTTTTCCAGCGACGAACGCCGTCAGCCGGTGTCCGTTTTTCAGTTCCGCGCGATACGTGCCGTTCGGCAGCGCCTCGATCACGCGACCTTCAACTTGGAAGGCATTTTCTCCAGCCATGTCAAAATCTCCGGCTCGGTTTCGGTTATCAAAACCGTATGCTCAAAATGAGCAGATAGTGAACCATCTTGCGTGACCACTGTCCAGCCGTCTTTCAAGATTTTTACGTCGGGCAAACCGGCGTTGACCATCGGCTCAATCGCAATCGTCATGCCCGGACGCAGCTTCTGGTTCATCTTTTTATCCACAAAATTCGGTATCTGTGGTTCTTCGTGCATCGAACGGCCGACGCCGTGGCCGACAAATTCGCGCACGACGCTGAAACCGTTGCCTTCGACGTAATTTTGGATCGCTCGCGAAATATCCGTCACACGATTTCCCGAAATTGCGGCGGCAATGCCTTCGTAAAGTGCGCGTTCCGTCACGTCCATCAATCTTTGCGCCGCCACACCGCACCCACCCACCGCAACCGTCCGCGCCGTGTCGCCGACAAACCCCTTGTAAACAACGCCGACATCCATGCTGACGATGTCGCCGAAATGCAGTTCGCGTTCGTTCGCCAATCCGTGAACAACTTCTTCGTTCACTGAAATACATGTTTGGCAGGGATATTTCCTGTAACCCAAAAATGCGCTTTTCGCTCCATGCAATCTTATCCGCTCCGCTGCAAATTGATCCACCTGCCGCGTCGTCAAGCCGGGCTTGATGAAGGCGGCAATCTCGTCCAAAACTTTTCCAGCCACGGCGCACGCGGGCCGCATCGCCTCCAAATCCCGTTCGCTTTTGAGAATGATCATAGCCACAAGAAAGCGTCAAAAGCGCCCGCGCAACCGGCCTTTTTTCAAAAAGCCGTCATAATGGCGCATCATCAAATGCGATTCGACCTGTCGCATCGTGTCCAGCAAAACGCCGACGGCAATGAGGATGCTCGTGCCGCCGAAAAATTGCGAAACGTCCGGCGGAATATTCAAGTGCTTACCCAAAAGAATCGGGATCGTTGCAATGACGGTCAGGAAAATCGCGCCTGCCAGCGTGATGCGGCTCATCGCCTTGTGCAGATAATCGCTTGTGCCCTGCCCCGGCCGCACGCCTGGGATATAGCCGCCGTTTTTCTTCAGGTCGTCGGCGATCTGGATTTCATTGAACTGCGTCGCCACCCAGAAATAGGAGAAGAACATAATCATCAATGCATAAATCGCCAGATATAAAAACGAGCCGGAATTGAGTTGAGAGGCCAGCCCCCGGAAAAAATCCTGCAAAAGAGGCACTTTGATTATCTCCGCCAATTTGGAAAAAATCGGCCCCGGAAACATCAGGATGGATTGCGCAAAAATGATTGGCATGACGCCGGAATAATTGACGCGCAACGGCATGTAATTCGTGCCGCCCTGATACATCTTCTGCCCGACCATGCGGCTCGCATATTGCACGGGAATTTTCCGCTGCGCCTGCGTGATTGCGATCACTCCGCCGATCACTATCACCAGCAAAATCAGCAACAGCACGCCCGTGCCCGCAATATGATATTGCGATTCAATCCCGCCACTGGGGTGAAACATATCTTTAAGAGCCTGCACCGCGAACGGCAGTCGCGCCACGATACCGATGGTGATGATCAGCGACACGCCGTTGCCGATGCCGCGTTCGGTGATCTGTTCGCCGAGCCACATCAAAAGCATCGTTCCCGTCGTCATCACGGTCACGGTTATGAAATAATATAAATATTTATTGTCAATCAGCACGAGCTGGCTTTGCAAACCACTGAACATCCTTTCGGGATTCAGCCAGGTGCTGGCAAAATACATTCCTTGTCCGACGCATATCAGCACCGTCAAATAGCGCCCGTTTTGAATGATTTTTGCCCGCCCGCCTTCTTCGCGCGCCAGTTTGCTCAAACGCGGAACGACCGCTGTAAGAAGCTGGATGATGATCGTCGCGCTGATGTAAGGCATGATGCCCAGCGAGCCGACGGCACAATTTCCATAAGCACCGCCCGCAAACGTGTTATACATCCCCAACATCCCGGCAACACCTTGTGAATGCGTCTTGAAATATTCCGCGAGAGCGTGTCCATCCACGCCAGGAATGACAATGAAGGCCAGCAGACGGCAAATCGCCAGAATGCCGAGCGTGAAAAGAATCCGCGACTTCAGCTCCGGAATCTTGAAGCAGTTCGCGAACGTGTCGGCAATGTTACGGAACATAAGTCAGTCCCGCCTCAAGACTTCGCGGGTTCAACTGGTTTGCGGCTGACGATTTCGCACTTGCCGCCTTTGGCTTCGATTTTGGATTTGGCCGAAGCGCTGAACGCGCTCGCGCTCACCGTAAGTTTTTTTGAAAGTTCTCCGTCGCCGAGAATTTTCACGCCGCTCGCACGACCGTTGGCCAGACCAACCGCGCGCAAAGCCGTTTCATCAACCTTCGCGCCGTCGTCAAACTTGTTCAAGTCGCCGACGTTCACCGCGACGTATTGCGTCGTGAAACGCGTGTTGTTGAAGCCGCGTTTCGGGATACGACGGATGAGCGGCATCTGGCCGCCTTCAAATCCGATGCGGATCGAACTGCCTGAACGCGCGGTCTGGCCTTTGCCGCCGCGACCGGACGTTTTGCCATGTCCGCTGGATTCGCCCTGACCGAGCCGTTTGCGGCGATGCTTCGCGCCGGGACGAGGTTTAAGATTGTGCAGTCGCATAAAATTTAATTCGTAGCCGGAATTGCTTCAGGTGCTTTCGGCTTCTCTATTTTTTTGATTTCCAAACCGCGGCTCTTGTAGATGTCCTCGCGCAAACGAAGGCTCAACAAAGCCTTCAGTGTCGCTTTCACGACGTTGGCCGCATTGCTCGAACCAAGCGATTTGGTCAGAATGTCTTTCACTCCCGCGGATTCCAAAACGGCGCGCACGGTTTTGCCGGCGATGATTCCCGTTCCCGGCGAAGCCGGACGCAACAGAACTTTTGCGCCACCGTATCTTGAAAAAACTTCGTGCGGAATCGTTACGTCCTTCAACGAGACGGAAACCATCTGGTTGCGTGCAAGTTCACCACCGCGACGGATCGCATCCGCTACTTCACCAGCTTTGCCCAAACCGATGCCGACTCGACCGCGTTTGTCGCCCACGACAACGAGCGCGCTGAAATTGAACCGGCGTCCGCCTTTCACGACCTTCGCGGAGCGGTTGATATAAACAACTTTTTCAACCAACTCTTCAGACGCGCCACCTTCAAATGCGTTCTCCGGTGCATCACCGGGAGATTTACGACGACCACGTGATCCGCCGCGCGATCCGCGCTGCCCGTCACCGCCAGTTTTATTGATTTCGGCCACAGTATTTTTGGGTTCAGGTTAAAATTTTAGTCCGGCTTCGCGCGCTGCATCGGCCAAAGCCTTGACCTTGCCGTGATAACGTTTGCCGCCTCGGTCGAACACAACTTCCTTGATGCCTTTGCCCAGGGCATTTTTCGCCGCGAGTTCGCCGATTGTCTTCGCGCTCTTCACGTTCGCCGACAAATCTTTCGGCGCGGATTTTCCAACCGTCGAAGCCGCCGCGAGCGTTTTGCCTGCTTCGTCGTCAATAAATTGAACGTGAATGTTTTCGCTCGTGAAGCAAACGGCCATGCGCGGGCGTTCCTTCGTGCCGGAAATTTTCTTCCGGATCCGCCAGCGGCGCAGTTGCTGCAATTTCTGTTTTTTTTGCGTTCTCATTTTTTTATCGCGTTCACGGATTGTGCCGTGAACAAAATCGATTATTGAACCGTCTTGCCTTCCTTGCGCTGGACGTGTTCGCCCACATAACGCACGCCCTTGCCCTTGTAAGGTTCCGGCGGATAGAAGCCGCGGATTTCCGCCGCGACCTGGCCGACGACTTTTTTGTCCGGCCCTTCGATGGTCAACTTCGTGTTTTCCTCGACCGTCACTTTGATCTGGTCGGGAATGTTGTAATTGATC
>CAZHXG010000020.1:0-35026 GCA_964536285.1 uncultured Bifidobacteriaceae bacterium
GGCATCCGCAGCATCAGCAACGTCGTGGACGTGACGAATTACGTCATGCTCGAAATCGGCCAGCCATTGCACGCGTTCGATTATCATCTCATCGCCAAAGGTAAGGACGGCAAACCAACGATTGTCATTCGTCGCGCGAACGAAAAGGAAAAATTCAAGACGCTAGACAATCAGGAACGTGCGCTCAAAAAAGAAATGCTTTTGATCGCCGACGAGCAAAAAGGCATCGCGCTTGCCGGCGTCATGGGCGGTGCGAACACGGAAATCAACGAGAAGACCGTGGACGTGCTCATCGAAAGCGCCTATTTCTCGCCGGTGAATATTCGTCGCACGAGCAAGCTGCTCGGCCTGCGCAGCGAATCGAGCTATCGCTTCGAGCGCGGCGCGGACGCGGGCATCTGCGATTGGGCGAGCCGTCGCGCGGCGCAATTGATTCTGGAAACGGCGGGCGGCCAGTTGGCCGAAGGCGTCGTGGACGCTTTCCCGAAAGTTGCCGAGCCGAAACAGATCAAGTTGTATTTTTCAAAGACACAGGCGTTGCTCGGTATCGCCATTCCGCATTCCGAACAGATTTCATTTCTGACGAAGCTCGGTCTTACGGTGACCGAGCAGACTCCCGGCATCTGCACTTTCAAAATCCCGTCGTGGCGCGTGGACTTGAAGCGCGAAGTGGATTTGATCGAAGAGATCGAGCGGCTTTACGGCGTGGACAAAGTTCCCGCAACGCCGCCGCTCGGCGCGCTCGGCGCGAATGCGTTTGATTCCGTTTATGATCAAATTGCCGAGGCGCGAAGAATTTTGACCGGCCTCGGCTTGAACGAAGCGCAGGGACAAACACTGATTGCGACGTCAGAAGTCAGAAGCCAGAAACCGGAAGAAATTGTCGCGCTCGCGAATCCGTTGAGTTCGGACATGGACGTGCTGCGTCCGAGTTTGCTGCCGGGCTTGATCCATTCGCTGCGGCACAACGTGACGCGAAAAAATTACGACGTGGCGTTGTTTGAGGTTGGCCGTGTGTTCACGAACGTGAATGGCCAGTCGAAAGAAGAACGTCGCGTGGCGATTGCTATCACCGGCCAGCGCGCCCAAAATCTCTGGAGCGGTGGTGACCGTGATGCGAAGTTCGACGTTTTCGATTTGAAAGGTTTGCTCGAAGAATTTTTGGAGCAGTTCGGCGTGCGTGGAATCACATTTACGCGTCGCAATGAAAGCGATGCGCTGTTTCTCGAATCGGCGACTGTCTCGCTTGGCGGGAAATTACAACTTGGAGAATTCGGCCAGTTGCTGCCGGCGCTCGCAAAGAAATATGATTTACGCGACGCGATTTTTCTTGCCGAACTGAACCTTGACCAATTGCTCGCGCGGCGGAATCCGGCCAAGTCGTTCAAATCGCTGCCGCAATTCCCATCCATTCGCCGCGACGTGGCGATGCTCGTGCCGGAAGCGACCACGCACGAATCCGTTTTGCAAACCGTGAAGCAAACCAAACCGGCGAATCTGGAGAATGTGGAATTATTCGACGTGTTTCGCGGCAAAAATGTTCCCGAAGGACAAAAAAGTCTGGCTTATGCTTTTATTTATCGCTCGCCTGAAAAAACTTTGACGGATGCGGAGGTCAACGCGGCGCACGCGAAAATTGTGGAGGCGCTCAAGCAGAATCTTGGCGCGACGGTGCGGGAATAATCTTTCTCAAAAGAGTGCTTGTGTGCGGCTCGATTTTTTCTTCAATTGATGGAATGAACACCCAACGATTCGGTCTTGTGCTCTTCGCCGCATTCTCGATTTTTCAGATTCAACCGCTCAAAGCCGACGCCGCCGTGCTTCCGACGCAAAGCACGCTCGTCATCCACGCCAGCCAGTCGGGTGCGAAAATCAGCCGGAATATTTACGGGCAATTTTCCGAACATCTTGGCCGTTGCGTTTACGACGGCATTTGGGTCGGCGAAAACAGTTCCATTCCCAACACGCGCGGCATCCGCAACGACGTCGTCGCCGCGCTGAAAAAAATCGAGATTCCAGTCATCCGCTGGCCGGGTGGTTGTTTCGCCGACCAATATCATTGGATGGACGGCGTCGGCCCGCGCGACCAACGTCCCAAAAGAATCAACACGACCTGGGGCGGCGTGATTGAGGACAATCAATTCGGCACGCACGAGTTTTTGGATTTCTGTGATCAAATCGATGCCGCGCCCTACATCAGCGGCAACGTCGGCAGCGGCACGGTCGAGGAACTGGCCGAATGGATCGAATACATGACCGCCGCGACCAATTCCGTGATGAGCGATCTGCGCCGGGAAAACGGGCGTGATAAGCCGTGGAAAATCCCGTTCGTCGGCATCGGCAACGAAAGCTGGGGTTGCGGCGGCGAGATGACGCCGGAATTTTATTCGGACAATTTCCGCCGTTACAACGCGTTCGTGAAGGATTATCCGGGCAACAAGATTTACCGCGTCGCCTCCGGTTCGAACGGTGACGACACCAACTGGACTGAAGTGCTGATGCGAAATGTCGGCACGCGCATGAACGGACTTTCGCTGCATTATTACACGTTGCCGACGGGCGATTGGAAACACAAAGGCTCGGCCACGGAATTCGCAGAATCGGAATGGTTTTCCACGCTCGCCGGCGCGTTGCACATGGACGACCTCGTCACCCGTCATTCCGCCATCATGGACCGATACGATCCGCAGAAAAAAGTCGGCCTCATCGTGGACGAATGGGGCGCTTGGTATGACTCCGACCGGAAGGAAAATTTTGGAATCCTTTACCAACAAAACACTTTGCGCGACGCGCTCGTGGTCGGCGTCACGCTCAACATTTTCAACCAGCACTGCGACCGCGTGAAGTTGGCCTGCATCGCGCAACTGGCAAACGTGCTGCAGGCGATGGTTTTGACCGACGGCAAAAAAATGACCCTCACGCCGAGCTATTGGGTTTTTGAAATGTTCGTCCCGCACCACGACGCCACGCTGCTGCCGAGCGAACTGCAAAGCGTAGATTACGAATTCGACTCGCAGAAAATCCCGGCAGTCAGCGCGTCGGCGTCAAAGGACAAGTCGGGAAAAATCCACGTCACGCTCTGCAATTTGAATCCGAACCAGCCCGCCGAAGTCGCGGTGAGTCTGCAGGGAGTGACGGCGCAGAAAATTTCCGGCCAGGTCCTGACCGCGCCGGAAATGACCGCGCACAACACGTTTGAAAATCCCGACGCGATCAAACCGGCGGATTTTTCCGCGTTCAAGACGACGACGGACGGCTTCATAGTCACGCTGCCGTCGAAGTCGGTCGTCGCGTTGGAAGTGGAATGATCATTCCGCCGGCATGAACGGCGGCATTGGGCAGTCCAGCGTGTCGGAAATGGCGCGAAGCAGTTCAGCCTCGCTTTCCACGATCACGCCGTCCGCGCCGACGACGTGGACGCAGGCTTCAATCAAATTCTTTTTGATTGTCGGAACGGCTTGCGCGAGACGATTGAGCGCGGCGTCAATTTCATTCACGCCGCAATTTTCCTTGGGTAACAAATTCAAATCCGCAGCGTTTGGCGCACGCAAATATGGCGCACCGGTTTCAAACGCTTTTTGAATTTCCGCCGCGTCATCGCTGCCGACATTCGCAAGCGCGGAAAGCAAAATAGCACAGTCCGGCACGAGCGGCTTGATGGAGTAAAATTGAATGACATTTTTCTGTGGGCCGTTGAACTGCGAATCTAAATGGCGCAAAACGATTTTTTGCAAAACGAACTCGAACAATTCAATTTTCCCGTCGCTTTCGATGAGCCATTGCAGCATCTGCGAAAATTTTTGAAACTGTTCCGCAGTCAACTGTCGCAATCCGCCCAATGCCAGATTGATGATGGGCAGATGAACGTGCGCGGCGATTTTTGAAACGTCGGGAAACAGCGCGGCGGTCTTTTCAGAAACGGACGGCGAAAAGCGTTTTGCAATTTCGGCAATTTGCGCCGCGCGTTCCTTTTCATCCGCGCTCAAAAGCAACGCGAAGATGAGAGCGGCGGAATCCAGCGGTTCGCGTGCGGACAGTTTGATTTGTTCCGGCAACGCGTCGCGCAGCTTCACGGCGTATTCCAAATGCAGCGGCGTGGGATTGCCGACATTCGGCAAAACGTGGCGCGATTTGATGACGGGCGGCTCGTCCATGCCGCCCGACGCGAGAATTGCGCCGCCAACAACCGTGCCAAAAAGATTTGGCGTCGTCGCGCGTTTTGGTTTTGAAATTTCTTCTGGCGATTCGTCCCGGCCGTCGTAACGGACATAAGGGAATTTCCCGTCAAAATTCGGATCGAAGGCGCGGATGCGGTCGGTGAGCGGCGGATGGGTTTCAAGCAGCCCAATGAACGGTTCGCTGACGCCATTGCCAAAAAACATGTGCGACAATTCCTCGGAATGTGCGTGGCTCAAACGCGAGCCGCTTTCGCCGAGCCCGCCGATTTTTTTCAACGCGCCGGTGATGCCGCCGGGATTTCGCGTGAATTGAACGGACGAGGCGTCGGCGAGAAATTCGCGCTGGCGGCTGACGGCGGCCTGGATGAGCCGTCCAAAAAAAACGCCGATGTAGCCGATGATGAGCAGCGCGAGGCCGAGAATCGGCAGGGGATTTTGTCCGCGCCCGCGTCCGCCGCCGCGCGCGGTTTGCAAAAGAACCCGTCCGATGATCGCCAGACAGAGAATCCCGAAAATCGTTCCCATGAGCCGCAGGTTGAGCCGCATGTCGCCGTTGAGGATGTGGCTGAATTCGTGGCCGATGACACCTTGCAATTCGTCGCGCGACAGAATTCTCATGCAGCCATGCGTGACGGTCACGGTCGCGTCACCCGGCTTGTGGCCGGCGGCGAAGGCATTGATGCCGTCCTCTTCGTCCATGACATAAACCTGCGGCACGGGAATACCGGACGCGATGGCCATTTCTTCGACGACGTTGAGCAGCTTACGTTCGTCGGGATCGGTCGTGTTCGGATTCACGAGCCGCGCGCCCATCATTTCCGAAACCGCGCTGCCACCGGCCGCGAGCGCCATCGTTTTATAACTGCTGCCGATCAAAATGACCGCGATCGTGCCCAGCGCAACACTGAGAAAAATTTGCGCGTTCCACAAACCGAACTGTGGTTGTTCGCTGCTATAATAATGGTTATGCGATTGAATCCCGGAAAAAATCAGCAGCGACACGATGTAAATGGCGGCGATCATCGCCGCGACCGCCAGAATGAAATAGATGACAAGCCACTTGGTTTTTTTTCTGGCTTTGTCCTGGCGTTCGAAGAAGTCCATTTTTTAAAATCGTTGATTCGTTAAATCGTGAATCGTTGCATCGGAACGAACGTTTTTCCGATTTAACGTTTCAACAATTCAACGTATCACGAGAAAGAGACTTTTGGCACGTCCTTCTGTTCCGGCTTGTCCACAACGAACAGTTCCGCCGCGCCGAAGGCAAACATTCCGGCGATGAGATTGCTCGGAAAAACTTCGCGGTCGGTGTTGTAAGTCATCACAGAATCGTTGTAAGCCTGCCGCGCGAAGGAGATTTTATTCTCCGTCGAGGTCAATTCCTCGGTGAGTTGCATCATATTCTGGTTCGCCTTCAAGTCAGGATACGATTCCGAAACCATCATCAGGCGACTCAACGTGCCGGCGAGTCCGCTTTCGGCAGAGACCAAATTTTTCATCGCGCCGGTGTCACCGGGATTCGCGGCGGCCGCTTGCGACGCGACGTAGGCGATGTTGCGCGCCTTGGTGACATTCTCCAGCGTCTCGCGTTCGTGCTTGATGTAACCCTTCGCGATCTCGACGAGATTCGGGATGAGGTCGTAGCGGCGCTTCAACTGGACATCAATCTGCGCGTAGGCGTTTTTGTAGCGGTTGCGCATCGTGACGAGTTTGTTGTAAACGGTGACGATGAAGCCGAAGATACTCAAGACGACGACGAGCAGCACGATGGATAAAATCACGCCGACGCCGGCCGCCGCGCCTGGTTCCGCCAGCAAAACTGCAAATGTTCCTGTTGTCATAAATTTTCTTTTTGAATTTGTTTAATTGCTAAGGCAAACCACGCAAGCGGGCAATGATAATTTCTTCACAATTTTGGAATTGCCCCGCTAAACATGAGCGGGCAAATACACGCGGAACGACGCGCCCTGGCCGGGTTGGCTTTCTGCCTTGATGAAGCCGCCGTGGCTTTTGACGATGGATTGCGTGGTGGAAAGGCCGAGGCCGTGGCCGAGCTGTTTCGTGGTGAAAAACGGCTCGAAAATCTTGTCGAGAATTTCGGGTGGGATGCCCGCTCCCGTGTCCGCAATTTTCAGGACGACATAGTTCTTTCCGTCCGTCTCGACGTTGGACGCGGCGATGGTGAGCGTGCCACCGTCGGGCATCGCATCGCGCGCGTTGGTGCAAAGGTTCAACAGGACCTGGTGCAATTGCGCCGAGTCGCCGACCGCGCGCCAAAGGTCCGGCGCGATTTGTTTTTCAACGTGAATGGATTTGTCAAAAGTTTCGGGGGCAAATTGCGCGATGTTGCCCATGAGATGTTGAATATCCAACGGCAGGCGCTGCCCGGCCAATCCGCGGCTGAACCAGAGCATTTGCTTGATGATGTCGGCCCCGCGATGCGCGTTCGCCTCGGCATTGGCGAGCATTTTCAAATATTCTTCATCATGAAGTTTGCTGCGCAACAGTTCGATGGAAATCAAGATCGGGGCGAGAATGTTGTTGAGGTCGTGTGCAACGCCGGTTGCAAGCCGTCCGATGCTTTCCATTCGCCGGGCGGTCACAATCTGCTCCTCAAGTTTTTTCCGATCCGTGATGTCACGACCGATGCCGACCAGCCCGATGATTTTTCCACCGGCGTCGCGCCACGGAATTTTTGATGTCAACAGCCAGCGCGTCTCACCGTTCTGCAAGACCGCCTTTTCCTCGCGGTTGATGACCGATTTTCCGTCCTTCAGAACCGACTGGTCGTCCGCAAAAAAAGTTTCGGCCACGTCTTTCGGGAAAAGGTCAAAATCATTTTTGCCAATGGCTTCGGCCTCGGTCTTGCAGCCGAGATTTTTCAAATCCGCCGGATTGGCCATGATTTTGCGCGCATCCGAGTCCTTCGCGTAAATGCAATCGGGCAGGTTGTCAATCAGCGTGCGGAGCAGATTGCGCTCCTCCTTCAATTTGATTTCCACTTCCTTTTGCTGTGTGATGTTGCGTCCGCCGCCGATGATACCGATTATGTTTCCCGCGTTGTCGCGCCACGGAATCTTGGTTGTAAGCATCCAATAAACCCTGCCGTTGGAGTTGATCAATTTTTCCTCATGATTGAGGAGCGACTGTCCCTGCTTCAGCACCAGTTGGTCGTCCGCGAACAGTTTGGCGGCGATTTCCGGCGGAAAAAGATCGAGGTCGGATTTTCCCAGCACGTCGGCTTCGGTCTCAAACCCCATGTTTTTGACGTTGGCCTTGTTCGCCAAAATCTTGCGTGCGGCAACGTCCTTGACGTAAATGGAGTCGGGATAATTATCAACCAGCGCGCGCAACAGGTTGCGTTCTTCGGTCAACTGCCTGTTGAGCGTTTCAAGTTCCTCCAGTTTTTTCTGGAACTGCTGCTCTGTGGTATTTTGCATTTTCCATCGGGCCGCTGGTGCCAATTCACGTCAGCAGGGTCATTCAAATCAATTGTTTGCCTTTTTTGAAAAATTAGCGGTTCGGCACGCGCGCTCGTCAGTTCAGGATGGGTGGCTTGTAGTAAAAAATCCAAAATCCCGCAAGCGAAATTCATCACGGTTCAACGAACACTGGCATTCCGACCCATGCCAGCCGCGACAGATATTCCGCGTCCCAGTTCGCCAGCCGGAGACAGCCGTGCGATTCCGTCCGCCCGACCTGTTCCGGCGCGGGCGTGCCATGGATGCCGTAACCGGTTTTGTCCAAACCGATCCACGCGATGCCAACGGGATTGTTCGGGCCGGGCGGCAGGATCAATTTTTGCGTTTCTCCGGATTCCGGAAAAAGTTCCGGGTCGAATGTGTAGTTCGGGTTCGGCGCGATGACGGCGACGTGCAATTCCCCGACCGGCCGTTTGTCAAAACGCGCCGCGATGCTGCACGGAAAATGCACGATCAGGTTCGTCTGCTCGTCAAACGCCTCCAAAAATTTTGCGGACAAATGGATGACGGCGAACGTCGCCTTGTCGTTCGGTTCGGGATAATTCACGTCGGGGATTTGCAAAACTGTTCCTGCTGTGATGTTCGTCCAGTTCACGTTCGGGTTCAGCCGCCGGATCAATTCTGGATGCGAGTGACTTTTTTCGGCGACGAGTTCGAGTTCGGTTTCGTAATCCAGCGCCGACTGCTGCGATTTCGCCAGCCACGTTTTGCCGAGCGGCTGCAATCGAGACAAATCATTTGTCGTCACGACATAAGTCGTCAGAATCGGGGCATCCAGCGTGAGTTGCGGCCGGGTGTTTGTGTCAAGCTTGCCGGTCACGGGCAGATTTTTCAGTTGCTGGAAAACAGAGATTGCGGCGCGCGTTTGCGAACCGAGCGCGGCGTCGATCGAACCCGGGGAAATTCCCTGCCTGGCCAGCGCGACCTGCGCCTCGAACAAATCTCGGACCGGACGCGGAAAGTCCGCAGGCGACTGGCGCGAGACGGTCAATGGTTTCGTGCGCGGCTTTGAAACTGTTGTTGAAGGCCGGAAATTTTTTTTCGGATGTTCGTGCTGCCACCAGAACCATGCTGCGAAGGCGATGAGCGCCAGCAGAATCAGCCAGCCAAAGCCGCCGCGTTTTTTGCGGCGTTCATTCGGCATTTGATATTTCGGTTTTGGACGGCGAGGCACGCGGTCATTTAGCCACAAGCGAGGATTTTGCCCAAGAGCGAAGTCGGCGGCCGAAATCAGGCCAGATTCAATGCCGCCTCGCCGATGAGTTTCGCGGCATCGTCGTAACCGACCAGACCCGTGTTGACGACGATGTGATAAAGCGTCGGATCGTTGATGTCGGATTGAAAATATTTTTTCAAATAGCGCGCGCGGGCGCGGTCCTCGCGCAAACAAAACGTCCGGGCCGCGGATTTTGTCATGCCGTATTCTTCGTGCGCGTGGTCAACCCGGCTTTCGAGCGGCGCGACCAGGCGGACATGAAGCACGTGCGGCAGTTTGGCGGTGATGATGTTGCCACCGCGCCCGATGAGAATCACATTTCCCAAATCGGCCAGCTTGAGGATGGTTTCGGCGGTATGACGCACGACTTTCCACTGGGGCGGATACGTTCCCAAAATATCGGTCAACAAATCTTCGAGTTCCGAGACGCGATCTTCCTGCAAAAATTTGGAGAGATAAACGGGCAAATCGTGTTCCTCCAAAACCTTGTCCATGAGATTGCGATCGAAGACCGTCCACGGCACGGCATTTTTCGGCGAATGTTTTTGGAGATAACCGGTCAATTTTTCAGCGACCGCCAAAGCGCCGCAACCCGCCTGCCGGGAAATGGTGACGGCGTGGACAACGCCTTTCGCTGCGTCCACTCCGGATTTTTCTTCGGGGTGAACCTGGCCGCTGATGAAAGACAAACACTGTTCAAGCCCGACATTCGTCATAATCGTCTTCACGTTCCTGATAAAACATCCGCGCGCGACCATGCGATTTCAAGCTGGGAAAAGGCGATTTGACGGAGGCTAATGAGAACGATTAGTCGCCGGCTTTGACGAGCATTTCGTTGTAGGCCTGCGCGATTTGGTCAACGAGCGAGGACGGCGCGACAGGTTCGCCGTCGAAAGTGACGATGGGTACGATGCCGAGCGCGCTTTGCGTGACGAAGATGCCTTTGGAATTTCTCAACGCTTCCGGCTTGATGATACGCTTGTTCACTTGCAGGCCGAGCGACTGGCAAATCTCCAGAACCACCGCGCGTGTGATGCCGGGCAAAACACCGCGTCCCGTCGGCACGGTGCAAATGTTGTCGTCATAAACCCAAAACAGATTTCCGCTTGCCGTTTCAGCCACTTCGCCGTTCGTGTTGACAAGCAATGCCTCGTCCGCGTTTTTTTCCACAGCCTCGGCGCGCGCCATGACATGAAGCAATTTGCTCGTCGTCTTGAACGACGAAAGTGCGTCGGCTGCGGGAATTCGAAACGACGACGTGACGAGATTCCACTCAACGGAATTTTCCAGTGACGGCGCGGCATGCAGCGTCATCACGACCGTCGGTTTGCTTTCGCTATCCGGCGTGTAACCGCGCCCGCCCGGCCCGCGCGTCAGCATCACGCGCAAAATCGCGTCGGGCATTTTATTTTTTTCGACGAGTTGCGCGGCGAGTTTTTCCAGTTCCTTCGGCGCGAACGGGCAGTTGATTTTCAGAAAATCCGCGCCGCGAGTCATCCGCTCCAGATGTTGAGCGAAACGAAATGGTTTGCCGTTGACGATGCGCATCGTCTCGAACAGCCCGTCGCCATACATGAAACCGCGGTCGTCGATGGGCACGACGGCTTCCGTTTCAGGCAAAAATTGTCCGTTAAGAAAGACGACCATGAATTTAATTCCTAATGGGCTTTCAGTTATCCGAAAGACGCGGCGCTCGCGAGCAGAAAATTGTCACGAAATGACAGTCGTCCGGTTTTGGCCGGGAAACGTTTCGAGCAATTCAAGTTCAAGCGCAGCCAGAAATCCGCGCGCTTTGGTCAGAGTTTCTTCATATTCTGCTTCGGGATTTGAATCGGCCACAATTCCCGCGCCGACATTGAAATGTGCAAGGCCTTCCTTGCAAACCGCCGTGCGGATCGTGATGCTCAACTGGCTCTCGCGGTTGAAACCGAGATAACCGTGGCAGCCGCAATAATGCCCGCGCGAAATTGGTTCGAGTTCGTCAATGATCTCCATCGCGCGGAATTTCGGCGCGCCGGTGATGCTGCCGCCGGGAAAACAAGACGCGAGCGCGGCAAAATGCGTCACGTTTTTTCGCAAACGGCCTTCGACGGTCGAAATGAGGTGCTGCACCTGCGTGAATTTTTCCAGCTTCGCAAGTTCCGGCACTTGCACGGAACCGAATTCGCAGACTTTGCCCAAATCGTTCCGCAGCAAATCGGTGATCATCACGAGTTCGGCGAGTTCCTTCGCACTGGTCTGCAATTCGTAGGCAAGTTGCGAGTCGCGCGTTGGATCGGCGTCGCGCGGACGCGTGCCTTTGATCGGGCGCGTGACGATTTGCGAACCGCTCAAGCGCAGAAATTGCTCCGGCGAGGAGGACACGATCTGAAAATCGTCGCAATCAAGGAACGCGGAAAACGGCGCGGGCGAAACGGCGCTTAATTTTTGGAACAATTCCCAGCCTGAAAATTCGCAGGGCGCAGTCAGCCGTTGCGACAGGTTAACCTGGTAAATGTCGCCGGCGTGGATGTATTTTTGCGCGCGTTGAACTTTGTATATAAAATCGTTGCGCGAAAGATTTGAAGCGATTTCAACCGCAGAGCCGAAGGGATGCCGGGAAAATTTTTCCGTCTCCGCGTCTCCGCGTCTCCGCGTTAAAATTGTTTTCCAAAATTCCATTTGTGCTCGCGCTTTATTTTCGCTGCGTGAACCGTCCGCATTCAATCCGGTCGAGACGACGCAGGTTTTGCCGAGGCGATGGTCGAAGACGACGAGGCTGTCGTAAAATCCGACGTGACAATCGGGCAGTTCCAAATCATTGACGGCGCGGCGCGGCAGTTTCGGTTCGGTGAAATTTTTCAGGTCGTAACCCCAATAACCAAATGCGCCGCCGAGCGGGAACGGCGAATCAATTTCGTCGAGCAATTCAAAGCGCGACATGAGCGCGTCGAGCAGATGCCACGGATTTCCGAACTGGATTTGGGAGATGGAAGTTGGGAGTTCGGAGTTGGAAATTTTGCAGCGTGAACCGAAAGAATGGAACATGAGAAACGGTTTTGCGGCCACAAAGGAGTAGCGCGCGGACGGCGAATCAAAAGAATTGCTGCGGAGCAAAACGATACCGTCCGCCTTCGTTTCACTTCGGCGCGACGAGCGCAGGTTTTCGACAAGCGATTCGGGCGTGTGCGCGGTGGGGATTTCTTGAATCAGCGGACGCATTTATTTTAAGCAAACGCCTTCGGCAAAATTCCCGGCTGACCGACACGGCGCTCATAGTCCAGGATAAGTTCGACGGCTTCCTTCGGTTCATCGGTAATGGCGACGAGATCAAGATCGGCGGGATTGATATACTGTCGTGTTTCAGCTTCAGTTTTCAGCCAGTGCAAAAGGCCTTTCCAATAGTCGCGGCCGAAAAGGATAAGCGGGAATTGCGGGATGCGTTCGGTCTGCACGAGCGTGATCACTTCAAAAAATTCGTCGAGCGTGCCGAAGCCGCCGGGCATGAAGATGAAACCGAGGCTGTATTTCACAAAACAGACTTTGCGCGCAAAAAAATAATGGAATTGAATCGGGACGTTGGTGAAGCGGTTGGCGGACTGCTCGCTCGGAAGTTCGATGTTCAGTCCCACGGATTTGCCGCCGCCCTGCGACGCGCCTTTGTTCGCGGCTTCCATGACGCCGGGGCCGCCGCCGGTGATGACGGTGAGATTGTGTTGCGCGAGGCCTTTGGCGATGGCGGACGCGGCGCGGTAGTATTTGTCATTTGGATGCGTCCGCGCCGAGCCGAAAATCGTCACGGCCGGTCCGACTTGTGAAAGCGTCTGGAAGGAATCCACGAATTCGGCCATGATCCGGAAAATGCGCCATGGATCTTCGCGCATGACAAAAGTGGTGTCGCTCATGGCCGGAGCATAATCCTTGAGTGAAAATGAAACAAGAGCCGCAAAAAGAAAAAAGGCCGGAGAAAAAAATCTTCGGCCTGCACGGATCGGTTCCTCAAGAACAACCCAGACTCTCGCCGCAGTTGAGACATTTGTAACATGCGCCGTTGCGGACGGCGACGTGGCCGCAATTCGGACACGTCGGCGCATCCTGCTGATTGGTGATCATTGAGGTCAACGTCAGGGGGCGGTGGCCGTTGCCATTGCCGTTTGAAGATTTCACGTCGAGCACGTCGTTGTCGTCAGCCATCGGCAATTCACGAACCGGCCGGTTCACCTTTTTTTTTTCCTCTTCAAGCAGGCCTGGCATCGCCAGTTCCGGCTGAGTGCGGTTTATTGCGACAGCTTCGCGGTAGCCTGGAATGAATTGCAGCGCGAGCCAGCGGAAAACGTAATCAATGATGGAAGCGGCGTTCCGTATCTCTGGATTTTTCGTGAACCCGCTCGGCTCGAAGCGCTGATGCGCGAATTTCCGCAGTAGTGTCTCCAGCGGTACGCCGTATTGCAGCGCCATGCTCGTCAACGTACCGATGGTGTCCATCAAACCGCCGATGGTCGAACCTTCCTTGGCCATCGTGATGAACAATTCACCGGGCTGGCCGTCTTCATATTGGCCAACGGTGAGATAGCCTTCGTGGCCGGCGATGTCGAATCTGTGTGTAAGCGACTGTCGGGTATCCGACAAACGCCGACGCAGCGGTTTGCCGGCTTCGGAACGCAATTTAGCAACTTCCGTCTCCAATTCTTTGACGCGTTTTTCAAAAACGGAACTATCCGGCGAAGAAGTTTTGTCGCCGCCTTCGTTTGTCTTCTTGGTGTTGAGCGGCTGCGAGCGTTTCGAACCGTCGCGATAAATAGCCACGCATTTCAAGCCCATCTTCCAGGCCTGAACGTAAGTGTCGCGGATTTCCTCGACCGTGCTTTCGCGCGGCATGTTGACGGTTTTGGAAATCGCGCCGCTGATGAACGGCTGCGCGGCGGCCATCATTTTCAGATGCGCCATGTAACCGATGCTGCGCTTGCCGCGATGCGGCTTGAACGCGCAATCGAACACCGGCAGATGTTCCGGCTTCAAGCCGCTACGGATGGTTGCGCCATTTTCCTCTACATCTTCAATCGTGTCGGATTTTTCGATGTGCGCGATGATGTTCTTGATGTCCGATTCATTGTAACCGAGGCGTCGCAATGCGTCGGGCACGCCGCGATTGACGATCTTCAACATGCCGCCGCCGGCGAGCAGTTTGTATTTCACGAGCGCGATGTCGGGTTCCACGCCGGTCGTGTCGCAGTCCATCAGGAATGCAATCGTTCCCGTCGGCGCGAGCACGGTGACCTGCGCGTTGCGGTAACCGGCCTGCTTTCCACAAGCCAGCGCGCCGTCCCACGTTTTGCGCGCTTCGTCTTTCAGATAATTAAATTCCTGGCTCGGCTGGATTTGTTCAACGGAGTCGCGATGCAATTGGATGACGCCGAGCATGGAATCCACGTTGTCCTTCGCGAGCGGCTTTGAAATGTGCGCACAGCGCGCGTCTTCGTAGCCCGGAAACGCGCCGATGTTCGCGGCGATTTCCGCGCTCTGCTCGTAAGCGTGGCCGGTCATGATTGCCGTGATCGCGCCCGCGAGCGCGCGACCTTCGTCGGAATCGTAAGGCAAACCGTAGCTCATGCAGAGCGAGCCGAGATTGGCGAATCCAAGGCCGAGCGTGCGAAAAATGTGCGAGTTTTCGGCGATGTCCTTTGTCGGATAACTCGCGTTGTCCACAAGAATTTCCTGTGCGGTGATGAAAATGCGGACGGCGGCCTTGAAACGTTCGACATCAAACGTGCTGTCTTCGCGTTTGAATTTCATCAAGTTCAACGACGCGAGATTGCAAGCGGTGTTGTTGATAAAAACATATTCGCTGCACGGATTCGTCGAGTGAATCGGTTCGGTGCCTTTGCACGTGTGCCATTTTTGGATCGCGCCGTCGTATTGCATCCCCGGGTCGCCGCAAATGTGCGTACCCTCGGCGATTTTGTAGAGTAGCTTCGCCGCGTCTTTCTTTTCGAGCGGCTTGTTGGTGGTGACGGTGCGCGTCCACCATTCCTTGCCGCCAACGGCGGCCTGCATGAACTCGTCGCTGGCGCGCACGGAAAGGTTTTCGTTCTGATACATCACGCTGCCGTAAGCGTCGCCGTTGTAAGAACCGTCGTAGCCTTGCTCGATCAAGGCCCACGCCTTCTTTTCTTCGCGCTGCTTGGCGTCAATGAACTCTTCGATGTCGCCATGCCAGTCGCGCAACGTGTTCATCTTGGCCGCGCGCCGGGTCTTACCGCCGGATTTCACGACGTTGGCAACTTGATCGTAGACTTTCAGGAAACTCATCGGCCCGCTGGGACGTCCGCCGCCGCTCAATTTTTCCTTGCTCGAACGCAACGGCGACAAATCCGTGCCGGTGCCGGAGCCGTATTTGAAGAGCATCGCTTCGCTGGACGCGAGGCGCATGATGTCCTCCATGTTGTCCTCGACGGACTGGATGAAGCACGCGCTACCCTGCGGATATTCGTATTGCGATGTGGCGCGCTCGGCCTCGCCGGTTTTGCGGTTGTAAAACCAGTTGCCCTTGCCGGATTTTTTGCCGACGCCGTATTCGTGGAACAGCCCGACGTTAAACCACACCGGCGAATTGAACGCGCCGTACTGGTTCAGGCAAAGCCAGGTGAGTTCCTCGTAAAAAATCTCGCCGTCGGCCTTGCTGAAGTAACCGTCCGCGATTCCCCAATCCGCGATCGTGCGCGAAACGCGATGGATGAGCTGGCGCACCGAGGTTTCACGTTCGGAGGTGTTCTGTTCGCCGTAAAAGTATTTCGAGACAACGACTTTTGTCGCGAGCACCGACCACGACTTCGGCACTTCGACATTTTCCTGCTTGAAAATGACCTTGTTTGCGTCGTCGGTGATTTCAGCCGTGCGTTTGTCCCATTCGACCTGGTCGAACGGCTTTACTTTCGCGTCGCTGAACACCCGCTCCACGCGCAACGTTTTTTTTGTCGTGTTGGTGTTGCCTTTGATGTTGCGTGTCGCAGCCACCGCCGCGGAGCGACGGCTTTTGTGCGCCGCCGGAGCCGAAATCTCTTCACGTGCGTCAATCATGAGTTTCCCTTTCGAGGCGGTCTAAATTTATTTTCAGACAAATCACCCGACCGCCTCAAAACAAAAGACTGGTCGGGAAAATTAAACTTCTTCAGCCCGCTTTCACAGTTTTCGCCAACCGCCAAGTTTCGGCGAAACCCCATTTAGTGGGCAACAAACGAAGCATAGCTACAACATATTGTGGATTCAAGAAAATTTTGCAAAAAAGTTACACAGGCGATATTCGCAAATGAAATCAACGGCATTTGGGCGTCCCTGTTGAAAAAAAGAGACTTATCCGCCGGTGTGAACAAGTTTCAACGCCGTCCTTTGGCACGGTTGCTTCCGCGCGGACGGGAAAATTTTTCGCGGCGTGGACCGGATTTTCCAAATGGTTTTCCGTGCGCTGTTTTGAATTTCCGCATCGGCTCGATCGTTTTCGGACGGGCTTTCGGCGCGAGGATTATCGGACAGCCTTCGTAACCGAACGCCTTGCGTAATTCGCCGGCCAGATACTTTTTGTACTGGTCGGAAAACAATTCATCGCTGTTGACGAACAACAAAAATGTTGGCGGAGCCTGCCGCACTTGCGTCGCGTAAAAAAATTTCAGCCGATGTCCTTGCGCGCTGATGGGCTGGCGTTTCTCGACGGCGTCGTGCAGCGTGCGGTTCAAAATCGCCGTCGGAATTTTCTGCTGCAACTGCGCCGCGACGTAGCGAACGGCTTCGAGCAGACGATCCAGATGAAAGCCGGATTTAGCTGAAGTGAAAATGACCGGCGCGTAATCCAGGAAAAATAATTTTTTCTGAACCCACGCGCCGAATTCCGCGAGTGTGGACATGGTTTTTTCCTGTCCTTCGGTTCGTTGTTTGCGATTTCGCCGTTCGATCTCTTCTTCGCGCATTTTGCGGACCGGTTCGTCGAACAAATCCCATTTATTGACGACGACGATGCAGGCCTTGCGGTTTTCGACGATGCTGTCGGCGATTTTTTTGTCCTGTTCCAAAATGCCCGACTCGGCGTCCAAAACCAGAACGACAATGTCGCTGCGCGCGATGGAATCCTGTGAACGCTGGACGCTGAAAAACTCAATGGAATCGTCAATCTTGCGCGTTTTGCGGATGCCCGCCGTGTCCACGAGCACATATTTTTCGCGCACGCCCTCGGTCTCGACCTCGAACGGCACGTCAATCGCGTCGCGCGTCGTGCCGGGGATCGGCGAGACGATGACGCGCTCGGAACTCGTGAGCGCGTTGATGATGGACGATTTACCGACGTTTGGTCTTCCGACAATCGCCAGTCGCAACGGGCCTTTTTTGAGCGGAGCGGTTTCCGTTGAATCGCCGTCCGTTTCCAAAACTTTCAGACTTAGGACTTCGGACATCGGACTTTGGACTGGAAGAAATGCCGTCGCCGCATCCATCAAATTTTCGATGCCTTCGCCGTGAATCGCGCTGACGGGGAAAATTTTCTCGAAACCAAGCTGGGAAAATTCGTCCATGTTTTTTTCCGCGCGGCTCGTGTCCACTTTGTTGACTGCGACCAAAATGGGTTTGCCGCTGGCCCGAAGTTTTTGCGCGACTTCGCGGTCGAGCGGAACGATCCCTTCCTGAACGTTGACGACGAGGATGATTGCGTTCGCGGCTTCGATGGCGATTTCGACTTGTTCGAGCGCGGCCTTGAGAATTACGTCGTCGGATTTTTCGCGGCGCAGCAAGCCGATGCCGCCGGTGTCCACGAGCGTGAACGGCCGTCCATGCCATTCGGCTTCGACGCTGACGCGGTCGCGCGTGACGCCGGGCTGGTCATGCACAATCGCGACGCGTTTTCCGACGATGCGGTTGAAGAGCGCGGATTTGCCGACGTTTGGCCGTCCGACGATGGCGATGAGGTTTGACACTGGAGCAGCATGGGAAATTTTCACGCGAAGCGAAAGTAAATTGAACTGTCCGCTTGTTTTCGCGGTCAATTCTCTTTAACAATTTGCGCTTTCGCATGAACGAAACGCTCGTCATCGTGCCGACTTACAATGAACGGGAAAACCTCCCGCGCATGGCGCAAAGGCTTTTGTCGCTGCCGATCGCGGTGGATTTGCTCGTCGTGGACGGCAATTCATCCGACGGCACGGGCAAGATCGCCGATGAACTCGCGGTGAAGCATCCGCAAATCCACGTCCTGCATCAGGCGGAAAAAAACGGCCTTGGCCGCGCCTACGTCGCCGGATTCAAGTGGGCGATCGAACGCGGCTACGAATTCATTTTCGAGATGGACGGCGATTTTTCGCACAACCCGGACGATGTCCCGCAATTTCTGGACGCCGCAAAAAATGAAAACGCCGACCTCGTCCTCGGCTCGCGCTATTCGCACGGCATCCGCGTCATCAACTGGCCGTTGAAGCGGCTTTTTTTGAGCCGCAGCGCGGGCGTTTACGTCCGGCTCATCACCGGGATGCCCTTCACCGATCCGACCGGCGGCTACAAATGTTTCCGCCGCCGCGCGCTGCAAGCGGCCGATCTCGATGCGGTGCGCTCGAACGGCTACAGTTTTCAGATTGAAATGACGCACAAGCTTTGGCGGCAGGGAATGAAGGTGGTCGAAGTGCCGATTGTTTTCACCGAGCGCGTTCATGGTCAATCCAAGATCACCGGCGAAATCATCCGCGAGGCGTTTCCGATGGTCTGGCGGCTGTGGCTGCAAAACGGTTTGCGCCGCTGGCCGCGCAAGCGCAATTGAAATTTGCCAAAAACGTTGCGTGGACTAGATTGCCGGCCATGATTGCTTTAATCGTCGGCACGAACCGTCCGGGCAGCAACACGCGCAAAGTCGCCGCGCAGATTGAAAGTTTCTACGCCGAACTCAAAGTGCCATTGCACATTTTAGATCTGGCAAAGCTGCCGCCGGAAATTTTCTCGCCGGCTTCCTACGCCGAGAAGCCAAAATCCTTCCATCCGTTCGCCGACGCCGTCTTGAAATCCGACGGACTGCATGTCGTCACGCCCGAATACAACGGCAGTGTGCCGGGCGTGCTGAAGTATTTCATAGACATGCTGAAATTCCCGGAAAGTTTCGAGCAAAAACCTGTTTGTTTCACCGGATTGGCAGCGGGAATCTGGGGCGCGCTGCGTCCAGTCGAGCAGCTTCAGGCCATTTTTGGTTACCGCAACGCTCACATTTTTCCCACACGCGTTTTTCTGCCGCAAATCAACGATCTTCTGGATGAATCGGGAAAGTTGAAAGACGCGGAATTGACGGAGCGCCTGAAAATGCAGGCCAAAGGGTTTGCCGGATTTGTTGAAAAATTCAAAAGCGTGAAATTATTCGGCGCAAGATAAATTCTCCGCGCCGGAAAATTTTGTCAACTGCCAGGATTAGTTTCTTCCGCGAAAGGCGGTTGTCGTTCCGCTTGCCGCAAAAATAATCTGTCACCTTTTCGCGTCTGCGTAAATATATCAGTGAATCATGAATGACGACCTGACCTTGCTGCGCGAATACGCGCGAAGCAATTCCGAGGAAGCGTTTGCGTCGCTTGTCTCGCGTCACGTCAACCTCGTTTATTCCGTCGCGTTGCGGCAAGTGCGCGATCCGCATCTGGCGGAAGAAATCACGCAGGCGGTGTTCATCATTCTCGTGCGCAAGGCGGACTCGCTCGGCGACAAAACCATTTTGCCCGGCTGGCTGTGCCGCACGGCGCGTTACGCGAGCGCCAACGCGCTGACCATTCAACGGCGGCGGCAACAACGCGAACAGGAGGCGTATATGCAATCCGTTCTGAACGAAGCCGAACCCATGCACGAAGAAACTTGGAATCAAATCGCGCCGTTGCTGGACGGCGCGATGGATCAGCTCGGCCAGAAAGATCACGACGCGCTCGTGCTGCGATTTTTTGAGAACAAAACTTTTGCGGAAGTTGGCGCAAATTTGGGCGCGAGCGAGGACGCGGCGAAAATGCGCGTGAATCGTGCGCTGGAAAAGCTGCGGAAATTTTTCACGAAACGCGGCGTGACGCTTTCCAGCGTGGCACTAGCCGGAACGATTTCCGCCAATTCCGTTCAAGCCGCGCCGGTGGCGCTGGCGAAATCTGTAACTGCCGTGGCGATTGTCAAAGGGGCGGCGGCTTCTGCTTCAACCTTAACCCTCATCAAAGGAGCCTTGAAAATTATGGCATGGACAAAAGTGAAAACCCTAATCGTTAGCACCATCGTCGTCGGCCTGACGACAGTGTCGGTAATACAACATCAAGCGCAAACCAAACTGCGCGAGCAAAATGCATTGTTGCAGCAACAAATCACACAACTCCAATCCGACAATGCCAATCTTTCAAAAAACGTCGCCCGAGCAGAACGTATGACGCATTTATCCGCGCCGCCAACACGGTTTGCAGCTCCGCCAACCACGCCATCAACTGAAACAAATTCAAATAATTTGCAGTCCACCAATCTGATTGCCAAGTTGCTAAAAGATGGCAAGGCACCCATGTTGACTCACGAACAAGTCGAGGCTTACCTCAAGGCGAATGGACGAAACGCTGCGAATCTGCTCGCGGCGTTTCAGGCTTCGGGAGACCCGACACTGTTGAAGGAAGCGATGGACAAATATCCGAACGATCCACAAGTGGATTTCCGGGCGGCTATGGACAAGGATTTGTCTCCCGAACAACAACGCCAATGGTTGAACACCTTCGAGCAGTCGGCTCCGGACAACGCGCTGGCAAATTATCTTTCGGCATTGAATTACTTTCAATCCGGTCAAAATGACCTGGCGGTTCAGGAACTCAATGCCGCCGCTGGTAAATCGCAGTTTCAGGACTATTTTCAGAATTCCCAGGAGACCCTCGAAGAAGCTTATCTGGCGGCAGGTTATTCGGTGGCTGACGCTGAAATGATAGGTTCAACCCAAGTGCAGATACCTCAACTCAGCGCACTAAAGCAACTGGGACAAAACATGGTCAGCCTGGCGAATTCATATCAACAGGCCGGCGATTCCACCTCGGCACAGGCTGTATTGCAAATGGCCGTGAATCTCGGGCAAAATCTTAACGACCCGTTTTTGATAACCTCACTGGTTGGCATGGCCATCGAGCGCAACGCTTTCAGCGCGATGGATCCGGGCGGCTCGTATGGCAGCGCCGGACAGACGGTTCAAGACCAACTTAATCAACTCGCCCAACAAAAGACGGCAATGATGAGTGTCAATGATCAATTCTATAATTCCGTAGCGCCCATGATGTCGGAGCAGGATTGGATCAGTTACGAGCAGAGACGAACTATTTTTGGTGAAACCGCCGCAGAGCAATGGGCCATTGGCAAATATGGCCAGAAATGATTCGGACGAATATTTTATTTTGTTTAAGACCTTCAAACCATTTTACACGCCGCCCGCGCATTGTATAATGTCCTTCTGTGAATTCGCAAAAGCGTCAACGCGTCGTCTGCGGCATAAGCGGAGGAGTTGATTCCTCGGCGACAGCGGCGCTTTTGCTCGAGCAGGGCTACGAGGTCATCGGCATCACGCTGAAACTCTGGCCGCAGGATTGCGTGAACCGCGCGGAGGACAAATGCTGCGGCCCGCAGGCCGTCACCGACGCCCGCTCCGTCTGCGACAAGCTCGACATCCCGTATTACCTCATTGACGAGGCGGCGGAATTCCAGAAGCACGTCATCCAATATTTCGCCGACGAATACAAGGCCGGCCGCACGCCGAATCCGTGCGTGATGTGCAATCAGAATTTGAAGTTCGGAAGATTGATTGACCGCGCGGATCAACTCGGCGCGGATTTTATTGCCACGGGACATTTTGCGCGGATTGAAAAAAGCGTGGATGGTTCGCGCCATTTGCTCAAGCGCGGACGCGATTCGCGGAAAGATCAAAGTTATTTTCTTTTCTCGCTGCGGCAGGATCAGCTCGCGCGCGCGATTTTTCCGCTCGGCGAAAAGACCAAAAACGACACGCGCGAGGTGGCGCGGCATTGCAATCTCAAAACCGCCGACAAGGAGGAGAGCATGGAAATCTGTTTTGTGCCGGATAATAATTACGGCGGCTTTCTCCAGTCGGCGAACCTCGTGCAAAAATCGCGCGGCGACATCGTGGATTTGCACGGCCACGTCCTCGGCCAGCACGACGGCATCGCGTTCTACACCATCGGCCAGCGCAAAGGACTCGGCATCACGACGAGCAAGCCGGTCTATGTCGTGGAACTGGACGCGGAAAATAATCGCGTCGTTGTCGGCGACGATTCCGCACTCGACCGCGACGAATTCACGGCAACGAATTGCAACTGGCATCCGTTCGACAAATTGACGGAGCAAATCGAAGTGACGGCGAAAATCCGTTACAATCATCCCGGCACGTCTGCAACAATTTCACCGCTGGAAAATAATCGCGTGAAAGTAAAATTACATTCGCCGCAGCGCGCCATTACGCCCGGCCAGGCGGCGGTTTTTTATCAGGACGATCTGGTCGTCGGCGGCGGGTGGATTTTGCGGTGATTTTCTGCAACGACTCCGCGCTGGACGCGCGGAAAGATTTATTTTAGTTTCATCCCGTGGCCAACCAAACAAAAGCCGTGGCGCAAAACAATCCCGCCAGAAATCCGCCGTTTGAAGAAGCTTTGAAGAAACTCGAAGGCATCGTCGAGGCGATGGAGTCCGACGATTTGCCGTTGGAAACTCTTTTGGCGAAATATGAGGAAGGTTCAAAGCTCGTGAAGATTTGCCAGCAAAAACTGGCGGAGGCGGAATTGAAGATCCAGCAACTCGAAAAAAACGCGGCGGGCGAAATGAAATTGAAGCCGATTGATTTGTCCGAAGAATAAACTATGAGCACATATCTCGACATGGTTGACGGGCCGGAGCACGTCAAGAAACTAACGTTGCCACAACTTCAAGAACTCGCCGGTGAAATCCGCGAGGAACTCATCGCCGGACTCGCCAAGGGCGGCGGGCATCTCGGCCCGAATCTTGGTGTGGTTGAATTGACGCTCGCGCTGCACCGCGTTTTCAATTCGCCAAAGGATAAATTTGTCTGGGACGTGAGTCATCAGGTTTATGTCCACAAGATTTTGACCGGACGGAAAAATCGTTTCCGCACCATCCGCCAGACCGACGGCCTGAACGGTTTCGCGCTGCGCACGGAAAGTGAATACGATTGCTACGGCGCAGGCCACGCGGGTACAGCGCTTTCTGCGGCGCTCGGCATGGCGGCGGCGCGCGACAAAAAAGGAACGGATGAAAACGTCGTCTGCATTTTCGGCGACGCGGCATTGACGAACGGAATTTCCTACGAGGCGATGAACAACGTCGCGCACACGACAAAAAAATTCATCGGCATCCTCAACGACAACGAGTGGAGCATCGCCAAAAACGTCGGCGCGATTTCCGGCTACCTCAACAAGCTCATCACCAATCCGCGCTACAACAAGCTGGCGAAGGATTTTGAAAATTTCGTCCGCAAGCTGCCGAAGGGCGAACTCGCGCTCAAGCTCGCGCACAAGGCCGAGGAGGGCGTCAAGGGCGCGATCACCGGCGTCAGCCTGCGCCAGAATGCCGCCAGCCTCGAAGCCGACGGTCGCGGCGGTTACGGCAGTCCGGTTTTGTTCGAGGAAATGGGATTACGTTATCTCGGCCCGATTGACGGACACAATTTGCCACTGCTCATCAGCACTTTGGAATTTGCGAAGACGTGCGATCATCCGATCGTCATTCACATTTTGACGCAAAAAGGAAAAGGTTTTGAAGCCGCGCTGAAATTTCCGGAAAAATTCCACGGCCTCGGGCCTTACGATGCGAAGACCGGCGAAACGCCCGCCGCCAAACCCAACACGCCGCCGATGTATCAGGACCTGATGGGCCAGACGATGGTGAAGCTCTGCCAGAAAAATAACACGCTCGTCGGTATCACCGCCGCGATGCCGACCGGCACCGGCATGAAGCATCTGGAAAAGGCCATGCCCGACCGCTACATTGACGTGGGCATCGCCGAGGAACACGCCGTGATTTTTGCGGCGGGCATGGCGACGATGGGTTTTCATCCGGTCGTGGCGATTTATTCCACGTTTCTCCAGCGCGCTTACGATTGCATCCATCACGACGTTTGTTTGCAGGATTTGCCGGTGATTTTCTGCATGGACCGCGCCGGGCTTTCCGCGAACGACGGCCCGACTCATCACGGCCTGTTCGACATCGCGTATCTGCGCTGTCTGCCGAATCTCATCGCCATGGCGCCTGCGAACGAAGACGAACTCGCCGACATGATGTTCACCGCGACGCACCAGAATCATCCGGTGTTCATCCGCTACCCGCGCGGCGCGGCGGAAGGCGTGCCGGTAAAGGATCAGCCGCAATTGCTCGAAATCGGCAAGGCGCAGGTCGTGCAGAATTTTTCGACGAATGGGAAAAAGAAAGTCGCGCTGTTCGGCCTCGGCCCGATGAACACCATCGCGCGCAAGGCGGCGCAGCAGCTGGCCACGGAAGGCTTCGATGTCGCCGTCATCAATCCGCGCTTCACCAAGCCGATTGACGCGGGCACGACGGAATTTTTCGGGCGCGCGGCGGATGTCGTCGTGACGCTGGAAGACCATGTGCTGATGGGCGGCTACGGTTCGGCGGTACTGGAATTGTTCAGCGAAAAAAATGTGACGACGCCCGTCGTGCGCATCGGCTGGCCGGATCAATTCATCGAGCACGCCACGACGCAGGACGAACTCCGCAAGAAATACGGCCTGTCCGTCGAGAACACCGTCGCCAAAGTGAAGGCGCAATTCAGCGAAGCCCCGGCGAAAGTGACGAGGTTGGTTGAAGTGGCTTGATGAAGGGTTACTGGTTCTGTTTTGGGTATTACACCAACAGCCGAAAGTTTATTTGAGCAAGCTTTCCAGTTTGTTCAATTGTTCCTGTGCTTCCCGATAGTTGGGGTTGAGCCGCAATGCTTCCTTGAAATTGGCGATGGCCTCGTCGCGTTGACCCAGCTTGGCCAGTGCCTGTCCGAGATTGAAATGAGTTTCAGCGTTATCCGGCTCGTATTGTAATGCTTCGCGCAGATGAGCCACGGCCTCATCCAGTTTTCCCTGTTTCAGGAGTGCCAGTCCCATAATGTTGTGGGCTTGCGGACTATGGGGGGACAGGCGCAGGATTTGTTCGCATTGCCCGATGGCTTCGTCCGGTCTGCCTTGCAAGGCCAAGGCATGCCCCAAGTTGCTCCGGGCGTTTATATTATCTGGTTCGTAATACAGCGCTTTTTGAAAGTGCTTGATAGCTTCGTCGAGATTTCCGTTCATGCCGAACCCCATGCCGAGAATGTTGTGGGCGTTGGCGTGGTTGACGGCAATTCGCGGTGCCAGCGTTTGCAGGTTGCTTGTGGCTGCATTAACGGCTTCAATGCGGGCCAGTGCGGCGTCCAGATTCTCGAGTGCATATTTGTAGGTGGGTCTGATCTCAAGGGCTTTTAGGTAATAGAATACTGCTTCGTCCGGCTGCCCTTTATAATAAAGAGCCAGGCCGACACCATCGAAAGCTACGAAATTATTTTTGGTTATGGCGATGGCGTGGCGGAAAAGCGACTCGGCATCCCGCCAATAATTCAGTTGAACACGCGTTCGCGCCGCACAAGTTCCAAGAACCAATAAGATGGTTAGCACAACTACGCCGCCGGCCAGCCGCCAACGCGTAATCAAGTCGGCGGCCGCCCACACCACAATCCAAAACACGCCCAACAATGGGATGTAAGTGTAGCGATCAGCCATGTACTGGACTCCAACCTGGACCAGCCCAATGACGGGGATCATCGTTCCCAAAAACCATAGCCATCCCACCAGACCATACGGCCGTTTCCGCGCCGTAAACATCGCTATAATCGACAATCCCACTACCAGTACGCCTGCTGCTAGCACTGGAGTTCGCGGCCAATGCTCTGGCAGCAGATAGGGGGTAGTCAGGTCAACCGGCCAGAAAATTTTTCCAAGATAGCTTGCATAAGCAATCAGGGCATTCGAAAGGCGTATGCCGAACGGACGACTCGCCAATGATTCCATGGCACGGCTTTGAAGTTGAAGCGCAATCGTGAGTGCCGATGCCCCGGCGGCAAGCATAAAAAATGGAATTTTCTCGCAAAGCAACCGGATTAGCATGGTCCGGTGAATGAACATTTTTCCTGGTTCGATGCGTCGTAGCGGCCAGCAGTCCAGCAACAACAGCACAAACGGCAGGGTCACCACCATGGGCTTACTCATCAAAGCCAGCGCATAAAAAATCAGGGCCAGAAAATATTCGTTTGACCAGCACAGGGAACCGGCGGCCAGTTTCTGTGCGTACCGGGCATACATCCAAATCGCCAGCAACCAAAACAGTGTGCTCAACACATCCTTGCGTTCCATCACCCAGGCCACAGATTCCACATGCAATGGATGTAATCCAAACAGGCCGGCGAGAACGGCGCTTTGCCAGTGTGCTCCGGTTAGCCGCCGGAAAAGCAGGAAGACCATGACCGTGTTAGCCACATGCAATAAAATGTTTGTCAGGTGCAGCCCTGCCGCCGTGGGTCCCGACCATTCCACATCGAGCATGTACGACAGCCAAGTCAGCGGAACCCAGTTGCCGTCCAGCCCTGTGCCAAAGGCCCACCGGATATTCTCCCAAGTCAACCCACCTACGACGTGGGAATTCATGGCGATGAACTCCGTATCATCATAATTGACATAATCAAAGCCGATGGCCGGCCAGTAAACGGTCGCCGTAGCGACTGCGAGCAAAAGACAAACCCATAGGGGCCGGGTCAACAGGTGGAAAAGCCCGCTTGTAGACTGCGGGTCATGCCGTGGCTTTTGCAGCAATGGCGATGGGCGTTTCTTCATTCGTCAGGCATGCGAGCGATGATCAAAGCGTAGAGGAAACATACCGTTCGCAAAAAGCAAAAACTGGGAAACAATCGAAACCGCTCGCACCCTGGCATCGCGCAGGTTTCTGCAGGCTGATGCAGCAGGCGGAATTTCTTTCCTTGATTTTCTTCGTGTCTGGCTTTTTCATCCCGTAGAAGGAATTAGAATTTAACTGACATCATGGCCTACAAAGACGTCATACCGCCCGACGGTTGGAAAATCACCATTGCTCACGGCAAACTCAACGTGCCGGAAAACCCAATACTGCCGTTCATCCGTGGCGACGGCACCGGCCCTGACATTTGGGCCGCGAGCGTACGCGTGTTCGACGCGGCGGTGCAAAAAGCCTACGGCGGCAAACGGAAAATCTCATGGTTCGAGGTTTTCGCCGGCGAAGAATCGTTCAAGAAATTCAACAACTGGTTGCCGGACGACACCGTGGACGCGTTCAAGGATTTTCTCGTCGGCATCAAAGGCCCGCTCACCACGCCCGTCGGCGGCGGCATCCGCTCGCTCAACGTCGCGTTGCGCCAGATGCTCGACCTTTACGTCTGCCTGCGCCCCGTGCAATGGTTCACGGGCGTGCCATCGCCCGTGAAGCACCCGGAAAAAGTGGACATGACGATTTTCCGCGAGAACACGGAAGATATTTACGCGGGCATCGAATTCAAAAGTGGTTCGCCGGAAGCGCAGAAAGTTTTGGATTTCATCGCGAAGGAATTTCCGAAGGATTTCAAAAAAATCCGTTTCGGCACGGCTGAATCGGCCGTGGATTTTTTGAACGCCGCCGGTGTTCCGATTCCGCCCGACCAGCCGGTGACCACACAGGTCGGCATTGGCATCAAGCCCGTCAGCATGGTCGGCTCGATGCGCCTCATCGTGGCTGCCATCAAATACGCCGTCGAAAACAAACGTAAGAGCGTCACGATTGTGCACAAGGGCAACATCATGAAATTCACCGAGGGCGCGTTTCGCGACTGGGGCTACAAAGTCGCGAAGGATTTGTTCGGCGCGGTGGAGATTGATGGTGGCCCGTGGTGCAAGATTCCCGAAGGCAAGCCCGGCGCGGGCATCGTCATCAAAGATTCAATCGCGGACATCGCATTGCAACAGGTGCTGACGCGCCCGACGGATTTTGACGTCATCGCCACGTTGAATTTGAACGGCGATTATTTGAGCGACGCGCTTGCCGCGCAAGTCGGCGGCATCGGCATTGCGCCGGGTGGCAACATCAATTACATCACCGGCCACGCGATTTTTGAAGCGACGCACGGCACGGCGCCGAAATACGCGAACAAGGATGTCGTGAATCCCGGTTCGGTCGTGCTGTCCGGCGAAATGATGCTGCGCTACATGGGCTGGACGGAAGCAGCGGATTTGATTCTCAAAGGTCTGAACGGCGCGATCGGCAGCAAACGCGTCACCTACGATTTCGCGCGCTTGATGGAAGGCGCGACGGAGATCAAATGCTCGCAGTTCGGCGACAACATCATTGCGAATATGTAGCCGCGTTTGTCAAAACGCGGATTCCGCCCTTTCACAAGTGCGGCTACAAGTTGCGGACGTTTTATTCCAGCCGGTATGTGACGCTCGCCTGCGCGCGCGAACGGATCGGGATTGGGCCATCCATCGCAGGTTCAAACCGCGATTGTTTCATTTCCTTGATTGCCGCCTCATCGAGCAACGGGAAGCCGGAGCTTTTCACAATCTCAATTTTGTCGAGCGTGCCGCTTCCGTTGATGTAAAGCATAAGCACAACGACGCCTTGTTGATGCCGCCGCGCGGCTTCCGGCGGATAAGTGTGCATTGCTTGCATCGCAAAAGTCGGCTGTGTGACGGGAACATATTCTTCCGTCGGCGGCTTCGGTTGCGGTGGCGGAACAACAACATGTTGCACAACTGGCGGCGGAGGTGGCGGAGTCGGCTTCGGTTCAGGAATTGTCATCTCCGGTTTTGGCGGCGGCGGTGGTTGTGGTTTTTCTTCCGGCTTCGGCAAAGGCGTTTCAACTTTCGGCTGCGGTGGTGGAACGACAATTGGTTTTGGTTTTGGCTGCGGTGGCGGCGGAGTTGCCAGCGTGACATCAACGTAAGTTTCGTTGAAGATTTTCGGCGGCTTGGGCGCGGGCGGTTTCAAACAAAACAACACAACGGCGTGAAACGCCAGCGCGAGCGCGTAAAAAATTATCAGAGGACGTTTCACTGCTTCAGCTTCGTGTCTATCGCCACTTTTGTGATGCCGACTCGCCGCAAATCGTCCAGCACTTCCACGGCTGCGCCGAAAAATGCTTTTTCATCGCCGTTGATGAAAACTTTCGGGTCGGGCTGTTCACTTTTCAGTTGCTGCAAACGCGCGGGCAATTGGTCGAGTTGCAATTCTTTCTTATTAAAAAACAAATCGCCGTCTTTCGTGACGGAAATCGTTGTGCGGTCATCGTGTTCTTGCGGCGCGCTTGTCGCGGCGGCGGGAAGGTTCACTTTGATGCCGCTGTTTTTCACCATTGAAAGCGAGACCATCATGAACGTCGCCAGCAGAAAAAAGATGACATCAATGAGCGGGATGATTTCAATGCGCGCGCGCTTGCGCGAACGGAGTGATGGAATTTTCATTTCGATTCTCCTTTGTGACATTCCTTGCATTGTTCCAGATGCAATTCGAGTTGCGTCGCGGCGTCCTCGATGTCGTGCCGCGCTTCTTCGAGCCGCGCGTTCAGATAGTTGAACGGAATCAACGCGGTGATGGCGATGCTCAAGCCGAACGCGGTTGCAATCAACGCCTGCGCGATGCCGCCGGTGATGGCTTCGGGCGCGTCGAGTTCGCGCCCGCCGAGCAAACCGAACGCGTGAATCATGCCCGTGACCGTGCCGAGCAATCCGAGCAGCGGCGCGAGCGTGACGATGGTGTCGAGCACGGCGAGGCCGCGATTGAATTTTTTCAATTCCAGATTCGCCGCGCGCAGCACGGCGCTCGAAAAAGATTCCGCGCGATGTGCGAGCGCGAACGTGAGGACTCGCGCGATGAAATCTTTGTTGTCGCCGCCGATTTTGATCGCGCCGTCCAAGTCGTGATGTTCGACGCGTTCGAGGATTTTTTCCACGAGTTCCGGTTTGCGCCGCGCTCGCTCGCGGACGATGAAGAATAATCGTTCCAACGCCGTCGCGACGGTGATGATTGAGCAGATAAGCAGCGGCCACATGACCGGCCCGCCATTGAGGAATATTTTGATCATAATTTTATTTTTTGTTTTAGAACACCAAACTCACCGAGCCGAAGAAGCCGATGCGCTCGCCGTATTGCGCGGCGTTCACACCGACGCCGGAGCCGTCGCGCAATTCGTAGGAATTGTCCGTAAGGTTCACGATGTCGAGCCGCGCCTTCAAAGTTTTGTCTTTGCCGACTTTGAAACTTTGTTCCGCGCCGCAGTTGATGGAATAATACGCCGGAACGGTCGTGCCGTTCGGGATTGGATTGCCGGTTGGCGTGCCGTCTTCCGTGCCGCCGCCGTCGGCGCGCAAGCCGCTGCCGTAAATCGCGTCCACACAAACGCGCGTGCTGCAATTTTTCCCTTCGTTCCAGGCGTAATCCGCGCCGAACGAGCCGCTCACGGTCTGGTCATGGTCGAGATAAATCCAGTGATTCTGGACGTAGGCCAGGTCGCTGCCCAGACCGCCGGGGCCGAACAAAAACTGCGCCGAATTCCAGTCTTCGCCTTTCGCCACGGAATACGCGAGGTTCGCGTAAGTGGAAAAACCGCCGACGTTGTAAGAGCTGGTGAACTCGACGCCGTAGATTTCGCCTTTTGCATAATTGAAGGCGGAGAGGATCAGCGTCTGCCCGAACAAACCGTCGTCGAGCTGGTTCTTGGCTTGTTTGTAATAACCGTCAACTCCGAGTTGCAGATGCTTGCCGATTTTTTGCGTGACGCCCGCGTCGAAATAATTTGCGCGCTCGGCCTTGACGGGATCGTCCTGATCCGTGGCGGAGGCATTCGATGTGCCGTCAAATTTCGCCACGCTGCTGCCGGAAACATCTTCCACGGGCGGCGGCGTGAAGTAGCGCGCGTAGCCCGCGTGTAATGTCGTCGAATCAGTCGGCGTGTAGATGAAGTTGATGCGCGGGCTGATCTGGTTTTCGTTGTCGAACGAGGAATCAAATTCGTCGAAACGCGCGCCGTAATTGATCGTGAACTTGGAAAAAATCTGCCACTCGTCCTGCAAATAAATTCCCGCGAACAAGCCGTGAAGCGTGCTGTTATCCGCAATTGGAAACGGCGCGTCGGTCGGATTTCCCGCGCCGTCGAGATTGAACACGGTCGTCGTCGTGTCGGCGGAAACTGATTCGTCCAGCGCCATGAAGCCGCCGCGAATCGTGTGCTGGTCGTTGAGTTCGTAGCTCGCGTCGGCTTGCAGTCCGCCGGAATAAAGTTTTTTTTGCACGTCGCTGGCGACGCCGTTAAAATACAAATCGCCAACGGGGTCGGGTGTGAAATGCGCGTCGCTGTTGCGGCCAATGGCGGAAACCTGATAGTCCAGTTTGCCCGCCGATTTTTGGTAGCTCACGACGCCGTAATAATTTTGTTCGTTTTGATTTTCGTTCAGGCTGGATGAATTGAAATTCGCCGGCCCGGCCGTCGAGTTCCACGCGTTGCCGCCGGGCGCGGTTCCGACGGGAAGTCCCGGCGTGTTGGGAATTTCAAAATCACTGTCCGACGCGCTCAACATCACGTTGATGCGGCTCGTGTCGTCCAAGACGTAGGACAGATACGAAAACATTTTGCCCTGATCCGTCGTGTCGTGGATCGCGTCGTGGCTGGCCGTGGGATTTTCAATTCCCAGATCGTTGTGGTCAAAACTGCCATCCACGAAATAATTCAGTTTTCCCTGCGAGCCACCGATTTCAAAACTCGGACGGACCGTGCCGTAGCTGCCGCCGTAGATTTCCGCCGTGCCGCCGTTGTCGAACGCGCCGCTTTTCGTCTGGATGTCCACGACGCCCGCCGTGCGAAAACCGTATTGCGCGGGCAGCGAGCCGGTGATGAGCTGCATCGAATCCACGAAGCGCGGGTCGAGTTCCAAGCCAAAGCCCGTGATGCCTTCGGGCAACAGCACGTCGTTGATGCGATATTGCAAATTCGCGTGCTCGCCGCGAACGTGCAGATTGCCGTTCGCCGCCGAATCCTGCGCGACGCCCGGCGAACGCAGGATGACCTGGTTCATCGGCGCGTTGCCGCCCTGCGATCGCGATTCGATCTGCGCCGCCGTGTGCGTGTAAACCGTCGCGCCAAGGTTCGGCACAATCTGGCTGCGCGCCTGATCCAACTGGCCGATGACGGTGACGTTGCCGAGATTGGCAACGTTTGTTGAAACGTCCGGCGCGACGGAATTTGTCGCTGCCGACACCACGTTTGTTTGAGCCAAAGCCGCATTGCCACAAGACAACGCGACCGACGAAATGACCGCCAAATATAGTCTGCGATTTCTTTTTTGTCTTTCTGCAAAACTTTTCATAAATTTCAAAAGGGTTAAAATTTTCAAACATGCTTCCACGAATTTTTTGAGTTTTTGCGCTTTGCAAGACGCCACGCGACATCGCGCAAAGAATTGGTTAAATGGAAAACAATTTCAGACAAAGCGACTCGCGTTGTCCGAACCCGACGAATTAAGAAACTGCGAGAAGAGCGGGCGGGCCGCGGCCAAATGACAAATTTGTGTCAACCGGAATGAAAACAGAAAATTCCACGCGCGGAGTGACTTCAATCCAAGTCACCGGAATGAAAACGGCGACATCGCACGCAGTCGTTTCAACTTTCCCGTGCGCGATGGCGACGATGGCGCAATCGTCGTCATTGTCGGGAATCGTTCCGCCATGCAGCCACGAGTGCAGCGGCGGATGGATTTCAGCGACCGCCATGAACAGCCAGATCGCGAGCGACAAAGCGCCCGTCGCCCGGTGTAGCAACAGACGCGTACGACGATTTATTTGGCGTTGGCGAAATGGCATTTCAGTTTTTCAAATTAGTTTGTAGCCGCATGTCAAAACGCGGATTCCGCACTTTCACAAGTGCGGCTACAAATTGTAATTACACTCGTTGCGGAAACCCGTGGCGGCTCATTGTCGGCCTCGAAATGTTTAATAATTACGGCCACGGACAATCCGAGCAGCAACGCGACTGATAATTTGAAGCGGTCGTGCGAATGGAATTGCAGTTCCGGCAAAAGATCGGCGCTCGCGATGCACAAAAAAGTTCCCGTGCAAAACGCCAGCGCGCAACCGAGCAGGACGCCGTTGGAATCGGCGAAGTGGCTCGCGCCAAAATAAAACAGGACTGCGCCAGCCGGACTCACCAGTGAAAAAAGTGTATTCAAAAGATGCCGCGAAAACCGCGAACTGCCGCTCGCTGTCATCAAGGTGGAAATAGCAAGTGCGTCGAACGGTTTGTGCAAAATGACGACCATGGCGACTCCGAGTCCCGCCAGTTTTGCGTGACCTTGCGCGCCCGCCGCGACGGAAGCCGCCAGCGCGAGGCCGTCGAACAGCGAGTGGAGCGTCAGGCCGAGCGCGGTGCCGACCCATGAGAGTTGTTGCGCTGATTTGTCCGCGAGCGTGTGGGCGTGATGTTCGTGGTCGTGAACGTGTTCGTGTTCATGAGCGTCGCAATCCTCGGGATCGCCTTCGGGCGAGTCATGGTGGTGAAAGTGAAAAAAGCGTTGCAGAAAAAACATCGCCAGAAAACCGCCGAGCACCCATGAAGCGGTTCGGTCAACCGAATGCAATTGCTCCTCGGCGTCCGGCAGAAAATGCAGCAGCGCGATTCCCAGCATGAGGCCGGCCACGAAACTGGTCGCCAGTTGCAGGCGCGTGTGAGTGGGGCGGATAATCAGCAGCAGCCAGCCGCCCGCCAGCGAAGCGAGCAGAACCAGCACACAATAGATAAAAAGCAGCCAGACAGGCGTCATGATCAGCCTTATTTTAATTGCAAATCATTTGCAATTTAGCAAAAAGCGTGCCGCCTGCAAGTGTTATTTTTGGAGCATGGTTTTGTAGCCGCACTTGTCAAAACGCGGATTTCCGCGCTTTCACAAGTGCGGCTACAATCCGTCAGCGCCCGCAGCAATTTTTGTATTTCTTGCCACTGCCACAGGGGCAGGGGTCGTTGCGACCGACTTTCGGGCCGGTACGGACGGGTTTGGCTTTGGCCTGTGCTTCCGTCGCCGCCGCGGCTTCACTGACGACATCGCTGAGTTTTGCGCCGCCGGAACTTGCGCCTGCCGTTCCGCCGAACGCGCTCGTCGCCTGATGAAGCGTTTGTTGCGGAACATTTTTCAGGAAATTTTCAAACGCCAGCATGCTCGACGCGCTGCGGAAAATGTTGTGGCAGATCTCCGTCTTCACGTTGACCATGAGTTCCCCGAAAATCTTGAACGCCTCGGCTTTGTATTCGAGCAACGGATCGCGCTGGCCATAACCGCGCAGGCCGATGCTGTGGCGCAGACTGTCCATCTCGTAAAGATGCTCCTGCCACAACTTGTCGATCGCGCTCAAAATCGTGAAGCGCTCGACTTCCTTCAACGCATCGGGATTCTCGAAGCTGATCTTCACGTCATAAGCGTTACGCACTTTGTCGGAAATGAAATTGCAGACGGCGAATTGCGCCGGACTCAATCCGTCGAACAGCGAGCCAGCCACCGGCGCTTCCCCGCCGGACTCGGCGACCTTGATGATTTCCGCTTCGGGCAGGCCGATCGGGAAATTCAGATTCACCCAGTCGGCGAGCTGGCGCACTTTCCATTCCGTGGAATCGGATTCTGCATTCGTGAATTGCATCACCTTTTCCACGACGACTTCCTCCATGATGTCCATCAGCCGGTCGCGCACGTCTTCGCCGCGGATGATTTCGTTGCGGAAACCGTAGATGACTCCGCGCTGCTTGTTCATCACGTCGTCGTATTCGAGCGTGCGCTTGCGCTGCTGGAAATTATGCTGCTCGACGCGCTTTTGCGCCTGCTGGATTGAATGGTTCAAAAGCGGATGGGACAATTCCTGGCCTTCCTCAAGTCCCATTTTCTCCATCATTTTCACGATGCGGTCGGAACCGAACAGCCGCATCAAATCGTCTTCGAGTGAAACGAAAAAATGCGAACTGCCGGGATCGCCCTGGCGCGAGCAGCGTCCGCGCAACTGCCGGTCAATGCGTCGCGACTCGTGGCGTTCCGTGCCGAGGACGTGCAGTCCGCCGACTTCCGCGACGC
>CAZHXG010000021.1:0-34682 GCA_964536285.1 uncultured Bifidobacteriaceae bacterium
TGGATGCCGAATTTATCAATGCGTTTGCGCAGCGTCGCGCGCGTGATGCCGAGCAATTTCGCGGCGTGAACCTGATTGTCGTTCGTTTCCTTGAGCGCCTGAATCACGAGTTCGCGCTCGACGGCGGGAATCACCTTCAATTTCGGATCGCGCTTGGCCCATTGAAATAATTGTCGCGCGAGCGCGGCGGCATCGGTGGCCGCAACTTCACCGGCGACGACTTGCATGGTCGCGCCGCCCACGCCTTGGCCGGAAATCTCCGGCGGCAGATCGCTCAACAAAATCGCGTCGCTCTTGGCCATGACGTGCGCGCGGCGGATGGCGTTCTCAAGTTCGCGGACGTTGCCGGGCCAGTGGTATTTTTCCAAAGTCTTGATGACGCTGGCGGCGACGGATTTCGGCGGGCGCTTCAATTCGCGCGCATTTTTCTCAAGAAAATAATTCACGAGCAGCGGAATGTCGTCGGGACGCTCGCGCAACGGCGGAATCGGAATCCGCACGACGTTGAGGCGGTAAAACAGATCCTCGCGGAATTGTTTCGCGGCGACGGCGGCTTCGAGTGGCTTGTTGGTCGCGGCGATGACGCGCACGTCCACGGAAATCGGCTGATTTCCGCCGACGCGCTCAAAAGTTCCGCTTTGCAAAACGCGCAGGATTTTTGTCTGCGTGGCGGGCGTCATGTCGCCGATTTCGTCGAGGAAAATCGTGCCTTTGTTGCATTGCTCGAATTTTCCGACGCGCTGGTTAGTCGCGCCGGTGAACGAACCTTTTTCATGACCGAAGAGTTCGCTTTCGAGAAGTTGTTCGGGAATCGCGGCGCAATTGACCGCGAGAAAAGGTTGCGTGCTGCGTTCGCTGTGATGATAAATAGCGCGGGCGACGAGTTCCTTGCCGGTGCCGCTTTCGCCGGTGATGAGCGCGGTGGCATTGCTGACGGCGACCTGCCCGACAAGTTTGAAAACCTGTTGCATCGCCTGACTGCGGCCGACGATGCCGAGTTCGTAATCCTCCGATTGCAACAATGGTTCGTAGGAGACGACCTGCTTCATGTCGCGCGCGGCCTTGAGCGCATTGCCGATGAGTTCCTTGAGCTTCGGTATGTCGAACGGCTTGAGCAGATAATCGTAAGCGCCGAGCTTCATCGCCTCGATGGCGGTCTGCGTCGTGCCGTAAGCGGTCATCAAAATGACGAGCATCTTCGGATTGGCGGCGCGGATGCGGCGCAAGGTTTCCAAGCCGTTAATGCCGCCCATGCGTACGTCCATGAGCACGAGGTCGGGTTTGATTTTGGGAATGACTTTTAATCCCTCCTCGCCGCTCGCCGCGGTGGATAATTCGATTTCCGGCGAATCAAAAATCCGCTGAATCGAATAGCGCACATCCTCTTCGTCATCAATCAACAGCAATTTGCTCATCGGCGGTCAAGGATAGCGGATTCGCGCAAAAGAAACAGGGGATTTTCGCGATGCGATTTTTCGATTGAATAATTTATGCCATCCCGGCGCAATGCCCGGGCGTTTCCGATCAAGCCAGATGATCGCCGACAAAAATTTCCGTCCAACCTGCGGATATATCCGGCCTGTCTTCGACAAAACGTTTTTGACGCTCGGCCATCTTTACGAGACGGCTTCCGTTTGCAAGCAGACAGCGGATTGTAAAAGGCCTTCCTGATTTCAACCGTTCCCGGAACATCGCCCATTCCACGCCCATGGCGAAGGCGCATTCTCCCGTGATTCCATTCAAGGAATCAAGGTCTGCTTCGAATGAATCAACCGATTCAATTTTGTGTCCGTTCGCGTTCATCTTCCTATTTAAACAGCCATTGGCGTGCCAAAAAATGGCGCATTTTAAGATGATACGATGCCCAACCTTTTGGATTTCAACCCATGTCGTTGACGGCGACATTCGTTGTTTGACCTTGGCGCGCGCATGACCTAGACTCACGTTCCTTTTTGCATGAAAATTGTTATTTGTGATCCGATTTCGCCGAAGGGAATCGAGCTGTTGCAGCAGCGGCCTGAATTTCAGGTTGTCGTGCTGCCGAAACGCCTGCCCGAAGCGGAATTGCTGCCAATCGTGGCGGACGCGGTGGCTCTCGTCGTGCGTTCGGAAACGAAAGTCACAAAAAAAGTCATCGAGGCCGCGCCGAAATTGCGCGTCGTCGGTCGTGCGGGTGTCGGCGTGGACAACGTGGATATCGAGGCCGCCACGCAGCACGGCACGGTCGTGATGAACACGCCCGGCGGCAACACGGTGACGACGGCGGAATTGAGTTTCGCCATGCTGCTCTCGCTCGCGCGCAAAGTGCCGCAGGCTGCCGCGACGATGATTGCCGGAAAATGGGATCGTAAATTATTTCAAGGCGTGGAGCTCGCCGGAAAAACACTTGGCGTTTTGGGAATGGGACGGATTGGAACGGAAGTCGCCAAACGCGCGATTGCCTTTGGGATGCGTGTCATTGCTTACGACCCTTATTTGACCGAGGATCGTGCGAAGGCCATCGGCGCGGAGTTCGCGCCGGAAGTGGACAATATTTATCGCGAGGCGGATTTCATCACGGTTCATATGCCGGTGACGCCGGAAACGAAAAACATGTTGAACGCCGCCGCGTTTTCAAAAATGAAACCGGGCGTAAAAATTGTGAATTGCGCGCGCGGCGAAATCATTTCCGAGAACGATCTGATTGCCGCGCTCGAATCTGGAAAAGTTGCCGGAGCCGCTTTGGACGTTTTTTCAGTCGAGCCATTGCCCGCCGATCATCCGTATCGCAAGCAGCCGAATTTGATTTTGACGCCGCACCTCGGCGCGAGCACGGAGGAAGCGCAGGAAAAATGCGGCATCGAAGTCGCCGAAGTCATCGCGGGCTATCTGCTCACCGGCGAAGTCCGCAACGCCGTCAACCTGCCGTATCTGGACGCGAAGACTTACGAGCAGGTGAAGCCTTATCTGCCGCTCGGCGAAGCTCTGGGCAAACTGCTCGCGCAACTCACTCCATCGAACGCCGACCGTTTGCATATCACTTACGGCGGCAATGCGCGCTTGCTGCCGAACATCGACCCGGTGACGCGCGCGATTTTGCGCGGATTTTTGTCCACGAGCAATTTGAAGGACGTGAACAACGTCAACGTCCGCAGCGTGGCGCAGAGCATCGGCGTCACGGTCGAGGAAAAAAAATCCGACGAACCGGTCACGTTCAACGAGTGGGTTCACGTCCAGCTTTTCAGCGGCGCGAAGAAATTGATTTCGGCGGGCGGAACATTTTTCGGTTCGCCGAACAATCCGCGCATCGTGCGTTTGTACAGCACGCCGGTGGAAATTCCGGTTTCAGGGACGTTGTTGCTTTTGAACAACAAGGACCGTCCGGGCATCGTCGGCTATCTCGGAACACTTTTGAGCAAACACAACGTTAACATCGCCAACATGAGTCTTTCGCGTGACACTGCGGGCGGGCTGGCATTGACGGTTTTGAATCTCGACAGCGCGCCGCCGAAAGCCGTACTGGATGAACTTCAGAAAGACAATGACATCAGCAATGTAAAAGTAGTAAAGTTGTGAACGCATCCGTTAAAACCGAGTCAAACCAGAACATGAAAAATAAAATGAAATTGATTTTCCCCGCGGCAATCGCCGCAATATTGATTGCGTCGCCCTGCGCCAATGCTGAAACGCCCGGCTCCACTGCAATCCCGACGGCGACGAATTCCAGCCCCGCCGCGACAATGGCCGCGTTGTTTGGCGACCCTGTCGTTGCCAGAGGCAAGGGCTTTGAAATCAAGCGCAGCGACTTGGATGAAGTGATGCTTGGCATCAAATCCGCCATCGCCACGCGCGGCGAAAGTGTCACTCCGGAGCAGACGTCAGGAATTGAAGGCCAGATGCTCAACCGCCTCATCCAGATCCAGCTCTTGTTGCAGAAGGCCACGGACGCCGACAGGGTGGAAGGCAAAAAAAATGCCGACGCACAACTTGCCTCATTGCTCGAGCGCGCCGGCTCGGAGGAAGTTTTTGAGCGGCAATTGAAGGCGGTCGGCATGACGGTGGACGAACTGCGCACAAAAATCGGCCAGGAGGCTGTTGCGACTGCGACGTTGACGCGCGAGGTGGGGGTTGTGGTGATGCCCGGTGAGACGAAACAATTTTATGACAGTCATACGGCGGAATTTGAGCAGCCGGAAACCGTTCATGTAAGACACATTTTATTGACGACAATGGATCCTGTCACGCGTTCGCCGTTGCCGGACGCCGACCAAAAGGTCAAGCGCAAGCAGATTGACGACATCCTCAAGCGGATACGTGCGGGCGAAGATTTTGCGACGCTTGCCAAACAATATTCGGAAGATCCCGGTTCAAAAGACGCAGGCGGTGAATTGCCCGCTTTTCCACGCGAGACTCCAGGAATACCGCCGGAATTTGAGGCGGCGGCTTTTTCATTGAACACGAACCAGGTCAGCGATGTGATCACTCTTGCCTATGGTTACGATATCATCAAGTCGCTGGGCAAAGAGCCGGCCAAGAAAGTGGATTACGCCACGGTTTCGGACAAGATTAAGGATTTTCTGACGCAGCAGAAAGTTGGAACACTGGCACCGGCTTATTTGGACAAGTTGAAAAAGGCCGCGGGCGTCGAAATCCTTGATCCGGACTTGAAAGCGGCGATAGCCGCTGCGGAGGCGATGGCTGCGACCAATGCGCCCGCCGTTGCTCCGTAAATTGGTGACGTTGCACGCTTGCAAAATTTCCCTGGTCACGCCATTTTGCAGGTGTTATGAAAATAAAGATTGGGATTGTCATTCTTATCGTTGTTTGTGCCGGGCTGGCTGTTGCCCTGTTCGCAACAAAACGACAGGCCGATGAACAGCGCAAAACCTATGCCTCCTCCATTCTCGATCTTTCAAACCAGGTTGTCAGCGCCAATGCGAGCCTCGACGATTTGCGCCAGGTCAACCTCATGTTGACGAACGATCTCGCCGACAGCCGTCAGGCCGCGCTGGTGCTTTCCAACAATCTCGCGGAAACTTCAGGCACGCTCACCGAAACGAAAGCCTCCCTCCAAAGCGCGCAGGATCAGATTGCCGGTTTGAACGGTCGCATCGCCGGTTTGGAAGCGGAAAACAAAACGCTCGATGAACGCGCCGCCGCGCTCACCAACGCTATCGCGTCGCTGGATTCACAGATCGCCGATGTGCGGCAAAAGCTCGCCGGTTCCGAGACCAACAACGCGTTTCTTGCGGATGAACTTAAAAAGCAAATGGCGCAGAAGGCCGAACTGGAGCACAAATTCAACGATCTGGATGAAGTCCGCGCGCAGGTCAAAAAATTGCGCGATGAATTTTTTGTCGCCCGCCGTCTGCAATGGATAAATGCCGGGACTGCTTCCGGCACGCAACAGAAAGGTGCCGCGCTTCTGATGCAGCGCGCGACGCCGGCCGACAACGCACGACCGCAGCGTTACGATTTGAATGTCGAGGTCAGTTCCGACGGCTCTGTCCACATCATCCCGCCGCTCACCAATTCGGCCGCGACCAATTCGCCGTAAAAAGTCCGACGACGTTGGGAATTCCAGCCCGCCATGCCGACTTATGAATATGTTTGCGAAAAATGCGGCCATGAATTCGAGGCCTTTCGATCCATGTCCGCCAAGCCGTTGAAAATCTGTCCCGAAAATCTTTGTGCCCGGAAAAAATGGGGACACGGCAAGGTGAGGAAAAAAATCAGCGCGGGCGGAGGATTGCTTTTCAAGGGAAGCGGCTTTTACATCACCGATTACCGCAGCGAAAAATACAAGGACGCCGCCAAAAAGGATTCCGTCACGCCCAAAATTTCCGAACCGAAGACAGAAGCGAAAGCCGCTCCGGCAAAACCAGCACCAAAAGCGGAGAAAAAATGAAACGGGCGTTGAGTCGTTCCATCGTTGAATCGTTGAATCGTTACATCGGTTTTACGATTCAACGGTTCAACAGTTCAACAGTTCAACGATTGTTCGTTTTAAGCGCGTTGCTTTTTCCGCTGCTCGCCCGCGCACAATTTTCGCAGGCGGAACCCGGTTCGGCTGTCAGCATTTCCGGCCAGTTCATCGTCGTCGGTTCGGCGGAAAGTTCGCCGCTGGCAAACTCGCGACAGGCCACCAATGCTGATTATGTACGGCTCAAACCCTCGTTGCTTGCCGTTTCTTCCGAGCGCATCAAGGAATCGCTCTGGCGCGAACTCGGCGTTAATCCCAAGTTGCCATGGCGCGGCCGGATTTTTATCGCGTTGCATCCCGCGCGATCGTTCGACGAGGATGTCACGATTGTCTCCAAACCGTCCGCCAACGGCTGGGATTATCAGGTTCAACTGCCCGATGTTTTGCCGCGCGAACGTTTCACGCGTGCGATGACCGGCGTGTTGTTGCTCGAATTCGCCGATCGCGATGCGAAACCCGGCGCACCCGCCGCCAGAATTCCAGCGTGGCTCGCCGACGGTTTGTCGCAGGAACTGCTGGCCCCGGGCTTGTCGGAAATCATTTTATCATCGCCGGACAAGATCGTGAACGGCATGCCGGTCACACGCGTCAACTCGACCGAAAGAGGAACGGATTCGCTGGCCGATGCACGGCATGTGTTGAAGAATTCCCCTGCGCTGACGTTCGAGGAATTAAGCTGGCCGACCGACGCGCAGTTGAACGGCGCGGACGGCGGTATCTATCACGCCAGCGCGCAGTTGTTCGTGAACGAATTGCTCGGTTTAAAGAACGGTTCCGCGCGTTTGAGAACGATGCTCGAAACTCTGCCGCGCTTTTACAACTGGCAGACCGCGTTTCAGTCCGCTTTCCTCGAAAATTTTCCGCGACCGCTTGATTTGGAAAAATGGTGGGCGTTGCGGGTCGTCAGTTTCATGGCGCGCGACCCCGGCCCGCGATGGACGCCCGCCGTCAGCCGCGAAAAACTCGACGAAATTTTGAGCGTGCCGGTGGAATTCCGCACGGCGTCGAACAACCTGCCTGTTCACGCAGAAGTGTCGCTGCAGGCCGTCATCCGCAATTTTGATTCCGCGCGGCAGACGGCGATTCTCCAGACCAAATTGCGCGACCTCGAACTGGCGCAATATCGCATGGCCGCGCCGCTGGCCGCGTTGACCGATGGTTATCGCCGCGCCATTGGCGATTATCTTGGGCAGGGCAAAAAAACTGGAACTGTTCATTCGACAACCAAACATTCGCAAGCTGCTTCGCAAAAAGTGAATGCGGGCGATACTTTGAAAAGACTGGACACGCTCGACGCGCGGCGGCGGACCGTTGAATCCGCGATCCAACCGGACAAATCCTGGCAACCAAGCCTGGCGCCGCTGAAATTTTGACTTGAACGCGCCTCCGTCGTGAACGGTCAACTTGACAGGGCGCAAATCACATTTATAATTTTAACACTGAAAAATGCAGCCGGAAAATCTATCGGGCGGTGAAGAGCCGCCATCGGGCAGTTCGCTTGAATCCCTGAAAAAATTCCAATCCGCCGGACGCGGCTATTGGAAAAATGTTTCCGCCGCCGACTGGAATGATTGGAAATGGCAGTTGAAACACCGCATCACGACGGTGGAGCAATTGCAAAAATTTCTGCCAACGCTCACGCCGGAAGAATTCGCCGGCGCGAAACTCGCGAACACAAAATTGGCGCTCGCCATCACGCCGTATTTTTTCAACCTCATTGATCCGGCGGATGATAATTGTCCGATCCGGCTGCAAGTCATTCCCAAACTCGCCGAATCCCACACCGCGCCTTGGGAGATGAGCGATCCCGTCGGCGAAGATTCGCACTCGCCAGTGCCCGGACTCGTGCATCGTTATCCCGACCGCGTTTTGTTTTTGGTGACGGACCGCTGCGCCGCGTATTGCCGTTACTGCACGCGCTCGCGGCTTGTGAGCAATGCGAGCGGCTACGATTTTCATCCCGAATTCGACAAGCAGATCGCCTACATCGCCGCGCATCCCGAAATCCGCGACGTGCTCTTGAGCGGCGGCGACCCGCTGCTGTTGAGCGACGACAAATTGGAAAATCTTTTGAGCCGCCTGCGCGCGATTCCGCACGTCGAATTTCTGCGCATCGGTTCGCGCATCCCGACATTTTTGCCGCAACGCATTACGCCGGAACTTTGCGCGATGCTGAAGAAATTTCACCCGCTCTTCATGAGCGTCCACTCGAACCATCCGCGCGAATTGACGACCGAAGTGCGTGACGCGCTGGGCCGCCTCGCCGACGCCGGCATCCCGCTCGGCAACCAGAGCGTCTTGCTCAAGCACGTCAACGACGACGCTACCGTGATGAAGGCGCTCGTCCAGAAACTTCTCATGTGCCGCGTGAAGCCGTATTATCTTTACCAGTGCGACTTGATCTCCGGTTCGGCGCACCTGCGCGCGAGCGTGCGCCAGGGCATCGAGATCATGCAGCAATTGCGCGGGCACACGACCGGCTACGCCGTGCCGCAATACGTCATTGACGCGCCCGGCGGCGGCGGCAAAGTGCCGGTCAATCCCGAATACGTCTTGAGCCACAACGCCGACCGCGTGGTGCTGCGCAACTACGAAGGAAAAATTTTCGAATATCCCGAAGCCGCCGACGGCAGACCTTGCGGTCAGCCACCAGAAAGAATTGAAGAGCCGCAGTTGGTTTAAGATTTGCAGTTGCGGAAAAGAAAATTGCGAAAAGGAAAATGTATTGGCATAACTTTGGCGCAATAATTTATGTCTGCCGATTTAACATGGCTAGTCGGTCAAAAAATTTCCGAAGTAAAAAAACTCGATCATACTTGGTTTTTTACATTCGGAAACGGCGGCCTTATTACAACGGAATCTTTCTGGCGTTTGCTGGCCGACGATAGAATTTTTGTCACATCAGAGGATGACGGTCATATTTTTGGCCTTCCAAAACCAGTTGACGCAACTGAACGCGTTATCAAAACCATTCAAGGCCAAACGATTTCAAAGTTTCTTGTGGATGAAATTACAAGCGACCTGCTTCTTTATTTTAGTAACGGTGCTCAAATTCATTTTCTCAATACTTCTTGTGGTTATGAGTCTTGGAGTATTTCTTTCGGCAAACAACTACTACATTGCATGGGTGGTGGCGGGTTGAGTTGAAATTCCCTGCGTCGAAAATTAATTCGCGTTAATTTGTGTAATTCGTGTCAAAAACTTTGTGCCTTTGTGTCTTGGCGGTTAATCTTGCGGAGAAATGTTCCGTGAATCGCTCCAGACCAAAACCGCGCGGCTAAAAAAAATCATCGCCGGTTTCCAGAAGACTTATCCTGACGCGCACTGCGAGCTGACTTACGCAAATCCGCTCCAATTACTCGTCGCCGTGATTCTTTCCGCGCAATGCACGGACAAGCGCGTCAACCTCATCACGCCGGAGCTGTTCAAAAAATATCGCACGGCAAAAGATTTCGCGGACGCATCGCGCGCGGAACTGGAGCAGTTCATCAAGTCCGCCGGATTTTTCCGCAGCAAGGCGAAGAACATCCAGAACTGCTGCCGCAAACTCATCGAGCATCACGGCGGCGAAGTGCCGCGCACGATGGAGGAATTGATCCAGCTCGACGGCGTCGGGCGCAAGACAGCGAACGTCGTCCTCGGCAACGCATTCGACGTGGTCGTCGGTGTCGTCGTGGACACGCACGCGATTCGTTTGTCGCACCGGCTCGGATTGGTCACGGAAAAGACGCCGGAAAAAATCGAACTCGCGCTGATGAAATTGCTGCCGCAGAAATATTGGCTGTTGTTCAGCCACTGGCTCGTCTGGCACGGACGCAGGCGTTGTTACGCGCGCAAGCCGGATTGTGCAAATTGCGAAGTGTTGAAATGGTGTCCGCGAATCGGCGTGAAGGAAGCGCTGCCAAAATGAATTGGCTTCTGCTCAATTCCGGCAAATGCGATGCGGCGTCCAACATGGCGCTGGACGAAGCGTTGCTTGAAAATGTTTCGCGACTCGGCAAACCGGTGCTGCGGTTTTACGGCTGGACTGAACCGGCGGCGACGTTCGGCTATTTCCAAAAATTCTCCGAGGTCGAGCGCGCGACGTTGCTGCGTCCATTGATTCGCCGTCCGACTGGCGGCGGCATGGTGCCGCACGATGCGGATTGGACTTACGGCCTCGTTGTTCCGCCAAATCACGAATGGTATTCGTTGAAAGCGATTGAAAGTTATCGTCGCATCCACGAATGGATTCAAAGCGCGTTCGCTAAAATGAAAATTGAAACCGAACTTGCGCCGAGTTGTAAAAAATCCGTGCCGGGCGAATGTTTTGCTGGCCACGAAAAATTTGATTTGCTGTGGCACGGCAAAAAAATCGCAGGTGCAGCGCAACGGAGAAACAAATCCGGCCTGTTGGTTCAAGGCTCGGTCCAGCCGCCGCCGGTTTCGTTGAAGCGCACAGATTTTGAAAATGCGATGAGTGAAGTTGCGCGCGAAAAATTTCAGATTGAGTGGCGAGGGTTTTCGGTGGACAAAAAACTTGCAACACGCGCGGATGAATTGGCATTGCAGAGGTATTCGCAGGCTTTTTACAACCAAAAGCGTTAACAAAGATTTGTGCCTGTAATGCGATGCCCGGCGACCGTTTATATGCTATAATACAGTGTGAAAAATGAAATGTCAGTCCAACCGGTAGTGGAGCACGATGGCGTCCGGCAACGTCTGGCGGAGTTGCGCGACGCGTTGCTCCACCTGCACAAGGCGCTGCTGGAATCCGAACGTGCCAGCTATGAACAGACTTTCGGCAAAATCCATTCGCCATATCAATTTTTGCAACTGGTGACCGCCGATCCGTGGTTCGCATGGCTGCGCCCGGTGTCACAGCTCATCGCTGAAATGGATGAAGTGCTGGAGGCGAAGGAGTCACTGGCGGTGGCCGGAGTGGATGCGCTGGTGGTCCGGGCCAAAACTCTGCTCATACCAACGGTGGATGGTGAAGGATTTTCCCAACACTACGACGAAGCACTGCAACGGGATCCCGACGTGGTGTTCGCACATGCCGCCGCCGCGAAATTGATCCGGGCATAAGCCGCGGGCGGCATCCTCCGTTCATTCCTGCGGATAAACCAGAATCCGGTCATGCACCAGCACGATGAGATCTTTTTTCTTGTCGCCGGTGACATCGGCCACGAGCGCCTCGCGCGGTTCGGGCACGGCGTTGTCGCGTCCGCGGAAAGTGTGTTGCTCAAAAACCTGCCAGCGATCGCCGGGCACGAGCTTGTGCTTTGAATTGAAAAAGACGAGATCGAGATAATTTTTCGCCGTCTCCATGAAGACCAGTTGCTTGCGTCCGCTGTTGTCCAGGTCGCCCGCCACCTCGTCGTTCAGATAACCATCCTTGATGGGTGTCTCATAACCGTCCAGCACCGTCAAGTCCCAGACATCGCCCGCGAGAGGCATCCACGCGACGGAATTCACGCCGAGGAACGCCACACTCTGGACATTCGTGCCGCAGAGCGCGACCGGTTGCAGCGCGCTGAAATCCGTGACGGGCAAATCCACGTTGCGTCCGATCTGCCATACGCCGTTCGTGTCGCGTTCGCACAACGTCAACTGCTTGTGCTCCGCATCCAGCATGAAAATCGAGGGCGCAGCATTTGTCCCGTTCCGGATCGCCGTCGCGCCGGTGATGCGCGAATCGCTTTCCGCGCCGTTGATCTGGTCTTTTACGCGGAAGCTCCAGTCCGGTTGATTTGTCGAAACCTGCGTTTTGGTTTCGCGTTCCAGCACGACCGCGCGCACAAAATTTTTCTGCGGCAAAAGCAGCTCCGGTTTGCCGTCGCCGTCCACGTCCGCCGACGCCAGCCATGGCTGATCAATCGCGCCACCGGGTGGATCAATATCCTCCTCGTCAAAATCGCCGCCCGATTTTTGCAGCAGCACCTTGATTTTTTCATAGGGAATCAACACGACCAAATCCGCCAGACCGTCTTGATCCACGTCCTGAATCGCCATCGTTACCGGATTCGATTTGAAACTGTCGCGCAACTTTTGTGCTTTTGCTTTGCCGTCCGCCGTTCGCGTCATGAGCGAGCGCTGGCCGTCCTTGTCCAAAATCACCGACAGCACCGGTTTCGCGCCGGGTTTCAACGCGCCGACCGCCATGACGAGGGGCTTGCCGTCCAGCGGCAGCAGCGTCGGAAACGGCAGCCGTCCGCTCTTGTCGAACTGCGTCACGCCGATGGCGTTTTCGTCGTGGCTCAACAGGAAAATCTCCGGCGTGCCGTCGTTGTTCCAATCCGCCACCGCGATTTGCGTCACGCCTGCAAGCGTCGGGAAAGTTTTTGGCGGCGCGAGCGAGCCGTCCGGATTTTGGAGATAAACCGAAAGCTGGCCGCTGGACGGTTCGGCCACCAGCAAGTCGGGACGGCCGTCGCCGTTCACATCCGCCCAAAGAAGACCGCGCTGCGCAGCGTCGGTTTTGTTCAGCGGCAGGATTTGAAATTGTCCCTGCCGGAACGCGCCGGACAGGACTTCGCCGGGTTTTTTTGTGAATTGAGAGACCTGCGCGCGACCGGAGCTTTGAGCGATGGTCACGACGTAATTTTTTGCGTCGTTCTCCAGATTGTCTGCGTAAAACGAGCGGATGGGCGGCGTCTTGAAATAAATTTCCGGCCCGAGCTGGCCTCCGGAATTTTGCAGCCGGAAACGAAACGGAGTCGGGCTGTCAAAATCCACGAGCAGCAGATCGTTTTTTCCGTCGCCGTCCACGTCCGCGATTTGCACGGCCTTCGGCGTGCCGGAATAGGAAATTTTTTGCGGCTCGCCGAAAGTGTGGTCGGCGTTTTGCGGCAGAAAATAAAGCGAACCGTTGTTACCCAGCAAAGCAAGGTCGGGACGGCCGTCGCCGTTGAGATCGCCTTCGGCCAGCGAGTTGGCGTCCATCTGGCCGTCGTCGATATGCCAGCGTTTCGGTTCACTCCAGCCGTTCGTGCCCTGATTATAAATCACTTCGAGATCCTTCCCATCGCCGTAAAAAGCGATGTCCGGTTTTCCGTCGCCGTTCAAATCATCCACAACCATCGCCCCGATGTGTTCGTCAACGGGAATGGAATCAATGCGGAAGCGCGCGCCGGGCGGAAGTTCGTTGATCTCCAGCTTTTGCGCCAGTTTCGCATCGGGTTGGTTCGTTTTACCGGTCTGGTTGTAAAGCAGATTGATTTTGGAGCCGAAATTGTTGGCGACAATGAGGTCGTTCAAGCCGTCGCCGTCAAGATCCGTCGCGTGGAGCAGGCTGATCTGGCCTTCAACGGGAAAAGTTTCGTGGCCATTGAAACCGAAAGTGTTCGTGACGTTTTCGCCGCGAACGATGAAAGCGAAACTGAAAATGAACACCGGCAAAAAAACGCGTCGCAAAAAATTCTTGGCTTGCATAAAGCATTTGCAACGTGCCAGTCGCCGTTGCATTTGGCGAGTTTATTCGCTGGTGAAACCGATCACGGAATCCAGACCAACTCCGGGTTGTTCGTGATTCCTTTGTTCGTTTTAAAGTTCCAATACTCTTTGTTGCGGAAACGGGCGACATGGCCGTCCAGAAAAACAAATTGCGCGCCGCGACTGTGCAGGTTGGTGTGGACGAAATTTCCGGGACTGCTAGGACTTGTAACCACTGCCGGTTCATTTTTTGAATCAAACAGGTAAATGATGCTTGATGAGTTTTGAAACCACGAGAGTCCCACCTTGCGGTCGGTTGCTCCCGAACCATCAATGAGTCCATTCAAACAGTAGTGAAACAAATTTTTCCCGTCACTCCGGCGCGGGTTGCTCGGACAAATCCAAATGGAATTTCCAACGTCAGCCAAAGCATTTGTCCGCCACGGCATATCAAAGTATCGTGGCAAACCTATTTGCTTGGGCAATTGTACGTACCAACCTACATTGGTCTGCGAATCAGTCGGATAAAAAGAGCCTTCAGGCGGAAGGAAATCTTTGTTGTCCGCCACATAGAGATGCAAAGCCATGCCCCATTGCTTGAGGTTGTTGCGGCATTGAACCGCCTGCGCCGACGCCTTCGCGCGGACGAACACCGGCAGCAACAACGCCGCCAGAATCGCGATGATGGCAATCACCACGAGCAGCTCAATCAACGTAAATGCGCGCCCGACCCTCATAATCCCAGTCGTTCCCGAAGCTGAAAAATAATTACCAAAGCGTCCGGAAAATTGGCAAGTATTTTTTTACGTTCCGAACCCGGCTTAAAAATCTCGCCGGAACTTCGCGGCTCTGATATTTTTTCGCATGGTTCGGCTCGTTCTCTTCGACATTGACGGCACGCTCGTCCACACGGGACATGCCGGGACGCAGGCCTTCAAAAAAACGTTCGCGACGGAATTCAACCTGCATCATGGCGCGGAAAAAATGAAGTTCGCCGGGCGCACCGACGTGAGCCTCGTCCGCGAATTTTTCAAAATCCACGGGCTGCCTGAAACGCCCGAACACTTCCGGCAGTTTTTCGAGCGTTATGTTTTCTGGCTCGACCACATTCTCACGCCCGGCAGCGGCAGCGTGTGCCGCGGCGCACGCGAATTTATCCGCGACCTGCAGGCGTTGCCGCAGCCGCCGGTGCTCGGCCTGCTCACCGGCAACATCAAGCTCGGGGCGGAAATCAAACTGCGCCGCTACAATCTCTGGGAAATTTTTCAATTCGGCGCGTTTGCCGATGACCACGAAGACCGCGATCACATCGCCGCCGCCGCGCTCGCGCGCGGACGGCGCGTGCTGGGGAAAAATCTGCAATCGCAGGAGATTGTGGTAGTCGGCGACACGCCGTTCGACATCCGCTGCGGAAAATTCATCGGCGCGAAAGTCCTGGCCGTCGCCACCGGCGGCGCGACATTGGATGAATTAAAAAAATGCCAGCCGGATTGGGCGGTGGAGGATTTGACGCAGATTAGTGTGCGGGAGGTTTGCAATTGGAAGGAGCAGCGGACGTGAGTCCGCTCAAATTAAAAAATGAGCCGACTCACGTCGGCTGCAACAAAATTTACGGTGATAATTTCTCACGGTGCGGTTGATGGTCGCGATTCCAGCGGCTCAATGCTTCGTCGCTGGTGTCTTCAAAAAGAAATTGCAGCGCCGGCGATTCGACGTGACCGTCGCAAAAAACCACGTTGGCGCGACCTTGATGGCGGGTAAGTGTGTTTCCGTATTTCATTAAGTCATTCAGATTATAACGCATAAAATCAATGCTGGAATCGAAACTGTCGCCAATTGCCATCATGTCGGTTGGATCGACAACTTCAGATTCCGCAATTGGAGTATATGTGCTGGAACTCGGATTAAAATGACCAAGCAGGCCCAATGCGTTGGTTGGATTTCCGGTCAAAGCAACGCCCTGCGGATTATAACCGTAATAACCAGGAGATATTTTGAGCTCTGCAAAATTGACTAACCATTTAGTCGAAGGGCAGAGCCATACGCCCGTCTCAAAAAAATTTGTCGCAGGTTTAGAGATGCCAAAACCCTCAATCTCTATTTGGTTAATCCAACTATTATATTTATTTTCAATGTGTAAAGGATAGACATGGTCGCTCGCGAGGATATTTTGCAAGCCGATACCAATTTGACGTAAATTGCTAACACATTGAATTCGTTGAGCTCTTGCTTTGGCTTGAGGAATTACTGACAACAAAAGCGCGGCGAGAATTCCAATGATGGCGATGACGACCAGAAGTTCAACCAGAGTGAACGCTGAATTTTTGTCCGGGCGTTCGCAAGTCATACGGAAGAAAAATCATTTCGCCCATTGCGGATTTTCCATGAAGGCATAGCAGAGCAGGTGGCAGATGTTCATCTGCACGTCCTCGACGCGACCGTAATGCGTGTCGGCCACGACGATGACGTGGTCGGCGATCTCGGCCATGCGCCCGCGTTTGCCGCCGACAAGCGCGATGGTTTTCAACCCGTTTTGCTTCGCCCATTCGAGCGCCTTCACGCAGTTGGGCGAGTTGCCGCTGACGCTGATGCCGAGCGCGACGTCGCCGGGCTTGCCGTGATTTTGCAACTGGCCGACGAACACGTGCTCGTAGGAGTAATCATTGGCGAGCGCAGTGAGCCAGCTCATGTTGTCGTTGAGCGAATGGACGCGAAAACGTTTGCTGACCTTGTCGGACGAGCCTTTGCCGAGGTCGGTGGCGAAGTGCGAGGAATTCATCGCGCTGCCGCCGTTGCCGAAGCAAAAAATCGCGCGGTCGTGCTTGAGCGCGTCGCGCAAAATTTCGATGAGCCGCGCGACGGCGTCGGCGGGCACGGAATCGAACGCGGCTTTTTGCGCCTTGACGTAATCGTTAATCCATTGGTTCATGGAAACAGCATGAAGATTTTCCGCGCGTTTGTCAGGGAAATTTTAACAGGAAACGCGCCGTGAGAACGAACGTTTATTCAATTGCTCCGCGAAATGGTTGGAAAATAACCACCGAATGCTTGAAAATTTATTCACCACCACCGCCATAATTCCCCGAACCGTTGGAATTGAAAACAGCGTTGGAAATAATCAACGACAGGATGCAAAACCAAAAAATGGTTCCGAACGCGGCGCAGGCGACGCCCCAAATCCGATAAGGACGTGCGGCGTTCCAATAATTCCGTTCCGTGACGCGCACCCGGCCTGAAATCCAGAGCGCTCCGATTGCAAACGGAAACCCAAATAATGGAATCAATGATAATAACCCGTAAACAAAGCACCGGAGCGAAGCTTTGAGCATTTTTATTTTTTTGGCGCTGGCGTCGGCGTTCATTTTGATTCCGGATTTGTTCCTGATTGCGTGATGGCGACCGTGTTTGTCTGCGAGGCGTCGAGCCGTTTGATTTGTTGCTGCTCCAGCAATTTTATTTCGCGATGCAGATGAAAAAGCGATCTGCTGTTGGCACCGACTAAAATCACCATGATCGTGAGCAGCGCAGTGAACAGGATGACCGTTGAGCCGCGCTCGTTTTGTCGGACAAAATTGTTGCGATGTAGTTTCATGGTTCGGTTTGCGCCGCCTCGAAGGTGAACAGCAGTGGCAGATGCGTCTCACTGCGCCGCTGGGCCAGCTCCAATTCCCAGCGCCACGCGGTCACGTCGCCGCGCGCGTCCGTCTTCATTTGCGACGTTTTGACTTTCGACAGCAACAATTCAGAAAAATTCGACGATGCAATCTGGCGGTGGATTTCGCCGGAACTGAAACGGTAGATGATTTCCCTGCCGCCTTCCGGAATCCTGACGAGTTCGCCGGCCGTCGTGGTTTCAACGGAAATTTTTCCCGTCGCCTTTCGCACGTCCGCCCGCCAGCGCTCGCCGGTGCGCAACGCGGAAGAGATGTCGTCCGTCGCATACATCAACGCTTTCGAGTGGTCCCAGAAAAAATAAAACGCTGTGGTCCCGACGCCGGTCAGGATCGCGAACACGGCGATGTAGACCAGACATTCGACGAGCATGATCCCGGCCTGCCGGCGCGCGAATGAAATGGCGGAGGGGAATTTCATTTGATGGTGATTTCGCGGGCGACCACGCCGATGCCTTTGTGTTTGTCGGAATTCCATTCGAGCCGCAGATGATTTCCGTTCTTGGTCAGTTGAAAATGTCCGGGCGGCAGATTGGCGGCGGCGTTTGCGGGAACGGGATAATTTTGCACGCCGTCGGGAAAATTTTTCCAGTCGCCTGAAGCAAGGATTTCCATTTCACCGTCCACGATTTCGTTGGCGACGCAGCGGCAGTATTCTATTTTAAGAACTTGCCGTTCGCGTACGAACGAAAATGCAAGCGGCAAGATCGCGAGGCTTAAAATTGCGAGACCGACAAGCAAATCCACTTCCAAAAAACCGCGTTTGGCGAAGATCTTTTTTGGGAGCGTTCGGGAAAATTTCATTTTCATAACAACAAGGCTCCGTTTAAAGCTGCGATCAAAATGCCGAACATGGCCGTGGCAATGAGCGCGACGAGCAGGCCATTCAAAATCACGAGGCCGGTGGTGACGGCGTGCGCGGTGGCTTCCTCCTGCTGAAACGCTCTCGCCTCGAGTGACTCATGCCAGCCGCGCAGCGCATTCAAAAATCCGCCGCGCGCGTGGGTCGCGTTCGTGAACCGCCAGTGAAATTCGCCACTGTCATCAAACGCACGGATGGCATCGTCCAATTTTATTCCTTGTTTAATTGCGATGAGGATGCGCGCGGTTTGCCGCTGGCAAATTTCATTGGCCGTGCAATCGCCTGCGAGCCCGACGGCTTCGGCTTCCGGCACGCCGCCATCAAGCAACACAGCAAGCATGGAGGAAAAGGTGCGTTGCAATCGCTTTTGCTTCCACGGAATGCGCCATGCGATCCAGTCCACGACGGGCAATCCGCGAAATTGAAACGCGCGGGCGAATTGCGGCCCGCCGATGTAAATGAGCGTGGCGAGGACGAGTAGCAAAAAAATCAACGTTTCAATACCGATCAACCAATCTGTGTGCGCAAAAACGAATGATGTCTCCGGCCATAACTTGGCGCTCATTCCAGCGGCGACTTCTTTGAATCTCGGAATGACAAAAGTCATCGTCATCATCACCACGAAAACAAAGATCGGCGAGAAAAGCAGAACAACCAAGATCATGTAATGCATGGCGCTGCGGACGCCGGCGGGACGGTCGCGCAGGATTTCGCGGCAGGCGGGCAAGACTTTTTTCAGGTCGCCGAGTTTTTCCCCGGCGCGCAGCATGGCGGAAATTTGCGGCGGCAAAAAGCGCGGCACTTTTTTTAACGCTTCGCCAAAGCGCAATCCGCTTTCAATGTATGCCGCGAGCAGATGAAAGCGCACGCCAACCGTCCGATCGCGGCTTTGCGCGACGGAGAGAATCATTTCTTCTATGGACCGGCCGCGTTCAAGCGCTCCTTCAACCAAATCGAGAAAGAGCCGTGCGCGTTCCGCGCGGCGCATCGGCAGGCTGAAAAGAAAATGAATCAAAAAAATCAGACCGAAAGGGATGCCGAACAAAAAAAGAAGCGAAACCGTTGCGGCAAGAAGTTTCAGCAGCATCCAAAGAAACCAAAGAAAAAAGAGTGGCGGTGGGGCGTTAACACCGGCAAGCATCGGCAAAAATGTGATTGAGTTCGTCATTTTTTAATCGCTGCCGTTTCCGCCGCCTAATGCCGTGATAAACATGGTCAAGGCGCGAAAAACGGGTTGGATTTGGGAAATAATCAGTGTCGCTATCAGAAGAATCGAACAAGGCAGCGCCGAATACAGGAACATTTCCATCCGATACAACGCGCGTGCCTGATACAATTCTGCGGCCCGCTTGAAACCTGATGTCAAATCTTCGCCCGCCTGCGCGACGGTCCACACGAACAGCGGCGGAAAAATCGAATTTGAAGCGGCCATTTCAGAAAATTTTCCGCGACCCGATGCCAATTGCTGACGCCATCGAGCAATTTCCGTTTCCGCGCGCGTGCCGGTTTCCAATTGCTCTGCGAGTTGAAGCGCATCGTTCAGCGGCACGCCATTTTTCAGCATCAGCCAGATGACAGATGCGACTTCCGACAAGCTGGCTTCCTTGAAGGCGGGCAGTCGCCAGCGCAACATCCGGCGCGTTGGCAAAATGACAAGACCGGCAAAAGCCGCGACCAGTGCGCCGCCAAAAAGTATGGGCGGCGCCCACAAACCGACTGAAACCGGTATAGTCGCAGCGTGTCCATAAAATCCGGACAGTTCGGTTAAATTGTTCCAGATAAAATGGCCGAGAATGTAGGACAAGAAACAGGAAAGGACAAATGCCACGAACAAAACGATGAGCGGATAAACCATCAAACCTTTCAGCCGTGTCCATAAATTGCTTTGACGGCGAAAATAATCCGCGAGCATCGTCAGCGCGCCGGGCAGGTCGCCGCTCTTGACGCCGACCACAATCATGCGCTTGTAAAGTTCGGGCAACTGGCGCGCTTGCAGCGCGTCGGCCATCGGCGTGCCTCTGGCGAGGTCGGCTTCGAGCGATTGCAGTTCGTCGCGCAGTTTACCGCGTCGCATTTCTTCGCAAAGCCGCCGCAGCGCGCCTTCGAGCGGAATGCCGTCGCGCAGCATCGCCGCGAGTTGTTGGTTGAAAAAAGCAAATTCGTCGTATTTCATAAGCCGAAAACCCGTTTGAATTCCGCCTCGTTCGTCACGCCCTGGTTTACCAGCGAACGCGCCGAGGCTTCGAGCGTTTGCATTGGCACTATCGCAGATAATTCACGCCGCCGGATTTGTTCGCGCATTTTTTCGTCCACGCGCAGCCATTCGACGAGCGGCACGCGGCCTTGATAACCGGTGTGAAGACAAGTTTCGCAACCGGCGCCGTCGCAGGCGGGACAAAGTTTGCGGATGAGACGCTGGTTCAAAACGAGTTCAACCGCACTGGCGACTGCTGAATGGTCGGTGCACATCGCAAGCAACCGTTCGAAAACGCCTTTGCACGAACCGGCGTGCAGCGTGGAAATCACGAGATGGCCGGTGAGTCCGGCGCGGACGGCGAGTTGCGCGGTGGCTTCGTCGCGAATCTCGCCGATGATGAGCACCTGCGGGTCCTGCCGCAGCAAATGCCGCGCGGCGCGGGCGAAATCAAGGCCGATGGCTTCGTTGATTTCCGTTTGCATCGTGCCGGAAACAATCTGCTCGACCGGGTCTTCGACGGTGATGATGTGGCGTCCGCCAAGTTCGGCGAGCTGGCGCAGGCAGGCGTAAATCGTCGTCGTCTTGCCGCTGCCCGCCGGGCCGGTGAGCAAAAGCAAACCGCTCGTTTGCAAAAGGAATCTTTCCAACTCCGCGCGGGCATTTTCCGGAAATTCAATTTCGTCCAAAGTTTTGACCGAAGTTGAATTGAAAAGCCGGAGAACGATTTTTTCGCCGGTGACGGTCGGATACGTGGCGACGCGAATGTCGTTTTTGCATTTAAGTTCGTCGTGTGAAATGCGCCCGTCCTGCGGCAGCGATTCCTGATACGTTTTCAGCCGCGCGAGAAATTTGATTCTTCCGAAAATTCGTTCCGCGATTTCAGCGGGCAGTTCGCGTCCGGGCGTGATGATGCCGTCGAGCCGGAAGCCGATTTCGGCGGATTTACCGCGCATCTGCAAATGGATGTCGCTCGCGCCCGCATGTTCGGCGAGTCGGACGAGATTTTCCAAAACTTCCGGCGCGGAAATCCCGAGGATTTTTCCGTTGTCAATTGTTTGAGTTTCAGGCATAAAATTTTGCGCGAAAAATCATTGCTGGTCGGCGATCAAATAATGCATCCCGTGCTCGTCTGCCATGAACGTGCGGAGATGGTTCGGCAATTGAGCCAGTTCACGCCGGAACGCGCGTTCATTTTTCAACGTGATCTGAAAGACAGGCCACAGTGCCAGCGCAAAAGTCAGACAGACCAGCGCGAAACCGCCGCACCATGCAAGGCGCGGCAGCCGGAAATTTTGAGTGGCAGAATTTTCCGGCGGGCGGCGCAGATTGGCGCGCACCTGCGCCGGAAAATCTTCCCAGTACTCCTCCGTCCGCCTCGGCAAGGGAATGCTCTTCAATTTCGATTCGAGTTCAAAATCGTTCATCTCTTTTCTCCGGTGGCCGTCAGCCAGCGTTTCAATTTTCCTTTCGCGGCGAATACGCGCCACGAAACCGTTGTTTCCGAACAGCGCAGGATTTTCGCCGCTTCCGCGTGGTTCAAGCCGTCGTAAACCGTCAGCACGATCGCGGCGCGCTGTTTGGCGGGCAATCTCATCAACGCCGCCTGCGCCTGCCGTGCCATTTCATTTTCCGCCGGCGAAGCCGCGGTGCCGGACTGTTGAACGAAAATTTCCCCGGCGCACCGGGCGTGTGCTTGAAAACGGCGCGCTTCGTTCCGCCGCCAATTCAGGCACGCATGGACGGCGATGCTGTAAAGCCACGTGGAAAATTTCGCGCCGCCGTTGAAGGAGTGGATTTGCTCGTAGGTACGGATGAACGTCTCCTGTGCCAAATCCTCGGCGTCGGCGGGCGAGCCGGTCATCCGAAATGTCAGCGCGTGGATCATATTTTGATGGTTGCGCACGAGCGCCTCAAAGGCCGCAGCACTGCCATTTTGACTTTGCAACACCAGATCTTCGTCGGCGTCGGTCATGCGGCGTTCTTTTGTAAACTTTGAACCCGCCGCGCGCCGAATCCTTTGAATTATTTTTTCGCCGCAGACCGGTGAAATAATTCCAACACCGCCGCAGTCAGGGTTTTGATTTGCAGCAGTGGCGTTCACTGGAATTTTTAAGGACGGGTTTTAGAAATAATCCGGCTCATTGCCGGATTTCCATTTGATGTTGCAGCCGATGCTGGCTTTTTGATCCGGTGAAACGGGTTTGCCGGCGAGAACGGAATCCAGCGCGGCGCGCAAATCTTTTCCGGTCACGGAAATTCCATTGCCCGGACGGCTGTCGTCGAACTGGCCGCGATAGACGAGCTTCTGATTTTTGTCGAAAAGGAAAATGTCCGGCGTGCACGCGGCGCGATAATTTTTGGCGACGACCTGCGCTTCGTCGTAAAGATAAGGGAAAATGTAGCCGGCGTTTTTCACTTCGCTTTTCATCCTGGCCGGGCTGTCGTCGGGATAATTTTCCACGTCGTTGGAGTTGATGCCGACGATGGCGACGCGCTTCGGCGCATAATCGCGCGCGAGCTGGGCGAGTCCGGCACGGATGTGGATCACATACGGGCAATGGTTGCACATGAAAATTACGAGCAGCGCGGGCGTATTTTTGAAGTCGGCAAGCGAAACAATTTTTCCGTTCATGTCCGGCAGTTTGAAATCGGGCGCTGTCGTGCCGAGCGGCAGCATGGTGGAAGGTGTCAGTGCCATGCCTGAAATGTAGCAGCAGGCGTGAGCCTGCTCAAATTTTTTAGATGGAGCGGACTCGCGTCCGCTGCTACAAATTATCGTTCCGTGGCGAAGAACATCGTTTATTTCGATTTGGAAACACAAAAGTCCTCCGATGAAGTCGGCGGATGGAATAATATTTCCAAGATGGGCATGAGCATCGGCGTTACGTGCAGCAGCGCGAATGGCGAGTATAAAATTTACGGCGAGAAGCAGGTGGACGACTTGCTCAAGGATTTGCAGCGCGCCGACCTCGTGGTGGGTTTCAACGTGTTGCGGTTCGATTACGAAGTGTTGCACGGCTACACGTCGTTCGATTTGGAGCAGTTGCCGACGCTGGACATGATGGTGGAATTGCAGAACACGCTGAACCACCGGTTGTCGCTCGACTCGATCGCGACGGCGACGTTCGGCGTTGAAAAAACGGCGGAAGGGTTGCAGGCGATCCGGTGGTTCAAGGATGGCAAGCTGGCGGAGATAGCGGAGTATTGCTGCTACGACGTGAAAATCACGAAGCTCGTCCACGAATATGGCCAGCGGCACAAGCAACTTCATTACAGCAACCGCTTCGGGAAAAAGATGACCGTGCCGGTGAGTTGGTGATTTGAAATTTTGAAGTGGTGCCCACGACAGGACTCGAACCTGTATGATTTTACTCACTAGAACCTGAATCTAGCGCGTCTGCCAATTCCGCCACGTGGGCATCAACCGGTTGAAACTTTAGAAAAATTTTTCGGCTGTCGCAAGTGCACAGATTCGCCGGCAAAAATCAAAACGTGACCGCTGCATTGCGCAGCGTGTCGGCCACGTCCCAGAGATTGATTGTATTGAACGCTGTTCCAAATTTTAGAAATCACACGCTGCCGTCGTTGAAGTCGTAGTTCAAGCCGCCGGAATCGCTGCCCTAGCTGCAGCGCGCATATGGCATAAGTGAGTGGGATAATTCCCTGCAATTTCATGAATTAAGTTTGAAAAACACCCCGAGAGCGCGTATCCTATAAGCTTACCGTGGTAAATTCCAATGTTTCACTGCGCTTCCCCTGTGACGGGGGAAATGGCCTTAACGTCCATTGCCATATGAAATGATAGAGTGCTTTTCCTAAACTGGAAGAGCCATTGTGTCTGTTTCTTTGCCTGATTTGCCAAACGCCCCATGAAAAAAACCATCATTGAACCAAGGGGATTCCTGGTGCTGGTGTTTTTAGCCGCAGCCCTGCTCGCGGCGAAGGCCGATCAAGTTGTTTACGATGATGCACTGGAAAATGGATGGGAAAATTGGGGCTGGGCCACGTTGAACTACGCCAACACTTCCCCGGTTCATTCCGGCAGTGACTCCATTAGTGTCACGTTTTCCAGCGCGTGGCAGGGAATTCAAATCTGGCATCCTGACATGGACTCCACGCCTTACGCCGCCATCAGCTTCTGGTTGAACGGCGGCTCTAGCGGCGGCCAGCAATTACAGGTCTATGGCTTCCTTGATGCCGGGGGTTCACTCAACCAGTGGCAAAGCACCAGTTACCAGCTTGCACCATTGGCGGCCAATACCTGGCAACAATTTACCGTTCCGCTCACCGCACTGGGCGTCGCCGATGAGGCCAACTTCACCGGTTTCGTGATTCAAGATTCAACGGGCGCGGCGCAACCAACGTTTTATGTGGATGATGTTTCGCTGGTTGCCAGCACCAATTTCATCCTCCCCACACGAATCTTTGGCGTTTATCGCGAACTTTGGATAAATCTGAACTCAAACCTCGGCGGCTCTCTGATCGCGTTGACCAACACCGCCAACAACCCCAATTGGCCCAACAACCCGGCCGCTGCCTACACGCAAATCTTCACCAACTTCGAGACGGGACTCAACACCGGGATGAATAATTACGGGCAGCGGTTGCGGACATTTGTGGTTCCGCCGATGACCGGCTATTACACCTTTTGGATCGCCAGCGACGACAGCTCGCTTTTGTTGTTGAGTAGCAATGAAAATCCGACAAATGAAATTCCGATTGCTTCGGTCACTTCCTGGACGCCTTGGCGCGATTTCACCGCGGAAACCAACCAGCAATCCGCACCGGTCTATTTGCAAGGCGGCCAACGTTACTATCTGGAAGCGCTCATGGCGCAGGCCTCGGGCGGTGACAATTTGACGGTGCAATGGACATTGCCGAACGGAACCTCTGAAACGCCGATGACGACACCCAGCGCGGCCGGCACTCTGTTGATTCCATTCACCGGCTTGACCAATGTGCCGGGAATTTATTTGCAACCGACCAATGCGACTGGGGTGGAAAATGGCAACGTCACTTTTTCATTGCTGGTGACCAATCAATCGAACGTCAGCTATCAATGGCTTTTGAACACAACCAATTTGTCCGGCGCAATCACGCCTGTTTTAACTTTGACCAACTTGAGCCTCGGTCTTAATGGACAGATTTTCAGTTGTATTGTTTCCAACGCATCAGGTTCGGTAACGAGTACGCCGGCGATTTTGACGGTTGAGCCGGACATAAACCCACCCACCGTGATTCAAGCCGCCAACATCGGCACGACGAATTTGCAAATTGTATATTCCAAACCTGTAGGTGCTGCGAGTGCGACGAATACTGCCAATTATGCCTTCACCGACGGTCTGGCTGTGACTGGCGCATCATTGAATCCGGACGGCAAGACGGTGATTTTGACGACCGGTTCGTTGGTTTATGGCAGCAACTATTCCATCGTCATCAACGGTGTGAGTGATCTGGCAAGCACTCCCAATACGATTGCCCCCAACACGATGGTTAATTTTCAGGCGCTGCCTTACGTGCCGCAGGACATCGGAAGTCCATTGTTAAATTCGGTTGTCACGCTTGCGGGCAACGGCATCAATGTGACGGCGGCGGGCAGTGATTTCGGCGGTTTTTCGGATCAAGGCAATTTTTCCTACCAGATGTATTCCGGCAATTTTGACGTGTGCGTCCGGGTGGCCGCCTTGGGATTGTCAGACGTATTTGCCAAAGCCGGTTTGATGGCACGCGAGGATTTGACCAGCAACGGCCGTTTTGCCGCGTCGCTGGCGACGCCCGCGATGAACGGTACGTTTTTCGAATGGCGCGATCCGGTGGGCAGCATGGCCAGTATGGCCGGCAGTTTTCCCGCGAATTATCCGAACACTTGGCTGCGGCTTCAGCGTGTCGGCAACACGTTTACTGGTTATGCGGGTTACGACGGGCAAACGTGGACGGTACTGGGCAGCGACACCATTTCCCTGTCGAACCGGGTTTATCTTGGTTTTTGGGTCAGCAGTCACGGCACGAACCAGGTCACTGCGGCACAATTTCGTGACATGACCAATGTGACGAATGCCGTCATCGGCACGCAACTCAATCCGCATGATGTCATCGGGCCGAGCAGCCGCAAATCGCCGATTGTATTTTCAGAAATCATGTATAAGCCCGCGGCGCGCACGGACGGAAAAAATCTGGAATATCTTGAACTCTATAATTCCAATCCATGGTTTCAGGACATTAGCGGTTATGAAATTATTTGTGCGGACATAAATTATACATTCCCGTCCAACACGATAATTCCCGGTGGCGGTTATCTAGTAATCGCCGCGGCGCCGTCGGACATTGAAAGCGTTTACGGCATCACTAATGTGATGGGACCTTACACCGGTAGCCTGAAGAAATCCGAAACGGTGGAACTGCTGGACGAACAAACCAATGTGTTGCTCACGGTGCCTTATTCCGATGTTTATCCGTGGCCGGTAGCTGCGGATGGAACCGGACACTCGATTGTTCTGGCAAATCCAACTTACGGCGAAGGCGATCCGCGTGCTTGGGGCATGAGCGATGTCGTGGGCGGAACGCCGGGACAAATGGAGGCCTTTCGCCCTAGCCTCCTGCGCAACGTGGTCATCAATGAAATTCTGCCGCACTCGGAAAATCCTGCCGTGCCGCAGTTCATCGAACTCTACAATCACAGCACGAACAGCGTGGATGTTTCAGGCTGTATTTTGACGGATGATCCGACCACAAACAAATTTGTCATTCCATCCGGCACAGTCATCGGTCCGGCGGGTTTTGTTTCGTTCACGCAAACGCAATTTGGCTTCACGCTCAACGGTGCGGGTGAGACCTTGTACTTCATCAAGCCGGACGGCAGCCGGATTCTCGATGCCGTGCAATTCGGAGCGCAGGCCAACGGCGTTTCCTATGGCCGCTGGCCGGACGGCGCGAATGATTTTTATGCCTTCACGACCAACACGCCCGGCACAAACAACAGCGCGATTTTGATCGGCGACATCGTCATCAACGAATTGATGTATGACCCGATCAGTGGCAACGACGACGATCAATACATCGAGCTTTACAACAAAGGAACCAACACCATCAATCTGGCTGGCTGGCAGTTTACCACCGGCGTCACCTTCACTTTTCCCAGCGTTACTCTCGCGGCGAACGGCTATTTGGTCGTCGCGCGCAATCTGACCAATTTATTTGCCAAATATCCCAACCTGAACAACGGAAACACGGTGGGCAACTACAGCGGCAAGCTGTCGCACAACGGCGAGCAATTAACCTTGTGCATGCCCCAAACACTCTATGCCAACACGTCCATTTTGGTGGCTGAAGATCAGGTTACCTATGGTACAGGTGGTCGTTGGGGCGAGTGGTCGTCGGGCGGCGGCAGCAGTCTGGAGTTGATTGATCCGAATTCAAATCATCGGCTGGCGGCGAACTGGGCCGACAGTGATGACACGTCAAAGTCGGTCTGGACGAACATTGAATTTACAGGCGTGCTGGACAATGGCGCCAATTATGATCCATCAATTGATTATGCCCAGATCGGGCTTTTGGACGCAGGCGAATGTCTGGTGGACAACATCGAAGCGGATTACAACGGAAACAATTACGTTTCCAATGGCACGTTCGAAAGTGGTACGAACGGCTGGTCGTTCCAAGGGTGCATGACGCGTTCCAGTTTGGAAAGTACGGGTTATGTCAGCAGCCATTCGTTGCACATCCGTTGCAGCGATCGCCTTTGGATCGGGGATAATTCCTGCCAGGTGGCTTTGAATGCCAATTCATTGGCGGCAGGTCAAACCGCGACCTTGCGGTTCAAGGCGCGCTGGCTGCACGGCTGGCCGGAAGCGCTGCTGCGGTTGAATGGCAACTGGCTCGAAGCCACAGGACCGCTGCCCGTTCCGACCAACCTCGGTTCACCGGGCGGACCCAACAGCCAATATGTGACGAACGCGGGGCCGGCCATTTATAATGTGACGCACACCCCATCGTTGCCGGCAGCCAATCAGCCGGTGGTGGTGACAGCCAACGTCAGTGATTTGGGTGGGGTGACTAACCCGACTTTGCATTACCGGCTCAATCCGGCAACAAGTTACTCCGCCGTGCCGATGAAGGATGATGGCATGGGAGGTGACGCGGTTTCGGGCGACGGCGTTTTCAGTGCGACTATTCCCGGACAGGCGGCAAATCAAGTTGTCGCGTTTTACATTTCCGCAACGGATAATCGTGGAGCAGTGACACGCTTTCCTGCCTTGCGTAACAATGACAATGAGCCGGTGCGCGAGTGTGTGGTGATGTTCGGCGACGGCAATCCCGGCGGAAGTTTTGGTGTGTATCATTTATGGATCACGCAGACCAACGTGACCCGCTGGGCCAACTTGTCCGACTTAAGCAACGAGGGCAATGATTGCACCTTCGTCAATAACAACCGTGTCATTTACAACATGCAGGGCCGGTTTGCTGGCAGCCCATATCACCAGGAGTTTGACACCCCCATCGGCAATCTGTGCCACTATAAATGGGAATTCAACGACGATGATAAATTCCTCGGGGCGACGGATTTCAACAAGATTCATCAGCCGGGCAATGGCCCGGGGGATGACACCAGCATTCAACGGGAACAACTGGCCAACACATTCCTGCGCGCGCTCGGCGTGCCATGGCTCAATCGCCGTTATGTGGCGGTATATGTGAACGGGAATCGCCGCGGCACGTTGATGGAAGACGCGCAGGTGCCCGGCAGCGATGTGGTGAAGGAACATTGGCCGAATGACCCCGATGGGTTCCTTTACAAAATGCAACCCTGGTTTGAGATGGCTCCCTTTCCTTCGGGCGCCACCATAGCCTTTAATAATAATGCCTGGTGCAACCTGATGCCTTACACGACCACCGGTGGCGTGAAAAAGCCGGCGCGTTACCGCTACAATTTTGAGATTCGTCGCACGCCCGATTCAGACAATGACTTCACCAACGTCTTTTCGCTGATCGATGCGGCCAACTCCTCCGGTTCGTCCAGCTACGTGGCGGACATGGAAAACTTGGCGGACATGGAAAACTGGATGCGGGTGTTTGCCGCCAATCATGCGGCGGGCAATTGGGATTCCTTCGGCGCGCAAAACGCCCAGAATCTTTACGGCTATATTGGCACGCTGGGTACGAAGTATTCATTATTGATGTGGGACTTTAACATTGTGATTGGAAACGGCGCTCTTAACAGCGTTTCATGGGGTCCGGGACAAAATCTGTTCACCCTGAATTCTCAAGATACCAACATGGCCGCCATATACAACAACCCCACGTTCCGGCGCATGTACTGGCGCGCCTTGCAGGAGTTGGTCAATGGACCGCTCAATATCGCCAACAGCGGACCGTTGCTCGATGCCAAATACAACACTTTCACCGCCAACGGCCTGAGTGTCGAAAACCCCGGCGCGAATATCAAGCCGTGGCTTTCCCTGGCGCAGACCAGCATTGCCTCGCAACTGGCCGCCGTAAATGCCGCCAACTTTACGGTCAACAGCACCGTAACAACCAGTAATAATGTGGCGTATGTAACCGGCACGGCCCCCGTGAATGTGGACACCGTCTGGATTAATGGCGTGGCGTATCCGCTGACCTGGACAACATTGAGCACCTGGACTGCGGCTTTGCCGTTGGTCAACGGAACAAACAACTTGAGCGTGGTTGGGGTGGACAGGCATGGTCAACCGCTCGCGGGCGATAGCAACACGGTCAGTGTCGTCTATAACGGAACCAATGCCTCGCCGACAGGTCAGATGGTCATCAACGAAATCATGTATGACCCGGTTGTGACCGACGCGCAGTTTGTTGAGTTGTATAACAGCTCTACTAACACGGCGTTTGATTTGTCGGGCTGGCAGCTTCAAGGATTATCTTACACGTTCCCGAACGGTTCGATTATCGCGCCGACCAACTTTTTGGTTTTGGCGGCGAATGGCGTGGCTTTCGCGGGAGCTTACGGGGCGACCAATCCGGTATTTGACACGTTCAGCGGCACTTTGCCGGCAAGTGGAATCCTCGCGTTGAATACTTCCAATAATGTGACGGTGGCCGAAGTAAAATATGAAAATCACTTGCCCTGGCCAACCAACGCCAACGGGCTTGGCGCGTCCTTGCAACTGATTGACCCACATCAGGACAACTGGCGCGTCGGCAACTGGGCGGCGGTGCTCCCCAACACGCCGGTGACCCCGCAATGGACTTATGTCACCGCGACCGGCACGGCTTCAAGCTCGACGCTTTACATCTACTTGCAATCGGCGGGCGACGTTTATGTGGACGACCTCAAACTTGTTGCGGGCAACGTGCCGGAAGCGGGCGCGAATGTTTTGTCCGATGGCGATTTTGAATCCGGGTTCCCTGGCCCTTGGACGGTTTCCGCAAATTTGTCGGGCTCGGCTTTGAGCACAACCATCAAACATTCCGGCAACGCGAGTCTTCATGTGGTTTCGACCAGTGCCGGCACGACTCAAAGCAGCGCCATCTGGCAGACGAGCTCGCCCGCATTGACCGGTGGAGCGACCTACACTTTGAGTTTCTGGTATCTGCAAAGCACGAACGGCGGGCCGTTGACCATCCGTTTATCCGGTTCCGGCATTGTCGTCACGGTCAATCCGGCACCTCCGGCCACGGTCATCGCATCCGTCACACCCGGCACGGTGAACAGCGTCGCCAGTTCGCTCACGCCGTTCCCGTCGCTTTGGATCAACGAATTGCAGGCCGACAATCTGAACGGCATCACCAACAGCGCCGGCCAGCGCACCGGCTGGCTGGAACTTTACAATCCAAGCACGAACGTAATTTCCTTGAACGGGCTTTATCTGGCCAATAATTATACCAGTCTTTTACAATGGCCTTTTCCGACAAACGCCGTCATCAACGCCGGCCAGTTCAAAATAATTTTCGCCGACGGCCTGACCAACCTTTCAACTACGAATGAACTGCACGCCAATTTTATTCTGCCCAGCGGTACAGGTTCGCTGGCCTTGACCCGCCTCGCCACCAACGGCCGGCAGCAGGTGCTCGACTATGTTGACTACAAAAACATAAACCTAAACGATTCCTATGGTTCGTTGCCCGACGGACAAAGTTTCAACCGCCAGGAATTTTTCCAGGCGACGCCCGGCGCACCCAACAACGGAACCGCCACGCCGCCGCCTTCATTTATCGATTACACGCAATCGGGATCGATTTACACACAGAATTTTGATGCGTTGCCCAATCCGGGATCAACTTCTGTGAACGCCGACAATCCGGTGACCAACAACGGCGTCATTTATTCACTGGCCAATCCTTATGATTTCGCATTTCCGATTATCGCCAGCGGCAAGAGCGGTGGGCTGGGAATTTCCGCACTCGCTGGCTGGTATGGTTCTGGTGTTTCAGGTTCCCAATTTGGTGCGACCTATGGTGACCAGACGACGGGCGGTCAGATCAGTTTCGGTTTGCCCAATAGTTCCAACCGCGCGCTCGGCCTGCTCGCCACCAGTTCCACGGGTGGAACCGCCTTTGGCGTCAGGTTCATCAACGGAACGGCCATGACTTTGAACCGGATGAATCTTCAATTCACCGGAGAGGTCTGGCGTCAATCCAACAAGTCCAAGGTCCTGCAATTTTATTATTTCATTGACCCAACCGGCACCGGTACTTTTCCGGGCACGCCGACTGCTTTTTTGCCAGGATTGAGTGTGAGTTTCCCGACCGTGGCCGCCGATTCGGGCGGCGTCGCAGTGAACGGCACCTCGCCGCTCAACCAAACCAATTTGAGCGTGCTCAACCAGACCATCACCAACTGGCCGCCGGGCGCAGTCTTGTGGCTGGTCTGGCAAATGACGGATTCCACCGGTAAAGCTCAGGGATTGGGCATTGATAATTTAAGTTTCTCGGCCGATGTCGCGCCGCTGCCACCGGTGTCGCTGAACATCCAGATTTCAGGAACAAACCTTCTAATGAGTTGGCCGGGCGCAGCGAACCGAACTTATCAGCTCGAATACAACGACGATCTCGCATATCCGACTTGGACACCGTTGGGTAGTCCCGTGAAGGGAACAGGCGGAATGCTCACAATTACCAATGACTTTGGTGATTCGCCGCAGCGCTTTTTTCGCCTGCATCTGGTGAATTAGGGTATGTGACTGGAGGAGCGTCCCCCGACATGGCGCTGAAATTGAAAACGCAGGTTAAGTTCGCGCGGCATTCAGATTCGCCGGCAAAAAATCAAAACGTAATCGCCGTGTTGCGTTGAGCGTCAGTCACGCCCCAGAGGTTGATTGGATTGAACGCCGTGCCGAATTTCAGGAACCGCACGCTGCCATCGGCGAAGTCGTAGTTCGAGCCGCCGGAATGGCTGCCCTTGGTTATGGTGGAGTGTTTGCTCTGGTCGAGCCGCTCCAAGTCGTCGTATTCCTGATAATCCATGTAGTAATCATCGGCGGTATATTCTTTTTCACCGAACACTATCGTATCGCTTGGATAACGAATGACGTTTTGCGACATCGCCACGGTGGCGTCGCCGTTTTGATACCATGCGTCAAAGTTTGCCAGTTGGTTTTCAAAATAATCGTTCCAGCCGTTGATGATGTAACTGCGCGGCGCGATGTCCGCCGGCAAAGAACTCGGGCCGTTGGTGAGCGTGCCGGGATTCGGGCCGTCTGTCGGGCACTTGAGGATATCAAGGTTTTGATAACTGCCCTGCAAAACGGAGGCCCAGGTGTTCGAGTAGACGCGCGGCGGATAAAAACCATGGCTGTCGTCCGCATACATCTGCATTGACAGGCCGAGCTGCCGGAGCTTGTTCACGCAGGAGATTTTCCTCGCCGTTTCCTTCGCGCGGCTCAACGCCGGCAAAAGCATCGCCGCCAGAATCGCGATGATGGCGATGACCACGAGCAGTTCAATCAAAGTGAATGCCTTGCGTGCATTGACTCTGGTTTCAGCTTTCATGGGGTTTTCAGACGCTTCGATTATCAACCCGGTTACTTTGTGAGTCAATCTTCGTTCCCGCAAAATGGCACGACGCAAAATGATTTTTTGAAACTTCGCGCAGTTCGGGAACTTCGTCTTTGCACTTCGGCAGTTGCGCGATGGGACAACGCGGATGAAACGGGCAGCCGCTCGGCGGATGGATCGGCGACGGTACATCGCCTGGCAAAACAATTCGTTTGCGTTTTGTTTCCGGATCAACTTCCGGCACGGCGGAAATCAGCGCCTGCGTATAAGGATGCTGCGGGTCGCGGATGATGGTTTTCGCCTCCGCCGCTTCGACGATTTTTCCGAGATACATCACCAGCACGCGGTGGCTGATATGTTCGACGACCGCCAAATCGTGCGCGATGAATAGATACGCAATGCCGCGTTGCTGCTGCAAATCGCGGAGCAAATTTATTATTTGCGCCTGCACCGAAACGTCCAGCGCGCTCACCGGCTCGTCGCAGATAATTAATTCAGGTTCGACGGCAAGTGCGCGTGCAATTCCAATTCGTTGCCGCTGCCCGCCGGAAAATTCATGCGGATAACGCTGGGCATAAACCGGGTCGAGGCCGACGTCCTTGAGCAATTCAAAAATTCTTTTCTGCCGCGCGGACGAGCTGTCGGTCAGTTTATGGATGTCCAGCGCCTCGCCGACGATTTGCTCCACGGTCATGCGCGGATTGAGCGAGCCGTAAGGATCCTGGAAAATCATCTGGAACTTGCGCCGCCGCGCGCGCAATTCCGCGCCGCTCATTTTCAAAATGTTTTCGCCGTCGAGCGAGATTTCTCCCGCCGTCGGTTCGACGAGCCGGACGATGGCGCGGCCGAGCGTGGTCTTGCCGCAGCCGCTTTCGCCGACGAGGCCGAGCGTTTCACCCGGCGCGATGCGGAAGCTAACGTCGTCCACCGCCTTCACGAATTCGCGGACGCGGCTGAACATCCCGTGCTTCACGGGAAAATGCACCTTCAGATTTTTAACTTCGAGCAGGCTCACAATTTATTTCAACCGCTTTAGAAGTTGGTCGTATTCGGCATGCGTGCCAATCCAAAACCACACGATTAAATTTCCTTTGCGGCGACCGAGCGCACGATAATTCTGGTTGATACGAACCGACCAGACATCTTGCAGCAATTCCTTGAACTGCAATGAAGGATTGAAAGGCTCGTCCCGCCAGAGATGAAATTTTTCCCGCGCCAGTTTTTGAATCGTTTTTGGCAAAGCGTCGAAGCCAGCCCAGAAATCCTCGTGCGTTTTGGAAATCACGGAAGGTCGCGGAGTTTTCCGTGCGCGATGTCGTCGTCCACTTTGGACAGCAATTTGTCCAGCTTGCCGGCGGCGATGTCGCGTTTCATCTGCTCATCCCACGCGTCGTCCTGCCAATTGCCCAGACAGCGCGCGACATCTGCGCGCTCTTCGAGCGTCAGCAAGGGAATCGCGGCCTTGATTTCAGCAACCGTGCTCATGCGGGAAAATTAAGCGCAATGCGGTTTGGCGTCAATGCGGCAAAACTGGATTTACCGCAGAGGCGCGAAGAATTCATGGAATTAATTCGCCCAACGAACGACATTTTCCGCCACGATGAATCA
>CAZHXG010000022.1:0-34140 GCA_964536285.1 uncultured Bifidobacteriaceae bacterium
CTTTTTTGCCAGCAACTGTCGCTGTCTTGAGGCATTGCCGATAGCCAAACTAAGGTAATAATATACTTGACTCACAAGATTTATTCGTGTAATTTGTCGGCATGAAAGACGAATTGAAGTTTCCTGAAACGCTACAAGCGGCCATTAAATACTTCGCAGACGACGAGCGCGCATTTGAATACATGAAGTCTGTGCGCTGGCCGTCCGGCAAAATTTCCTGCCCTCGTTGCGGATGCGAAGAAGTGAGTTTTATTTCGACCCGCAAACTGTGGACGTGCAAAAAGTGCGTGACGAAAAAGCAGTTCACCATTCGCGTCGGAACAATTTTGGAAGATAGCGCAATCTCATTTGACAAATGGATTTGTGCTTTCTGGCTCATTGCCAACGCAAAGAACGGCGTTAGCTCCTATGAGATTCACCGTGCTTTGGGCGTCACTCAAAAGACTGGCTGGTTTATGCTCCAACGCATCCGGCTCGCCATGCAATCCGGCACGATTGAAAAGCTGTCCGGCGAAATTGAAGCTGATGAAACTTACATCGGCGGCAAGGTTCGCAATATGCACGTTGACAGAAAGCGCAAGCGTGGCCGTGGCACTGGCGGCGTCGGCAAGGCGATTGTCATGGGACTTTTAGAGCGGGGCAAGGTCAAGTCCAGCAAAGTGAAATTGAAGCATATTGCGAACGCTCGCCGCGGCGTCCTTCAATCTGAAATCCGCCAGCACGTTGAACCCGGCTCGCAAATTTTTACTGACGCGCTCCCGTCATACAATGGATTGAACAAAGATTTCGTTCACGAAGCGATTGACCATGCGAAAGAATATGTGCGCGGCAACGTCCACACTAACGGGCTTGAAAATTTCTGGTGCTTGCTGAAACGGTGCTTCAAGGGAACATACGTCAGCGTCGAGCCGTTCCACCTTTTCCGTTATCTCGACGAGCAGGCGTTCCGTTTCAACGAACGCGAAGGCACAGATCAAAGCCGTTTCAAAAAAGTAATTTCAGGTATCATCGGCAAGCGGCTGACCTACGCGCAATTGATTGGCAAAACCGCGCAGGCAGCCGAGCTTCCGGCATGAGCGACAGGGACGCGGGAAACGGCGAAAATAACGCCGCGAAAAATTCTGGAAAATCACTGCAATTTGGCACTTTTACTGCTGATTTTCGTATTAACCGGATTTTTTTGCTTGACTCCAATTTGTCACAAAATAACTGTTTGACGAAATCTGGTAAAAACTGCGATTATGGCAGTAACGTTTACCTGTGCTAAACGTGTTCCAAAAATCAAAATCGTAGGAGGAAACGATTTTGTTTTTTTTGGCAAAAAAAGCACAATAAGAACAACCAACAAAATGAAACAAAACGGGATGAGTGGTAAAATACCGCCATCAGAACAATACAAGGTATTGCGGTTAGTAAGACGCGAGCCTGTGCAAGAATCAGTTTGCCCAAGCGAAAGTTCCAAGGCTGTGCATTTTTCTAATGCTAGCGGCTCTTTGCGCCAAGTGAGCGAAGATGAAATAAGACCGCTTGCGCGCGAATCAACAACGGCACTTATCAGTGCCGTCGCATCTGGTGACGACACAGCCGAAATTTAATATCCTGCATAGCGGTAATGCCGAACGAGACAAAAAATCACTGTGTGATTTATTGGACGAGATTGGTGCCGCTCACGGTGTTCAGCCCTTCGAGGTGGACGAGGGGGCTGTGGATCGTGTCTTGGTTGAAATGTTAGACCTTCCATGGGCACCCGGCATTGGTCACGCCAGCCCGTTTAAGAAAGTCGCTTCGTTTGTTTCCTGTTTTGTTTCTAGGAAACCAATAATTACAACGCTCTCGGTTGAAAAATTTCAAAAACTAGCCGATCATCAAAATGCAATTGCCGCACACCAGATTGCTGTAATTGCTTTGCATGGGGCGGTCATTGAATGTCCTTATCGTGGGCCGGTTGTTCTCGAAAAACCCATTACAATCTCACGTCATTATTGGAAAGAATTGATTGCCACATTAAATAATTCCGGCCCCGCTTATTTCCATTACATTTCGTTGATTTATGAATCGCTTTCATACGAAGCCAATCCCAAGGCGTCATACAAACATGTAATGAAAGTGGCCAATCCAGAGGTTGTTGTTTAGGGGTGAGATTGATTCATGGAAGCACATCCATCAGTGAAGCCGGAGCCAACACCATTTCAAAAACTTACTGACCTCACTCGCCGCGTGATGTCCGTTCCAAAATCGGAAATTGACCGGCGTGCGGCGGAAGAAAAGAAACGCCGCCAAGAAAAACGAGGAAAAGTTTAAGCGACCTTCGCGGGATTTTTTATGTCAGGAATTGAAACCTTCCTGTTAAAAAACATGGCTTCACTTCCATTGTATTTGTCGCCCGCGCTGTAACTCATCCCGTAAGTAATCGTCGGGAAGCTGTGATAGAGATTGATAATCTCCGGCGTGTTGTCGTAAGAAACTATCCACGGGATTTTCAGTTTGTTTTTCACCAGCTTGGCAATCGCAACGTGGTCATCATGCGTGTAGTGGTTCTGGTATAAATCCTGTGCTTTGAAATAATACGGCGGGTCGAGATACACCAAGGATTTTTGCGGCAGCGTCGGCAGCACGTTTGTAATCAGCGTAACGGCGTCAAGGTTGTAAAGCCGGATGCGCGAACGGTAGAAAGCAATTTTCTCGACGCGCTGGCACAATGCCTTTTTGGTAAAACGGGCGTCAATTTTCCACGCACCAGTTTGATTCAGTCCGCCGATGATGCCAGCGTCAATAATTCCAGAACGGTTCGTGCGGTTTAAGAAAAACGTGGAAAATCCCAATTCCAAAAGGCTGTGATTCTTGCCGTCAAATTGAATGGCTCTTTGTTTTCGCCATTCATCCACTGTCACGCGAACATCACGAATCATTTTGCAAAATTCGTCCGTCGAATTAACGACGCTGTGCCAGAAAGCGTAAATGGATTTGTCTATGTCATTCAGGTGAATCGTGGAGGCGTATTCCTGTAATAACAAATTGACCGCAACGCCCGCGCCGCCCGCATACGGTTCGCAATAATGCCCGTCGAGCAAATTGTTTTGCTCAAAAACCAGTTTGATGAAAGGCGTTAATCTGCCTTTCCCGCCCGGATAACGCAATGGCGTGTTCGAGTTCATGGCTCCAAATTGCGAAAAACACCCCCATCGTGGCCAACAAATAATGCGACTATTTTTTAGACTTCCAAAGCCGCTCAAAAAACAACTCAAAATTATGCCAAGAAAGTTTTAATTCAAGCGGTGGCGGATTCATCCACCGGCTGTGAACGTATGCGTTTAGCGTGTCTGGTGCGGTGAACGAATTTTCATTATTCCGTGCGACGTTGATTGGTTTCAGTTCTTTTTTTGAAAGGAGATTTGTGCTTGTCACATGATTAACGACTAGGCCGAACCGCGTTTTCATGGAATCATCCGGCTGCCCGTTATTTTTTATCGGCAACACAAGGGCGTGCTTTGCAATGTAATCGTCCAGCGTCAGATCAAAGAACACCCGAAACAATACAGATACGGCGTGGCGGCGTTTGGTTGCGTCCAATTCTTTTAACTCAATGAAGATGTCGTTAATTTTCCCAGCGGGCAACTCCAGCTTAAATTTTCGCGGAATCAAATTTATTTGTTCGTCCGTGCCGGGCGTCGTTTTTGTTTTTTTCTTGGTCTTCAGATTTGCGTCGGCTGGTTTTCCAGACACCACCCACGCGGACGCCGCCTTCTTTTTCTTTGGATGCTTGGCGAGCAGCTTGTCCAAGAAAACAATCCGGTGTTCGTCTGTGTCAACGTCGCGCTCGGTGAATTTTTTCCCGTCCTGTTTTCCGGCGGCGATAATGGTGACAATTTCCGTGAAGATTCCCTTGATTCTGTTTTTGTCTTGATCTGAAATAATCTGTCCGCCTTGCAACGTGAAGCCAATGGCTTCTTGAACGTCCGTGGCTTCGACCAAACGCTTTAGCGTCGTGACGTTGAACTGTGAGCCTTGCAAAAATTTCCGCAACTTCTCATCTAGTTCCGGCAGCGACAAAACAAAATTCACCGCGTCAAGGTCGGGACGTGGGATGTTGTGGTATGCGTCAGCGCGGGCTTTCGACATTGCAGACCAAGGTTCTGTGCCAGCACCTTCCAAACCGCTTTTATGCTTTCTGTCTATCCAAACCTGACCCGCCTCTCGGTTGAGTGCAATCACGCAGTCCATTACTTGCGGTATTGCGTCAGCGTGTTCTTTGTTCAGTTTTTTGAACGAAGCGTGTAGCGGACTTCCTTCCGCCAATTCTGGATTTAACATCAACTTGATTGCGGTCAGACGGCGGTTGCCTTCAATGACAATAAAATTTCCATTGCCGTCGGCGGCATCAATCACCAACGGAAGGTCAAATGGATTTAAGCCGACGGCGATAATGTCTTTGGCAAGGTTGACGAGCTTTTTACCTTGCTCGGCGATAATGGCGTCGCGCGCTTGTTTTTGACTGTCTTGCTTGACGATGCGAAAATTGGCAACGTCGAGTAGCAGGTTTCCAACGCTGATTGTCTGCGGCATTGCGGGACAATGCAAAACTGCCCACAATCCGTCAAGTCTTATGAGTGAAGTATATTATTACCCAAACTAAGGCCAATAACACTAAGCAAACTACCGGCATCGCTCCGCCCAGCAATAAGGAATCCTATCGCGCAAAGGACAAATATGGCGCTGAATCCATATACGATCTTCGACCTTCGATCCAAATTAAGTGGTTTCATATTTTTTCCTCGTGTCGCGCAATGTGGCCTAACGTAGAAAGCTGAGCCACCGCCGAGTCTTTGCAGACGGCCACCGTCCGTGAACCGCGATAGCGGAACCGAAACCGCCAACGGCGGCCTGCTCGCGATTTATCGGAGTTGGCTCCGGCGACTTGTTAGGCGTTTCCGTCCGCATTTATTTCCCCTCCCGAATTGCCTTCGCGAGCGTGTCGTAGGCCGCGTTCGCGGCTACCTTGTCGCCCTTCTCAAGTGCATCCATCCACGCTTTGGCAGCCATAATTTGCTCCGGCTTTCCGCTGCGGATTGCATCGTAATACTCATCGAGTGGCGTCGTCCACAGTCCCATCACAAACTTGGTCAAAAAGAACGCGACACTGGCAAGCACCAACGCTATTAGTGCATTGTGGGTGTAATGAAGTCCGACCAAATCAACGATGATCCCCACAGACCAGCGCGAAACGAATTTTATCACTTTGAGCTTGGTTAACATAGAACGCCTAACGAAAAAAGCTGAGCCACCGCCGACTCGCGGCGTGGATTGCAACCGCAGCGGCAACGGCGGTTGCCTAACATTGTTATTCGACCGCACGGTGCGGTGCGATTTTTTTCATGAATACGACCTTATTTCACGCTTTCCCTTTTGCCAAGAACATTTTATGTCTGGTGCGGGCAAGAATATGAATCCGGGAAATACCGCACTTTGATCTCAAAGGAATTGGCCTTTTCCGTCCGGGCTTTTGCACTTAACATTCGCGCATGGAGCAAGCGGTTGCGGCGATTTTGCTTTTCGCGGGCGCGAGTTTCTTTTTCGCGCTGGCGGAGACGGCTTTGTTTTCCCTGAGCCAATGGCAGTTGCGGCAGTTGGCGGAAAGGCATCCGCTCGCGGGCAAAACGGTGGCGCGGCTGCTGGAGCGTCCGCAGGATTTGCTGGCGACGCTGGCGCTGGGCACGACGTTCGCCAACGCGGCGATGCTCGCGGTCGCGCTGCGCATGGTCTTCGACGCGCAGTGGGCGCTGGCGTTGACGATGATCGCGCTCATCGCCTTCACGTTGATCGGTTGCGAGGTGCTTCCAAAGACTCTGGCGGTGCGGCAGCCGGAGCGATGGGCGTTGCGGGTGGGCTGGCTGCTTTTGGTTTTCCAAAAAATCACGACGCCGTTGCATCGCACGGCGCAATGGCTGAATTCGATGTTCTTGAAGGCAAACCGGGGGCAGGTGAGTTCGTCACAGGTGTTGACGGACGCGGAGTATCAGGAGCTGCTCGACATGGCTTTCCAGCAGGGCACGCTCGCGGAATCGGAAAAGGAAATCATCCTGCAGATCATCAGCCTCGACCAGCGAAAGGCGCGCGACGTGATGCGCCCGCGTTCGGGCATGGCGTGCATTTCGGACGACGCGAGCGTCGAGGAGATGATCGCGTCGGCAAAAAAGTTCAAGCACCGCCGTCTGCCGATTTACGACGAAACGCCGGACACGATTGTCGGCATCCTGAACACGCGCGAATTGCTGCTCGACCCGAAAATCGACCTGTCGGAGGTGATTGAGTTTCCGTCGTTCGTGCCGGAGACGATGAATCTGCTACAGCTTTTCAAAAGTCTGCAGAAACAGCATCGCGGCCTTGCGATCGTGCTCGATGAATTTGGCGGCGTCGCGGGTCTGGTGACGATGGAAGATATTTTGGGCGAACTCGTCGGCAAAATCCGCGGCACGGCGCAACCGGAAGGTTTTTTTGCGATGGAAAAACTCGCGCCGGGACGCTGGCGCGTGGACGGCGCGATGCGGCTCGAAGATTTTCGCCGTGAATTTCCGGGTCTCGGGGAAGTCAACGAAGTCGAGACGATGGGCGGATTGCTGACGCATTTGCTCGGCGTCGTGCCGGAGAACGGCGAATCCGCGACATTCCGCAATTTGAAATTAACGGCGCAAGTCGTGGACGAACGCCACGTGCGCGAATTGATCATTCAACGCGTGAAATAAAATGAACATGAACATCGCCAACTGGATCGTACTGGCTCTGTGCCTGCTGTTGTCGTTCCTGCTGTCGGGCATGGAAGCAGGCGTGTTCGCGCTGAACCGGCTGCGCGTGCGGCGGCTGGCGCGCGCGGGAAAACCGTCGGCGAAACTGCTGAACAATTTTCTCGAGAAGCCTGAAAAATTCCTGTGGACGATTCTGGTCGGCAACACGCTCGCCAATTTTTTGATCCTCGGTTTCATGCTCGCCAAAATCCATGAAAGGTTTTGGGGTGACACGCCGTTGGTCGTCGGACTTTTTTTCATCGCCGTCTTTTTGTTCTACACGCTGTTCGACTTGCTGCCGAAGATGCTTTTCCGCGCCAGTCCGAACCAGCTTTGCCTTTTGGCGGCCAATGTTTTTCGGCTGATTTATTTCGTGCTGCGCCCGCTCGTCACGATTGTCGAGAATGTTTCCTCGGCGGTGCTGCACTGGACGGGCGGACAATCGTTCACGGGGCGGCTGTTCGGCAATCGCGAAGAGATGCGCGTGGTGATGCAGGAATCCTCGCAATCGCTCACGAGCGATGAGCGCACGATGATCAATCGCGTGCTCGATCTGCAGAATTTCACCGTCGGGCAGATCGCCACGCCGTTGGAGCACATCGTGACGGTCGAGACGCAGACGCCGCTTGCCGATGCGCTAAAGCTTGCGCGCGCGAAAAAATTTTCACGACTGCCGGTCTGGGAATCGCGCGACGGCCGTCCACGCATCGCCGGACTGCTCATGGTCGGGCCGCTGCTGTATCGCGACAATCTGGATTTGCAAAAGCCCGCGGCTTCCTACATCACGCCCGCGCTGTTCCTGAACGAGGACATGCGGCTGGAAATCACGCTGCGTCTGATGCAACGCGCCGGGCACAGGCTCGCCATCGTGCTGGCGCGCGACCGCACGGAAGCCGGTGTCGTGAGTCTGGAGGACATCTTGAAAATCATGTTCGGCGAGATGAAATTATGAACGGCCTTGTTTTCATCGCACTGAAGATTCTGGCCGTGCTCGCGCTCGTGCTGTTGAACGGATTTTTCGTCGCCGCCGAATTCGCGTTCGTCCGCATCCGCGAGACGCAGCTGGACGCGCTGGCTGTCAGAGGCCGGCGCTCGGCAAAAATGGCGCTGCACATCGTCCGCAACCTCAATTCCTATTTGAGCGCAACGCAACTCGGCATCACGATGGCCAGCCTCGGCCTGGGTTATCTCGGCGAGCCGGTGTTCACGACATTGCTTGAGCCGCTGCTGGCTCCGCTCGGAGTCACATCCGAAATCTGGCAGCATTCCATTTCCTTCGCCGTCGGTTTCGCTGTGCTGACTTTTTTGAACATCGTCGTCGGCGAACTGGCGCCCAAATGGCTGACGATCCAAAAGACGCTGCCGGTCGCGCTCTGGTCGGCGCGTCCGCTGCGATGGTTTTACCTGGCGTTCTATCCGTTCAACCGCCTGCTCAACCATGCCGCGCGCTGGCTGTTGCATCAGATCGGCATCGAACCGGACGCGCACATCGAACGCGGGCATTCGGAGGAGGAATTGCGTCTCGTGCTCGCATCGGCGAAGACCGTCGGCGGCGGGCGCAACATCATTTTGAACGCGCTGGATTTGCGGCAGCGCACCGTGCGCGAAGTCATGCGGCCGCGCAACGAGGTCACGCTGTTCAACACGGATGCGACGATGGCCGACTGCCTCGCGCTTGCGGAAAAAACGCGTTACTCGCGCTTTCCGCTTTGCACGGACGGCGATTTGGACAAGTCGCGTGGTGTCATTCATGTCAAAGACCTTTACGCGTTGCGCGACAAGGCGCGGACGGCGGCGGATTTGTTGCCCGTGGCGAAAAAATTGATCTATGTTCCCGAAACCGCGCGGCTGGAAAAAATGCTCCAGCTTTTTCTCGAACGAAAATTGCATTTTGCCATCGTCGTGGACGAATACGGCGGCACGCTCGGCATCGCGACTTTGGAAAATGCGCTCGAAGCGTTGGTCGGCCAGATTCAGGACGAATTTGACTCGGAAGCGACGCAATTCGTCCGCAAGAGTGAAAACGTGTGGGAAGTCGCCGGCACGCTGGCGCTGCACGAACTCGAAAAAATCACCGGCGAAGTGTCGCATGATGAAGGCGTCGCGACCGCGAGCGGCTGGGTCACTCAAAAGCTTGGCGGTTTTCCGAAGGTCGGCGACACGTTGACGGCTGGCGCGTGCGAATTGCGCGTGGAGGAAATGGACGGCCCGCGCGTGGCGCGGTTGAAAATCACGAAGCGCGAGCAGTCGGCAGACACGGCTACCATCTTCCGCCGCGAACCGCAAAAACCGCAGTGACGATCGCGATTATTGCGTCCGCTGCGACCGCAATCCAAATTCCGTGCGATGCGCACGCGGTTCCGAAAAGCAGGATTGCCCCGAGCCAGACGGCGAGCGGGTGATAGTCCGGCACACTGCGCCTGCTCAATTGTTTGTTGATGAGCGCGGGCGTGACGAACGCCAGAATCAGCAAAGTCACGAACGCCCAGCCCAGAAAATCCACGAGCGGCGCGCCTTGCCAGGTGATCGAAAATTTTGTCGGCATCCACAGCCAGTAATGTTGTATGCGCGACGCGAACGGCTCGAGTGTGACATCGAACAACGCCGTCAGCGTCGCCGCGAGGCCGATGAGCCAGAAGCCGTAGTTCCTCGTTTTCCGCCACGGGCGCAAAATCAATCGCGCCACGCCGCGCGAATTCAAAACGATGATGACCCAGACCAGCGGCATCGCCCATGGCAATGTTTTGAAAAGTTGTTGTCCGGCATCCAGGCCGAACATGAACGGTCCGAACGGGATTCCCGTGCGAAAACCAACCGCGGACGCCGCGCCGCCCATGAGCGCGATGCCGAAAGCGGCGAGAAAAACATTTTGCAAAGGCAGTTGACGCGCGAGCGCGATGAGCGTGCTGGCGGCCATGGTCAAAATCAGCAGCGCTTCCGGCCAGCCTGAATCCATAGGGATGAAAAGTTTTGCGAAGACCGGCAAAGACACGGCGGCGAGCAGAAAAGTGGACAGCCGATGCGCGGACGCCAAAATTTTTCCATCGGCGGTACCCTTTGGAAAATTTCGCGATGGCATTGGCGGGCGCATGATTTCCGGCAGGATACGATTTTGCGGCGCACCGGGCAATGCCGCGCGTGTTGTTTTTTGGAATTGCCTTGTTCCGCGGCAGAAAACTTGCTTTTCTCGGAAACCATTATGACATTGGACGAAGCCAAAAACCTCATCAAGACGTGCGCCGGGCAGATGGACGTGCATTACGGCAAAACCGTTTTTGACGAATGGGCGGTCATCTCGCTTGCGGAGAACAAGGCGCGAGTGCTGGTTTACGCCGGGCCGCGCAACGACGATTTTCTGAAAAATTTTGCGAACGATCTCGGCGCATTGCGTTCCGAACTGTTGACCGCGAATTACGGCACGGGCGATTTCGCGTTCGCGCGGCACGGCACCGGCACGCGGTTCGAGGCGTTCATGGTTTTGGGCACGGCCACTTATCTGATTTGCAACAACACGCGCGAGTCCATGGACACGATCGCCAAAGACCCGCGCTGGATCGGTGCGCAGGTGCCGTTTGCGGAGTTGGGCGACAAAATGCGGATGAACCCGCTCGCGGTTTCCTCGGACACGCATTTTTTCACGAAACCTTTGTGACCGCGCGGTGAAATTTCAGCCGGACAATCCTTTCCAGAGAAAAAATCCGTAAGCCGCGACAAGAATCCAGCCGGCGAATTTCGGCAGTTGCCCGAAAATCGTGACGAAGAAAAGATGCAGCAGCGTCGCGCCAAGAAGGATGAACATTCCCGTTTGAAAAAATTTCGGCACCGTCATCGTGTGATAGAGGGCGTAAATACCGATGCACAACGGGATCGAGACGTGCGAATCGCCGACCTGCGAGGTGTAGACGGTTTCCGGCTGTTTGCGCCAGCCGTAATAGATCGCCAGCAGCGCGTTGGGCAGCACCATCAGCCAGCCGCTCAACCAGCCGAGGTATTTCACGCTGATGAAACCGGTGGGAATGCCGGAAATCCAGTTCACGAGCCAGCCGGTGCTGATGTAAATTCCGTAGGCACCGACCGCCAGCAGCGCCAAATCAAACGGCAAAGTCCAGCCGAGCGATTTGTTCTCGCGAACGTTGTTTTTCAGCACGTCGAAAACGTGGAAGCATTGCCAGAATAAAAAAAGTCCGACCAGGACGAGTCCTTCGTTGAAAACAATACGTCCATCACGGCCAAGCGCCCAGACCGCGCCGGTGAAAAACAAGATCGCCATCAACGTGAGCAGCAGCGAGAGACGGTTGAGTTCGTATGCCTTGCCCGCGCCCTTGGATTTTTTGCCGGAAGAATTTTTGGTTTTTGACGGCAGGATTTTCATTCCCCAAAAGATCGCGGGCAGGCCGAGCACAAGCGTCATGTTGGTGACGTTGTTGACGAGCGAATTGGTCATCACGTCCGCGCCGGAGCCGCCGTTGCGGCCGAGGATGAACGCGAAGATGAGATTGCCCAGACCGGTGCAATACGGCATGACCAGCGTGCCGAGCACCGTGCCTTCAAAACCCCTGGCGCTCAAAACCTCCAGCCGCCAGATCATCAGGAACGACGCGGCCATGAACAGCGCGACAAACAGCAGCGGCGCATACGGGCCTTTGGCTTCAATCCAATGGATGAACGGGTTGAGCACGCGGAAAGTTTAGTAAAAAAATCTTTTGGCGCGACTTGTTTTAGCAAAAACGCCGCCTTGCACACACAACGGGTAAAACCGCTGCCTCATCCACCCGGTCGTTGCCTCCATTTTCACGACCGGTTGTGCGGCCAAACCGGCCGATTTGGCCATTTTTCCGATTGGCTTGGTCTTTAAGACAGTCGGAAGATTGATTTCTCCAATTGGAAAAACCATTTTTTCAACTGTCTTGACGGCCAAATGAACTGTCTTTGTGACAAAGGCAATTGCCTTTGCGACAAACTGGATTGCCTTTGTCGTAAAGAGAACTGCCTTTATGACAAACAGAACTCCCTTTAAGGCAAAAAGGGTTGCCTTTGTGACAAAGTGAACTCCTTTAATGGCAAATGAACTGCCTTTGTGACAAAATGAATTGCCTTTAAGGCAAAGAGAACTGACTTAATGACAAAGGCAATCGTGAAAATGGCCTTTTCAACCGTCTTAAGACGCTATTGGACAGGCAAATATGGCTAGAAATGGGCGAAAACCGTCAAAATGCCAGTCCCACCCAGAATCACGGGTCTTTCGGATGGCGGTTTGGGCGGCGCGGAACCAGCCGTTGCACGGATTATTTTGCGAAGACCGACATCGTCTTTTGCGTGCACGACCAGTTGCCGTTTGTCCCCCGGTCGAACTCAAACAAATCATAATCGCCCGTGCGTTCGATTTGCTTGAAGCCCAAAATTTCCGCGTTCGTAAAACCCCATTGCTCCGACATCGGACGGATCAATTGAAAAACTTGCTGCGCTTCCGTCGTCCGCTTGGGCAGCTCCGCGTTCGGGTCGTTGGAAACGAACTCCAGATGGAAGCAATTCGTTGGATTGTTCCAATGCCGCTATCGCTTTGTCTGCCTGTTCTTGGTCAAATTGTGTTTTTTGGAATTCCATTGCTTCGCGTTGAAGAAGCAGTTGTTGCTTTTGTCCAAGAAAGGCAACATAGATGAACATTAAACCGGCCAAAGCCCAAAGTGAACCGACTGCACCTTGAAAATAACTTCCAATTGAAGAAAGGTCAGTTTTCGATGACAAATCATTCCGAAAAATCCACAAACCCCAACCGGCGGCTATTCCACCTAAACCAACCAAAATCCAAGCCACCCATTTATTGAAAATAATTTGCCCTTCCAATTTTGCTAAATCGGCGTGAACGGATGTTTTTTTGGTCTCGTTTGACATAAATCATATTTTTGTCAACGCCCACTCAATCCGCGCCAGCGATTTTTCTTTGCCCAAAACTTCGAGCAGATGATACAGGCTCGGGCCGTTGGGATTGCCGGTGGCGGCGAGGCGCGTCGGGTGGATGAGCACGCCGGCTTTCACGCCGAGTTGCCTGGCGGTTTCTTTCAACGCACTTTCCAGCGTCGCGGCGTCGAAGGAAGTCAGCGCGGCGAAGGCGTCGCGGAGTTTTTCGAGGCGTGGTTTGTTTTCGGGGATGAAAACTTTTTTTGCGTCGTCGGGGTTGTAATCAAATTCATCGCGGAAATAAAATCCGGCGTAACCGGGCAGTTCGCTGAACAGTTTGAATTTGCCTTTGCAGGTGTCGAGCGCGGCTTTGACGTAGGCGAGCGGAAATTTATTGGTATCAATCCCGGCTTTTGCAAAAGCGTGGACGGCGAGTTCGTAAAAGCGGTCGTCGGCCAGTTCGCGTGCGTATTCGCCCTGCAACCACAGGAGTTTTTCATAGTCGAACCGCGCGTTGTGCCGGAGAATCTGCGGCAGGTCGAAGCGTTCGATGACTTCGGCGCGGGAGAGTTTTTCGCGATTGTCCTTGGGTGACCAGCCGAGGAGGCAGAGATAATTGATGACGGCTTCGGGCAAAAATCCTTCGTCGAGATAGCTGGTGAGCGAGGCGCCGGTGTCGCGCTTGCTCATCTTGGAGCCGTCGCCGTTCAGGATGAGCGGGATGTGCGCGTAGTGCGGCGGCTTGACGCCGAAGGCCTGGAAGAGCGCGATGTGCTTGGCGGTGTTGCTCAAATGGTCTTCGCCGCGGATGACGTGCGTGATGTCCATCTCCAGATCGTCAATGACGTTGACGAGATGGAACACGGGCTGTCCGTCGGAGCGCAGGATGACAAAGTCGGGATCAACTTCCTCGCGGTCGGTCAATTTGCGGACGACATCGCCGACGACGAGGTCGTGAATCGTGACTGGCTCGCGGGTCATTTTGAATTTGACCGCGCCTTCGTGTTCGTAGGCGAGGCCGCGTGAGAGCAGGGCTTCGACGCGCGCGAGGTAATTGGCTTTGCGCTGCGATTGAAAATACGGGCCGCGTTCGCCTTTGCTCGCGCCGATGGCGTCGCCGGTGAGCGGGCCTTCGTCCCAATCAAGACCAAGCCAGCGCAGGCCGCTCAAGATGACTTCGACGGCTTCCTGCGAATTGCGCGCGGCATCGGTGTCCTCTATGCGCAAAATAAACGTGCCGCCAGTGTGGCGGGCGTAAAGCCAGTTGAAGAGCGCGGTGCGCGCACCGCCGATGTGCAGGTAGCCGGTGGGCGAAGGGGCGAATCGGACGCGAGGTTTCATGTTTAGCCACAGATGAACACAGATTCACACAGATGAAAAATAAAAAAGGCCGGGGAATCAAAAGTAATTGTAGCAGCCGACGTGAGTCGGCTCAAAATCGATCCGTGAAAGTTTGAGCGAACTCACGTTCGCTGTTACGGGATGAAAAAGGGGGCGGCACATTTGGATTGGCATAAATTCCCGATTGAGATTTATACTTCTCATCGTCATGCCCTTTCGTTTTAAAAAAACCGAGTCGCCGGCCAAGGGCGTGCGTCGGCTTTGCCGTGAGCGCATCGGCGAGGCGCTTGGCCGTTTGCGCGAGTCCGACCGTCCGGCGGTTGTCCACGGCGTGCGCAAGGAGGTCAAAAAGCTGCGCGCGATTTTGCGGCTCGTGCGCGGGGAAATCGGCAAAGGCGCTTATCGCAAAGGCTCGAAGGCGTTGCGTGAAGCCGCGCGTTGTCTGGCCGCCACGCGCGACGCGCGCGTGAAACTCAAGGCGTTCGAGAAACTGACGGGCCGCTCCGCGCGGCGCTTTGCCGGAATCGAAAAGGCGCTGCGGAAGAATTGTCTCCGGGAAAAACGGCGGTTTCAGAAAAAAAATTCCATCGCGGTGGCGAACCGTATTTTGCGGAAGACGGACCGGCGCGTGGGCAATCTGAAAATCAAGTCGGTCGGCTGGCCGGCAATCGAGCCGGGATTGATGCAAAGTTACAGTCGAGGTCGGGAGATTTATGAACTCGTCCGCGCGAAACCGTCACCGGAGAATTTTCACGATTGGCGGAAACACGTGAAGAACCTTTGGTATTATTTCCGGATGCTGTGTCCGGCGTGGCCGCGCGAAATGCGCGTGATGACGGATGAGTTGGAATCATTGGGCGAGCAACTTGGCGATGCCCACGACCTTGTTCTGTTGAAACAGTTCGCGACGAAGCGGTGCGCTGGGCAGGCCGGCGAGGTGAAGGCGTTGGGCAAGTTGATTGAATCGCGTCAGAAAAAATTGCGCGCCGCCGCGTTGAAGTTGGGTTCGCGCCTTTACGCCGACGAGCCGCGGGTCATCTGCAAGCGGCTAGGAAATTGTTGGAGCGTCTGGCGCGGCGAAAACAGCAATTTTAGAATTTGAATTCCAGTTCCGCGCCGATGCCGCCGTCATATTCGTGGTAGTTGGAGGTGAAAGGGTCGTCCGATGTCTTGGTGCTGTAGTTGAAGAAGGTGCGCAGGCTCACATTTTTGTTGAAGTAATAGAACAGCGCGATGCCAACGGTATGGAGATAATCGTTGCGGTCCGAGGTTTGCAGCGTGTTGTAGCGATAGTTCGAAAACTGAAAGCGATAGAATGGCTGGACGATCATGTGGCGCGTCATTTGCCAGCTCAAGGTGACGTTGACGTCGTTGTCAAAATGGTCGTTGATGTCGGAGCGGCTTCCGAAAACCGACGGCACGTCGGTGAAATGGTAATCAACCTGATCACCGACGGCCAAAAGCAGTTTCTGGCCGATGGAAAAAATCCGCTGGATGCCGAAGTTCGGCAAAAGTTCCTGATAGGTCTGCTCGTAATTCGCCTGATTCACAAGGCGCGTGTAATTCACTCCCGCGCCGATCTGCCATTTGCCGAAAGAATATCTGCCGTTCGCGAAAATCGTCTGCGCCTCGAAGTCGAGGGGCGACATGCGGCTGTTCGCATAATTATACCATTGGCTTGCGACGCCGGCGCTCGGCTCAAATTTGCCGGGGCCGATCGTGATCGGCGGCGGCATGAACGCGGCTTGAACCGTATCCACAAAAATCATGCTGCCGATGGCGTTCGGTGCCTGGGCAAAATTAGCGTTGTCCGAGTAAAAAGCCTCGCTGTCGAAGAGCACGTCGAAATAGTCCGTATGCGGCTTGAGCCGGAGGATGCGTTGCGGGCCGACGTCTGCGTTCTCGCCCTGATACAATTCCGGCGCGTTCGTGCCGGCCCTCAAACCGGGCAGGGGCGCTTGCAATTGCTGCGACAACTGGAAGTTTTGCAACTGCTGCACGGGCGCGGGTTGCGCGCGCGAGGAAATGACGCAGACAAAAACCAGCGAGAGGACTGCAAGTATCCTGTAAATGTTCACGAAGATAGATTATCGAAAGCAGTCCAAAAATCAATGAAGCGTTGTCACTGTGATGCCGCCGCCGTTATTGACATAGTTTTGTGCTAGACCTCCTTTGTAGGAGACGTTTTCAATGAAATTCACATCGCCCGGCACGGACGATCCGACATTTAACAGTCCGAGAAGACTTTTGAGCGTCACTATTCCCGATCCCAAATTCACATCGCTCAAATTGATCGTGTTGGCGGCCATGTTAATAATCGAAAACGAACTCAAATCCGCGTTGTTCACGGTGATCAAGTTTGGAGCCGTGAAATTTGCCGTTGCGTTCGCACCGGATGCGGCAAGGATTTGTCCGCTGCCATCCAGCAAAATGCCGTCGCCGGAGTTCAACGTGAGAACGTGGGTCGTGATGGATGTGCCGGTGACCGTCACCGAGCCGGAACTCGCGGTCATCGTGACAGAACCGGTGTTCGGGTCGGTGTTGATGACTGTCGGGCCTTCCACATCCACGTTCGGACCTGAAAAATTGACCTCCGGGGCGGTGAAAGTCAAAAGGCCTTCGGAATTGGCTGCGGCACCATTTTCCAGATTAATGACCGAACCGGAAGTGAGCCCAAGTTCGCCTGTGTTATTCACAAGATTGACTCCGTCCAACGTCAATGCGCCCGGAGAGGACAATTCGAAATCGCCGGCATCGGCCTCGACCGTGATGTTGGGAGAAATTGAAATTTGATTTCCAGCAAACAGGGAAACTGTGTTGTCGGCTGAAAGTCCGCTGAATGTCACAGAGCCTTCGATGTTCAAATTATTCGCTGCGACAATGTCGAATTCGGCCCTGTTTGCATAAGGACTCATGTCCACTGTCAGGGGATTGAGATTTGCGGCGGGCGTGTTGATGGAAATGTTGTGTGCCGCGAATCCGCTGAACGACTCGCCGTTGAAAAAGCTGTTGCCGGGAAGCACAAACTCGGGATTGAGAAAAATGCGGCCGGGTGGAACGGGAATCGTTGCATCCGTCAACGAGGACTGATTGATCGTCGCGTCCGATCCAAGCGCGGCTCTGACGTCCGGCGAATTGACGAGAGATTCAATCGTGTTGAAGTCGAGCACCTCGACCTGGCCGGCGTTCGCGTTGTCGCCGACGACCAGTCCCGTGTCCGTCTCCTTGCCTGATTTGATCAATTTGAGCTGCTTCTTGATTTCATCAAGAATGAGCGGCATGGAAGACAGTTTTTGATTGAATCCTTTCAGCAACAGACTGTTTTCGGTCAAGGTGTCCAGACGGAAAATGATGATCGGAGCGAGCTGATTTCCACCCGGCAAAATAAAAGTCATTTGTCCCGGGTCCAGTTTTTGTTTCAGGCCGTTGAGAAAATTGATTTCAGCTTGATCTTCCAGTGCGAGAACTTTGAAGCCGCCGCTGGAGGTGGTCGTGACGATGAGTGTCGAGCCAAGCACCGACGCCGTCGCCGAGCCGGTGTGAATCGTGCCGCCGCCTTTGCCGTGCGGTGAATGGAAGAGCAGGCTGCCTTGCTTCAGATCAATCGTGCGGCTGGCCGGGTCGAAGGAAAAAATCGTGTTCGCGCCCACGCGTGTGACGGTGTCGTCTTCCGCGACCAATTCCGCGCGCGACGCCGGACCGGTGCGAAGGATGTCCGGCATGGTGAAAGTGTCATTCACTGCGGCGGTCTTTTTCGTCTGGTCGGCGGCGGAAATGATTTCCACGTCGTTGACGACTTGCGTGATCTTCGACCTCTTGAGGTCAATGGCAGAACTCGTCGAAGCGGCTGCAAGACAGCCGAGACATAGCGAAAGGACGATTAGCGTTTTCATATGATCCAACTGATTTCAGATTCACCCCGCCAAATATGGCGATAATGGCGCAAACAGGTCAACTATTATCTGAACATATCACGTCAATAAGTTTGTTGCAAAGAGAAGTTCACTTCTCCGCAAGCGTGAAGGAGCCGTCCCAGTTTTCCGGCGGCAGCTTCTCGGCATAGGCCGCGCAGCGAAGCAGATACATTTCACAAAGAAAATCCCCGCCGATGTCGTTTTGCGCGCTTTCAAAAAGTCCGCCGGCCTCTGAAAATTTTCTGCCGCGATAAAGTTTGATAGCCTCTTGATACTTTGCGAGCCATGCGGGCGGCGGTTGCGAACGGTCGCTCAAAATGGCGAAGACCTCGACCGGCTTGGTTTTGCCCTTCACGGTCAGCAAGTCCACCGTCCGGTAAATGAACTGGTCGCGCGTTAATTTTTCCACCTGCTCGCCGACGAGAATGTCCGCGTGAAATTGTTTCGTCGCGCTTTCCAGACGCGCAGCGAGATTCACGCCGTCGCCGAGTACGGTGAACTCCATGCGTTTCGGATGCCCGATGTTACCGACGATGACTTCGCCGTGATTGACTCCGATGCCGATGGCCAATTTCGTGCGGTCGGAATTGTCCTTCCATTTGTCATTCAACTTTGCGAGCGCGGCGCGCATTTGAAGTGCACACGTCACGGCCCGGCGCGCATCCGTTTCAATGCCCTTGCTGTAAGTGTCGCCCCAAACGGCCATGATCGCGTCGCCGATGAATTTTTGCAGCGTGCCGTTTTGTTGCAACACGCTTCCGACCATGTCCGCGAAATATTCGTTGAGTTGGGCGACGAGTTTGTCCGCGTCGGATTTTTCTGTCATGGTGGTGAAGCCGCGGATGTCGGAAAACAAAACCGTCACCGGTTGCTTGCGTCCCTTCAAGGCCTCCACGAAAGAGCGTCGGTCTTCGAGAATCGTCTTGGCGACATTTTCGGAAACGTACCGGTCAAGCACGTTGCGGTAACGCCGCCGCTCGATTTGTTCCAGGGCAAATTGAAGGATGACGCCAAATGAACCTGTCGCCACAAAACAAAAAAGCGGCGGCATCATCGCGACGACCAGATCGGCCTTCGTAAAAGCAAATTGACACGCCGCGAAAAAAGCAACGGTCGTCCCGATCAACAGCAGTACTTTGAGCAGCGCCTGGTTGATCCACAAACAAATCGCCAGCGCCAGAATCATCGCGCACAGCGCAAGCGCGACATTGAGGGCTGGGGAAGTTTCAGCAAGCGCGGTCCTGTCCAGCAGCGCCGCCATGATTTGGGACTGGATTTCCGGGCCGGGCGTGTCGCCGAACGGAGTGGTGTGGATGTCATGAAAAATTTCCGCAGTTGGACCGACCACAACAATTTTGTTGCTGAAAATTGTTCCACCGCTGAACGGCGGTTTTTGCCAGAGCGTATCCACAAACATGTTTTCCACCGGCAAGGGCCGGTAAGTTCCCGCGCTGCCTTGAAAGTCAATGATGTGAAAATCGCTGTCCGGCGGGGCGATTGTCTTGCCGGTGAATTTTTTTACGGTCAACGCGGCGATGTGCGTCAAGTCGTTTGGAAATCCTCGCAGTCCCGATTCGCGTTCCAAGGACGTGTGATATTTCACAGACCGGACGACCTGATCGGAATCCGGCCACATGTTGACGAGACCGACGACGGATTCGGTGCCGGGCAGCAAGAGCCGGTCGTTCGGCACGGTCAGTTTTTTTGTCTTGGAATCGGAGCCGGTTTCGTCGGCAAACATTTCGCCGATGACGACATGGTCTTTGTATTTTTGCAGCGCCTGTGCAAAAGCGTCGTCACCTTCGGTTTCGCTGGCGAAAACAAAATCGAACATCACCACCTTCGCGTGCGATGCCATCAATTTTTCCAGAATCGCCGCGTAGACTTTCCGGTCCCACGGCCACGGCTGTTGCATCAATTGCAGCGTCGGGGAAGCCGCGATTTCTTCCGGCGCGAGCGTGTCCAGTTTGAACGAACTGGTTCCAAGCCCCACCAGCTTGATGTCCGGGTCCGGCGGACGGTTTCCCCGCAGCAAATACCGGTTGTCGATCAGCAAGCCTTCAGCCCGCTGCCAAAGCTGGATGGTCTGCAGCCATTCGGTCTGCGTCAGCGCGAAAACCAGAATGCCGGCGGCGACCACAATCCATTTCGCGCGGTTGATTAGGAATCTGACCATGAAATTTTGAAAATCCTGTCCCTGTTAATTCGCAAGACGTCGCGCCCGATTCAAGGAAATAAAAAAGGCGCTCCGACGGATCGAAGCGCCTTGTGACAAGGGGACGGATTACTTTGCGCCGAGGATGGCGTCTTTCGCGGCTTTGGCGACGCGGAATTTCACGACGCGCTTGGCCGGGATCGAGATGGTCTCGCCGGTCTTGGGGTTACGCCCCATGCGCGCGGCGCGGTTGCGCAAGACGAGCTTGCCGATGCCGGGCAGCGTGAAAGTGTCTTTGGCGTGCTTGTAGGCGAGCACGGCGAGGTGTTCGAGGATTTCCGTCGCCTGTTTCTTGGAGAGTTGCGCCTTTTCAGCGATCGCGGCGGCGAGTTGCGATTTTGAGATAGCTTTTGCCATAATGTCGTTCCTTCCTGTTCTTTGGTGGTTGTTGTGTTGTTGTTTTGTTCAAAAAGTCATGTGACTTGGCTCGAATTAAAGTCCTTCGTGCGAATCGTGCAAGCAAAAAAACATAAAAAATTCAGGACTGTCTTTTGCCGGTGTAGCGCCGACTTGACTTCGCGGGGCAATTTCTCACCATTCACCCGTGCCGCTTTTCACCATACAAAACGAATTCCGGTATGAAATCGTCCGCAAAATTTTTGAGGGCGGCATGGGGATCGTTTACGAGGCCGAGCAGCACGGCTCGCGCAATTTCGTCAAGCGCGTCGCCATCAAGATCATCCGCCCGAACTTCGCGAGCCAGAAGATGTTCATCGAGAATTTCATCGGCGAGGCCAAACTCGTCGCCGACTTGATCCACACAAACATCGTCCAGACTTACCATCTCGGCGAAACCAACGGCGTCGCCTTTATCGCAATGGAATTGATTCGCGGCGTGAATTTGGAGCAGTTTACGCATCAGCTCACCGATAAACGCAAGGCGTTGCCGAAGGAACTGGCCGTGTTCATCACTAGTCGCGTGTCGCGCGGACTGGCTTACGCGCACGCAAAGACCGATAAAAACGGCAAGCCTCTGGGCATTGTCCATCGCGACGTGAGCTTCAAGAACATCATGATCGCGTTCGAGGGCGACGTGAAGCTGACGGATTTCGGCATCGCCAAGGCGCGCGGATTTTTGACCGATCAGGAAGGCGAGGTCGTCGCCGGCAAAGCCGATTACATGAGCCCCGAGCAGGCGGATTTTCAGGTCACCGACAAGCGCGCGGACATTTTTTCCGCCGGCGTGGTACTGGCGCACCTGTTGCTTGGACGGAATCTCTTCAAAGGAACGACTCCCGAGGAATCGCGCAATCGAATCATGAACCAGCCGATCCCCGATTTCCGCGCGCTCGACTCGCGGGTGGACGACAAGCTCAACGACATTCTTCATCACTGCCTCGCGCGCGATCCCGACCGGCGCTACGCGACCGCCGATCAATTGATGTACGATCTCGAATATTACATCTACCGCGATGGCTACGGCCCGACCAACGAGACGCTCGGCAAATTCATCCGCGAACTTTTCGGGCAGGAAGTCCCGCGCGCCGCCGCCGACGATCCACATGGCAAGACCATGATCCTCGAGGAAACCGCGCGCGTCCGCGGCCACACCACAAGCTCATGAAACGCGCCTCCGCCCAGGTCGTGAAATTGGGGTTGGTTCAATCCGCCGCTTCCGCGAATCCCGACGCGAATTTGAAGAAAACAATTTCGCTCGCCGAACGCGCCGTAAAAAAAGGCGCGCAAATCATTTGCACGCAGGAATTGTTCCGCTCCCAATATTTTTGCCAGAGCGAAGACCATAAAAATTTCGGACTGGCCGAAAAAATTCCCGGTCCAAGCACAGACGCTTTTTGCAAACTCGCGAAGAAACACGAAGTCGTCATCATCGCCTCGCTGTTCGAGAAACGCGCCGCCGGGATTTATCACAACACCGCCGCCGTCATTGACGCCGACGGCTCGCTGCTCGGCATCTATCGCAAGATGCACATTCCCGACGACCCGTTGTTCTACGAAAAATTTTATTTCACGCCCGGCGATCTGGGTTTCAAAACCTGGAACACGCGCTATGGGAAAATCGGCGTGCTGATTTGCTGGGATCAATGGTATCCCGAAGCCGCGCGTTTGACCGCGATGCAAGGAGCGCAAATCCTTTTTTATCCGACGGCGATTGGCTGGCATCCGAAGGAAAAGAAAAAATACGGTGTGAACCAGCACAGCGCATGGGAAACGATTCAACGCTCACACGCCGTCGCGAACGGCTGCTTCGTCGCCGTTCCGAATCGGGTCGGCCTTGAAAAAATTTCCGGTGTGCGCGGCGATGGCATTGAATTCTGGGGACAAAGTTTTGTCGCCGGAACCTCCGGCGAAATTCTCGCGAAGGCTTCCACGAACAAGGAAGAGGTTTTAATTGTGCCTGTTGACCTCGCCAAAGTGGACGTGACGCGCACGCACTGGCCATTTCTGCGCGACCGCCGGATTGACGCTTATGGCAATCTCACCAAGCGGCTCGTTGATTAAGCCGCTGGCTTGGATCACCGGCGCGAACGGGCTCATCGGAAATTATATCATCCAAATCGCGCCGCGATTCGCCCCGCGCTGGTGCATGCGCGCGCTCACGCGCGGACAGTTCGATTTGCTCGATTTTGAAACGGTCAAACGCGAATTCAAGAAAAACCAGCCGCGACTGGTTATCCATTGCGCCGCGATTTCAACCATCGCCGAAGCGCAAAAAAATCCCGCGCTCGCGCGGCGCGTGAACGTCGAAGTAACAAAACTGCTCGCGGAACTGGCGGCGGAAGTTCAGTTCATTTTCTTTTCCACGGATGTTGTTTTCGACGGGCGCGGGGGAAATTACGCCGAGACCGACCCGGTCAACCCGCTGCATTTTTACGGCGAAACAAAAGTGGCCGCCGAACAAATCGTTTTGAAAAATCCAAAGCACACCGTTGTGCGTTTGTCCATCAACGGCGGTGTTTCGCGCCCGGGTAACCGCGGTTTCAACGAGCAGTTGCGATTGGCGCTGCGAAATCCAGCCGGAATGAAATTGTTCACGGACGAATTTCGCTGTCCGATTTTTGCCGGAGAAACGGCGCGCGCGATCTGGGAACTGGCGGAGAAAAATTGCGCCGGAATCTTTCATGTCGCCGGAGCGGAAAAATTGTCGCGCTGGCAGATCGGTCAGTTGCTCGTCAGGCGCTGGCCGGAAATCAAAGCGAAAATCGAACCGGCTTTGGCGAAAGATTTCGCCGGCCCGCCGCGAGCGCCCGACGTTTCGCTGGACATTTCCAAAGTCCAAAAGGTTTTGTCCAAGCCGCTGCCGGGCTTGACTGAATGGCTTGCTGCAAATCCAAATGAGCCGTTCTGAAAAATATCGCGGACGTCTCGCGCCGTCGCCTACGGGTTATTTGCATCTCGGCCATGCAAAAACTTTTTGGGTCGCGCAGGAGCGCGCGCGGGCGAACGGCGGCGAACTGATTCTGCGGAACGAAGATTTGGATTCCACGCGCTTCAAGATGGAATTCGTCGGGGCGATGCTAGAAGATTTGCACTGGTTCGGTTTCGAGTGGAGCGAAGGGCCGGACGTCGGCGGACGATTCGCGCCTTACAATCAAAGCGGGCGGATGGGTTTTTATCGCGCCGCGTTGGAAAAATTGCGCGCTGGAAATTTCATTTATCCATGCACCTGCTCGCGAAAGGACATTCGCGACGCCACGCGCGCGCCGCACGCGAACGACGATGACGAGCCGATTTATCCCGGCACCTGCCGCTCAAATCGCGAATCTGACGTTGGCGGCCAAAAATTCTCGTGGCGATTTCAAGTTCCCGACGGAGAGGCAATTTCGTTTACGGACGGAAATTTCGGCGGACAAAAATTCGTCGCCGGAAAAGATTTCGGCGATTTTGTCGTGTGGCGGCACGACGGCGTTCCGGCGTATCAACTCGCGTGCATTGTGGATGATTCTGCAATGGAAATTTCCGAAGTCGTGCGCGGCGCGGATTTGCTCGTCAGCACGGCGCGGCAGATTTTGCTTTATCGCGCTTTGAATTTATCGGTGCCAGATTTTTTCCATTGCGAGTTAATGCCGGACGAAAAGGGCGAGCGACTTGCAAAACGTCACGACGCTTTGAGCTTGAGGGCGCTTCGTGCTCGCGGCGAAAGGCCGGAATCATTGCGACAAAATTGGACTAACGCAAAGCCGGTAAAATAAGGGTGTCTTAACCAAAAATTTTTCAAAAAAGGCTTGTGAAAATTTTCACGATAAGACATTTTCTTCTCTCTCTGGCGCGTCATCGGTTGAATCAAACTGAAGGATTTATGTCGCCTGAAACAATTTTGTGAAGAGATTCAGCAAAGTCATTTTGGTTTGCGCATTTTTTGCCGCGATTTTGGCAATAAATGTGGATGCGCAGCCGTCTTCTCAAGCGACCGCCGGCCAGTCGATGCAAAGCGCGGCCGCAACTCCCGCCAAACCCGAAGCAACGCCTGAATTGCTTTCGCCAATTGCGCCGACGCTATTCACGGTTTTGGGGTTGCCGGTGACGAACTCGATGGTTTGCACCTGGATTGTCGCTGCATTGATTTTGGTCATTGTGCGACTCACGACTTGGAAAGTGAAAGAGGTGCCGACCGGCGGACAAAATGTGATGGAGGCGCTCGTCGAGGGCTGGGAGGGTCTGATCGGCGACATTTTGGACAAACGCGTGACGCGCTGGGTTTTTCCATTCGCCACGACGTTTTTCATTTTCATCGTGATGTCGAACCTGGTGGATTTGATTCCGGGCGTGGGCAGCATCGGTTTTGGGATGCCGGACAAAGGCAGCCCGATGCCGTTTGCAATCGAACGCGTGGACAGGCCGTTTTTTCGTCCGCCGACGACCGACGCGAACCTGACCATCGTGATGGCGGGAATTTTTCTGGTGATGAGTCTTTTTTGGGCGGTGCGTTACAACGGTTTTTTGGGACTGATCAAACATATTTTCGGCGTGAAAATGGACACGAACAAATGGCTGTATCCGCTGTTTTTGGTCCTGTTCATTTTCATCGGCGCGATGGAACTGCTTTCAGTCTCTTTCGCGCGACCGGTCGCGTTGGCGATGCGGCTTTACGGAAACATTTTCGCCGGCGAAAGCATATTGGACATGATATTCCACAATAAATCATTTCTATTGACCATTGTCCTTTCGACTTTGTCGTATTGTTACGAAACATTCGTTTGCGTTGTTCAGGCATTCGTGTTCGCAATGCTGACGATTGCGTTTGTCGGCACGCTTTGCACGCAATCGGACGAGGAACACAGCCATTGAATTTTTGAATTTGCCCCGGCATCGGACGCCGAGGCGACAACCAAAACCAACAGAAAGAAAAATTATGATGCTCGCACAAGCAGCCGGCAATCTGGCCGGCAACATACACATCGGCCTAGCCTTTGGCGGCGCGGCCATCGGCATCGGCATCGCCACCGCCGGTGGCGTCATCGCCATGAGCCGCAACCCGGGAATGTTCGGCAAAATTTTGACGTTCATGTTCGTCGGCATAGCGTTGGCCGAAGGATGGGCGGTCATCGCGTGGCTCGTCGTCCCCAAATAATCCGGCCATGGACGCATTAGGAATTCAGTGGAAAATTCTGCTCGCGCAGACGATCAGTTTTTCCGTCGTCTTTTTCGTGCTGTGGCGGTTTGCCTACCGGCCTGTTTTTGTCATGCTCGAGACGCGGCGCCAAAAAATCGCCGAAGGCATCGCCAACGCGGACAAAATCAAATCCGAACTCGCCCAGACCGAAACCGATCGCCAGAAAGTTCTGGCCGACGCCGGCGACAGGGCGAACAAGCTGATTGACGAGGCGCGTCAGGCTGCCGCGCGCGTGCGCGAAGAGGAAACGCAAAAAGCCATTTCCGCCGCCGAACAAATCATCATCAAGGCGCGCGAAGCTGCCGCGCAGGAACGTTCGCAAATGCTCGCGGAATTGAAACGCGAAGTCGGGCGTCTGGTCGTGCAAACGACGACGACGGTCACCGGAAAGATTCTCACGCCGGAAGATCAGAAACGGCTCGCGCAGGAAACAGAAAAACAATTGGCCGCGTAGTCCGGTTCAGAACTTCACGCCGCCGAAACAGGAATGAAAATTTCCAAACAAGCGCAACGCGACACACGGCAACTGTTTCGCAGTTGCCACGTCAACGGTTTGCTGGACGAAAATCGCGTCCGGCAGGCGATTAAATTGTTGTCCGAAGAAAAGCCGCGCGGCTACGTCGAGATTTTATCGCGGCTGCATCGTTTGGTGAAATTGGATTTGGAACAGCACTCCGCGCGCGTCGAAAGCGCGATGCCGTTGCCCGCCGATTTGCAATCGGACGTGGCGAACGAAATCAAAAAAAAATACGGCGCGGGCGTGAGCATTTCGTTCGCGCAGAATCCGGCGCTCATCGGCGGTTTGCGGATTCAGGTCGGCAGCGACCTTTACGACGGCAGCGTGAAAATGCGTTTGCAGAAATTGGAAGAAAGTTTTTAACGAAATTTTATGAGCAACTTATTGCAGGAAATCGAAGCGCAAATCAGCGGCGCAAAAATCGCGACAGGGAAACAGAACGTCGGCACCGTCCGCGAAATCGGCGATGGCGTGGCGAAGATCGAAGGCCTCACCGACACGATGCTCAACGAGATGCTGGATTTTGGGAACGGCATCACGGGCATCGCGCTCAACCTCGAAGAGACCGAAGTCGGTGCGATCATTTTGGGAGATTACACCGAGATCAAGGAAGGTTGCGAAGTCCGCACGACGGGAAAACTTTTGCAAGTGCCGGTCGGAAAAGGTTTGCTCGGTCGCGTCGTCAACGTGCTTGGCCAGCCGCTCGACGGCAAAGGCCCGATCAAAAACGAAACGTTTTATCCGGTGGAAAAAATCGCGCCGGGCATCATCAAACGCAAACCCGTCAGCCAGCCGGTGCAGACCGGCATCATGGCGATTGACGCGATGATTCCGATTGGCCGCGGCCAGCGCGAACTCATCATCGGCGACCGTTCGACCGGAAAAACGACCATCGGCGTGGACACGATGATCAATCAGGCGCGCATCAACAAGGCCGCCGAAACCGCCGGCGATAAGGATTGCCGTCCCATTTACAACATTTACGTCGCGATCGGCCAGAAACAATCGAACATCGCGCGCGTCATCGGCGTATTGGAGGAAGCGGGTGCGATGCCTTACACGATTGTTGTTGTCGCGGCGGCTTCCGATTCCGCGACGAACCAGTATCTCGCTCCGTTCGCCGGTGCGGCCATCGGCGAATGGTTCATGGACAACGGCATGGACGCGCTGATCATTTACGACGATTTGTCCAAGCATGCCGTCGCGTATCGCCAGGTGTCGCTCATCCTGAAACGTCCGTCGGGTCGCGAAGCGTATCCCGGTGACGTGTTTTATCTGCACAGCCGCCTGCTCGAACGCAGCGCGCGCGTTTCAGAAAAATACGGGAATGGTTCGCTCACCGCGCTGCCGATCATCGAAACGCAAGCGGGCGACGTTTCGGCTTACATTCCGACGAACGTGATTTCGATCACCGACGGACAGATTTATCTGGAAACGGATTTGTTTTATCAAGGCGTGCGCCCGGCGATTTCCGTCGGCTTGTCCGTTTCGCGCGTCGGTTCCGCCGCGCAGGTCAAGGCGATGAAACAGGTCGCGGGCCGGATCAAAGGCGACTTGGCGCAATTCCGCGAACTTGCGGCGTTCGCGCAGTTCGGTTCCGACCTCGACGCGAAGACGCAGGCGATTCTCGAACGCGGCAAGCGCGTGGTGGAAGTTTTCAAGCAGCAGCAATACGATCCGATCTCGGTCGAGGCGCAGGCGGCAATTCTCTGGGCGGTTCAAAATAATTTTTTCGACGATGTTCCCGTGGAGAAAGTGAAGAATTTCCAGCAGAAACTTTCGCAATATTTTCACACGCGCAAGCCGGAATTACTGGACAAAATCCTGAAGGAAAAAGCCATCAGTGACGCCATCGGAGCGGAATTGAAAACGGCCGTCACCGAATTCAAACAGACGTATCATTAAAATTTCATGCCCAGCACGCGCGACATACGCCGGCGGATCAAGTCGGTCAAGAACACCGCCCAGATCACCAAGGCGATGCAGATGGTGGCGGCGGCCAAGATGCGCAGGGCGCAGCAGGCCGCGCTCGTCGGAAGACCGTATGCGGATTTGATGAACGCGATCCTGGCCGAAGTCGGCCCCCGCATCGTGTCATTCAAACATCCGTTGATGGAAATCCGCGACGTGAAAAAGCGCGCGGTCGTCGTCGTCAGCACGGACCGCGGATTGTGCGGCGGCTTGAACAGCAACCTGTTTCGCGAAGCGGGCAAGCTGGACAAAAGCACGACGGTCTTTGTCACCGCCGGACGCAAGGCGTCGCAATTCGTCGCGCGAACGAAACGGCATCTCGCAGCAGAATTTTCCTACAAAGACGCGCCGACGTTTGTCGAGGCTCGGGCGATCTCGAAATTTGCGCAGGATTTGTTTTTGAAGGGCGAGGCGGACGCCGTGGACATTTTGTTCACGAACTTCGTTTCGACTTTGGTGCAGCAACCGAAAACGATCCCGTTTTTGCCGGTCGGAAAAATTCAAGCGGTTACGGTCGGCGTCAATGCCCCGGCGCGGGAATTACAGAATACCGGCGTGCGGACGGATCTTTTTGAATTCGAGCCGGACGAAAAAACGGTGCTCGGCGAACTGCTGCCGCACAGCTTGAATTTTCAGATGCACCAGATTTTGCTCGAGGCGAAGGCCAGCGAGCAGAGCGCGCGCATGGTCGCGATGAAGAACGCGACGGACAACGCGCAGCAGCTCATCAAAGACCTGACGCTCGAATACAACAAATTGCGCCAATCAAACATCACGAAGGAACTTCTGGAAATCGCCACCGCGCAAATGGCGGTCGGGTAACCCAAACTCATGAGTTGTTTCAAAACTAAAATGTTATTCGGCTTACTCACTTTATTGTGGGGAGCTAATTTTATTTTTGCCGACGACTTGAGATTTGGTCCAAACACTCACAATTATGTAATCGAGTATGAAAAGCCTGATTCTGGAAATGTGAGCATGTTGAATTGCATTTTTACCGAACAAATTAGTGCAGATGTAGCCGAAGCTTTTCTGAAGGATGAAATGGATTTGGCGGTAAAGTTCCGAAAACCTTCTGGTGAGTTAATGGGTTATGCTTGGCTTCATAACAATGGCGAAGAATCAATGATCAAATTGAAAGACGGGTCTTCTTTTCTCATATACAGTCCGAAGTTTACCAACATACTTTCAGAAAAATTATACGACATAGCCATATCTCCCAAAGCTGACCCGACAAAATCTAAAGATGTTTCAGTTGAAGTTTCTTTTGTCAAAACTTCCGATGGGAAAGTAAAAGTTTCTGGTAAAACAAATTTACCAGATGAAATGGAGTTGATGATTTCGCTTCGAAACAAAACTTCTGGATTTTTTGCCGAGGACAAAGTTTCCGTGCTGAATGGAAAGTTTGAAAGTGCTGGTTTCAGCAATCGGGGCATTTCGCTGCCTGCGGGAAATTATGAGGTCAGTATCTCTTCACCATTGCCTGATCTTGAACCTGCGAGTGTCACAAGTGTAATTGGCAAAAATGGAGAGAATTTAACTGGTGAGTTTATTAAGAGTTCGATGGGTTCGAATATGGTAAAATTTGAAAAGCAGTTAGAATTAAATTAATTTTTATGAACAAAGGCAAAATCGTTCAAATTATCGGCCCGGTCGTGGACGTGGAATTTCCCGAACCGCTTCCCGCCATCTACAACGCGCTCGTTGTGAATTTCACCGTGCAAGGGCAGCCCGTCAAGCTGACGCTCGAGGTGCAACAGCATCTCGGCGACAACTGGGTGCGCGCCGTCGCAATGTCCACCACCGAAGGACTCAAGCGCGGCTACGAAGTCACGGACACCGGCGCGGCGATTTCCATGCCCGTCGGCGAAGCTGTCATGGGCCGCGTGTTCAACGTCACCGGCGACGCCGTGGATGAACAAGGCCCGGTGAAGGCGGATAAATTTCTGCCAATCCACCGTCCCGCGCCCGCGCTCGTGGATCAATCCACCAGCCCGCAGGTTTTGATGACCGGCATCAAGGTCATTGATTTGATTTGTCCATTTTTGAAAGGCGGAAAAGTCGGCGCGTTTGGCGGCGCAGGCGTCGGCAAGACCGTCGTCATCATGGAACTCATCAACAACATCGCCAAGCTGCACGGCGGCATCTCGATGTTCGCGGGCGTCGGCGAGCGCACGCGCGAGGGCAACGATCTTTACAACGAAATGATCGAGGCCGGTGTCATCAAAGTGAAAAAAGACGCCAAAGGTCATCCGGTGAAGGGCGAAAATGGTTTGCCGATTATTGAACCGGGTTCAAAAATCGGTCTCGTTTACGGCCAGATGAACGAACCGCCCGGCGCGCGTCTGCGCGTGGCGCTCTCCGCGCTCACCGTCACCGAATATTTCCGCGACGAAAAAAATCAAGACGTGCTCCTGTTCGTGGACAACATTTTCCGTTTCTCACAAGCGGGTTCCGAAGTGTCCGCGTTGCTTGGTCGCACGCCAAGCGCCGTCGGTTATCAGCCGACGCTCGCCGCCGAAATGGGTGACTTGCAGGAACGCATCACCTCGACGAAGAAAGGTTCCATCACGTCGTTCCAGGCCGTCTACGTTCCCGCCGACGACTTGACCGACCCCGCGCCCGCCACGACGTTCGCGCACTTGGACGCGACGATTGTGTTGGAACGTTCCATCGCCGAGTTGGGCATTTATCCCGCCGTGGATCCGCTCGCGTCGAATTCCCGCGCGCTCGCGCCGGAAATCGTCGGGCAGGAACATTACGACGTTGCGCGCGGCGTGCAGAAAGTTTTGCAACGCTACAAGGATTTGCAGGACATCATCGCGATTCTCGGCATGGACGAACTTTCGCCCGATGACAAGCTCACCGTTTATCGCGCGCGGAAAATCCAGCGCTTCTTGAGCCAGCCGTTCTCGGTCGCGGAAGTTTTCACCGGTCGTCCCGGCAAGCAGGTGCCAGTCGCCGAAACCGTCCGCGGCTTCAAGGAAATTCTCGAAGGCAAGCACGACGACGTCGCCGAACAGAATTTTTACATGAAGGGCGGGATCGAGGAAATTAAAGAAACGTGATTCGTGAATCGTCGCATCGTTGAATCGGCAAACCGATTCACGATTCGCGGTTCAACAATTTAACGAATAACAAATGGCCGCAACGCTCAAACTCGAAATCGTCACGCCGGAAGCGAAAATCTTTTCCGACGATGTCGAAATGGTCACGCTCACCGGCTCGGAAGGTGAGATGGGCATTTTGCCGCAGCACATGCCGCTGATGACGCAACTTGTCGCGGGCGAAGTTATCGCGCGCAAAAACAACGAAAATATTTTTCTCGCCGTCGGCGACGGTTTTGTGCAGGTGACGGGCGACCGCGTCGCGATTCTCACCGACATGGCGATCGCCGCTGATAACATTGATGAAGCCAAGGCCGAGGAAGCCCGCAAGCTGGCTGAAGCACGCCTCTCGCAAAAGACCACCGATGAGGAAGCCGCGAATATTCGTGCTGCGCTCGCGCACTCAATGACGCAAATCAGAGTGAAGCAGCGCCGTAAAAAATAACGGCCAATCTCAAAATGAAAAAACGGCGCGGATTTTTCCGCGCCGTTTCTGTTTTTCCCCACAAAATTTTCTAACCTGCAATCACGCCGATTTCCACCGGCTCGACGTTCACGCCCTGTTTTTCCAACCATGCGATGGCGGCTTTCACTTCGTTGCGCACGCCGTCCAATTCAAGACAAACGATGCCGATTTCGTCGGTCACGCTGGCTTGCCTGATGTTCGTCACGACCTTGAACTTGCGGCCGACTTCATAGATGAACGGCTTCTTGATGAGTTTCGGCGGATACATCAGCCAAAGCCGTTGTTGCGTGGGCGAATTCGATTTCGTCGCGGAAGTTTTTTTCTTGGACATAAAATTACGATTTAACAATTCAACGTTTTAACCTCCCGCGATCGCGGGAATGATGCTGATTTCGTCGCCGTCCTTGAGCGGCGTCTCGCGGTTTTTGAGGAAGCGGATGTCCTCCTCGTTGACATAGACGTTGACGAAGCGGCGCACCTCGCCTTTGTCATCCACGAGGCGTTCCTGGATGCCGGGGAAGCGCGTCTGCAATTCGACGAGCGCCTCGCCGATGGTGGCGGCGTTGATTTCGACCAGCTCCTCGTTGTTGGTCAACTTGCGGAGCGGCGTGGGGATGCGGACTTTTTTTGGCATAAATTAAATTTCAATTTTCAAAATCAATACTCGCTCAAGCCGCTTCAAAAACAACTTTGAGACCGAGCGCGGACAAAACGGAATTCAAACTGGTTAAACGCGGATTGCCCTTGCGTGAAACAACGCGATACAAATTCTCGCGATTCAACTTGCTCAACTCGGCGGCGCGGGCGACTCCACCTTGCGCTTCAACGACGTCGCGCAGGCCGACTAGAAAAACTTCCGGGCCTTCCTCGTAGCACGCGGTGAGATATTCCGCCGCCTGTTCGGGATCGTCCAATTTCTTTTGTAAAATCTTTTTGTAACTGACAGTTTTCATAAATCACTTTCTTTGAACTCCTGCCAAAATTGTTTGGCCAGCCGGATGTCGCGGTCTTGCGACCGTTTGTCGCCGCCGCAGAGCAGCACGACCAGCGTGCGCCCTTTCTGGCCGAAATACACGCGATAACCCGGCCCGTAATCCACGCGCAACTCGCTCACGCCTTCCCCGACCGACTTGCAATCGCCCAAGTTTCCCTGACGCACGCGCGCCAGCCGGGCGAGCACCCGCGCCACCGCCCGCTTGTCATCCAAATCGTCCAGCCAGTCCTCGAACGGCACCTGCCCGTCTTGCGCGCGGAACGCGACGACTTCTTTGGGCGTGGCGAACACGGACATACTGTAGTTTATAAGCTACGAACGGTCAAGTTCACAAGTCGCCATTTTGGCATAAATTAAATTTTTATTTTTTTGGAATTGCTGTAGTCACACGAACTGGAAATTGAGTTGTAACTCGTTCAAGTTCGCTAATTGATGTTCTTAATTGTGACTGGTCAAATTGCAAAGCAAAGTGGAGGCGATTGCCAATTCCTGCTTGGTCTGCGACTTCACCCTGAAGTTCGATATGTCCCTTGCCATCGCCACTTAATCGTAAGCCTAATTGATCTTCCATTGTTGCAAATTTCGCTTTGCCATCCAATTTTTCGTAAAGAGGTCGAAGCTCGGATAAAAACTTCTCCAATTCACTTGTTATAATTGTAGCTGCGGCTTTGCCGCGAAACCCGCCTGCACGAACACGAATCTCTACATTCAGCCAGTTGTCATCCCAATACTCCCCAACTGGCGCACGTTCATAATTAAGCACATCAATTTCAACGCGCTCATGTTCTGATTGGCCAAATGAAAAAATCATATTGTCGAATTAGGCATTTACCTTTTCTTCATGCGCCAGCAGCGCCTCGAACTCGCGCAGGCTCGGCTTGATTTCGCGCGGTTTGCCGCAATGACCTTGCACGGCGTCGAGCGTCTTCAATCCGTTGCCGGTGACGCAGATGACGGCGGAAGAATCGCGCGGGATTTTCCCGGACGCAATGAGTTTCTTCGCCACGCCCACGGTCACGCCGCCGGCGGTCTCGGCAAAAATGCCTTCCGTCTCGGCGAGCAGCTTGATCGCGTCGCGGATTTCGTCGTCGGTCACGTCGTCGGCCGCGGCGTTCGTTTCGCGCATCACCTTGAGCGCGTAAAAACCGTCGGCGGGCGTGCCGATGGCGAGCGATTTCGCAATCGTGTCGGGCTTCACCGGCTTGAAGAAATCGAGTCCGGCCTTTTGCGCGACGGAAATCGGCGAACAGCCGGTGGCCTGCGCGCCGTGGATGTGCGTCTCGGAATTCGCGACGAGGCCGAGCTTCACAAATTCCTGGTAGCCCTTGTGGATTTTCGTCAGCAACGAGCCGGACGCCATCGGCAC
>CAZHXG010000023.1:0-31129 GCA_964536285.1 uncultured Bifidobacteriaceae bacterium
GGCGACAAAATATATTCGATGCGCCACGGCGCGTGGAGTGTGTCCATGCGGAAAACTTAAAACGCGCGGTGAATAAAGGAAATGATTTTTATGTGTTCGCGAAAATGAAATTGTCGCGCGAAGGATGCGAAGAATTTTCAGCCACAGATCGAACACAGAAACAAATTATTGATTTGCTTGTTTTAATTGAAACGTCAAAACAATTGCATCTTCAACATCTTTAGCGGTCGCTGCGTGCTTTTTGGCTTCAATAGCCGTCTGCAAAATCTTTTGTTCCATTCCCGATTCCCAAGCACTTATTTGATTGGTGACTTGCCGCTGCCGATCCGGGCTGAAATCAGTCGTTTCCAGACATTCGGCAATTTGTTGTGCTGTCCTTTTTTTCAAAAACTGAATGTCTCTATCAACGATGGCTGAACTTTCTTCATGCGTTTGCATTTCGTTGTCCATCCAATCTGAATTTGTCATGTCCGCCTCACTGTTCTCTTGAATGACGGTAATTACATCCTCAACTCGGAAATTCGTTTCACTTCGTGGATTAGTGGCATCTTCAAAATTCTTTCTGGCGATTTGAATTTGTTCCGCTTTGTGGTGATTATACAAAAGGACGGCTGCGCCGATTGCTAGAACAACAATAATCAATACCGCCATGTCACGGAGTATTTTCACTTTACTTGCTGTGTTTTTTACCACTTTATTTTCCAAATCAAAAGCGCAAAGTCAAAATCGGCTAATTTCGGTGGCAAGACCCAAATAAAATCTGTGTTTCATCTGTGGCTAAAATTCAGAAACGCCATCCACAAATTGACATTGCTCCTGCCGAAAAATTTTGTCCATAAAAATCCTTCGCCGCCCTCGCGCCCTTCGCGCGACATTTTCATTCGTAGCGGCGTCTCGGCAGAGCGCCGCATTTCAAGCTTCCGGCTTTCTGCCGAAAGCCGCTACGATTCAGGGAACAAACTCAAAACCGCCGCCGCCGCGCGACCCGCCGCGCCGGGTTCGCCGAGCGAGGAAACAATTTTGGCGAGTTGCGATTTGATTTTCGTCCGGCGCGATTCGTCCTGCAACAATTCCAGCGCCGCGCGCGAAACATTTTCCGGCGTCGCGTCGCCTTGGACGAATTCAGGATAAATTTCCTCGCCCGCCAGAATGTTCGGCATCGTCAGCGATTTCACGGTCACGATGCGCTTGGCGATTTCGTAAGTGACCCACGAGGTTCTGTAGAGCGTCACCGTCGGCACGCCGAAGAACGCGCACTCCATCGTCACCGTGCCCGTCGAGGCGATGGTGACATCCGCTTCAGCCAATGCCCAAGGCAATTCACCGATTTGGATTTCCACATTTGCTCCGAGCGATTTTGCCAGTTGCAAGAGCGTTTGATTCGGCAAAACCATTTTCACCTTTGCCGCCGGGATTTTTTCCTGAATGATTTTTATTGCGTCCAACATCATCGGCAAGTGCCGCTGCAATTCACTTTTGCGGCTGCCGGGAAGTAAAAGAATTTTCGGTGAAGCCGCTGAAACTTCTGACTTCTGACTTCTTAATTCTGACTTCAACCTTTCCACCATCGGATGTCCGACAAATTCCACTCTTAACTTCGGCACGCGCTGCGCATACCAATCCTTCTCGAACGGAAAAATGCTCAGGAGCAGATCGTAGTCCGCCGCCAGCAGATTCGCGCGGCCCGGACGCGACGCCCAGACCTGCGGCGAGACGAACTGGACGATCTTCGGATTCCATTTTGAGAACGGATTGTTGCGAACGTATTCCTTGACCGCGTGGCTGAAGCGCAGATTGAACCCGCCGTAATCTACGCCGATGACGACGTCCGGTTTGCGTTCGATGGCGAGCGCGAGCAACTGGTTGAACAGCCGCCGGAACTTGAAATAATTTTTCAGCACGTCGGAAATGCCGATGACCGAATGTTGCGTCAGATCAAACGCCAGTTCGACACCGGCGGCGGCCATCTTCGCGCCGCCCGCGCCGAAGAATGTTGCGTCCGGCAATTTCCCGCGCAGCGCGGAAACCAGTTCCGCCGCGAGCAAATCCCCACTCGCCTCACCGGCGATGAGCATGAAGGTTTTTGGTTTCACGCTTTAAGCCGCGCGTTACTCCGCAGCTTTGATTTTGCCAATGGTTTTATTTTCGCGACTTGTTTGCATAAATATCCAATGACAAGTTCTCGATTGGTAGTTGGTTCCAAATCGGCAATGGCTTTGTCGATTGCTTTCCAAAGTTTTGTATTAGCAAATTGGGCATATTGTGGATTCATAATTTCATTTGCTCTGCTGAATCTGCCGCGTGATTTCAAACGCCAGATCCAACGCACGTTTGGCGGATTCGCCGCTGACCATCGGCGTTTGTTTTTCACGGACGCATTCGACGAAATGTTGCAGTTCGAGCTTGAGCGGTTCGTCTTTCGCAATCGGCACCGGCTCGCGCACGATGCGTTTGCCGCCGAATTCGCTGACGATGGCGGAGTCTTTGCCCACGCCGAGTTTCGCAGCGAGCAGTTTTTTCAGGATGGAACTTTCTTCCTCGCCGTCGCGGGCGATGCGATAAATAAATCCTTCCTGCGCGCGGTAATCGAGTGAAATGTAGCTGGGCGTCGCGCCGCCGCTGAAGACGCGGATCTTCCGCATCCGCTCCGGACTGACGCGGCTGGCGGTGAGGTTGGCGACGCAGCCATTGGCGAAACGCAGTCGCGCGTTGGCGATGTCCTCGCTCTTGCTCAAAACGGGAATGCCGACGGAATCCACGCTGACCACGGGCGATTTCACGAACGCGAGCACGACATCGAGATCGTGAATCATCAAGTCGAGGACGACGCCGATGTCGGTCGAGCGGGCAGGGTAGGGCGAAAGCCGGTGCGTCTCGATGAAGCGCGGTTCGGGCGCGGCGGTCTCAAGATATTTGAAAACTGGATTGAACCGCTCGACGTGGCCGACTTGCAGGACGCAATTTTTTTTCTGCGCAATCTGGATCAATTCGGCGGCCTGCGCGGAATTATCGGTCATCGGTTTTTCGACAAGGACGTGTTTGCCTTGCTGTAACAACGTTTTTGCGATCTCAAAATGCGTCGTCGTGGGCGTGACAATATTGAGCGCGTCGGAATTTTCAGCGGCTTCGATTATGGACGTGAAAACGTGCAGCTTATGTTTCGCGGCGATCTTTTTTGCCGTGTCGGAATTCGAATCAAAAATTCCGGTGAATTCGACTTGGCCCGCTTTTTCGAGTTCGGAATAAATGCGGGCGTGATGTTGTCCGAGCGAGCCGGTGCCGAGAACGGCGACTTTGACCTTTGATGCCATGCGCGCAGTGTGCTTCCGCAACTTTCAACTTTCAACTTTCAACTTTGAACCGTTAGACTGTCGGCGTGCCAGTTCTTGCTTACATCGTCGTCGCGGTCGCGGCGTATCTGCTCGGCTCGATCCCTACGGGCTTTCTTGTCGCGAAGGCGAAGGGCATTGATATTCGCGCTGCTGGCAGCGGCAACATCGGCGCGACGAACGCGATGCGCGTGCTGGGAAAACCGGCGGGTATTTTCGTGCTGCTGGTGGATTGCGCGAAAGGTTATGTCGCCTGCGCATTTCTTCCGCCATTGGTCTGGAATTGGCTCGCGCCGCACTATTCGGGACTTTTTCAATATTTTCATGACACATCGGTTGAAAATCAGACGAAATATTACTTGGTCGCCGGAATTTGCGCCGTGCTCGGACATAATTTCACGTGCTGGTTAAAATTCAAAGGCGGCAAAGGAATTGCCACAACTGCCGGAGTTTATCTCGCGCTTGCGCCGACAGCTCTGGGAATTGCGTTGATTGTTTTTATTTTGGCGTTGCTGTTCACAAAATATGTTTCTGTCGGATCAATTGCCGCTGCGATTGCGTTACCCGCGGCAATTTGGATTTTACCGCCGCATGATTTGATTCTTGGAACTGTCACAACGGCGCTCGGACTTATGGCGATTTACAAACACAAATCAAACATCCAACGACTCATGGCCGGAACCGAAAATCGGCTTGGCAAAAAAACTTCGACGATGGAGGCTGCGAAATGAGAATCACCATGCTCGGCGCGGGCGCGTGGGGAACGGCACTCGCCAAAGCGCTTCACGAAAATGGCAATGGCGTGACGATTTGGGATATCAATCCCGAAAGGCTCAAGGAAATTCAAAGTGGCCGCAGCGAAAAATATCTGCCCGGCGTGACCTTGCCAAAAGATTGGAAAACGGAATTGGATTTCGGAAAGGCAATCGGCGGAGCCGAGTGCGTGGTGCTGGCGATTCCGTCGGAAGCTTTCCGGCAGGTCGCGACAAAACTGAAAGGCCATCCGGCAATTTTTGTCAGCGTCACGAAGGGAATCGAGTTTGAAACGGGCGAGACGATGAGCCGCGTTTTGCGCGAACACGCTCCGGCGAACCGCGTCGTCGCGTTGTCCGGGCCGAGTTTCGCGCGCGAGGTCGCGCTGGGAATTCCGACGACGGTCGTGTGCGCGTGTGAAAGCGACGCGACGGCAAAAACTGTGCAGGGACTTTTTCATCGGCCTGAATTTCGTATTTACCGCAGCACGGATATTCTCGGCGTGGAATACGGCGGCGCATTGAAAAACATCATCGCCATCGCAGCCGGTGTGAGCGATGGGCTTGGTTTTGGCGACAACACGAAGGCCGGTCTCGTCACACGCGCGTTGTCGGAAATGCGCCGGCTCGGCGCGGCTTGCGGCGCGCAGGCGGAAACTTTCGCGGGCCTGAGCGGTTTGGGCGATCTGATGCTGACTTGTTTTTCAAAACAAAGCCGCAACCGGGATTTGGGTGAGCGGCTCGGTCGCGGCGAAAGCATTGAAAAGATTCAAGCATCGCATCCGAAACTGGCGGAAGGTTATCCGACGGCGCGTTCGGCGCATAAATTGGCTCGCGAGAAAAAAGTTGCGACGCCGATCATTGACGAAGTTCACGCGATGCTTTACGAGGGCAAACAGCCGAAGCAAGCCGTGCGCGATTTGATTTCGCGCGCGTTCAAGGCGGAGGATTAAGCCAACGCTCCTTTGATCAGTTTCAACAAATCGGCGTGCGACTCGACGGCTTTGAATTGCGGGAATTGTTTCTTCACGTTTTCCGGCGCGTGGATCAGGAAACCGACGTTCGCCTCCGACAACATGGCGGTATCGTTGAAAGAATCTCCGGCGGCGATGACGTGATAGTTCAATGACTTGAAGGCGGCGACGGCTTTTTTCTTCTGGTCGGGCACGCGCAACTTGTAATCCACGATACGGTCGTTCTCGACGATGAGTTTGTGGCAAAAAAGCGTCGGCCAATTCAATTGTTTTAGCAGCGGTGCGGCAAATTGTTCGAACGTGTCGGATAAGATGACGACTTGCGTGAGAGTTCGCAATTCATCCAGAAATCCCTTCGCTCCTTCCAGCGGTTGTAACGAAGCGATGACTTTTTGGATGTCCGAAAGTTTCAAATCATGTTTGTCGAGCAACGCGAGCCGTCCGCGCATGAGTTTGTCGTAATCCGGCTCGTCGCGCGTGGTCCGTCGCAGTTCCGGGATTTTTGTTTTTTCCGCGACGGCGATCCAGATTTCCGGCGTGAGCACGCCTTCCATGTCCAAAGTGACGATTGACTGTTTCACGCGCGGAAGTTTTTCAGAATCTGTTCACGGTGTCGAGCGGTTCGCAGGCGTATTTGCATTGGTGGAAATGTTGTTGAGTTGCTGTCGGGCCTCCGCGAAATCAGATTTTGCCTTCAGTGCGTCTGCGAAAAAATTCGCCGCTTCCTCCGGTCTTCCATGTTGTAACAAAAAAATTCCAGCGTCATATTGCACGATCGGGTTGCGGGGTAGAAGCTGCGCGGCAGTCATCAAATGGTTGGAGGCTTCCTTCGATTGGCCATCCGCCAGAAGAATCAATCCCAAATCGAATTGTGCCAACGGGTAATCCGGTTCGATGCGCACGGCTTCGGCGTAACATTCCTCGGCTTCTTTTTTTCTGCCGGTGTTTTCGAGCGCTCTGCCCAAAAAATCGTCGGCTGCATAATTGTCGGTCGTGACTTGAACGGCGTGTTCCCAAAGTTCAAAAGTGCTGCGCCAGTATTTCAATTGAATCGAAGTGGCGACAATACAGGCAATGAGCGTGGCGGTCGCGGCAACTGTCAAAATAACCTTCCTTTGCGGTTGCGAGTGCAAAAGGTCGTTCATGCCCCAAGCGGTGAGGATAAAAAGACCGATGGCTGGCAAATAAGTGTAACGGTCCGCCATGGATTGCACGCCGACCTGGACAAGGCCGATGGCCGGCACGAGTGCACCCAAAAACCAAAACCAGCCGACGGCAAGATAGGGAAAGCGTTTGGTTTGCAACACGAAAATCGCTGACATCGACACCAACAATACTGCGGCAGTAAAAAACTCGCCTGACGGCCAGTGATGCGGATATGGATAAATTAAAGAGAGGCCCGTCGGCCAGAAGATTTTTGAGATGTAACGCAAATAGGAGATAAAAGCATTTTCAATGCGAAACTGAAGCGGCAGTGAATTGGATGACCACATCGCTTCGTCTTGAACGTGGTAGGTGATGAGGCAGGAAGCCAACGAAAAAAGAAAAAATGGAATTTTTTCTGCGGTCAGAATCATCGCGCTTCCGGAAAAATTCTTCTCACCAAACCCGATACGATTCAACGGCCAGAAATCCAGCAACAGCAGAACAAATGGCAGTGTGACGACCATTGGTTTAGACAACAAGCCGCACGCAAAAAAAAGGAGCGCCAAAACGTAATTCGACGCCGAACGCTTTTCAGCATAACGCGAGTAGACGTTCAGCGTCAGCATCCAAAAAAATCCGCTCAATACGTCCTTGCGTTCAGACGCCCACGCTACGGATTCGACGTGCATCGGATGGAGTGCAAACAACGCGGCGACAAATGCGCTGCGCCAGAGCGCGCCGGTTGTCCGGTTCAGAAAAAGAAAAAGCAATAAAGTATTGGCGATGTGGAAGGCGAGGTTCATCAGGTGATGGCCGGTGGGGTTAAGTCCGAATAATTGACAATCCGTCATGTGCGAAATCCACGTCAGTGGATGCCAGTTCGCCGATTGGCTGTTTTGAAAAGCCCAGGCTATTTCCCGCCAGTTCAAACCGGTGTTAACATGCGGGTTGTCGGTGATGTATTCGGGATCATCGTAAGTCGCGAAACCATGCCCGAGCATCGGCGCATAAACCAGCAACGTGATGATGGCGAGCGCGAAACAAGTCAAATGGCGAAGCTGATTTTTTGTCAGCGAAGCAGGCATAGTCAAAATTTTGCGACCGAGCGCCTCCGTTTTTCAAACCGGCAGAATTCCCTGTAACCGGTTTCACGTGCGAGTTGGACTGCTTCGGAAAAATTCATCCCGACTTCTTCCGGCGCGTGGGCATCCGAACCGAACGTGATCGGGACGCCTTTTTGAAAGGCGAGGTTCAGGATTTCACGGCTCGGATAAATTTCTTTGCAGTCTTTCCGCAGACCGGCGGTGTTCAGTTCAATCGCGCAGCCGGATTTTTTTGCCGCGTCCAGAAATTTTTCATAAAGCGGCGTGCAGCCTGCCACGCCAAAGCTTCCAGCGAAGGCCGGGTCGCGATTAGGCTTGTGGCCGAATTTCTTCGGCAAATCAACGTGTCCGATGATTTCGAACAATTTTGATTCTGCCGCTTTGGTCAGTCGCTGAAAGTAAATGGACCAGACCTCGAATGAATCACGGTGTTTCCACTCGGACAATTTTTGAGGATCGTCAATCGCCCACGAATCGGAGACGTAGTGCACGCTGCCGATGAAATAATCCCACGGATGGCGCGCGGCGAGTTCGCGGATCCAATCTTCGCCGCCGGGCAGATAATCCACTTCGAGCGCGAGGCGGATGGTGAGTTGCGGAAATTTCTTTTGCGCGAGCCTGACTTTTTCAATGTATTCATCGAGCTGATTGAAATTCATCCGCCAGTTGTCGAAATTGTCCTGACGCATCGGAGAATGGTCGGAGAAGCCGATTTCCGTCAGGCCGATTTCGATCGCGTGTTTCGCGTAATCCACCGGCTCGCCCGTCGCGTGGCGGCAGAGCGGCGTGTGCATATGATAGTCGGCGGGCAGCGTCATCCGATCCAGTGTTGAGAGTTGAAGGTTGAGTGTCGAATGAAAAGTGTCGTACGAAGCCCTTGAATCATCCAAACGAAAAAAGCCGGAGTGATTTTCTCATTCCGACATTGCTTTCTACTTTCTGTCACGAAAGTTTTTTTATTGTGCCGACAATCCGGGACGGTTTTTGGAAATGATTGTGCAGGTTGAGGTGTCACCCTTAAGGGACAGGCGGTCCGACCAAGACGCGATAGAAAATCGCGGGATAAGTTCCGTCATTTGTGGCGGTCCAGGTAAAGGGAGTTGCCACCGTGTTAGTGATGAAAAGGGTATCCCACTGGATAAGGTTGGTGGATTCCTGCAGCACATAATCCGGTCCTTGCACTGCATCGAACGTAATAATCATTTGGCCGCCAGATTCGGGAGTGATGTTCATGGAAGGTGGTGTCAATGGATTTACCACAACCATGAAAGCTTGCGTGGCGCTCATGCTGGGGGTGCCATTGTCTGCCGCCGTCAATGAAATCAAATTGGTCGTATCAGCTTGCGTGACCAAGGGGCGCCAACCGAAATTTGCATTCGTGTTGTTGATCTGGGTAAGAAACGCGTTGGTTGGGCTGCTCAATAAATTGAAAGTCAGTGTCTGTGGTGGCTGATCCGTATCCGTGACACTGGCGGTGAAGGCCACGGTCTGACCCACGTTTACCGTCCAGTTGCTAATAGCCACCAGCACCGGCGCTGTGTTGGAAATAATATCGCCGTAAATGATGCCGCGTCCTTCCGTCCCGAAGTAAACCCGGCCAAAGACGCGCGGGTCGGCGCAAAAAGTGTGAATGCTGGCCAGGCCGAATTGGTGCTGGTCATCATTGATGCGCACCCAGGAGGCGCCTTGGTCGTCCGAGCGGAAAATTCCTGTGACGTTGGTCACTTGGCCGCTGATAAAAATGGCCGGATAATTTTGTCCGGTTGCGGCTTTGCCCACGGCGACAAACGAAGCCTGCTGCACGCTGGTCAGGGGCGTAAAGTTCGCGCTGGAATTGATGGAGCGGGACAGGCCGCTGTTGCCGCGTGGCAGCCAGATGTGGCCCTCGTGTCCGGCAACGGCAATGGGCGTGAGGCCGGAAGAAATCGCCGCGCCGAGGGTGTAAGTCATGCCGCCATCCGTGCTGACATACATCCGACCGCCAGCGCTGGTGGAATAGATATAAAACTTGCTGCTGTTGACGCGATCTGAGAAGGGGAACCGGTTTCCGGTCGGGCCGCCGGTTGAGGCCGTCCAAGTGGCCCCGCGATCGGTTGAATAGTAGGCGATCCGGTTGGTGGCAACCACGGTGGAAGGAATCCAGACGAACCGGTTGCCGTCCGCGGAAGCGGCGATGTTGCCCGATCCATTGACAGCCGGCAGGGTGTTGGTGACAAAATCCTGCCAAGTGGTGCCGCCGTCCAGCGAGGAGGCGCCCCAATTGACATCGGTAAAGAGCCGCACGATGACATTCGGATTGCTCTCCGCGAAATCAATTCCACCCGAAGTGACGCGATGCGTCGAAAAATAATCCGTCAGCGGCGGCGACACATCGAGGTTGTTATGACGAAAGCCTCCGATGTCGCCGTGCGCGCTCAACAAGTATGGGCCGCTCGGCGGACTGGCCAATCCCAGCGGCACGGTTTCTTCGATGCCGTCACTCATGAAGGCGAATTTTACCGATCCAGCTGTCAGGTTGGTGGAACCGATGATTCCGTAGCCTGTAATGAAAAAAACCTGATTCGAGTTGTAAGGATTGATTTCCACGTCGCCAGCCCAGTGCGGACTGCGCGCGACCGACCACGGCGCGGATGTTGAGGCAGGCAGTGTGTCGGGACTGATCTCAACCCATGACGCCCCGCCATTGACGCTGCGCTCGATCACGTCCCACGGCGCGGCGGGCGGATTCGCATACCAACGATCCATGGTGCTGACGACGACCGTATTGGGATTCTGACGATCCACCGATACGCCTGCGAAACCGCCTTGCGCGCCCGACGGTTTCGGAGGCGTGACGAGTGTGGTCGTGAGCGTTGAGAGATTCAATTTGACGACGCTGCCGGCGGTGATGTTGTTCGGGCCTTGATTGTCATTGAAAGTGACATACATGTTTCCGAGCCCGTCCTGCGCGGCGTGATGCGGCATTTGTGTCGGCGGCGCGACGGTGGGAACATTGTTCCAGGTGGTGCCACTATCCGTGCTTGAATAAAGATTAGCGTTCTGATTCGTCCTGGAGACGCCGACAAAAATCGTCGGCGTCGCGCTGCCCGGCGAGCCGCTGCTTTTTATGAATTCGACGAACACCAGTCCCACGCTGTTGCTGGTGGTCGTGACGGGAAAGCTGCTGACCTGCGTCCAGTTGGCACCGTAATTGACACTTTTGTAAAGACCGGAAGTTCGAGTGCCATAAAACAAAATTTTGTTCGAGTTCGGATCCACGTTCATCCGCTCGCCGTTGCTGCGGCCATCCACGTTCCCGTTCAATGCGAACGGCGGCGTGAATTGTGAAAACGTCGCGCCCTGATTCGTGGAAATGAGCAGCACCGCCGGCGAACCGCGACTCGTGGCGATGTAAAGACGGTTGCTGTCCGATGGATCAATGGCCAGACTCTCGACCCCACCGAGATTGGAGTTCGGGGCAAAATCCAGCAACGGAATCCAACTGTTGTTTGTCGGGTTCCAACGATAAGCGCCACCGATGTCCGCGCGCGCATAAATGACGCCGGGAGCATTGGGATGCGTGATGATCCCCGAGATGAATCCGCCGCCTTTGATCGTCACGTTCTTCCAGTTATAAGTTTGCCCGAAGGACGTCACTGCGGACAGGAATAAAACAAAAATCAAATGCAGTCTATATGTCCGGATCAATCTAAAAAAAGACGCCGTAGAAGATGAAACGGATGCTGACGCTATAACAAACGGCATCGTAGAAAATAACCATACTTTAGACAAAATTCAAGCGGGAAACACGCGCCACGCGTTGCAATTCGGTGTTGCGAAATACTGGACGTGGCTGTTCCGTCCTGGCCCAGTCGCGCCGGAATTCCGGTTTAAGAGTTGAGTGTCGAGCAAAATTGATATGAAGCATGAAACTTGTGCGAGCTTTTCCACGTCTGGAACCGTATGCTCGAGCCGCTTGCAGACAAGCACTGGAATTTCACGACTGCGGCGCATTTGCTGAACCGCGCCGGGTTCGGCGGTTCGCCGGCGGAAATCCAGAAGCTTGCCGACCTCGGCCCGGACATGGCCGTTTCCTCTTTGCTCGATTACGAACTGATTCCCGATCCGACCCTGAATCCCGACTGGGCGCAGCCCGATCCGGAACGGATGAAAAAAATCCGCGACGTGAACCAGCACGGGACTCCGGACGAAAAAAAGCAGCTTCAGCAGGAAAACAACAAACTGTTGCAGTTGCGGATGCTGGAATTGCGCGGCTGGTGGCTTCAGCGCATGGTGCGCGGGCCGAGGCCGTTTCAAGAAAAGATGGTCCTGTTCTGGCACGGGCATTTCGCGACGAGCGTGGATAAAGTCCGCGACGCCTATTATATGTGGCGGCAGAATGAACTGTTCCGCCGGCTTGCGACCGGCAACTGGCAGGAGTTGCTTGCGGACGCGGGCAAAGACCCGGCGATGCTTGTCTGGCTCGATCAGGCGCAAAGCCAGAAGGCGCATCCGAATGAAAATTTTGCGCGCGAAGTGATGGAACTTTTTTCGCTCGGCGAAGGCAATTATACCGAGTACGACATCACCGAAAGCGCGCGCGCGTTGACCGGTTGGTCGCTTGATCGCATTGAGCAAAAATATGTTTATCGTCCGCGAATCCATGATGACGGCGAGAAAACTTTTCTCGGTCGCACGGGTAATCTCGATGGCGACGATGTCATCGCGCAAATCATTGCGCAGCCGCAAGCGGCGAAATTCATCACGGCGAAAATCTGGAATTATTTTTCAGGACAGATGCCGGATGAAAAATTGAACGATGCGCTCGCCGCCGTTCTGCGCGCGAACGGAAATAATTTCAAACCGTTCCTCCATGTCATGTTCCGCAGTAGGGAATTTTACAGCGACGACATCGTGCGCAATCAGGTCAAAAGTCCAGTGGAATGGCTCGTGGGCAGCGTACGGATGCTCGAATGTGATTTGCCGCCGACACTCGCGAGCTGGGGAATGCTGCGCCAGCTCGGGCAGGATTTGTTCGCGCCGCCGAACGTCAAAGGCTGGGACGGCGGCATCACCTGGATCACGACGAACACGTTGCTCGCGCGCTACAACGACGCGCAGTCGCTCGTCGAAGGCACGATTCCGCCGCTCACCGCCGGAGATTTTGCGGGCAAGGGCGGGGCGAACGGAATGAAAGCCGAGCGGATGTTGCAACGCGTCCGCATGGGCGGTGTAGACGTGGAAAAAATCCTCACGCCCGAGGAACGCGCGAGCAAGGACACGCTCGTCGCCTCGCTGGAACACCGACTGTTGCAATCGGCGCTTCACGGCAATCAGGAAAAGGCGTTGCGTGACTTTCTCGATTCCAGGGATAAATTGAATGACGCGGACATTCTCACGGTCATCCGGCTCGTGATGTCCACGCCCGAATATCAAGTCACCTGAATTTATGAAAAACGAAATCACACTCCAGACGCGCCGCGAATTTCTTCGGTCCACCGTGCTCGGCAGCGCCGTGGCGTGGACCGTCCCCGCGTTTCTCGCGAACACGTTCGCCGCGCTCCAAGCCGACGCCGCGGATTCCTCCACACAAATCGTCACGGGCAAGGACTCCACCATTCTCGTCGTGCTGCAAATGGCCGGCGGCAACGACGGACTCAACACGGTCGTGCCTTACTCGAACGATTTTTACCACCGCGCGCGCCCGAAGATCGGATTGTCCGCCGACAAGATTTTGAAATTGAACGACGCCATCGGCTTTCACGGCGCGATAACCGGGTTCAAAAATCTTTACGACTCCGGCAACCTCGCCGTCGTGCAGGGCGTCGGTTATCCGAATCCGAACCGCTCGCATTTTCGCGCGACGGAAATCTGGCAGACCGCGAGCGACTCGGACAAAATCGAAAAATACGGCTGGCTCGGGCGTTATTTCGACAACGCCTGCTCCGGCGCCGACCCGACCGTCGGCGTGACCATCGGCAACCAGTTGCCCGAGGCGTTTTTCGCAAAGAAGCCGAAGGGAATCTGTTTCAACAATCCGCAGAGCTACCGTTTCATGGCCAACGGGGCGACCGAAGAATCCTACAAAAAATTGAACGAGCTGGAGATGTCCAGCCCGCTGCCCGACGGCGGCCCAGGCATGACGCCCGACGAAAATTCCAGCGACATGCTCAATTCCGGCGGCAGCATCGCGTCACTTCCCGCAGGGATGCCGATGACCGGCGGTCGCGCGGTGGATTTCATCGAGCGCACCGCGCTCGACGCGCAGATGAGTTCCGATCAAGTCCGCGACGTCGCCGCGCGCGTGCAAAACAAGGCCGTTTATCCCGGCTCGGTTCTCGGCAATTCGCTCAAGCTCGTCGCCAAACTTATCGGCGGCGGATTGCCCACGCGGATTTATTACGTCTCGCAGGGCGGCTACGACACGCACACGAACCAGGTCAACACGCAGCAACGATTGCTTCAAGACCTCGGCGATTCGACGAAGGCGTTCGTGGACGACATGAAAGCGCAGGGCAACATGCAGCGCGTGCTCGTGATGACGTTCAGCGAATTCGGACGGCGCGTGAATGAAAACGCGAACGGCGGCACAGATCACGGCGCGGCGGCCCCGATCTTCATCGTCGGCAACAAGGTGAAGGCCGGGTTGCTCGGGCGTTATCCGAGCCTCGCGCCGGAAGATTTGTTCGAGGGCGACATCAAATACAACGTGGACTTCCGCAATGTCTATGCCGGCGTGCTGGAAAACTGGCTCAAGACGAAGAGCGCGCCGATTCTGGGGAGACAATTCGAGCCCTTGCAGTTCGTTTGAAATGTAATTTGAAGCCGCCGCACTATTTCCAACTTAAACATTATCCCTGTTTCTTGCGTTTTGGAAACGTCGCATCTAGGCGATTAAGACGCGTCCATTGCGCAAGGCAATCCAACAGTCGTAATCCGAAGGCTGGTCGAAATCTTCCGTCCAATCATCAATCTCAACGAATCTGCCCTTGCGCTGATGCTTCTCCAACGGGAGTCGTTCCATCGAGCGGTAATGTTCCCATCCGCCGCAACGCTTGATCTTTCCTTTCAAGCGTGCCGACACAATATTTCGAAGTTGTGCCAGATGCTCGACGATGTGCTCCGGATAAAAGCTTTGAGCGAAGCATTCGCCGTATCTCTTGCCGGTCAACTTGGAAGGGCCGAATCGTGCGAATAGCGTCCATTCTCTCGGTTGGAATTCCATTATGCGTTGCATCGCGTCGTCGCTGAAATAAACGTCACCGTATAGCACGACGGTTCGTCCCTCCTGATTCCAAAGGGAAGCGGAATTTAGAAATTTGTCGGCGTCGTTGTCGAGAGGATTCAATTCAGGACGAAACAATGTCGAGCCATTGATCCGGAAATCATCTGAACTGCCTACGACATAAACCTTCGAACTGAACTGTCCGGCCAGCCGGACAGTCCGTGTGATGATTGTTTCGCCGTCAATTTCTATGAAATGTTTCCGCTTCCCCAGATAGTTGTTCCATCTTGTTCCTTCTCCAGCGGCAATCACAATGCACACCATGCTGTCATTTTTCATTTCTAAAACAGGGGGAAATTACTTTCCTTGTTCTGATTTTCGTTTATTAAACCTTCACCAGTTGTTATTTCCAACTTAAAATATTATCCCTGTTTTCCCGGTCGGTAGCAGGGTCTTCGGGATCAAGTTTCTTGTTTTGCCCCACCGACCAGACCATCACATCGCCGCGGTATTGGAAGTTGTCATCTTTGGTCATGTCCGGATTGATCAAACCGTTCAAGCCGGGATTGTTTTTTGTCTGATTGGGACCGGACACGGTAGTCATGCTGTAAAACGCATCCTTGCATTGACCGTCGTTATCCAAATCCATAGTGATGACATAAGGATCTCCCCACGGGTCGCGATAAACCAAATCGGTGCCGACGCCCGGTGAAACGGCATCGCTCGCCGGCGTCGCATTCAGGAATTTTGTCTGCTGCGGATTTTTTGTGTGGTTCGTGTTCACCGTCCATCCGCCGCCGGGATAATTGGTCAGGTCCATCAAAATGGCGATGACCTCGGAGTTGTTCGTCTGATAATTCGCCGGAATCGGCGCGCTCGGCCAGACTCCTTCCTCGGCAGTATAAATGCCGCCGTAGGTAAAATCGCTGGCCGTGTCTCGCGCGGCGTTGGAGACCGGAAATCGGCCGTAAGCGGACTCATAACCCTGGATGGCCGTGACGAGTTCGTTGATTTCCAGACTCGCCTTGACGCGCAGCGCGTGCGTTTTGGCCGCCGCCAGCGCCGCTAGCAGCATTGACGCCAGAATGCCGATGATGGCGATGACGACCAGCAGTTCGACCAGCGTGAATGCCGGACGAAAACGTTTCGTGTTTTCCATAAAACTCATCGCGCCAGTTCCACAAAATTATTCAGGATTTGCAAACCGACCTTCTGGCTTTTTTCCGGGTGAAATTGCGTGGCGTAAACATTGTCGCGCCAGACGGCTGACGCGAAGTTGTTGCCGTAGTCCGTTCGCGTGGCGACGATGGATTCGTCCTTTGGCTGCGGATAAAAACTGTGCACGAAATAAACATAGCTGCCGTTTTTAATTCCGCGAAAGAGCGGACAATTCGGCTTCGCAATCTCAAGTTGGTTCCAGCCGATCTGCGGAATTTTCAGCCCGTTCTTTTCCGAAAAGCGGACGACGCTGCCTTTGAAAATTCCAAGCCCGGCGGCGCAGGAATTAAATTCCTCGCTCTTTTCAAAAAGCGCCTGATAGCCGACGCAGATGCCGAGAAACGGTTTTCCACTTTTGATGAATTCGCGCGCGGCTTCGAGCAGTTCCTGTTTGCGCAGCGCGTTAATGCAATCGTCGAACGCGCCGACGCCGGGCAGCACCATCGCCCGCGCATCGCCGATTTGATTCGGCATTTGCACGACGCGCACGTCCGCGCCGACCTTGAGCAGCGCTTTTTGCGCGCTGCGCAAGTTGCCGGAGCCGTAATCAAGCAGAGCAATCACACGTCCAAGTTAAGTTCAGTGCACCGCACCCGCAAGCTCGCGCTCTGTCTTCAATCGCAACTGACCGCACGCGGCGTCAATGTCGCCGCCTTTTTCGCGGCGTAACGTGGCGGTGACTTTTTGTTTTTCGAGCGCCAGAAGAAATTTTTCGCAAACGTCCTCGTCGGGCCTTTCCCACGACAGGCCTTCGACTTTGTTGTAGGGAATCAAATTCACCTTCGCGAAAAGTTTTTTGGCGAGCGCGGCCAGCGGCTTGGTCTGTTCAATCGAATCGTTCACGCCCGCGATCAAAATGTATTCGAACGTGATCATCCGCCCTTTTTCGTGTTGATAATGTTCGCACGCGTTGATGAGTTCCTTGAGCGGAAATTTTTTGTTCACCGGCATGATTTTGTTGCGGACTTCGTCGGTCGCGCCGTGAAGCGAGATCGCCAGACGAAATTGCATCGGCTCGGCGGCGAGCCTGCGGATTTGTGGCGCGAGGCCGCTTGTGGAGATTGTGATTTTCCGCGCGCCGATGCCGCCGCCCCATGGCGCATTCAAAATTTTCAGCGCCTTTAACAGGTTGTCATAATTCGCCAGCGGCTCGCCCATGCCCATGACGACGATGTTGTCGATCAGACGAGGCTTCAGTTTTGTATCTTCAGCTTTGGGCTGGCTGTCGTTCCAACGCTCGGTGGCAAGAATCTGTTCGACGATTTCATCCGGCGTGAGATTTCGTTTCCAGCCGTCGAGACCGCTCGCGCAAAATTTGCAACCGTAGGCGCAGCCGACCTGCGTGGAGATGCAGAGCGTGTGGCGGTCGCTCGCGTCGCCGTAAAGCGCGGGATTCGCCGGGATCAAAACACTTTCGATGAGCGAATGATCGGCGAGCCGCCAGAGGAATTTTTGCGTCGTGTCGCGCGCGCCTTGCTTGCGGACGAGTTCGAGCGTCGAGAGGGAAAATTGTTTCTGCAATTTTTCACGGAGCGGCTTGGGCAGGTTCGTCATCGCATCCCAACTCGTGACGCGGCGGACATAAAGCCATTCGAGCAGTTGCGTGACGCGATAAATCGGTTCGTCCCAGATTTTAAACTGCGCTTCGATTTCTTCGCGCGTCAGGGATTTGATGTCGGTCGGCACGTGCGCAACTTAAACGGCGCGGCCGGGGAAACCAAGCGGGTTATGCTTTGTCAATTGAAGTTCTGGCGAAAGCCGGCTTCCATCCGGTTGTAATCACTCCATTCGTTCGGGGCGACGGGCTGTTCCGTGCCGCGCGGAACGGTGACGAGTTTTGGCACTTTCCATTTCCAATGTTCGACGTGGCCGTCGGCGAAAGAGAAATTGCATCCTTGATTGTGTCGGTTCGCGGGAATGTCCCACCAATAGCCTTGATTCCAATCATCAATTGCGACGGGAATGCCGAACTCGGTGTCGATGATTTCCTTTTCATGCACATCAAGAAAAACAATCAGCCCCGTCGGGGTCGGGTTTCTTATCTGTGTGGATTTACCGTAGTGCGGGGTGTATGTCGCTAACTCGCCGTCATAAACCAAGCCATTGACCGACTGGCTCATGCTGTAACTTCGCAGTCGCGGCTGGCTTAATATCTTGCCGGCGTAGGTCTGGACGGTGGATGGGTCGGCTGGACAATGATAAATGGGAACCGAAGTATTGTATTGAAAAAGCAAGCCGCCGCTGATCCCGGCTGAATTCGTGTCAAAGATGGCGACATTGGTGCACCAGGAAGGTCCTGTGTCCATCGGTTGGTCGGAAGTGATGTCATAAACAAAATTGTTGGGCGGCAGGCTGTCGTTGTTGTCCCCGGCGTAGAGATGAAAGCACAATTGAAGTTGTTTGAGATTGCCCAGACACTCGACGCTTTGCGCCGTCATTTTTGATTTTGAAAATGCGGGCAACAGCAACGAGGCGAGGATGCCGATGATGGCGATGACGACAAGCAGTTCGATGAGAGTGAAGCCGGCGGGATGGAAAAAACTTCTCCCGCAAAATCTTTTCGTTGCGCGGAAATTTTTCATGCGCTGTTGCGGTCAATTTCAATCCAAAGCTTCCCGTTCGCAACCGAAAACTCATTTTAATACGTCAGCAGTTCGAGTTCGCGGATTCCGCCGTCGGTCAACTGCCAGCGTCCGCCGCGTTTGACGACCAGTTTGCGGCACGGATTCGCCCTTTGATCGGCCTCGTTGACGGAAAGCAATTGGAATTTTGCGCGGCCTTTGATTTCGGATTCCGCGCGCGGCATCAGGGCGAACGCGACGCCGTTGTAGTTCAGCGCGATCTCATAACCGGCAACGCCTTCCTTTTCGGCCTTTGGATTTTTCAAGACGAGCATCGGGTAGCGTTTCAGATACGGAAAATTCGTCGCGCGCACGAGCACGCGGCAAAGCTCGGTCTGGCTGCCGAGGAAATCAAGTAGTTTGAATTTCGCGACTGGATTATGTTCGGCAATCAGAATCTCCCGCGGGTCGAGGCCGTTGAGATTCTGCCCGTTCCATTCGCCGTGGTCGTTGCGCTCGGCGGAATTTTTTTTGAACCACGCCGCGAAGTTGTCGTTGACGAGGACGTTCAGCTCGAAATGAACGTGCGCGCGTTCCTTCAAGATGACTTCGGCATTTGAAGTCCGTCCCATCGTGGCGATGACTTCACCCGCTTTGACTTGCTCGCCGATTTTCAATCCGGGCCGGATCGCGCTCAAATGCGCGTAGAGCGAATAGATTTCGATTCCTTCAATGACGTGTTTGATGACGATGTAATTTCCGTAATTCGACAGCGATGGCCTGATGTTGAAATAAACCACCGTGCCGTCAGCCGTGGCCATGATGGGATCGGTCGGCTCGCCGCGCCTGTCAGGTTGCAAATGCCGGATGTCAATGCCTTCGTGAAGTCGCGTGCCGTTGTCGCGCACGCAGCCGAAACTGCCGCTCGTCCACGGCTTGTCCGGCGCGGTCGGCGCGAAAAATTTCAGTTCGTTTCCGATTTCATACAAGGCATGGTTGGAGGTCGGAAATTGGAACGGTGATTGCGCGAAAACGTCCGCGCGGAAAACTGAAATGGACACGACAATCAATAGAATTGCGCGGCGACCTGCGGAGCAAATCATTTGGAAACACCTTTTTGGTTCTTCTTGGCGATATTGTTGAGGCCGAGCACGAGTTGGTCGGCTTCTTCGCGCGTGGCGTCCGGCGTGAACGCAAGCACGCCGTCACCGATGCGATGCGAGATGAGCGGCGCGGCCAGCCAGCGTCCGTCTTCGACCTTGTTGCCCCACTGGCCGAAAATGACAAGATGTTTTCCGGGATTGGCGGCGGAGTATTGTTCGAGCATCCATGTTCCGGTTCCGTCGAACCGGATTTCGAAGGCAAAGCCGCCGGGCACGTCGATCACTCTGGCCGCAATGATGTTTGCCTCCGTCAAAACCGGATCGTGCCCGATGGTGACGGCCAACGGATCGGAGCGCAGCACGGAGACAGCCGTGCTTATTTCGGTGGTGCCGGGAACCGTTTCGAGATGGATGCGGAGAATGCCGACTGTTTTTTCATCGGGCTTTTCAGTCCGGCAGCCGCCGCACATCAAGGCGATCGCCGCCGCCAGCGCGAAATAGATGTTGAATCGGCGCGCGCAAACTTTCATAGTGAGCAACACAAAACCGTAACACGCAAACAAAGTAAAGAATTATGGGCAGACAATATAACAAAGTCATCAAGCGCAAACGCCGCGCGAATTATCTCAAACGCAAAAATGTAAGGGTTAAATCGAAAAAAGCTGCGTCGAAGAAGGCGTCTTGAGTGCGCGTTAAATGAAAATTGAAAAAGCCGTCCAATCGGGCGGCTTTTTTATTTTTATTTTCGTCGAGGCAGTGCGAAAATGGAACGCACATCCACCGGCGGGGAATCCATCAGGAAATGGATGGCAATGATTTCTGAGTTCGTGACAAGTGCGACGATGGTGAGCGCGATGATTGCCCAGCTTCCGGCGTTGAAGACGAGCAGGGTGATGAGTGAGGCGAGCAGGCACAGGCCGTAAAATTTTGCCAGATAAGAATGTGTGGCCGGATATTTTCCGAAGCGGACGTAGCTGACGAGGATGACCGCCGCCTCTGAAAAAAGGATGAGCGCGACCAAAATCCAGTTTTGCGCGAGGACGGGTTTGCACAGCCGCCACGCGACGGCGAGGATGAACAGGTAATAAATCACGTCCGTGATGCTGTCGAAGCGGCGGAGTGCGGGCGTGGCCACACCGAAACGTCGTGCGAGGACGCCGTCATAAATATCCGAAAGCGTGGCGGTAAGGAGAATTGGCAGATAAATCCAGCGCGGAAAATTCGTTAGTGCGCAAACCAAAGCAATCGGACCAAGCAACAGCCGCAAGGTTGTAAGTGTGATTGGAAGATGGCGTTTCAATGGAGCAAATCATTTTGGCATCTTGAAAGATTTTGCTATGCGATCAAAAACAGGAGCGTCGCGATCAAAAAGCGCCGGTCCGGTCCATGTTACAATCTGAAATGTGTAGTTGGAATCCGCATATACATAAAATCTATATTTGATTTCGACTTCGCTGATTGTTGCCGTTGCGTCATAGGTCAACCACGAATGAGAATCAATTTCGATGGGAGTCGGCGTTGTTACCGAATATCGGGAAGCCTTTGCCGCCAGATTTTTTTGAGATACGTCGCAAATGCGTTCGGGTGTTCCAAATCCGATGCCTTCAGGAATTACACCAACATAAGCGTCATGATAGCTGAACAAATAATCAAAAGGCGCCTTTGAGTCGTTTCTTTCCCAGGAACTCAACCATGGAAGTGAAATCTCATATGGCAAGGCATTGCCCGGAACCGAAGTCATGGCAGCTGTAAGAAGTTGTGAAGGTTCTCCTCGACGCGCAGCGGCAATCTCGGTGGAATGGTTGAGTCCCCTTTTGAAACCGGCGACAAAAGCGACCATGAAAAGAACGAAGAACAAGACAAATGGCACGCTGGAAACGGAGGCTGCGATAATCCACCCCTTTCGGCGCGTGGATAAAGCCTTAATCAATGCCACGATGAAAAAAACACAAACGCCGACGAGCATCATCAAAACCAAGATAGCACCGGCAATCTGACCAATTTGATATGCTGTTGAATTTTCCATAACAAACTCCTGATTGATTTTCCCTATGAGTTTGCGCCTTTAAAATTTTTCTGTCGAGCGGGATTTTTTCTGAAACGTAACAAACAGAACTTGTTCACAGCGGATTTTTTGAGTGCAAAAAGCTGTCAATAATTCGCCGATCCGAAACACAGAAGCATTTGATTTCATTGGCTGACTGGCATTGTTCACACGCTGCTCACAGGCGAGATGCAGTGAATAATCTGTGCATATCAATTCGTTGTAGCAAAAAAAAAATAGGTTATGATATTCGCAGTTCATTGAAAGAACGAAGCGGGCAGTGGCGGTCGAAAGATTGAAGCTGTTCGTTTCCAAGATAATCCCAGGTGACTGGGGAAAAGTTGGGTCAGGCTGGTTGGCTCGGCTCCTCTTAAACCGACCGAAAGGGCGGCGGCGGAGGCAGAATTCACCAGTTCCTCTGGCGATGTTCGCACATCGTCAAATGCGAATGAGGGACTTGGAGGCGAGGAGTGATGAGAAACCGTTCCGAACCTAGTCAAGTAGCCCAGGAAAGTTTCGAACTTGGGCGAATCGCAGTTACCCAGAGGGTAAACGGTTGCTACTGTGCATCAGCACGGACGGATGACTCTGGCGGGTTCAAAATAAAAAGTTGAGACCGCCAAATGAAAAACGCCGAAAGGCGCAACAAAATGAGCATCCGAACCGGGAAGGTCACGACGGCTGGGCAAGCCGCGTGAAAAACTTCCGAGCATCGGCGATGTTAAAAACGACACCGCTGGGCTGTGAGTAAAAAGCAACCTTAGAGTGAAGAGGCGAGACCCGTGGCAAGGGGCTAACGCGCCGTCAAAAGCGGCGGCTGACCCAATGCTAATGGTCAAGACGCGAAAGAAAAAATCGCAGGCGTGTCTTGACCTGGTTCGCAGGCCGGTGGCGCAACCACCAGTTGAAGCGAGCTGAAAAGCCTCACTCGAAATTCAGCGACCGCAAGGCGCTGGACGGCCCTGCTACGAGGCCGAAAACTCCGCTTGCCGTGGAGAATGGCGTCGGGAATCCGGCAGCCCTCGAAAGAAGGCGCCTAATGCCGGTCGGGAAAGAGAGAGTGGCGAACTCCCATCCCCCATTTGTCCCCGTTCGACCGAAAGGTCGGGCGGGGACTTAATGTTTTTGGCGCAAAAAAATTCTTGCTCTCGCTCCGCGTTCGGTTGAAATTCCTTTCGCAAAATAAATCAAACCACAGCCGCAAAATTTTATGGGACGCATTTACAACAACATCGTCGAGACCGTCGGTCGCACGCCGCTGGTCAAACTCAACAAAGTCACCGCAGGCTTGCCCGCGACCATCGCGCTCAAGTGCGAATTTTTCAACCCGCTCGGCAGCGTCAAAGACCGCATCGGCATGGCGATGATTGAAGACGCCGAAAAAAAAGGCATTCTTAAAAAGGATACCATCATCATCGAGCCGACGAGCGGCAACACCGGCATCGCGCTCGCGTTCGTCGCGGCGGCCAAAGGATACAAAATAATTTTGACGATGCCCGAAACGATGTCGGTCGAACGTCGCACATTACTCGCGATGCTTGGCGCGAAACTGGTTTTGACGCCCGGAGCCGAAGGCATGAAAGGCGCGATCGCGCGTGCCGAGGCATTGGCGAAGGAAACACCGAACTCGTGGATTCCGCAGCAGTTCAACAATCCGGCCAATCCGGCCATTCACGCGAAAACCACGGCGGTGGAACTTTGGGAGGACACGGATGGCAAGATTGATATTTTGGTCGCCGCCGTTGGAACGGGTGGAACGATTACCGGCTGCGTCGAAGTTATCAAGCCGAAGAAGCCGTCGTTTCAGGCAATCGCCGTCGAGCCAAAGGATTCGCCGGTCATTTCACAGACGCTCGCCGGCCAGCCGGTCAAACCGGGTCCGCACAAAATCCAGGGCACAGGTGCGGGTTTTGTTCCGAACAATCTGCACTTGAAAGACGCGAGTGGAAAACCGCAAATCGTCGAGTGCGTTCAAGTTTCAAACGACGACTCTTTTGCGATGGCGCGTCGGCTGGCGAAGGAAGAAGGAATTTTGGTCGGCATCTCGACCGGCGCGAATGTCGTGGCCGCGATTGAAGTCGCCAAACGTCCCGAAAACAAAGGCAAGCTCATCGTCACCGTTGCTTGTTCGACGGGCGAGCGTTATTTGAGCACGCCGCTGGCCGCCGAAGCCCGCGCGGAAGTGGGTGGTTGAAATTTTTCATCAAATTATTTTGCGCAAAATAATTGTTGCGCTTTATTGTGTTTACGCGTAGTTAATGGACGTCGAAGGTTTTGTTAGTCCTGTTTTACGGGACGACTTCCCAAGTTCACAAATTCAAAATTGTTTCGGGATAATTCCAGCCTTCGCGCACATATTATGAGCAGTTCAGAAAACAACGGCGACAAAACAGCCAATTACGGCTCCGGCTATCTGGAGATTTCCGAGAAGGGCTTCGGCTTTTTGCGGACCTCGCAAAATCATTATCACCCGAAGCCGACCGACATCTTCGTCACGCCCGACACCATCCGCCGCAGCTTTTTGCGCGAGGGCAGCCACATCCAGGGGCCGACACAGCCGCCGCATCGCGGCACGAGCCCGCAACTCAAGGCCGTTGAGAAAGTCAACGAAATGCCGTTCGAGGAATACGTCAAAGCCGTCCGCTTCGAGAATCTCACGACGATTGATCCGATTGAAAAATTCAAACTCGAAACGTCTCCCGACTTGATCGAGACGCGCGTCATTGATCTCGTGACGCCTATCGGCAAAGGCACGCGCGGTTTGATTGTCGCGCCGCCGCGCACGGGCAAGACGACCATTCTCAAACAGATTTGCAACGCCATCACGACGAACCATCCTGAAGTTTACGCGCTCGTGCTGCTTATTGACGAACGACCGGAGGAAGTCACGGATTTTCAACGTTCGGTGAAAGCCGAGGTCGTCGCGTCGTCGAACGACATGGATTTGGAAACGCACGTCCGCCTTTCCCGTTTCACGATCGAGCGTTGCCGTCGCATGGTCGAGAGCGGCAAGGACGTTTTTGTCTTGATGGATTCACTCACGCGTATCGCCCGCGCCTACAACAGCGTTCACGGCGGCAGCGGTCGCACGATGACCGGCGGCGTGGACGCGCGCGCACTGGAAATTCCGCGCAAGATGTTCGCGTCCGCCCGAAAAATTGAAGAAGGAGGATCGCTCACCATCATCGCCACGGCGCTCGTGGACACCGGTTCGCGCATGGACGAATTGATTTTTCAGGAATTCAAAGGCACGGGTAATATGGAATTGATCCTCGACCGCAAACTTTCCGACCGCCGGTTGTTTCCGGCGATTGACATTCCCAAAAGCGGCACGCGCAAGGAGGAAAAACTTTTCCCGCCGAAATTTCTCGAAGCGATCCGCAAATTGCGCCGCACGATGGTGGACTTGAATCCCATCGAAGCGATGGAAACGCTCACCGCTGCGCTCAAAAAACACAAGACCAACGACGAGCTGCTGGCCAGGCTCGAAAAAGGAGCTTGATCGCGCCGACTTTGTATGCCGGTGACCCGGGAAAGTTTTTTTCACCTGGCCCGCACTCTGGCAAAAGAGGCCGAAGTGCCGGCGGAGATACACGGTTATTTTGAACAGCATCGCGACCGGCTTTGGAGGACGATAGAAGCGTTTGACCTGCTTTCTCACGGGCAAAAAAAGTTTTTGGAAATCGGGCCTTATTTTTCCTACACGCCTTTTTTGTGGAAGGAAAACGTGGCCGAAAGCGTGACGGTTTTTGAAGGCGCGGCTCCCGAACCGATGCTGCTTGAAAAGCTTTATCGCAAGCGGGGAATTGAGATTCGTTACGGCGATTTATTCCACATCTTCGATGAATCGGGTTCGTCGGCAAGACAACTGCCTTACGGAGACGATTCTTTTGACGTCATCACGTGCTGGGAAACGATGGAGCATTTCAATTTCAATCCGGTTCATTTTGTCAGGGAACTGAAGCGCGTCATTCGAAAGGGCGGGGCGGTTTGCATCACGGTTCCCAACATGGCGAAGTTCGACAAACGGTTGCGCTTGTTGTCTGGAAAAAGCATCGCGACGCCCGTGACGGCCTACTTCGAACACGCGGACGCCAAATTTTATGGATTTCACTGGCGCGAATACACGCTGGCAGAAATCGCGGAACTGTTCCGCCGGAATGGTTTTGTCATTGAAACGGCCAGGCATCTGCAGACATTTGAAAATCGTCCGGCTAATTTATTGCGTGGAATCAAACGGACTTTCGCCGGCGCGTTGACCGCCGTGTTCCCCGCGACCGGCGCGTTGTGTTTGATCAAGGCGAAAAAAGTTTGATTCGCGAATTTTCCTTTTATGACAAAGGACAAAAAGCACGGACAAAAACCGCAATTTTCCCGTCCGCCGCTGGAGCGGATGCTGCGCATCCATCAGTTGATTCAATCCGGAAAATTTCCCAACGCCTCCACGCTCGCTCGCGAAATCGAAGTCGTTACAAAGACAATCCACCGTGACATCGAATTCATGCGCGACCGGCTCAATCTACCGGTTGAATATGATGCCGGCCACAACGGCTATCGTTACACCGAGGATGTCAGCGCGTTTCCGACGATGCAAATCACCGAGGGCGAGCTGTTCGCGCTCGTCGTCGCGGAAAAGGCGCTCCAACAATATCGCGGCACGAGTTTCGAGAAGCCGCTCTTGAGCGCAATCAAGAAAATGGAGCAGGCGTTGCCAGACACGATTTCGCTGAACCTCGCGGACATCGAGCAGACGATTTCTTTCCGCACGAGTGCCGAGCCGATTCTGGATTTGAAAATTTTCGACGTGCTCGCCAAAGCCGTCGCGCGGTGCAGACAATTGGAGTTGAGTTACCGCAAGCCCGGCGCAAAAAAATCCGAGATGCGGATCGTTGACCCGTATCATCTGGCGAACGTCAACGGCGAATGGTTTTTGTTCGCGTTCGACCACGCGCGCGGAGACATCCGCAAATTTGTTCCCGCGAGAATGCTGGAGATCAAGCCGACCGGCAAAACCTTCGAGCGTTCCAAAAAATTTTCATTGGAAAAAGAATTGCGCGACAGCTTCGGCGTCCACTCCGGCGAAGGCGAATACGAAGTCGTCATCCGGTTCAGCGCCCGCGCCGCCGATTACATCCGCGAAAAAAAATGGCACGAGTCGCAAAAACTGCACGAATTGAAAAGCAGCGGCGTGGAATTGCGGCTGAAACTTTCCAGTCTTGTTGAAATTGAGCGCTGGATTTTGAGCTGGGGCGGCGACGCAAAAGTTTTGAAGCCACGCGAATTGGCTGATGCAGTTCGCGATTCAGCGAAGCGGATTCTGAAAAATTAGGCGATTTTGAAATTTGCCGATTGCGCCAGAAATTTTTTCGGATTCTGGAAAATCACCTTATCAATCGCGTCGGCAAGGTGGCCGCGGCGTTTCATCTCCAGCGCGGTTTTCGGCACGGCCAATGGATCGCTCACTCCCCAGTCACATGCGCTGTTCATCCAGATTTTTTCGGAGCCATAGGTTTCCAGAATGTCAATCGCCCGCGCCGGCGTGCATTTCGTTTCGGGATAAAGCGTCATGCCTGCCCACATTCCTGAATCCAAAACCATTTTGATCGTGTGTTCCTCGACGTGGTCAATGATGACGTGCTCCGGTCGGATGCGTTTTTCATTTTTCAGCACGTCGAGAATCAATCTTGTGCCTTTCAATTTGTCTTCAAGATGCGGTGTGTGAACGAGAATCAATTGGTTGAACTTGGCTGCAAGCTCAATCTGCATTTCTAATACGCGCAATTCATTTTTGGAATTTTTGTTCAATCCGATCTCGCCGATGCCGAGAACATTTGGCCGGTTCAAAAATTTTGGGATCAACGCGATGACTTCCCCGGCGAGTTTCACGTCTTCAGCTTCCTTGGAATTGATGCAAAGCCAGCAGAAATGTTTCAGGCCGAATTTCGCGGCGCGTTTTGGCTCGTGTTCGGTGAGCTGGGAAAAATAATCAAAAAATCCGGCGGGCGAACTCCGGTCGAAACCCGCCCAAAACGCCGGCTCGCAAACCGCCTCGCAGCCGGCGAGCGCCATGCGTTCGTAGTCGTCCGTGACGCGGCTGACCATGTGGGCGTGAGGCTCGATGTAGCGCATGGCCGTAATTATTTCGCACCATTCCACGCACCAACTGCACCTTTGCCTTCCGCTTTTGCGATTGGTTTAAGTGTTGGGTCGCTGAAAGCGAGCAAAACCGCCTTTGCCTTCTCTTTTTTGTCGCCGGTCAATTCACCAAGCGCGGCGCGAAAGGCCTTCAATCGAAAATCATCCTTGCCGTCGTCGGCGCGCTCCACGCGGTCGAGAAAAGCGGCGAGTTCGATGAGCTTGTGTCGCGCGTCGAGAAAGTAGAGGTCGAGGATTTGTTGCCGGGTCATACGTTTTGTCGGAACAATATAAAACGGAATCGTTCACCGGCAACTGGAAACCGTCCGGGGAGTCTCATCAACCCGTGCACCCGGCTGATGAGAAGAAAACTTTGCGACTCTGCGTCACATCCAAAACCCGTCATTCGTATCTGACGAGAGTTGGCAGGCCTTCGGGATTGCTCACGCCGTTGCCTTGAAGAAAAACGATGTTTTCATATCCCAGCCCGCGCAATCCGATGAACCACGGAGTGCCCCGGTCGCGGAATTGCTGCCCGAGTTGTGTTTCGGTGTAATTTTCGAGGATGACCACGGCGGTTTGATGTTGTTGAAGGGACAGTGCCTTTGCCAGAAGTTTGTCGTTTTCCTCCCTTGCGGAGACGGCCGGTTGCACCATCTGGCTGGTGCGGGCGTCCAAGGATTCAATGACCAATGCCGTGTCATCGGTTTTGTGAAAAGTCTGCCGCTGTTGCGTCGCGCAAGAGCATAAAATCAACGGCACAGCCAAAAGAGCGAGTGAAATTTTGTTATTCATAGCTTTGATTAAGCACTTTCCGTTCCGAATGAAAGTCGGGCAAACAAGAGGCGAAGACTTGCGCGCGTGTCCAGAATGTTGACGGAACAAAGGCAAAATCGTGCTTCAGCAATGACAAGGAGAATGAGCCGTCACAATTTCCCGAAGAATTCTTTCGCCGTTTTACAGGTCGCCGCGCTCAATTCATCGAGCGTGCATTTTTTCGCTTCCGCAACGATTTCCGAGATTTCCTTCACGTAAGCGGGTTCGCAGCGCTTGCCGCGATACGGCACGGGCGCGAGATATGGACAATCGGTTTCCAGCATGAACCTGTCCAATGGAGTGGCGGCGACGGCGTCGCGCACGTTCTGCGCGTTCTTGAAAGTCACGATGCCGGTGAAACTGACGAGCGAGCCGGTTTCCAAAACCTGTTTCAACCGCGCCGCGCTTTCGCTGAAACAATGGAACACGCCGCGGACTTTTCCCGCGAACGGTTTCATCTGTGCGATCGTGTCGTCCCACGCCGCGCGTTGGTGGATGACGCAGTTCAATCCGGATTCAGCGGCGACTTCCAGTTGCTGCCGAAAAATTTCGGCCTGTCTTTCTTTGTAACGCACGTCATCGGCTGCGGTGAATTCCGGTTTCTCGCTTGGCAGATGGTGATAGTCCAGACCCGTCTCGCCGATGGCGACGACTTTCGGATGTTTCGCGAATTCTCGCAGTGCCGCCTTTAAATCATTCGGCGCATTCATCGCCTCGGTCGGATGCCAGCCGACGGCGGCATAAACGCCGGGAAATTTTTCAGCCAATCGGATTGCGCGTTCACTGCTGTCGAAACTCGTGCCGATGGAAATGATTTTTGTGATTCCGGCGGCCTGCGCGCGCGCGACGACCTCCGGCAAATCCTGCGCGTAGTCGGGATAATCGAGATGCGCGTGCGTGTCGAAGAAAACGGCCATGGGATCAGGGATTGGCTGGCGCGTTTGTGCCTGCGGATTTTTGTCCGAGCGCCTGCAATTTTTCCTCGATTGAAGGTCTGCCCGGATAATCCGGCGATTCCTCGATGAGTTTTTTGTAATCGTCAGCGGCTTCGCTGTTGCGATCCTGTTCCTGAAATTTTTCGGCGAGGGCCAGTCGTATCCGGATTTTTTGTTCCGGCGACGGATTCAATTGCAACGCGCGCTGATAAGTTTCAATCACCGAGGACGGCTTGCCTTGAGCGTCGTAAAGGTCGGCGAGTTTTTCTGTGAGCACGGCGCTGTTGGTCGTCGCACAGAGATTTTCGAGCAACCCCGAAAGTTCGGCCATGGGCGTGCCGTGGACGAGGCCGAGATCCACAAGGCGCAGATAGGCCCAATCGTCCAGCGGACTGTGTTTGCGCAGAAGTTCCGCGTGCAACAGTTGCGGTGATTTCCCGAACGGGCGGTAAAGCGGGTCGCCGACAACGGTCGTCTGCCAGGACAATGCCGGTTGCGCCGCCCAGGCCGCTTCGCCAAAAGTGAAGTCGTTCCCGAACAACTCCAAAAATCCGGCGACATTGGCCGTGAACGTGAGATACGGTTCGTTCACATAACCCATCGTGCAGGTCGCGCCTTTGGCGAGCAACGGTCCGACCCAATTCTGGGTCGCGCTGCGGACGGTTTCCGCGCTGGTGGAATGCAGATGATACGCGAACGCGCCCGGCATGAATTCAACGCGCGGCTGTGCGAACGGGCCGGAAACGTCGCCGTCATACCAGCCGCAATAGATCGCGATCTGGCTCATCGGAAAACTTGCGGGAAAAGTTTCCGGCTTGTCGTCAACAACGGTTTCAAATCCGAGTTGCCTGGAAATGTTCGCCGCGCCCAAAATCCATTGGTCGCCGGTGAAAAAATTATTCGTCTTTTCCAACCCGCGTGCGTCGAAATAAGCCCGGCCCCACAAACCGTCGCGCTCGGCTTGCACCGCCTTGTCCACCAGATTGCTGGCGATTTCCGCCGTCGGCCCGTCGAGCCGCGCGACCATCAAAATTCCGTTTGTCGGGTTGAACAATGAAGGATTCGCCGCGCCGTAAAGCCAGTTTGGAAAAGGCCCGGTCAGCGGAAACTCCGTGTGCACCAGCGGCAGCCATGCAAGCTCGGAATCCACCGCCGCCTCGTTCCGCCGGAACTCCGGCTGCATTTTTTCCGCCGCCGCCTCTTGCAAACCTGAATCGGGAGCGATTTTCAGCGGGACGCCATAACACAAAACCGCATAACGGATTTTTGAGGCGACGACTTTGCGGACAGTGCGCTCCGGCTGGCCGTTGGTCGCGGCGTAAGTGACGGACGCAAATACCCAGAGGCCGTCGGCTTCAAGTTTTTTTGCCAGCGGCAATTGGAGTGAATTGTGGAATTCATCGCGCGATATCTCCTCGTTCGTCGTCAGATCGAAGCCGAAGATTTGGTTTTTCGGCACGTCGCGGACTAGCGCGTAATGTTCCGCGACCGATTTGGACTCCGGCACGCGCGAATTGTAGATGACGACGACTTCAGCGCCGCCCGCATGAACCAGCAATGGCGCGAGCGCGAAAATCAAGATGGCAAAAAATTTCATGTCCGTCCTTTGACCTCCGGCGTGCCGGAAAATCTCAAACTATTTTTCACAATCCACTTTCAAGCCGTCGTAGGCGAACCAGATTCCCGCCGGCAAATCCGCCTGCGCCTTGTCGTGGTCATAATCGTGTGTCAGGTGCGTGAAAAAAGTTTTCTCGGCGCCGATGCGCCGCGCCGCCGTCAGCGCCTCGTCGAGGTTCATGTGCGTCGGAT
>CAZHXG010000024.1:0-31023 GCA_964536285.1 uncultured Bifidobacteriaceae bacterium
GTTGTCATCGTTTTGCTGGCATTTTCCCGCAGCCGAACAACGAACAAAACGCCTAACAAATCGCTGCAGGCAACGCGGGATGGCGTCTCCAGTTCCGCTATCGCGGACGACGGTATCCGCCCCGCGTGCCTGAGCTTTTGGCGTTAGGCGTGCAGCGACACCATTATGAAAATAGTCAGACTCAGTATTACGACCTTGTTTCTAGCATTGCTCGCTGGATGCGCTAACCCGAAGGTGGTGCAGATTTCGTCTGGGGTATATGAACTAGGCCGCGCTGACCACGGCGGCATTTTTGGAAATGAGGACGCACTGAAATCTGGAGTGATAAGTGATGCGAACGCCTTTGCCGAGAAGCAGGGCAAGGTTGCCATTCCGGTTTACGCGAAGCAGCACCCCGTCGGAATTTTGGGTGATTGGGCTTCATTTGAATATACGTTTAGAGTTGTGGATAAGGATGACCCTGAAGCCAAGATTCCGAAGATGTTAGTTGTGACAGACTCGAAGAGCAGTCCAGAGTTTAGGAGTTTGGGCGGCAAGGACGTATTTTACATTGCACAACCAATCCAAGTCAAATGAGCACGCCTAACAAGTCGCCGGAGCCAACCGCCGTTGGCGCTGTCAGTTCCGCTATCGCGGTTCACGTCGCGAGTCGGCGGTGGCTCAGCTTTTTTCGTTAGGCGTCATTCCGCACCACCATTTATGAAGCGCATATTTATCGTCAGCATAGTTTCGGCGGCTTTGTGCTGGACAGCAGCAGCCAGCCCAGCGACTTACACGTTATCTGGCACTGGCACCGGCAGTCTCGGCGCAGACCCATTTTCAGACGCATCATTTTTTATCACGGCCACTGCTGACACGAGCGGCATCACAGAGTCGTTGGGTGTTTTTTTTCTATCCAACAGCATCGCGACACTTTTCGTGTCTGGCGTTGGAACCGCGACATTTACGATTCCGACGATGATGGTAGATAACACGGCAGGCGTTGCTGGCATCAGCGCGCCAAACCAGAACATGACCATACTCGCCGATTCTAGTGCGGCGTTTTCTAGCTACGACCTCGGTTCTTCGTTGTCACCGGTTTCAGGCAGCCCACTTTTGAATCCTGATACTGGATTCGGCACGACGGCTGGCGATTTTTCGTTATCATCTGTTTCATCCGTGAGTTTTCAGGCGGAGGTTGTTCCAGAGCCGTCAGCTTTTGCATTGCTTGGCTTGGCTTCGCTTGGTTTCATTTTGCAGACTAGAAAGTATAAGCCATGACGCCTAACAAGTCGCCGGAGCCAACCGCCGTTACCGCTGCGGTTGCAATCCACGCCGCGAGTCGGCGGTGGCTCAGCTTTTTTCGTTAGGCCACTCACGCTTATGTCTCACTATTCTAGTCATCGTGCCACGAAACTTCCGGTTGGAGCTATTCGCGGTGTCGCGGATACCCTTATCGCAATGGGCTACGCATCCAGTTTTGCTATTGATGAAAAGCGAAAGCTTTACGACTTTGTTTGGACAGACAAGGGAGCGAAGCTCGCAAACGAAGTGAGAGACCTTTATCATCAGTCCATCAACCGTTCGGTAGTTGATTACGGAGTTGATGACCCGACTATCGGGGCGGCGCTTCTTGAGATTTTGTATGGCACGGACTTGCCTGAGTGAGCCTTTATTGATTGCCATGACCTCATATTTGCCATCGCTAATTATTGAGATTGTTCCGATGACACCGTGGCCTAACAAGTCGCCGGAGCCAACGCGCGTTACGCCTTTCTTTTGCACGGGAAGGTTTGGGTTATTCATAGTCGTGGGTCGCGCGTGGCTCAGCTTTTTTCGTTAGGCATCATTCGCCGCTCAAATTTACCATGATGAAAAACGAACCAAGCAGATTGAGAGGCTTTCTGATATTTGGCGGTTTTGTTTTCTTACTCACGCTTTTCGTCGAGGGTCGTTCGAGACTTTATCCTCATCCATTTTTTACTCCGATTGATGACATTCCGAGGCGGTTGCCATTCAGCATTGCCGCCGGAGTTGTTGTTGGTTTGATTTACGCATTTACTTTGAAAAAGTGACCATGATGCCTAACCAGTCGCCGGAGCCAACCGCCGTTGCCGCTGCGGTTGCAATCCACGCCGCGAGTCGGCGGTGGCTCAGCTTTCTACGTTAGGCCACTTATGTTTCGAGTGATTTTTTGGATTTGCGTTGCCGCTGGTTTGGCAGGTTTTTTGTGGTTCAACGCCAATTCCAAGCACATGACGGCAGACCAGAATCTGGCGGTATATACTCTGGTTGTAGATTTGGTGATGATTGCATTTACCGGTTATGGGATTGGGATGTTGGTTTATGGCGTCAGAAAAGGCTCGGTTATTTTGGCTGGCAAGTATGGTGCGAAGGCGTTTTCACGAGATACACAGCCGATTCGTTACTGGCTTATTATGGCATTTTACGTTTGTTGGATTTCCGTATGTTTATATGCTCTTTATGCACACACCCGAGAGCTGGTTGAGATGTTATGACGTGGCCTAACAAGTCGCCGGAGCCAGTTGTGGTGTTCCACGCGGTTTGGGAGTGTCGCTAGACGAGGTTATCAGAGACATTCGGGTTGTTCCGAGTTTATGAACAAGAGCCGTGTGCCTAACCAGTCGCCGGAGCCAACCGCCGTTGGCGCTTGCCGTTCCGCTATCGCGGTTCACGTCGCGAGTCGGCGGTGGCTCAGCTTTTTTCGTTAGGCGTCCTGACGTTATGAGCAAAATATCATCCAGAAACATTCAAGTATTTGTCGCAGGTGTGCTTGCATATCTCGGCTTTGATGCGCTGATTCAGATGCCATTCGCTTTCCTTCATTCGCAAGACGTTCTTGGTTTCTCCGATATTGTGTCTGGCTTTATAGCTATGGTATTGGCAGCCGGCATTATCGTCGGAAGTATGCGCGCACTCCGCTGGCTGCAGATTATTTTGTGGCTTGGCCTCTTAGTGGACTTCATCACCGTTTTTATGCTTGCGTCCGGCATTTCACGCAATGTATGGCACATAAGTTTATACCGACTAATTTCCAGCTTTCTTACGCTGTTGGCGCTATTATGTTTGATTGCTTGGAGCCGTTCGCGGAGATTTCGACATGAGCCGGACGCCTAACAAGTCGCCGGAGCCAACCGCCGTTACCGCTGCGGTTGCAATCCACGTCGCGAGTCGGCGGTGGCTCAGCTTTGGTCGTTAGGAGAAATTGCTTTTTATGGCCGGGGTGCTGCGCACGCTTCGCCTTTGAGCAGATTCACCGCACGTTTCAAACTTCATCCTGATTCACGCTTTCCAAGCTTTTCCGTCCGCAGTTTTGATTCCGGCCATCGCGTTGCGCGTGTCCACAAAATCATTCTTTGATTTTCTTCATCACGTCGGCAGGCAAAAGTTTCTTTAATTTGGGATGCGCTTCCACGAGGCGCAGGATGTCGGTCAAATCTTTCTGCCGTTTGCTGGCGCGGCGTTCCTTGTCGCGGTAGGCCAGGAGTTTTCCGGCCAGCGTGTCGGGCAGGCTCGCCACGCGCATGAGGATTCCGTGGATGTCCGCCGGCACGGAGCGTCCGGGAAATCCGTGATAAACCTTTTCCGTGCTGATCTGCACGGAAACTTTTGACCGGCCAGTGAGATTGACCGACCACTTGAATTTTTTCGCCTTGAAGCCCGCCGCCTGCAACGCCTTGACCGCTTCTTCAACCCGTTCGGACGCGATGACGATGTCCACGTCCGCCGTCGCCATCGGCTCGGCGGCCCAATGGTTGACGGCCAGCCCACCGATCATGCACCACGCGATCTCAAGACGCTCGAGGGTCGCGACGAGCAGCGAAACATCGCCGCCGCCGCCCGCCGTCTGCCAATCGTAAAATTGACGCGTGGTCATGGCCGAAACTTAATCACCGAAAATCCGGCGGGCAAGAACTCTTACGCCTTCCAGACTTTTCCGGCAGCCGTTTTGATTCCGGCCATCGCGTTGCGCGTGTCCACAATAAGCCGCGACCAATCCGCAAGCTGTTTGTAATTTATCGCGTCGTGCGCCGTCGAAATCAAAACCAGATCGAAACTCGAAATCGTTTTGCGATTCCACTTCACGGATTTCGTCCCCGCCCAATGCGAATGCTTGCGCGTCCGGCGGATCACCGGAATGTGCGGGTCGAAATAAGAAACCGCCGCGCCCCGCCCTTTCAGCAAATCCATCAGCGCATAACTCGGCGATTCGCGGTCGTCATCCACGTTCGCCTTGTAAGCGAGGCCTAGAACGAGAACGCGGCTGCCGCGCAGAGATTTTTTCCTCGACGCGAGCGCGAGCGTAACGCGCGCGACAACTTTTTGCGGCATTGAAGTATTGATTTCACCGGCGAGTTCGACGAAGCACGTCTGCTGTCCGAATTGCCGCGCGCGCCACGCGAGATAAAACGGGTCAATCGGGATGCAATGTCCGCCGAGTCCCGGCCCCGGATAAAACGGCATGAAGCCGAACGGCTTTGTCTTCGCAGCGGCGACGACCTCCCAGATGTCGATGTCCATCGCGCCGTAAACCGTCTTGAGTTCGTTGACGAGTGCGATGTTGACGCTGCGGAAAACATTTTCGAGCAGCTTCGCTGCCTCCGCCGTCCGGCAATTGGAAACCGGAACCAGTTTGTGGATCGCGTTGCCGTAAATTTTTTTCGCCGCTTCGAGACAGGCGGGAGTGAATCCGCCGATGACTTTCGGGATTTCCGAAATTTTATTTTTGGGATTGCCGGGGTCTTCGCGTTCTGGCGAAAACGCGAGATGAAAATCTTTTCCGGCTTTCAGGCCGGAACCGTGTTCCAGAACTTCGCGCAGCTCATTTTCCGTCGTGCCCGGATACGTCGTGGATTCGAGGACGACAAGCTGTCCGCGTTGCAGATACCGCGCGATATTTTTACCGGTTTTGAGAACGTAGGACAAATCGGGCTGGCGATTTTTTTTGAGAGGCGTCGGCACGCAAATCAAGATCGCCGCGACATTTTTGATTGTGGCGAAATCGGTCGAAGCAAAAAATTTTCCGGCGCGGACGATTTTTTTTATTTCGCTTGCGGGGATGTGTCTGATGTAACTGCGACCGGCGTTGAGCGCGGCTACTTTCTTCGCGTCAATGTCGAGGCCGAGCACGCGCACGCCGCGGCGTGCGAATTGCAGGCACAGCGGCAGGCCGACGTAACCGAGTCCGATGATGGCGATGTTCATGCCGTTCGCGGCAGCTTGCACCACCGGCGCGCGCGGCAAAAGTGTTTTCGCGGCGGACAATTACTTTTTGAATGTCCGCAGGTAAGCTGCAGGCTCCCATCGTGGAATTGCCGCTGGCGAAAGTGATTAAGAATTCTTTCAACACCGCGCTGCTTTTTTACACGGCGTCCACAGGACAAGTAATCCTCTTGCAACGCTCCAAAGATGGATCAACGTGGCAAAACATGCAGGAGAGCACCGCTTCGAGAAGCAAGATTCAATTTTCGGTTCATCCTGCGCCATCCGGCAACGGACCTTATTACCGGGCAATCGTAGTGGACTTGTCACCGGGCAATCAGAGCAGCTCACGCTTATTTTAATAAGAATTGTTTTAGTCCTGCAAAAGATTTCAATCCACCTTGCTCATTCGTTTATTTTAGGCTAGTCTGCACGTGATATGGAAAATTTTTCTCCGCCGCCACCGGTCATCACACCGCCACCGCCGCCCAAGCCGCGCAAGAGCCGAGGCTGGATGATTGTCGCGATCATTTTGCTCGTTCTGCTCGCGTTCAGCCTGTTTGGAAATCTGACACAGGCGGTTTCCCGTGCGTTCTCTTTCAATCGCGGTTTCAAAAACGCCGCATCGCGCGAGATCGGGCCGAAGCTCGACGAATGCATCCTCGAAGACAACGACTCGCGCAATAAAATCGCCGTCATCACGGTGAACGGTATCATCACCGAACACATGGCGGATCAGGCGGGCAACAGCATGGTGGACGTGATCAAAGCCCAACTGGATCGCGCGAAGGACGACAGCCGCGTCAAAGCCGTTATTCTCAAAGTGGATTCTCCGGGCGGCGAAGTCATGGCCTCCGATGAAATCAACAAGGCGATCGCCAATTTCCAAACAGACTCGAAGAAGCCTGTGATTTGTTCGATGGGCAGCCTCGCGGCCTCCGGCGGCTATTATGTTTCCGCGCCGTGCCGCTGGATCGTCGCGAACGAACTGACCATCACCGGCAGCATCGGCGTCATCATGCATGGTTACAACTACCGTGCGTTGATGGATAAAATCGGCGTCTCGCCCATGACCTACAAAAGCGGCAAGTTCAAGGACATGTTGAGTCCGGATCGGGAGACGAATGAAATTCCAGCCGAGGAACACGCGATGGTACAGAGCTTGATTGATGAAACATACGGCAAATTCAAGAGCGTCGTTGCCGATGGCCGTGGAAAAGCCCACGACAAAAATAAAACCGAAGGCAAGGCGCTCGCGCTCGACTGGGAAAAATATGCGGATGGACGCGTCGTTTCCGGCACGGAAGCGCTCACGCTCGGTTTTGTGGATGAACTCGGCGACTTTGACGCTGCCGTCGACCGTGCGGAAAAAATCGTTCGCATCGGCGACGCCAACCTCATCGAATACCGCGAGCGTTACGACATCTCCGATTTTCTCTCGATGTTCGGCCAAAGCGGAAAGTCGCACGACATCAAGCTCGATCTCGGCGTGGATCTGCCGAATCTCAAGGCAGGCTACCTTTATTTTCTCTCGCCGACTTTCGTGAACTGAAGTGAAAGGCGTCACCGTCATCGCGCATCCGCTGGTGCAACACAATCTTGCGCGGTTGCGCGATAAACGGACACAGTCGCAGGAATTCCGCCGATTGCTCGGCGAAATCGCAGCGCTCATGCTTTACGAAGCGACGCGCGACTTCGCCGTAAAAAAAATTTCCATCGAGACGCCGCTCGCGTCCACGCACGGTTTCCAACTCGAACGCGAAGTCGTTCTTGTTCCGGTTCTCCGCGCCGGACTCGGAATGCTCGATTCCATTTTGCAACTGATTCCGCACGTGCGCGTCGGTTTCATCGGCTTGAAACGCGAGGAGACGACGTTGCGCGCGCAATTTTATCACAAGAGCCTGCCGAAAAATCTGGAACAGTTTGAGGTCATCCTGATTGATCCGATGCTTGCGACCGGCGGCAGCGCCGTCGCCGCTCTCGATTTGCTGGTCGGGCAAGGCGCGAAACACATTCGTCTGGTGAATCTGGTCGCCGCGCCCGAAGGCATCCGCGCCGTGCAAAAAAATTATCCGCGCGTGCCTATTTACACCGCAGCAGTTGACAAAAAATTGAACGAACGCGGTTTCATTCTGCCCGGTCTTGGCGACGCGGGCGACCGACTTTTTGGGACTTGAATTGTTGCGGCTTGAATCGTTAAATCGTCGCATCGGTTCGCGAATCAGAACTTAACCATGTCCGATACTTTGCTCATCGTCGCCGACAGCGAGCGCGACGCGAACATGCTTTACGCCACCGGCCTGTTCGTGCCGGACGCGTTCATCTATCTCAACTTCGGCCGCAAGCCGCTCATCGTCTTGAGCGATCTGGAGATTGACCGCGCGCGCAGGCACGCGCCGCACTGCCGCGCCTTGTCGTTGAGCGCCTATCAGCAAAAACTCCGGCGCGACGGCGTGAAATCTCCGCGTTACGCCCACGTCATCCGCCAGATTTTGCGCGAACAAAAAATCCGCCGCGCCGTCGTGCCGGACAACTTTCCGCTCGGCCTGGCGAAGGATCTGAAAAAACTCGGCGTCAAACTCAAACCGCGAACCGGTTTTTTCCCCAAGCGCGAAATCAAGTCCGCCGACGAAGTCCGGAAAATTTCCGCCGCGCTGACGATGGCCGAGGTTGGAATGGCCGAGGGCATGGAAGTCCTGCGGCGCTCCAAAATCGCCCGCAACCGCAATCTCATCTATCACGGCCTGCCGCTTACGTCGGAAAAACTGCGCTCGGTGATTGACTGCGCGATTTTGCAGGCGAGCGGACTTGCCGCGAACACCATCGTCGCCGGAGGCAGACAGGCTTGCGACCCGCACGAGCGCGGCTACGGACGGCTGCGCGCGAATGAGCCAATCATCATTGATATTTTTCCGCGCTCGCAAAAGACCGGTTATTTCGGCGACATCACGCGCACGGTCGTGCGCGGGCGAGCGAACGAAGCCGTGCGGAAACTTTACGACACGGTTTTGCGCGGACAAAAAATCGGCTTCGAAAAAATCCGCGCAAGAGTGCCGACGGCGGACGTTCACAAGGCCGTCCAGAAATTTTTCGTGCAACAAGGCTACAAAACCGGACGGCACAACGGACGCATGGAAGGATTTTTTCACGGCACGGGTCACGGACTCGGTCTGGAGATCCACGAAGCGCCGCGCATGGGCGCGAGTTCCACGGAAATGTTGCGGCCCGGCCACGTCGTGACCGTCGAGCCGGGACTTTATTATCCTGAAATCGGCGGCGTGCGGCTGGAAGACGTCGCGCTCGTCACGGCCAGCGGCGCAAAAAATCTGACGCGGTTTGAGAAAGTACTGGAGATTTGAATTTGTAGAAGCCCAACACCAACGTTGCAGAGCGGCTTAATTTATGTTTTATTCCAGCAAAGGCGGCGCGTCCTCTTGAATGAATTGAACGACGCGCTGTCAATTGATTGAGTTTATGTTTTATTTTGATCCAACGTATTGGTTGTTTTTGATTCCCGGACTGCTCATCGGCATCTGGGCGCAAATCAAACTGTCGCACGCTTACGGCAAATACAGCAAGGTGGCCGTCGAGTCGGGCATGACGGGCGCGCAGGCGGCGCGAGAAATTTTAGACCGCGCCGGTCTCACCAACGTGCCGGTCGAAGAAGTTCCCGGCCACTTGAGCGACCATTACGACCCGACGAAGCGCGCGCTGTTTTTGTCATCGGAAAATTTTCGCGGCAGAACCGTCGCGGCAGTCGGCGTCGCTGCGCACGAATCGGGTCACGCGCTGCAGCATCAGGCGGCCTATGGTTTGTTCAATTTTCGCATGGCGATTGTGCCGATCACGCAATTCGCGAGCATGGCCTACATGGGAATTTTCTTTATCGGAATCATTTTCGGGATGTTGAAAATCGTTCTCCCGATCATCATCGTGGTTTTTGCGGTGATGACTTTGTTCCAGCTCGTCACGCTGCCGGTGGAATATGACGCGAGCCGCCGCGCGAAGGAGCAGTTGTTCCGGCTCGGTCTCGTGCGCGAGGACGAACGCGCGGGCGTGAGCAAAGTTCTGGATGCCGCCGCGCTCACTTACGTGGCTGCTCTGGTTTCAGCGATGTTGAATCTGCTCTACTACATCACACTGGCGCGGAACAGCCGGAATTAAATCTTCACCGGCAAGACAAATTTTCTTGCGGCCTAGCGTCTGACGTTTAAGGTTTTCCCAGTTCATGGCGGCGAAGACGCAAAAACGCAGTACGGCCAAGACCCAGCGGCGCTCGAAAATTTCCGCGCCGGCGGAAGCGAAGTCCGTCCCGTATGTCATTCCCGAACCGGACGCGCCCAAGCCTGAAGGCGACACAACGGCGTTCATCCGGCACGAGACGACGCGTTACGACGCCGACACGGCCATCAAACTTTATCTGCGCGAAATCGGCCAGGTGAAACTGCTCACTCCGGACGAGGAAATCCAACTGGCCGCGCGCATCAAGAAGGGCGACAAGAAAGCGCGCGAGCACATGATCAAGGCCAACCTGCGCCTCGTCGTGAAAATCGCGCGCGATTACGAGGGCATCGGCCTGCCGCTGCTCGATTTGATTTCTGAAGGCAACATCGGCTTGATGAAAGCCGTCGAACGGTTCGATCCGAAAAAAGGCGGCAAACTTTCGACTTACGGTTCGTGGTGGATCAAGCAATCCATCAAACGCGCGCTCGCGAATCAATCGAAGACGATCCGCCTGCCTGTCCATCTCGTGGACAAAATTTCCAAGATGCGCCGCGTCGGGATGAAATTGCAGGAGGAGCTTGGCCGCGAACCGACGGACGAGGAATTGGCCGATGAAATGGGCATGACCGCCGCGCGCGTCCGGCAGATGCGGATGGCGGCGATCCGTCCCGCGTCGCTCGACGCGCCGATCGGCGACGAGGACTCGAATAATTTTTCCGACGTGGTGCAGGACGAAAACGCCACGTCGCCTTACGAAGATCTTGAAGACAAGACCGTGACCGGAATGTTGCAGGACATGGTCAAACACCTTGACGAGCGCGAGGCGACGATTTTGCGTTATCGCTTCGGCCTCGACGGCGGCACGGAAAAAACGCTGGAGGAAGTCGGTGAAAAATTCGGCGTCACGCGCGAACGCGTCCGCCAGATCCAAAACCTCGCGCTGAAAAAACTCCGGCGCATGATCGAAAAGCTTGAAAAGGAAAAAAGCAAAACCGACTGACATGCCAGCCATCGCCACGCCAAAAGAAATCGAAGCCGCCATCCGAAACGTCCCGGATTTTCCGAAACCCGGAATCCAGTTCAAGGACATCACGCCCGTGCTCGCCGACGCGCGTTTGTTTTCCAGCGCGATTGATTTGCTGACGGAAAAGTTCAAACCCGGCTCGGTGGACGCCGTCGTTGGCATTGACGCGCGCGGATTCATCTTCGCCGCCGCTGCCGCCATAAAATTGCGCGCCGGTTTCGTGCCCGTCCGTAAAAAAGGCAAGCTGCCATTCAAAACGCACGAACAGGATTACGCGCTGGAATACGGCTCGGCGACCGTCGCGATGCACACGGATGCGCTCAAGCCCGGCGCGCGCGTGCTGATCATTGACGATTTGCTCGCGACCGGCGGAACGGCCGCAGCAGCCGTCGCGCTCGTGAAAAAACTCGGCGCGCAGATTTTGGAAGCGAGCTTTCTCATCGAGTTGAAATTTTTGAATGGACGCGAAAAATTGAAAGGTGTTCCCGTGCGCTCGATCGTCACTTATTGAGCAGCCGCAATTCCGTTTTCCAAAATTTCTTTTCCCGCTACACTCGCGCCAATGCACTGGCTGCAAACACTCGACATCGGCCTGTTCCATTTCATCAACCGGTCGCTTGGTAATCCGCTCTTCGACTGGCTCATGCCGGTTTTGAGCGGCACGCGCTGGTTCATTCCGCTCGCCGTCACGCTCGTCATCGGCGTTTTGTGTTTTGGAAACGCGCGGACACGCCTGTGCGCGTTGATGATCGTCCTCGTCATCGCGCTCGGCGACCCGCTCGTCGTCAACACGATCAAACACGCCGTCGAGAGGCCGCGTCCGTGCATCACTTTGTTTCCCGATGTCGTCGAACGGCTCGGCTGCACCGAAACCGGCTCCATGCCGTCGGCCCACGCCGCGAACTGGTTCGCGATGACGATGGTGTTGTTTGTTTTTTACCGGAAGAGCATCTGGTTCATGCTGCCGATGGCGCTGGCCGTTTCCTTTTCGCGCGTCTACAATGGCGTGCATTATCCGAGCGACGTTCTGGCCGGCGCGATTTTGGGCGCGGGTTACGCCGCGGCGGGAGCAGTTATTTTGCAAGCGCTCTGGAATCGGATTGGAAAAAAATGGTTTCCGATCTGGCACACGCGACTGCCTTCGCTGCTGAATCCAAAACCCGCGACGCTCAACGTCCAGCTTTCGATTCCGGGTTCGCACTGGCTTCGCTTCGCTTACATTTTGGTTTTCGCGATGCTCGTCGGCCGGTGGATTTACATCGCCGGCGGCACGATTGATCTGGAAAAGGACGAGGCGTATCAATGGCTCTGGTCTAAACATCTCGCACTCTCGTATTACAGCAAGCCGTTTGGAATCGCGTTGATCCAATTCGTCAGCACCTCGATTTTCGGTGACACGCAATTCGGCGTCCGTTTTTTCTCGCCGCTGTTCGCCGCGATTTTGAGCGTCATCGCGCTGCGGTTTCTCGCCCGCGAAATCGGCGCGCGGCTGGCGCTGGCGCTTTTGCTCATCGTCACCGCCGCGCCGTTGCTGGGCATCGGCACAATTTTGATGACGATTGATCCGCCGCTCATGCTGTGCTGGACGTGGGCGCTCGTCGCCGGCTGGCGCTCGTCGCAAACAGATGGAAAAACCCGCGACTGGCTCGTCGTCGGCCTCGCGATGGGACTCGGCTTTCTTTGCAAATACACTGAAGCGGCACAAATCGTCTGCTGGGTGGTTTTCTTCGCGTTGTCACCGATGGCTCGCGCGCATCTGAAAAAACCCGGCCCGTGGCTCGCGTTGCTGGTTTTTCTGGTTTGCATGACGCCCGTCATCGTTTGGAATTGGCGGCACGGCTGGATCACCGTCACGCACGTCGCGGGCGACGCCGGAATGAAATCCGAATGGAAACCGACGTTGCGCTATTTCTGGGATTTTATTTTTACTCAAGCCGGATTGTTGAATCCGATTTTTTTCATCGGCTCGGTCTGGGCGATGTTCGGTTTCTGGAAATTCCGCTGCGAACGTCCGCTCTGGCTCTATTTTTTCTGCATGAGCGCGCCGCTCTACTTCGGCTACTGGCTTTATTCGCTCCACTCGCGCATCCTGCCGAACTGGCCGGTCGCCGCCGTGCCGGCGATGTTTTGTCTGATGACCGTTTATTGGAACGAGCGGCTGCGCAACGGCTCTCGCTTCGTGAAACCGCTTTTCATCATCAGCCTTGCGTTCGGAATTTTGGTCGCCGCGTTTATGTTTGAAAGTAACCTCGTCGGCAAAATCGCCGGCCATCTGCTGCCCGGCGAAAAAGACCCGCTCCGCCGCGTGCGCGCGTGGAAACCGACCGCCGCGCTTGTCGAAGGCGAGCGGGAAAAACTGGAGGCCGAGGGCAAGCCCGCGTTCATCATCACAGACCATTACGGAATCACGAGCCTGCTCACCTTCTATTTGCCCGAAGCGAAAGCCGCGATAAAGACATCTTCACCCCTGGTCTATCCGATTGATTTGGACGAACCGGAAAATCAATTTTATTTCTGGCCGGAATATGATTATCGTACCCACCGCCACGGGGAAAACGCCATCTACGTTTCCGAACTCAACCCCTACCCGCTCGAATCCGGCTGGCCTTGGAAATGGCTGGCGCGCGAGCCGGTCAATTATGCCGAAGTTCCGCCGCCCTCGAACGCGCCGAAGAAAATTCTGGATGAATTTGAATCCGTCACCGACCTCGGCGACCGCGAAATCAAGATCGGCGACCGCGTTTTCCGCCGCGTTCATCTCTGGGCCTGCCACAATCTGAAATAAAATGGCCGCGACAAAAATCGTTCTGCCCGCTCGCGACTACGATTTGGCCGCCACGCTGGATTCAGGTCAGGTTTTCCGCTGGCAAAGACAAAATAATCGCTGGATTGGCGTCATCGGAAAAAATTGGGTGCGATTAACCCAAACTCCCGAAAATATTTCCGCCGAAACTTTCGCTCCGGTCGAAAATTGGGACTGGCTGCGAAATTTTCTCCAAACCGAAATCAAATTGGAAAAAATTCTCAAAACTTTTCCGGATGATGAACCCATGAACGACGCGGTCGCCGCCTGTCACGGCTTGCGCATTTTGCGACAAGACCCGTGGGAATGTCTTGCGTCGTTCATCCTGTCCTCGACGAAACAAATCGTCCAAATCCGGCAAATTGTTTCACAACTTTGCGAATGTTTCGGTGAGCGGCTTGCGGCGCAGCCACCGGTTTCAAACGATCTGCTTTACTCGTTTCCGTCACCGAAAAAAATCGCACGCGCAAACGAAGCCGAACTACGCGCGTGCAAAATGGGTTTTCGCGCGCCCAATCTGCTCGCCGCCGCGCGACAAATCACAGAAGGGAAACTGGTTTTGGAAAACCTGCGGACACTTTCATATCCACAAGCACGCGCGGAACTGATGAAATTGCGCGGAGTCGGCGGCAAGATCGCCGATTGTGTTTTGCTGTTCGCCTTCGGATTCGATTCCGCGTTTCCCGTGGACGTCTGGGTCGAGCGCGCGTTGCGACAGCTTTATTTTCCGCGCCACCACGTAAATGAAAAGCGGCTCCGACATTTTGCAACGACACATTTCGGCTCGCACGCCGGTTACGCGCAGCAATATCTTTTTCATTACATGCGGACGAAAATGAAATAGTCTTTCGACCGACGAATGAAAATCGAAGCCATCCTGACTCCGGCGGAACTGTCCGCACTCGCGAAACGCGACCTACGCGAGACGGTTTGCGTCGTGTTCGACGTGCTGCGCGCGACAAGCACGTTCGTGACCGCGTTGCACAACGGCGCAAAAGCGATCATTCCCGTCGGCGAAATTTCCGAGGCGCTGGCGGTCAAGAAAAAGCAGCCGGACGTTTTGCTCGGAGGCGAGCGCGACGGCATCCGCATTTCCGCCGATGGTATAAATTTCGACCTCGGCAACTCGCCGCGCGAACACACGCCGGAAAAAATTCGCGGCAAAACGATTATCTCGACAACGACGAACGGCACACGCGCGTTGCGCGCCTGCGCGAAAGCGAAAACCGTTTTGGCCGCTTCGTTTTTGAACTTGAACGCCACGGCGAAATTCGTCCGGGGTCAAGGCTGCGAAAACATCCTGCTCGTGTGCGCGGGCACGCGCGAAAACGCGGCGCTGGAAGACACGCTGGCGGCGGGCGCGCTGTGCGAGTTGCTGACGGGGGATTTTTTGGATTCGGCGCAAATCGCGCGCTGCGCCTACGGCTCGGCAAGATTTGATCTGGGAGCGGCGGTTTGCGGTTCGGAAAACGCGCGGCGACTGCTGGCAAATCTGGAATTGCGAGGCGACGTGGCGTTTTGTTTGCAGCGCGACATTTTTCCGCTCATCGCGAAAATGGAAGCGGATGGCAAAATCTGTCGCGATTAAAATTTTCCAGATGCGGTTTTGACTCCCTGCAGTCTCCGATCACCAAACTCCTTCCATTCGTGTCCGTCATGCAGCCAGACAAACGAGCCGCTTAAATTCTGCATGATACCGGAAATTTCCTTTTCGTCCAAAACCATGCACGCGGTCGAAAGCGCGTCGGACTCGGCGGCGGTTTCGGACAATGCCCACGCGCGCTTTTGCCACCGCGCTGGTTTGCCGTTGCGCGGGTCAAGGATATGCTGTCCTTTCACTGCAAGCCCGGAACCGCTCAACGAACCATTTTTAAGCCAGTAACATCGCGGCGAATTGTCATCGCCAAGTCCGCATGACCAGCCGCCCGCTCCCGCAGGCGCGTCACCCGTGAGAATGCTGCTGCCGCCAGCTACCAGCAAAAACGATTTGCAATCCCATTCACGTAAAACTTCCGCCATGCGGTCGAGCGCGAAACCTTTGCCGATTGCACCGAGATCAAATTCCAGTTTGCCGACGTCGCAGCGGATGGAGAATTGTTTCTTTAGCAAAGTCCATTGCGGCTGCATCGGCTGCGACTGCAACGCAGCAGCGGAAATTGAAAACGCGCCGCGCGTGGCCAGTTCCATTTTTTTTACGATTTCAAGGCACGCAAAAACCGGCTCGCCCAGGCGCAATTTTTCCCCCGGAGCGAGTTGTGCGATTTGGGAAATTTCGCTGTCCGCACGAAAACGGCTCAAGCGTGATTCCAGTTCGTCCACTAGCGCAAACGCCTCCTGCGCCGTTTGTGAGGCGTAAGTTTTTTCCTGTCCTGCAATTCGCACCTGAAATTCCGTCGCCATCGCGTGATGAAAAAAGATATGGATGGCCGGTTCACTCATGATTTGAGGCTTCGTTTTGCGGCGACCATAAAATGAGCAGCACATTCGGGCGCGCGCCGAAAAATTCCGGGCGGAAATTTTTCAGCCGTTTCGCCAGTTCGTCGGAAACGTCGGTCGTGGTGATGAAAAAATCCGCCGCGCCGGTTTCCTGTCCCGGTTGCCAGAAGCCGACCTGCGAAAATTTACGCAGATACCACGGCAGCGGCCACGCATCGGCGGCGACGACGGCGATGCGCGGATTGGAAATTTTATTTTCTCGCGCCAGTTCTTCCAATCGCCCCGGCAGCCGCAATAAATCCTCCCCTGTGTGCGCGTAGGCGTAGGGATTCTTCTCGTCGGCGGGAAACTTGAAAACCCATTGCCGCGTGTCGTGCGCGATCAAAAATCCAAGCGAGAGAACACAAACCAAAATTGTCGCGCGTACGGAAAGCCTTGTCGTGGCGAGCCAAATCCATTCGATGGCAATCCCCGCGAAAATCGCCAGCGGCAGCCAGAGGTTCAGCGCGAGCCACGGCGTTTTGTAGGGAATCGCGCTGTAAATCACGGCGATGAGCAGCGCGTAAATGACAAGAAAAATGCGACTGGTCGAATTGAAGGCGCGAAAAATTCCGAGCGCTGCCAATCCGAGAAGAATTCCACCCGACCAGCCGCCGCCGAGCAATCCGATGTAATACCAAAACGGTTTTTCATGGCCCTGGCCGCCTGCGCGCGCGGCAAAATTTGGAATCGCGCGGAACAAATCTGCGAGGCCATGCCAGTTCTGGCCAAACCAGGTGAAAAATAAAATCACGGTGCAGATGAAAACAGTCATTGCAGCCAGAATGATCTTCGGTTGTGGCAAACTTGAAGCAATTTTTTCTTGCGAATTGAAAAGCCGGCAAACTGTTGCGGCAACGGCGAGCGCAAAAAAATGGATGACCGCCGTTTCCTTGCACGTGAGCATCAAGGCGGCGCAGAATCCAGTGAGCACGGCGGACAAAAAAGATTTTTTTTGCAGTGCTCGTCCGCCGGACAAAATCAATCCGAGCGTTGCAACGACGAACAATGTTTCGTGGATGAAATAGCGGTTGTAATAGAGCGGCAGCGGCGCGAAGGCGAACAGCAGCGCGGCGACAAGGCAGGGAATGAAACCGAACAATTCCACGCCCGTGCCAAACAATAAAATTGTGGCCGTTCCTGTGAGAACGGTTGAGAGCCGCAGTTGCGATTCGGTGAGGTCGGAGAAATTTTTTGAGCCGAGCAGTTTTGCAAGCGGCTCGGCTAAAGCAAAAAGAGCCGGGCCGTGGCGGTCTTGCGGATCGTAGTGAAAACTTTCGCCGGCGAGCAGTTCGCCGGTGATGTAGGCGTTGACGGCTTCGTCGGTGTGCATCGGACGTTCGCCGAGCTGCGGCAGGCGGACGGCCAGCGCGAGCAGGGCGACCGCAAAGAATATCGCCCAACGGATTTTAGGCGGCGGATTTGCCAAACACTTCGACCTCGATGTAGTGGTTCAGTTTGTTGGTCGTGTTGCCCTTGCTGTAAAGCCGGACGTAGCGACCTTTTACGCCTTTTGCATCAATCAATTTGCCCTGATAAGTTTCGATGTATGGCCGGTCTTTGCCTGCGCCAAGGCCAAGTTCGTTGGCGGAATCGTCGTTGAAAATCGTCGTCACGCCCGATTCAAATTTCTGATCGTCGGAAACCTGCACCACGACATCAAAATAAACGCGCTCCTGCGAGTGAAAATGCCAGACCATCAGCGCGTAAATGTCCGCATCCTTTTCGAGGTCAATCTGCACCCATTGTTTGCCGGGACCAAGTTCGACCCATGAACCTTCGTCGCCCTCCTTGTCTCCGTCGGTGATCAAATCGAGTGTGCCGATGGTGGGATCACTGTCGCTGGCGGTGACTTTTTTGCCTTTGGCGAGATTCACCGTGCCGGCGGGAACGAGAAAATCCGGGCGGTCGCCCTGAAGCTTCGGCTCAAGATTCGGCACATTGATGGGCACCGGCGTACCGACCATCAGCGGCTTGGGCAAATCGGTTTTCAGAACGACTTTGTCGTCCGCAAACGCGGCGGCGGCGATGATCAACAAGGTGAAAACAAAAGATATTTTTTTCATGCGGCGATGATTTTTAGTTTTCAAGCTTCGACTTCCTGCGGGGTGATTTCAATTCTTTTTTGCGCGGCGACGGCTTCGTTGGCTTTGTGGATGACGTATTCGCTGCGAAACGCCTCGTCCGCCGGGCAGTTCAGCTTCGCTGTGCCACGAATGGCGTTGAAAAAATTTTCCAGATGCGGCATGTGCGGCGGCTTATTGAAGGACACGGTCATTTCGTATTCCGCAAGCTGGGCGGTTTCGCGCACGTCCACCTTGGCGGCGTCCGGCGCGGGCGCGGCACCGCCGGTTTTGGCGCGGATATAATTTTTCTGGATCAGTCCATCCCACGACGGCGCGCGGGCTTCACGGTAAATCGCAGAGAGAATCGGATTCTCCGACATCTTGAGCGAGCCTTCGTCGCCCATGAAATATTCAAAGTAGCCGCCGCCGGCGCTGGTCGTGGTCTGCACTTGATAAAAGGCGCGCGCCACTCCGTCAGGCAGCGGGAATTCGTAAATAACCATCGCATTATCATACCACTCGTGATTTGTGTAATAGTCAATGCCGCCGCTCGCAATGACGGACTTGGGCGTGACGCCCAGCCACCAATTGAAAATATCAATCTGATGTGCGCCGAGATCGGAGAGCGGTCCGCCGCCGAGTCCTTTGAACCAGCGCCAGTTCCGAAACTGATGCATATCTTTGTAACCGTATTTGGCAAGCTGCTCCGCCGTCATGTCCGAATGTTTCGGCCAGCCGAAATCTTCCGTCACGGCGCGATTCCATTGCGCCTGCGCGGCGGTGAGGCGACCGCAAAGTTTCGCGTCATGAACGAGGCGATTGAGCGCGAAAATGTAGCGCGGATTGCTGCGGCGCTGGTGGCCGATCTGCAAAAGTTTTCCCGTCTCGCGCATCGTCGCGACCATCGAGCGCGCGCCTTCGATGGTGTTGCTCATCATTTTTTCGCAATAGACATTCAGCCCCGCTTTTAAACAAGTGTTCGTGACCGGCGCGTGCCAGAAATCCGGCGTGGCGACGATGGCGGCCTGTAAATCTTTTTCGCTTGCGAGCAGGTCTTCAAAATTTTCGTAGGTGCGGACTTCCACGCCGAGTTTTTTCAAATACTTTTCCGCGTAAGTGCGCGTGTATTGCCAGATGTCGCAAACGGCCACGATCTGGATGCCGTCAATTTTCAAAAGCGATTCCACCAGCACGCGGCCTTGCGCGCCGTAACCGATGACCGCGACGTTGAGTTTGCCGTTAGGAGATTTTGTCTGTCCGAAAACTTTCGCGCCGGAAGCGAGCATCAAACCGGCTCCAGCAGCAGCGGTGGTGCCGATGAATTCGCGGCGGTTGATGGATTGATTCACCATTTTTTGAGAATCGCAAAGCGGTTGTGTTTCGCCAGAGTCAAGGCCAGCGCGATGAGCGCAACATGAATGCCCAGCCAGGAAACGCCGTCGTCCTGCTTGATCAAAATCAATCCGATCGTCAGCGCGATGTAAATCAAACCTTGCACGAACAGCGACAGCCGTGTGCCGATTCCGAGCAGCAGCATCACGCCGGTCAAAATGAGCGCCGGGCCGAGCAGATGATCAAATGCCGAGGTGGCGAAATGCGGCAGCAGCGGTTCGTTGGCGAACTTGTCTTTCAGCGACGCGGGAATGCCGGAGTAATTGGTCAGCGAATAAAATTTCACCTGCACGTCAATCGTCGCGCCGCTGGGATCAGCCAAGCCGGTCGTCGGATCAACGAGCGGTTGCTGGATGGTTTTGTAAGCGCCGAATTTTTCGACGCCCGTCAGGATGGCGCGCACGGCCAGCCAGCCGCGCAGGACGAGGAAGGCGAGCGAATAATCGCCGCAACATTTGCTGGAATTTTCACAGCAACCGGAATTTTTATTTTCGTTCGATTCGTTCATTTATTGTGACGGCAACTTAATCGCGGAACGGTGGCCTCAAAGATTCTGGCACGCAACAACGACACGGGAAAGATTTTTTACACAGGGTTTCCGTTTCCATTGTGAACAAGTTGATTGTGCGGGGTTTTCCTGATTGTATGTTTCGGCGGTTTTGTTAGCTTTCATTCATGAAACCACCCGTCCGTCAATCGCAGTTCCATTGGACTCGGCGCAATTTTCTCAAAACCGCCACTCTGGCCACCGGCACGGTCGTGTTTGGCGTGCCGACATTGTTGCGCGCGCAGAACCTGAACAGCAAATTAAACATTGCCTCCATTGGCGTGATGGGCAAAGGCGAGAGCGACACGAATTATTGCAGCGGCGAAAACATCGTGGCTCTGTGCGACGTGGATTCGGAGCATTGCGCGAAACAGCTCCAGAAATATCCACAGGCGAAGTTCTACCGGGATTTCCGCACCATGTTCGACGAAATGGGAAAGAGCATTGACGCCGTGACCGTTTCCACGCCGGACCATTTTCACGCCCTTGCCGAATCCCATGCGATGCGGCTGGGTAAACACGTCTATGGTCAGAAGCCCCTGGCGCAGACGATTTACGAGGCGCGCTATCTGCGCGATCTGGCGCATGAAACCGGCGTCGTCACGCAAATGGGCAATCAAGGCAGCGCGTCTGATGGATTGCGTCGCGCTGTCGAATGTATCCAAGCCGGAATCATCGGACAGGTGCACGAAGTTCACGTTTGGACGGACCGCCCATGGTGGCCGCAGGGAATTGCGCGACCGGAAGGTTCAGACCCAGTTCCCAGTACGCTAGATTGGGACATCTGGCTCGGCCCGGCACCAGTGCGTCCATACAAAAAAGGCGTCTATAATCCGTTCAACTGGCGCGGCTGGCTGGATTTCGGCACAGGCGCGCTCGGCGACATGGCGTGTCACACGGTCAACATGACTTTCCGCGCCCTGCAATTGGGCTACCCGACGGAGATTAAGGCCGAAGCTTTAAGCAAGATGAACTCGGAGACTTATCCCTTGTGTTCCAAAATCCGTTTTCAATTTCCCGCGCGCAAAGCCGAAGTTGCCACTGCGCATGATGCCGTCGAATTGGCTCCCGTCACCCTCTGGTGGTATGACGGCGGCAAGCCGACTTCCGACCCGAAAGCCCGCGGCGGACACGATGGCAGCAACAAACCGCCGCACAAACTGTTGGCGGATATCGAAGTCATGCTCGGCGAAATTCCCGTCAGCGGCTGTCTGCTTATCGGCGACAAAGGCATCGTGTTTTCTCCCGATGATTACGGCGAGGAATTTTTCGTGAAGTTGAGCGGCGAAAAGAAATTTACGCATTTTACAAAACATCCTGTCGTGGCGCAAATCCCGCAGGTCATCCCGCGCAATCTTTTTGCCGGTGACAAAGACCAGAAGCAGCATTTGGAATGGATTGCGGCCATCAAGGAAAACAAACCGGAGAACTGCTACTCGCGCTTCTCCATCGGCGCGCAGCTCACGGAAATCATGCTGCTCGGCTGCGTTTCGCTGCGTGTCGGCAAGAAGATCGAGTGGGACGGACCCAATATGCGCGCGACCAACGCGCCCGAAGCCGCGCAGTTCATCAAACGGAAAAATCGCGCGGGTTGGGCGCTGGCCTGAACTATTTAGAATCCAGTCGGAGCGGTTTGTAGCCTCCTTTGGATTTGAAATAGAAAATCAAAACCAGATAGGAGGCCAGTCCGAACAACGGGAACAGCGCCATTTTTCCAAGCGCGCTGAACTGGCCCGCCGTCATCGCATTGGTAATCGCGGTCGTCGAGACCGTGTCCGTCACCGCTGCGCTTTTCACCGGGTCAATCGCCTGATAATTGCCGAGCAAATAATTTTTCTCCACGGTCACGGTTTGATACAGCGCGGGATTGGCGGACTGCAATTCCTGCGTCGCCGAAGATTCCTGCAAGTAGCCGATGAACGGCGCGCCGAGAATTCCGACGGCGAGCATCCCGATGCCGCCCATCGCGTTCAATGTGAGCGCGCCGCCCCGCGGACATTGCTCGGAAGTCAGACCGAGAATCGTCGGCCAGAAAAAAGTGACGCCGACGCCAAAAAGTGTCGCAGCGGCAAAAATGACGGCCACGCCCGAGTCAGCCGTTTTGGAAAGGGCGAAAAGCCCGAGCGCGGCCAGCGCGGAACAGCCGGCGAGCAAACCAATCGGGGAAAATTTATGGATAAGCGGCCCGGCCCAGAAACGCAAAATCACCATGATCGCCGAAGTGTAGACGAGCACCCACGCGGGATTATGGCCGGCGGTTTGCATGGGCGTTGACATCAGGGAGGTGATCCAGCCGTTCGTGCCGAGCTCGGTCGTCGCCTGCGGCATCATGATGATGATGAGCAGCGCGAGAAGTAATCGGCCAAAAGATTTTGTGACAACGGCAAAAATTAGAACGACCGCGCCGGTGAGTCCCCAAACCAAACCGCTGCTCCAGTTGAAAACTTGTCCGAGTTGCGCGAACACCAGCCCAAATCCCACGAGCGCGCCGAACGCACCGAATTCCTTGAGCATGGCCAGATAACTGACGCCTGCCTGTTCGCGTTCGCTCTTTGGAAAAGTTTTTCCGATCAAAATAAAAAAGAAAGTGAATGCCGGAATCAAAATCAGTCCGAGCGTGATGCGCCAGTCGGCGTTGTTCGCCAGTGCGATGGTACAAAGTCCGCCCAGCACCAAGCCTCCTGGCCAGCCGGCGTGCATGCGGTTGAGCAGTTTCGTTTTGTCCGTGTTGAACATCGTGGTGACGATGGGATTGATGTAGGACTCGACGGTTCCATTGCCAAGGCCGAGGATGATGCTGCCCCAGTAAAGCAGTTGATAGCCGTGCTTTTGTCCCGCGATGAGCGTGTCACCGCTCAAGCCGTGAACGGAATTGTAGGCCGCAAATGCCAGCGCCGTGTAAATCAAATAGCTGACGAAGGAAAAGACCATCGCCACCTTGTAGCCGATGCGGTCAATGAAAAGGCTGAAAACGATGATGCTCACGCCGAACGGCCAGATGCCGGCACCCTGCAGTTCACCCACGGAAACCTTGTCAAGGCCGAAGTCCGTGACGAATTGCCCGCCGCACAAAATCATGCGGCTGACGAATGCGTAGCTGGTGGTGATGAGGGCGATGAAACAGCCCCAGAAAAGGATTTTGTCGTGACGTTTGTTCATGGTTGGGCTGAATACACTCGCCCGACGCAAAACTGTCAACGGCAAAAATCCGAAAGTGTGTCATTCATTTCATTTACCCGGTTTGAATCACGCGCTTGACCTGACCGCTCCGCTTGGCAACATGGCGGGACAAAATCACTTTGCTTATGTCACGACCCGTCACACTGTTCACCGGCCAATGGGCCGATCTTTCGCTCGCCGAACTCGCGCCCAAAGTCAAAGCCATGGGTTACGACGGCGTGGAACTCGCCTGCTGGGGCGACCACTTTGAACCGGACCGCGCGCTTGCCGAACCCGATTATTGCAAAAAGAAATGGGTGCTGCTCGCCAAGCATGGCCTGAAATGTTTCGCCATCTCCACGCACCTCGTCGGCCAGGCCGTTTGTGATTTGATTGACGAACGGCACAAGGCCATCCTGCCCGCCGACGTCTGGGGCGACGGCAAACCCGAAGGCGTCCGCCAGCGCGCCGCCGAGAAAATGAAGATCACCGCCCGCGCCGCGCGAAAATTTTTCAATGCGCAGCCCGGCGCGAAAAATGATTTTCCCGCCGTCGTCAACGGCTTCACCGGCTCAAGCATCTGGCACGCGCTCTATGCGTTCCCGCCGACGAACCAGGAATTTCTCAACAAAGGTTACGCCGATTTCGCCAAACGCTGGACGCCGATTCTCGACGTGTTTGAAAAGGAAAATGTCAACTTCGCGCTCGAGGTGCATCCGACGGAAATCGCCTTTGACATCGCCTCTGCCAAACGCGCGCTCGAAGCGGTGAAAAATCATCGGCGCTTCGGATTCAATTACGACCCATCGCATCTCGGCTATCAGGGCGTTTGCTATGTGAAATTCATCCGCGAGTTCGGCGACCGCATTTTTCACGCGCACATGAAGGATGTGTGGTGGGGCCACGGCGACGGCACGGTGGGCGTGTTCGGCGGCCACACGGATTTCACGGACGCGCGGCGCTTCTGGGATTTCCGCTCGCTGGGCCACGGCGACATTAAATTTGAAGATATCATCGTCGCGCTGAATGACGTCGGCTATCGCGGCCCGCTCTCGGTCGAATGGGAAGACGGCCGCATGGATCGCGTGCACGGCGCGACGGAAAGCTGCGCCTTCGTCCGCAAACTGGATTTCACGCCGAACGTGGCGGCGTTCGACGCGGCATTTTCCAAGAAGAAATAATTATGCCAGCCAAACGTAAACTTCGGTACGGAATGGTCGGTGGCGGTCAGAACGCCTTCATCGGTGCGGTGCATCGCATGGCCGCTAATCTGGATGGGCAGATTGAACTGGTTGCCGGAGCGTTTTCCTCCGACGTAAAAAACTCAAAGACAACCGGCGAACAACTTTTCCTCAACCCGTCGCGCGTCTATGCGAGCTACGAAGAAATGGCCAAGCGTGAAGCGGCGCTGCCGGCGGACGAACGGATTGAATTCGTTTCCATCGTCACGCCGAATTTTCTGCACGCGCCGGTCGCGACGACATTTCTGAAAGCCGGTTTTCACGTTGTCTGCGACAAGCCGATGACTTTGAATTTGAAAGAGGCCAAGGCGCTGCGCAAAATCGTTCGCAAATCAGGAAAAGTTTTTGCGCTCACGCACAACTACACCGGCTATCCGATGGTGAAGGAGGCGCGCGAACTCGTCCGCACCGGCAATCTCGGAAAAATTTTGAAAGTGGTCGCCGAATATCCGCAAGGCTGGCTGCTCGACAAAATTGAGGACGATGGCCAAAAACAAGCCGCATGGCGCAGCGATCCAAAGAAAGCCGGCGCGAGCTGCTGCCTCGGCGACATCGGCACGCACGCGGAAAATCTGGCTCGCTACATCACCGGTTTGGAGATCGAATCGCTCTGCGCCGAATTCACGACATTTATTCCGGGACGCAAATTGGAAGACGACGCGAATTTACTTTTGCGCTATAAAGGCGGCGCGAAAGGCGTTTTGCATTGCTCACAGATTTCCTGCGGCGAGGAAAACAATCTGAACATCCGTGTCTATGGCACGCTCGGATCGCTGGCGTGGCGGCAGGAGCATCCGAACGAATTAAGCTTCATTGCCAAAAATGAACCCGCAAAAATTCTTCGGCGCGGCAACGGCTACGTCAGCGACGTGGCGAAAAAATTCACGCGCCTGCCGTTCGGTCATCCCGAGGCGTTCATCGAGGCGTTTGCAAATATTTATCTGGAAGCCGTCGCCGCAATTCGTGCGAGCATTGAAGGCAAGCGCATTGATAAAAATGATTTCCCGACGGTGGACGACGGCGTTTACGGCATGGCTTTTCTTGAAACCGCCGTGAAGTCCGCGAAGTCTAATGCGAAGTGGACGAAATTCGCAGCAACCTGAAATCAAAATGAAAAATAAAATCCTTGTGTTCGCCCTGCTCGCCGCCGTGTCGGCAATTCCTGTGCTGGCGCAAACTGCCGCCAAAGAAGCGATTGACGGATTCACCGACACGCCGATGGAGGCGGATGGAAAATGGCACGTTCATGATCCCGCGCGCCCGCAGCCGCAGATCGTCACGCCGGGCGCGACGTTCAGCCAGAAGGCCGCTGCGCCGTCGGACGCGGAAATCCTTTTTGACGGCACGGGTCTTGCGAAATGGGAAAATGATCGCGGTGCCGACGCCACTTGGAAGACGAACGACGATTATGTGGAGACCGCGCCGAATGGCGGCGGCATTCGCACGCGCGGGAAGTGGGCGGATTTTCAATTGCATGTCGAATGGGCTTCGCCGAATCCGCCGCACGGCACGAGCCAGGGACGTGGCAACAGCGGCATTCTCATCAACAATATGTATGAGGTGCAGGTGCTCGATTCGTATCAGGCCAAGACTTACGCCGACGGACAGGCGGGCGCGATTTACGGACAGTCGCCGCCGTTGGTGAACGCGAGCAAGCCGCCGGGCGAATGGCAGAGTTACGACATTATTTTTGAATCGCCGCGCTGGAATGACAAAGGCGAATTGACAAAAAGGGCGATCATCACCGTGCTGCACAACGGCGTCGTGATTCAGAACCATTATGAACTCGTTGGAATGACCGACGGTATCAACGCCGCCGAGCCTTGGAAATCGCTGTCAAAATATCCTGAGCCGCACGCGCCGGAAGTTTTCATTGAATTGCAGGATCACAAAAACCCTGTTCGCTTCCGCAACATCTGGATTCGTTCATTGCATCTTGGTGAAAATTTGTAAAAGAACTTTGCGCAACAAAGCCTGAATCCAAAATGACAAATAAAATTATTGTTCTCGCCTTGCTGACCGCAGTGTCGGCTGTTCCGCTCTTGGCACAAAATGCCGTGCCCAAACCGAAAGACATCACAATTGACGGCGTCGAAGGTTTTCAAGACACGCCGATGGAGCCGGACGGCAAGTGGCACGTCCACGATCCGGCGCGACCGCAACCGCCGGTGGTGACGCCGGGCACGTTCAGCGAAAACGCCACGCCTCCGGGCGACGCGATTATTTTGTTTGACGGCAAAGATCTTTCGCAATTCCGCGCCAACAAAACCGGCGGCCCGGCACCGTGGGCGGTGGAAGACGGCATCGCGGTTTCTGCGAAGGACGACATCGTGACGACGAATAAATTCGGCGACATCCAGTTGCATCTGGAATTTCGCGAACCCACGCCGCCGAAGGAAAGCGGTCAGGGGCGCGGCAACAGCGGCATTTATTTCATGAGTCGCTATGAGATTCAAATTCTGGATTGCTACGATAACAAAACCTACGCGGATGGCGGAACGGGCGGAATCTACGGCCAGCATCCGGCACTCGCCAATGCGTGTCGTCCGCCGGGCGAATGGCAGACCTACGACATTATTTTTACCGCGCCGCGCTTTGGGGCGGACGGCGCGGTGCTGTCGCCGGCTTTTGTGACAGTGACCTTGAACGGCGTCGTCGTCCAAAACCATCAGGCGATCCGCGGCGCGACGAACTGGCGTGTGCCGGGCAAATACACGCCGCATGGCGCGGAGGAGCCGCTGCTGCTGCAATATCACAACAACTCCGTTTCCTTCCGCAATATCTGGGTGCGCAAGGTGCCGGCGGTCAACGACTCATGAACGCCGGTCAACATTCAACTCCAACTAAAATGAAAATTCTCTCCACCATCCTGGTTGTCGCGCTGACGGTGACTTCTTTGCACGCCGAACCAAAAAAACTGCTCGTTGTCACGACCACGACCGGATTCCGGCACAGTTCGATTCCGACGGCGGAAAAAATCCTCGCGCAGCTCGCGCACGACAGCGGTGAGTTCACGGTGGAATTTGTGGAGCAGCCGCCGGGTCATGCTGCAACTGGATTTCCGGCGACACTGAAACCGGACGCCAGCGACGCGGACAAGACGGCGTTCGCCACAGCCGAAACCGCATGGAATGAAAAATTGAAAGCCGCATTGCAGAAACTTTCGCCGGAGTCACTGAAGAATTATGACGGCGTGATTTTTGTGAGCACAACCGGCGATTTGCCGATTCCCGACAAGCAGGGATTTCTCGATTGGATCAAGGCCGGTCATGCGTTCATCGGGATTCACGCGGCGAGCGACACATTTCACGGCTGGCCTGGGTATATTGAAATGCTCGGCGGCGAGTTTCAACATCATGGGCGGCAGGTCAGTGTGGATTGCATCAATGTTGATCCGTCGAACCCGGCGACGGCGCATTTGCCGAAAGTCTGGACGATTCAACAGGAGGAAATTTATCAGTTCAAAAATTACGATCCGGCGAAAGTTCACGATTTGCTCATCCTGGACAAACATCCTGAAACCGGCGCACCAGGGCATTATGGAGTTTGCTGGTGCAAAGATTATGGCGCTGGAAAAGTTTTTTTTACGTCGCTCGGTCATCGTGAAGACATTTGGGATGCAGATCCCAATATCCCCAATCGGAAAAACTCTGTCGAGATCAGCAAGGCATATCAGGCGCACGTCCTCGGCGGCATCGAATGGGCTTTGGGCTTGAAAAAATCTGCGGCGGTCAGCCAATAATCGCGTCTTTGCGTGATGCTTTAAGCTGCGAAATCGTAATCGTATGGCTTGCGCATTTCGCGTGCGAGGTGGGTGTTGGCTTCCTTCGCGCCTTCGCCGGTGAAAATTTCATTTGCCGGATCCCAAGTATATTTTTTCCCGGAACGCAGGGCGATGATGATGAGATGGCCGATGATGGCGGAGCGGTGGCCGTCTTCGACCTTGGAAATCGGGTCTTTGCGTGAACCGACGCAACTGAAAAAATTGCCCATGTGGTTGCGGCTGACTTCGAAGTGGATCGCATTATCGGGCAGTGGAGTGGCGAGAAAATCTTTGTTGCTGGCGGAGATGCCGTCGCGGTTGACCCAAATCCATCCGTCTGAGCCGATGAATTTAATGCCATTGCGTTGGCCATCCTCATTGAGAACCTGACCAAAGGGACTATCGTCCAGCGTGGTTCGAACCACTTGCTTGATGTCATTGTCCCAAGTCAGGGTGGCCTCGTATTCGCTCGGCGTGGTGAAGCCGCCTGGAATGGGTTCGGTGATTACCCTGGCTTCAACGCTGATCGGCCCGTCCTGTCCGATGCCCCAGCGGGCGATGTCGTTGTGATGCGCGCCCCAATCGGTGACCGGCCCGCCGGCGTAATCCCACCACCAGCGGAAAGTATTGGCGCAACGCTCCTTCAAGTATTCCACTTGGGGAGCCTGCCCCAGCCAGAAGTCGAAATTCAAGCCGGCCGGCGGCACTTGACCGGTCTTGAACGGACCTTCGCGAAGTCCGCCGGGAACCCACACGTCCACTTCCTGAAGTTTGCCGATGCGCCCGTTGCGGACAAGTTCGCACGCGAGACGGAATCGCCCGTCGCTGCGTTGTTGCGTGCCGGTTTGGAAAACAATCTTATTTTCGCGCACGGCTTTTACAATATGCTTGCCCTCGTCAATGGTCAGGGTGAGCGGCTTTTCCCCATAGACATCCTTCTTGGCTTTCGCGGCGGCCAGGTTGATGAGCGTGTGCCAGTGATCCGGCGTGGCTTGGACGATGATATGAATGTCGTCCCGTTCCATGACCTTGCGAAAATCAGTGTATTTGTCGGGCGTCTTGCCATTTTTAGCAAAACGTTGCGCGGCTCCGTCGAGATGTTTCCGGTTCACGTCACAGACAGCAAGAATGTCTCCGTAGCCGCTGGCATTCGTGGCATCGCCAGTTCCCTGGCCGCCGCAACCGATCAGTGCGACGCCGGGACGATCGTTCGCGCTGGGCAGGCTGGGCGCGTTGGTCGCCGAATCCGCTGCGAAGGCCGCATCTCTTTGGATGACCCACAATGGTAATCCCGTTGTGGCGGCGGCGGCGGTGCATTTGGCGAGAAAAGAACGGCGTGAAATTTGGAATGATTTGCTTTTAAATGGCTGATTCATACTTCTCATTAGATAAAATATTTGCGCTGAAGGCAAGCCAGACTGAAATACCTTGGCCCAAAAAGTCAGATGGCGGTGTCTGCGGGACAAGGTTCTAACATTTGGGATTGACGGGAATGAACTTTCGGGGAGCTTGATCTGCCTCCAGAATGGTCGTTTATGAGATGGATTATCCCGCTGTGTGATTTCCAACAGCACGCCCAACTCCGATAAATCGCGAGCAAACCGCCGCTGTCACGAGTCACGTCACGAGTCGGCGTTGGCCCAGCTTTTACGTTAAGCTTCAGACCACGAATTCCAATTCCTGCCGGTGCGAAATCAGACCGCGCTCGAAAGCCTGATCGAGAAATCGGCGGATGGATTCTCTGCCCCGCTCGCCGTAATCGAGCGTCCAGTGGTTCACATACATGCCGACGAATTTGTCGGCAAGGTCGCGTCCCATGTCACGGGCGTATTGCAGCGCGTGCTGAACGGCTTCGGCTCGATGATCCAAGCTGAATTGGATGCTGGCCGTAAGCGTGTCTGAAATTTTTCGGCGTGTCGTCAAATCGAATTTTTTATGAATGACATTTCCGCCAAGCGGCAGCGGCAGACCGTCGTTTTGTTTTCCCCACCAAACGCCAAGGTCTTCGCACAAAACCAGTTTTTCATTTTGGAAGGTAAGCTGGCCTTCGTGAATAATGAGACCGACTTCGGCAATCCCATTTTTCACGGCGGAAAAAATCTGGTCGAACGGCACGACGACGTAATTGAATTCCTTCGCCGGTTTGCCGAGCCAGAGTTGCAGCGCGAGAAACGCGCTGGTCATGGTTCCGGGCACGGCGATTTTTTTCTTCGCAATTTCTTCGCGCGAAAATTTTTGTTTGGCCACGAGCATCGGGCCGTAGCCGTCGCCCATGCTTGCACCGCTGGGCAGCAACGCGTATTTGTCGGAGACGTAGGCGTAGGCGTGGATGCTGACGGCGGAGATGTCGAGTTCGCCGCGCGTGGCGCGTTCGTTCAACGTCTGGATGTCCTGCAAGATGTGTTTAAATCTAAAGCCGTGCGTCGGGATCAAATCCTTTGCGAGCGCGTAAAACATGAAGGCGTCATCAGGATCGGGCGAGTGGCCGAGGGTCAACGTCGTTTGCTGCATCGGCAAAAATTAGACTACCCGGCGGGAGCTGTCACGCCGGGAACAAAACACAAAGAAAAAAACCGGCGGAATCCCCACGTTCCACCGGGTTTTATTAAACGTGCCGGCTCAAGCGAATCACCACCACCTCCACCCCGCACGCGCCTCACACCAAATCCAACCGCCGCCGGCAACCGACCTCCTTGTTGATCAGTCACGACTGGCTGACGGACAAATCCAGCGTGCGCGTGCGCGTGCGTTCCTTCAGGCAAGCTCCTTGTAAATCACGCGAGCTCTGGCGAACTACCAGCCGGAGTCGCGCGGGGTTCCCCACCACTTTTTCTGCCTTGCTTCATTTCGCGCGGCCAAATTTTCAAAAACCTAAAATTCATTTAGCACCGTGCGTGCCGACCTGGAAAAAAATTTTAAAATGTGCGGATTAACCAATGATTTCAGGCGCTCCAAAAAATTCGTTTGCAAAAACCGCTGTTACTTTTTTCCCAACGTGGTAAAAATCTTCAGGCTTTTTCATCAAAATTCTCGCTTCACTTGGGGAGAATTCGAGACTAGCGTTTGGCGGAAGCCGGTGTGGCGAAATGGCAGACGCACAGGACTTAAAATCCTGGGACCTTAAAAA
>CAZHXG010000025.1:0-30839 GCA_964536285.1 uncultured Bifidobacteriaceae bacterium
CACGTTGCCAACGTGAGTGTCGAGGGTTCGAATCCCTTCGCTCGCTCCAATTTTTGGATTCCGTTTCCGGCCGAAACCCGCTTGCTTTCGCGAAAACTTTCGCGATTATTCCACCAATGCCTCTGCCAAACGAACCCGTCACTTTAAGTGTCGAGCAAATCAAGGAACTGAACCAGCGTCTCGCCGACATGCGGCACGATGTGAACAATCATCTTACATTGCTGACAGCGGCCGTCGAATTGATCCGCCGCCGTCCCGAAACCGCCGAACGGATGCTGGATTCTATCGTCGAACAACCGCGCGAAATTTCCGAAACCATCGCGAAGTTTTCGAGGGAACTGGAATCGGCGCTCAAAATCACGCGTCTCTGACGCGCGAATTCGCAGAAACTTTTTCCCGCATCACGACTTTAACAGGAAGGCGGGCGGCCTTTGTCTTTTGGGCGCGACCGTTTCCAAACATAATATAACGCGATGGAACGCACGGAAGCGGAACTGATTTCGGCGGTGTTGCAAGGCGACGCCGCCAGCTTTGAACCGCTCGTCCAAAAATATTCGCCGCGTGTTTTTGCCACCGCCCGCCGTTATGCCCGCCGCGAAAGCGAGATCGAAGACATCGCGCAGGAAGTCTGGCTCAAGGCGTTCGACAAGTTGAAAAGTTTCCGCGGCGAAGCGCCCTTCGAGCACTGGCTCATGCGGATGACCGTCCGCACCTGTTACGATTTTTTGCGCGGCCACCAGCGCAACCGGGAATCTTCCTTTTCCGAATTGAGCGAGCCGGAGAACGACTGGCTGGAGCGCTTCGTCGCCGCGCCGGAATCCGCGAGCGAACACGCGGACGCGGCGAAATTGCTCATCGAACGCGTGATGGAAAAACTTTCGCCGCAGGCGCGGCTGGTGATCACATTACTTGAAATCGAGGATCGCTCCGTCAAGGAGATCGCCGCGCTGACCGGTTGGTCGGTGCCGCTGGTGAAAGTCCGCGCCTTCCGCGCGCGCGCGGAAATGCGAAAAATCGTGGCGAAAATGGCGAAGGACAAGTATTTGTAATCTGTAACCCGGCATGACGGGGTCGCGTCTAAAATTGTGGCTTGTATATGAATCTCGCTGAACTGCAAAAGAAACTGATTGCCGCCGCCCGCGCGAACGCGCCGGGCGACCATGTGCCGTATGCGTTCGAGAAGCGCATCACCGCGTTGCTCGCGTCGCGCGTTGCGCCGGACAACATGGTTTTGTGGGTACACGGGCTTTGGCGCGCGGCAGTTTCGTGCGTGGCGATAGCGTTGCTGTCCGGCGCATGGGCGTTTCTCAATCCAACCACCGCGACGAGCACGACCGACCTTTCGCAAAATTTTGAAAGCACGCTTCTGGCGTCCGTTGACCAAAGCGACCAAGCACAATGAACTCCTGGAAAGTCATTCTGGCGACCGTGGTGATTTTTGGCGCAGGCGTGGTGACGGGCGGTCTTCTCGTCAACTACGTCACGCATCCCAAAAATCATCCGCCGTTTGCAAACGTCGGCGAACGCGAACAATTCAACGGTCACGACCAACCGCGTCCACGTTCGCCGGAATCGTTGAGCAAACAATTTCTGCAACAACTTGACGACGCGTTGCAACTGACGCCGCCGCAGCATGACAAGATCGCCAAAATCCTCGCCCAAGGACAGGATCAGATGAAACAGGTCATGCAGGAAAACCGGCGGCAAATCCGCGAGCAACTGACGCCGGAACAACTCAAAAAGTTTGAAGCTCTGCTCAAGCAATTTCACTCGCCGCATCGTCCGCCGCCCGGCACAAACGAGCCGTCGTTTTTGCCGCCGACAAACCTGCTTCCTCCTCCGGCCAACTGAACCTATTCCTCGTCAAGCAACGCACCGATTTTTTTGCGCAATTCCTTTGTGATGGAGTCCATCGGGCGGTTCGCGTCAATGATGTTGAAGCCGTAAGTCTTTTGCAGCTTGAGGAACGTGTCCTGCATCGCAGTCTGATATTTCAGGAAACAGTCGAACACATCGCGCGAAAGTCCCAGATCCATTCCGCTTTCCCAATAATCGAGCGTCGCGTTTTTGGAAAGATTGCGCTGGACAAGTTCCTCCGGCTCGACCGAAAGATAAAATACCGCGTCGGGTTCGGGCGCGATGCCGTAAAGATTTTTCAGCCATTTTTCGTCCATGCCGCGAACGATGTCGCGCGCCATGAGCGTGTAGATGTAACGGTCGGCCAGCACGATGAAACCCGCTTTGAGCGCGGGCAGAATGATGTTTTCCAATTGGTCGGCGAAATCCGTCGCGTAAAACAAACTCAACGTCGTCCGGCTCAAGATATTTCCGTTCTGCGCTTTTTCGAGTTCGGAACTCACGAGGGTCGAGCGTTTCAAACCGACCTGCACCGTCGCGTGACCGGTCGTCTCGAGCCACTCCACCAGCCGCGCGATTTGCGTCGAGCGGCCCGAACCGTCCGCGCCTTCGACGACGATCAGCTTGCCCGCGATGTCTTCCGGTTTTATGTTTGGAATGCCGTGACCGTAAAAGCGGCGGCAGGTTTTTTGAGTTTCCGAATTTTTCATACGGCGGCCAAATCCTCCTCGTTTTCCTTCATTTTATCTTCAGGCCGGAACGACGGCGGCAGCGGCAGCGGGCTGCGGCGCTTGAATTTTTTCAGGTCCAGTTTTTCGGCTACAAGTTTCCGTACGAGCACCTGTTGTTTTTCGACGTGCTGGTTCGCGTCCATCACAACGAAATCGAATTCGCCGCTCATCGCCACGTATTGTTCCAGAATGCGCCCCTGAAAAATCCGGAAGCTTTCGTAAGGATCAGTCGAAAGATGCAAGTCCATTCCGGCCTCAAAAAATTTCAACTTCGGGCGGCCTTCGAGAATCCGGTTCAGGGAAACCTCCAGATCCGTCTTGAAAAACATCGTCAGGTCCGGCTGCGCGGCGAAACTGTAAAGGCCGCGAACCCATTCGGGCGGGCAGCCTCGCGTCACGTCGCGCGCGAACGCGGTGAACACGTACCGGTCGCACAGCACGATGTAACCTGCGCGCAACAGCGGCACCAGATGGCGCTCGTAACGATCTGCAAAATCCGTGGCGTGGATCAGGCTGAAAGTCGTCGGCGTGAGCAGTTCGCGTTTTTTCCCCTTGCTCGTGGCGGACTTCACCAGCTCGGATGAATTCCATTCGCTGAAATAAACTTTGATGCCCTCGGCTTCGAGCCAGCGTTTGAGCAGATAAATCTGCGTGGACTTGCCCGAGCCGTCGAGTCCCTCGACGGCGATCAGCCGGCCCGGAAAATTCAATTCAGCAAAAGTTTTCATAATCACGCCAGCGGCGTTTTGTAATTCTATGCAAGTCGCGTCCGGTAACAAGCGCAAGTTGATAACACAGGAACAGCCGCTTTTGTTTGTTAAATTCGTGTGACACTGATTCCTTGTGAAAAAAATCACAATTTAACTTGCCCGCGCTTTGCGCGATGATTACGTTCCTTTGCGTTTGCTTTTGCAAAAAAGGTTTATGCGCACCCAAAGCGAAATCGGCTATAACTCAAAAATCGAAGGTGATGTCGTTGTCACCACGGTTGACGCCGCGTTGAACTGGTTTCGCGCAAATTCCGTCTGGCCGATGCCGATGGGTCTTGCCTGTTGCGCAATCGAACTGATGGCGGTCGGCGCGAGCCGTTTCGATATTTCCCGCTTCGGTTCGGAAGTCATGCGATTTTCGCCGCGCCAGGCCGATTGCATGATTGTCGCGGGCACCGTCACTTACAAAATGGCCGGCGCGGTCAAACGGATTTGGGATCAGATGCCCGAGCCGAAATGGTGCATCGCGATGGGCGCGTGCGCCTCGACCGGTGGCATGTATCGCAGCTACGCCGTGTTGCAGGGCGTGGACAACATCATTCCCGTGGACATTTACGTGAGCGGTTGCCCGCCGCGACCCGAGGCGGTGCTTGACGCGTTGATGAAATTGCAAAAGAAAATCAGCAAGGAGCCGGTGCTTGAAAGACTCACGGCGACGACCGCGTTTCAAAATCACTAAAATCATTTTTCTGTGGCCGCTCTCGAATCCGCCCAAAGAATCAAAAGCAAGTTCGGCGACCTGATCGCCGAACCGTTGGAATTTCGCGGCGAAATCACGATCAAAACCGGTGATGCGGAGCGGATTGTTGAAATTTGTGAATTCGCGAAAAAGGAATTGGGCTTCGATTATCTCGTGGACATCAGCAGCATTGACAATTACGGCGACGATCCGCGCTGGACGATTGTTTATCATTTGCGGAATCTGAAAAACGGCAATGAAATCCGGCTCAAAACCGATGTGAGCGAGGAAAAATCAAAATTGCCCAGCGTCATCGGTAACTGGAAAACCGCCAACTGGCACGAGCGCGAAATCTACGACATGATGGGCATCCACTTTCGCGGACATCCGGATTTGCGCCGCATTTTGATGTGGGAAGGCTATCCGTATTTTCCGTTGCGAAAAGATTTTCCGCTCGCGGGCAAACCGAGCGAATTGCCCGGCGTTGCTTTCACAAAACCGTCGCCGATGGAAGGCGGGCCGTTCGTGACTGTGGCTGGCGGCAATTCAGCGACGACACGTGAACCGCGAATCCGCATTCCCGAACCCGATGCGGTTGAGAAAAAATAATTTCATGCCGACTGTTCAAGACATCGAGATTCCTGATTCTGCCACGCGCATTTCGCAAGCAGCGGATGATCTTCCTGACATTCAGGACGAACGCATGGTCTTGAACATGGGGCCGTCGCATCCTGCCACGCACGGCGTGCTGCGGATTGTTTTGGAACTCGACGGCGAAATCATCACGAAGGCCGACCCGGATATCGGTTATCTGCATCGCGGCGACGAAAAAATCGCCGAGAACATGACCTACACGCAGTTCATTCCCTACACCGACCGTCTGGATTATCTCGCACCGCTGGCCAACAACGTCGCCTACGCGCTCGCGGTGGAAAAACTGCTCGGCATCCACGATAAATTACCGTTGCGATGCCAATACATCCGCGTCATGTGCGCCGAACTCGCGCGAATCTCCGCGCATTTGCTCGGCCTCGGCGCGTTCGCGATGGATATGGGCGCGGTCACGGTTTTTCTGTTGAGTTTCACCGAGCGTGAAAAGATTTACAACATGGCCGAATCGTTGAGCGGCGCGCGGTTCACGACGAGTTACACGCGCATCGGCGGCGTCATGCGCGATTTGCCGCCGGGCTGGCTCGATCAATGCCGGAAATTCTGCGACGAATTCATTCCCGCGCTCAACGAATTTGAAACCTTGCTCACGCGCAATCGCATCTGGGTTGATCGCGTCCGCAACCTCGCGGTGATATCAAAGGAAGACGCGATTGATTACGGCTTGAGCGGTCCGAATTTGCGCGGCAGCGGCATCGAATACGATCTGCGAAAAAATCAGCCGTATCTCTGCTACAAGGATTTGGAATTCGACATTCCCACCGGCTCGGTCGGCGATTGCTACGATCGCTACCTCGTCCGCATGGAAGAAATGCGCCAGAGCACGCGCATTTTGGAACAGTGTATCAAAAAAATTCCCGGCGGCGCGGATAACAAAACGAACGAGCCGGTCAATGTGGACAACGGAAAAATCCTTTTGCCGCCGAAAGAAAAAGTCATGACGAAGATGGAAGAATTGATCCATCAATTCATGCTTGTCACGGAGGGAATGAACTGTCCGCCCGGCGAAATTTATTTCGGACACGAAAATCCGAAGGGCGAACTCGGTTTTTACATCAACAGCAAAGGCGGCGGCGTGCCGTATCGTCTGAAAATCCGTTCGCCGAGCTTTGTGAACTTGAGCATCATCCCGAAAATATTCGTCGGCACGATGATTAGCGACACCGTGGCGATTTTGGGTTCGCTCGATTTCGTGATGGGAGAGTGCGACCGATGAACGCCGCGCACACAGAACCGATTCCGAATCCGCTGCAACGCCAGCGAGATTTCGTCGCGTCCGCCGCGCTCGAGGCGGAGGTGAACGAATTGGTCACGCATTATCCCGAAAAACGCGCGGCGTCGCTGATGGTGCTGCACGCGATCCAGGACCAGTTCGGCTGGATTTCGCAGGAAGCCGTCGAATGGACGGCGAAGAAACTCGAATTACAGCCGATCAATGTTTTTGAACTGCTGACGTTTTATCCGATGCTGCGCTCGCAGCCGATGGGCAAATACCAGATCAAGGTCTGCCGCACATTGAGCTGCGCGCTCGGCGGCGCGTATGAATTGCGCGAGCATCTTTGCAAAAAATTCGGCTTGGATTCGCACGCGCACGGCGCGCAGACGACGCCGGCCGGAAAATTTACCGTAGAATTTGTCGAGTGCCTTGCGAGTTGCGGCACCGCGCCGGTGATGATGTGCAATGATGATTTTTACGAAGGTGTTTCGCACGCGAAAGCGGATGAAATTTGTGCGAAGTGCAAATGAATTTGAAAATGCGGATGGAAAAATGGTTGCCCGACGTGGATTTGAACCACGACAAACAGATTCAGAGTCTGCTGTGCTACCGTTACACCATCGGGCAAGACGGGGCAGATTAAGCTAGAGAATTTTATTTGAGAGTCAAGTTGCTGATATGGCGCAAGAATACAAATTGATTTTGAAACATGCCGATGAACCGGGTTACACGCCGGACATCGAATGCTATTTGCGTCACGGCGGCTACGACGCCTTGAAGAAGGCGCTCGCCATCAAGCCGAAGGATTTGCCCGACGGCAAAAAACTTTCCGGCCCGGAACAAATCCGCGAGGACGTGAAAAGTTCCGGCCTGCGCGGTCGCGGCGGCGCGGGTTTTTCCTGCGGCTTGAAATGGAGCTTCGTTGATCGCAAGAGCGGCAAGCCGATTTACCTGATCTGCAACGCCGACGAATCCGAGCCGGGCACGTTCAAGGATCGCCAGATCATGTATAAAGACCCGCACCAGTTGCTCGAAGGCATGATCATTTCCTGCTTCGCGAACGACGTGCATCTCGCCTACATCTATATCCGCGGCGAAATGGTGGACGGCGCGAAAATTTTGAATCAGGCGTTGAAAGAAGCCCGCGCGAAAAATTTCCTCGGCAAAAATATTCTGGGCAGTGGTTACGAATTGGAGATGCACGTGCATCGCGGCGCGGGTGCTTACATTTGCGGCGAAGAAACGGGACTCATCGAATCGCTCGAAGGCAAGCGTCCGTATCCGCGCATCAAGCCGCCGTATTTTCCCGCGATTCTCGGCCTGTGGATGTGCCCGACCATCGTCAATAACGTCGAGACGCTCTGCAACGTGAAGCACATCGTCGCGATGGGCGCGGCGGAATTCGCGAAACTCGGCACGCCGAACAATACCGGCACGCGCATCGTCAGCTTGAGCGGCCACGTCAAAAAGCCGGGCTACTACGAAATCGAAGTCGGCAAGGCGACGATCGGCGAACTCATCAACGATCCGAAATTTGGCGGCGGTTTGCGCGATGGAAGAAAATTAAAAGCCGTCATTCCCGGAGGTTCGTCCGCGAAAGTTTTCAAGGCCGGCGAAAAATTCAAGCTCAAGAAAAAAGACGCCGAGGGCAAAGAGATTCTGGTCGAGACCGACATGCTTGATTTGCCTTACGATTTCGATTCGCTGTCCGCCGCCGGTTCGATGAGCGGTTCGAGCGCGATCATCGTGATGGATGATTCGACCGACATCGTCGAGGCGCTCGCGAACATCTCCGAATTTTACGCGCACGAAAGTTGCGGCCAATGCACACCCTGCCGCGAAGGTTCGCTCTGGATGAGCAAGGCGTTGCATCGTCTCACGCACGGCGAAGGCCGCGCGAGCGACGCGGATTATCTCGTGAAGATCGCCGACAACATTCCCGGCGGCCGCACGATCTGCGCATTCGGCGAAGCGTGCTCATGGCCGGTGCAAAGTTTCGTCGCGAAGTTCAAAGACGAATTTGTCGCGAAAGGCGCAGCCGATGAAGCGCGTCACGCGAAGCAAGTTGCCGCGCCTGCTGAACCAAAAGAATTAGCCGAAGCGCATCACTGATTTTAAATGTCAACCGCAGCCACAACTGAAATCAAGCCCGCACCCGTGATTGAAAAAATCAAGGTGAAGGTGGACGGTCGCGAAATCGAAGTGCCGAAGACGATGCCCGATCCGATTTCCGGCAAGCCGATTCCGACTACGATGATTCAGGCGTGCGAAATCGCGAAACAAGATGTGCCGCATTATTGTTATCATCCGAAGCTGCCCGTCGTCGGCAACTGCCGTATGTGCCTTGTCGAATACGGCACGCCCGCGCTCGGCCCGGACCGCAAGCCGGTCTTGAATCCTGACGGCACGCCGAAGATTGCGAAGTCGCCGCGCCCGGCCATCGCCTGCGCCACGCCGATCTCGCCGGGAATGGAAATTTACACGAGCACGCCCGGCGTGAAACAAATGCGCGAAGGCGTTCTGGAATTTCTCCTCATCAACCATCCGCTCGACTGCCCGATCTGCGACCAGGCCGGCGAATGCAAGTTGCAGGAATACTCGGTGGACTACGGCCAGAGCGCGAGTCGCTTCGTCGAACCGAAAGTTCACAAGCCCAAGGCCGTTGACCTCGGCCCGCGCATCGTGCTCGACGACGAGCGTTGCATCCTTTGCACGCGCTGCATCCGGTTCACGAAGGACATCGTCGGCGACGACGCGCTCGGCATCGTCAATCGCGGCAGTTGGAACACCCTCACAGCGTATCCCGGAAAAGTTTTCGACAACAATTACACGCTCAACACGGTGGACATCTGTCCCGTCGGCGCGCTGACGTCGAAGGATTTTCGTTTCCAGATGCGCGTCTGGTTTTTGAAGGAGACCAAAAGCGTCTGCACGAGTTGCGCGACCGGCTGCAACATCATCGTCGGCTCGCGCGAGGAAAAAGTTTATCGCTACGAGCCGCGCCAGAACGACGCCGTCAATTCCTGCTGGATGTGCGACGCGGGACGTTTGAATTACAAATGGATCGGCCGCGAAGACCGTTTGAAGGACGTGCTCGCGCGCGGACAAAAAACAACGTGGACGGCGGCACTTAATGAAATCGGCGACAAACTGAAGAAAGTTCCGCAAGGTTCGGTCGCGATTGTCGCTTCTGCGCGGCAGACAAACGAAGAACTTTGGCTGATTGCAAAATTGAAATCGAAGCTCGGTGCCATCAGCGATTCCATTGCGCGCACCGGTGAAGGCGACAAACTACTCGTTAGCGCGGACAAAAATCCCAACAGCAACGGCGCGCGGCTCACCAAGATTTGCCCGACGGAACTTGGCGGCAATCTTTCAAAAATTGCCGACGGCATCCGCAGCGGCTCGATCAAAACTTTGATCGTGTTCGGCGAGGACGTGACAAAATACGGCATCGGCGCGGATTTGCTCGGCAAATTGGAAACGCTCATCGTCAGCGACATTTTGCCGAACGCGACGACGAAGCTCGCGCATTATTTATTGCCCGGCTGCGCGCATGTGGAAAAGCGTGGCACGTTCACGAATACCAAAGGCCGCGTCCAGAAATTCATGAAGGCCGTCGAAGCGCCCGGGGACGCGCGCGCCGAATGGGAATTTTTACACGACCTCGTTCACAACGTCACGGGCCAGAACGGTTTTGTGACGATTGAAGGTCTGTTCAACGAAATGGCGAAGGACGTTTCCGCGTTCAACGGTCTGGCGTGGGCGACTCTTGGCGACACCGGCGTCACGGTGCAAATCTAACATGGACTGGAATTTTATCATTTTCAGTTTGGTCAAGATCGCGCTGGCGATTGGCGTGCTGCATGCTATCGCGGCTTATGCGGTCTTGGTGGAACGGAAGGTTTCGGCGTGGATTCAAGACCGCGTCGGGCCGAATCGCGCCGCGCCGCCGTTCATGAAATATATTCCGGTGCTCGGGCCGATGCTGACGCGCATGGGAATTTTTCAACCGCTGGCCGACGGCTTGAAATTCATGCTCAAGGAAGATTTCACCCCGGCGGGCGTCCGCAAAATGTATTTCTGGCTCGCACCGGCGCTGGCGGTCATTCCTTCGCTGCTCGTCATCGCTGTGATTCCGTTTGGCTCGCAGATGGGCAATCAAAAAATGGTCATCGCGGATTTGAATGTGGGAATCCTTTACACGTTCGGAATCGTTTCACTCGGCGTTTATGGGATCGTGCTGGCGGGTTACGCGGCGAATTCAAAATATCCGTTCCTCGGCGGCATCCGTTCGAGCGCGCAGATGATTTCGTATGAAATTTCGATGGGCATGAGCGTCATCCCGGTTTTTCTCATCGCGGGCAATTTGAATTTGAGCCAGATCATCAGTTGGCAGACAACGCACGGCTGGCTGGTGGTTTATGCGCCGCTGTCGTTCATCATTTTTATCGTCGCGAGTTTTGCGGAGACGAACCGCACGCCGTTCGATTTGCCGGAAGCGGAGACGGAACTGGTCGGCGGCTATCACACGGAATACGGCTCGATGAAATTCGCGCTGTTTTTTCTCGCGGAATATTCCAACATGGTGGCGACGTCGGGCATGATGGTGACGCTGTTTTTTGGCGGCTGGACATTGCCGTTCTGGGGACTCGACCAGCCCGCGCATTCGCTCGGGATCGGCATTTTGCAGATTTTGATTTTCCTCGCGAAAGTCTGCGCGCTGATGGTGCTGTTCATCTGGGTGCGCTGGATGTTCCCGCGTTTTCGTTACGACCAATTGATGGATCTGGGCTGGCGGCGGTTCGTGCCGCTCGCGCTCGTGAATATTTTGATAACAGCGGTGATTTTGTGGATGAAAAGTTAGCCACCGAGACACAGAGCCGCAGAGAAAACTAAAATTAAAACTCTGTGCCTCTGCGACTCTGTGGCAAATAAAATTTTAAAATGATTGTAAACCGGAAAGCATTGACGTTTTGGGAAAAACTTTATGTGCCCGCCATCATCGGCGGCCTCAAGGTCACGCTCCGTCACGCCCGGCGTACATTGTTCGAGGGAAAAAAAGTGACGATGGAATATCCAGAACAGAAATGGGCCGTGCCGGCGGATTATCGCGGTGCGCCGTATCTCGTCAAAGATCAGGAAGGCAACACGAAATGCGTCTCGTGCCAGCTCTGCGAATTTGTCTGCCCGCCGAAGGCGATCAAAATCATTCCGCCCGGTCCGGCTGGCCAGCTCGCCGACCGTACGAACGCGGAAAAAATGCCGCAGGTATTCGAGATCAACATGCTCCGCTGCATTTTCTGCGGCTTCTGCCAGGAAGTCTGTCCCGAAGAGGCGATCTTTTTGCAAAAGGATTATTCGCTCACCGGCCTGACGCGCGCCGAGATGATTTACGACAAGGAAAAACTCCTGTCGCTCGGCGGCACGGTCGGCGGCGTCCAGAAATGGAAAAATAAATTGGAAGAAGCGAAGGAACAGAAAACTTTTCCGGTGAAGGTCTGATTAGAAATGGAAGCACTCGACAACTTGCTCGGTGGAACTGCGTTGCCGGACGTTTTGTTTTACGTCTTCGCGGCGCTCACGCTGTTGTGCGGCGTGCTCGTCATCGCGAACCCGTTCAGCCGCAACCCGGTCACGAGCGCGATGTTTCTCGTGCTCACCATCATCTCGATGGCCGGGCTGTTCGTGCTGCTGCACGCGTTCTTCCTCGCGGCGGTGCAGATCCTCGTCTACGCTGGCGCGGTCATAGTGCTGTTCCTGTTCGTCATCATGCTTTTGGATTTGAAAGAGGAACAACGCCGCCGGATCAAAATGTTCGGAATCGTCGCTGGGTTGATTTCCGTCGGCACCATCGTCGCCATCTTTTTGAAAAGCTTGCACGCGACGAATCTCAACGCGCATACGTCGCCTGTCACTGAAGGCGACACCACGTCACTCGGAAAACTGTTGTTCACGCAATACGTTCTGCCGTTTGAAGTCGTCTCCGTGCTGCTGCTCGTGGCGATGATCGGCGTGATTTTGTTGAGCAAGAAAGACCTTAAATAGCCACGGAGACACCGAGGTACAGAGAAAATGAAATTTAACAAATTAACCAAACGCGCGATGAGCAGGTTCAATTCTGTCTCTGTGTCTCTGCGCCTCTGTGGCAAAAAATAAATATGCACGTCGGACTCGAACATTATTTGACCGTGAGCTTCCTGCTCTTTGCGCTGGGATTGCTCGGCGTGATCATGCGGCGCAACCTGCTCGTGATTTACATGTCGCTGGAGCTGATGCTCAACGCGGCGAACCTCGCGCTCGTCGCGTTCTCGCGCTTCAACGACAATTTGAACGGCCAGATTCTGGTGTTCTTCATCATCACCGTGGCGGCGGCGGAAGTGTCGGTCGGCCTCGCGCTCATCGTCGCGCTTTACCGCAAACGCCAGACCGCGCACGTCGAAGATTTGACCTCGATGAAACTCTGACGGATGAAATACGAAATTTTACCGTGGCTGATTTTGTTCCTGCCGTTGCTCGCAACGGCGGTCATCACGCTTTTCACTCTGCGTTGCAAAATGACGAGCAGCCTCATTTCCATCGGCGCAGTCGTCGCCGGATTTATTCTGACAATTATTTTTATCAGCGCGAATGGATTTCACATCAACGCGGAAACTTCCACGAACTGGCTCACCATCGGCGATCTGCACGTTGACTTCGGGCTCAAGCTCGATGCGCTGAGCCTGATGATGCTGCTCATCGTCACCGGCGTCGGCGGCGCGATCCACATTTATTCCTTCGGCTACATGGACGAAGACCCCGGCAAGGCGCGCTTCTTCGCGTTCATGAGCCTGTTCACGTTCTCGATGCTCGGCATCGTGCTGGCGAACAATTTTCTGGAGATGTTCATCGCGTGGGAACTCGTCGGCGTGTCCAGCTACCTGCTCATCGGTTTCTGGTTCGAAAAACACAGCGCCGGCGACGCCGCGAAAAAAGCGTTCATCACGAACCGCCTCGGTGACTTCGGCTTTTTGCTCGGAATTCTGATGGTCTGGGGTTTGCTCGGCTCGCTGAATTTTTCCGTGCTGCAAAATTCAATTGTCGCAAATCCCGCCGCGCTCGGCGCAATGGCAACGACCGCCGGTCTTCTGATTTTCTGCGGTGCCGTCGGCAAATCCGCGCAATTCCCGCTGCACGTCTGGCTCGCGGATGCGATGGAAGGCCCGACGCCGGTTTCTGCTTTAATTCACGCGGCAACAATGGTTGCCGCCGGTGTTTATATGCTTTGCCGCGTTTTGTTTTTGCTCGACGCCGACGCGCTCCACGTCATCGCCTACATCGGCGGATTCACCGCGCTGCTCGCCGCGCTCATCGCCGTCCAGCAAAACGACATCAAACGCATCATCGCCTACTCGACGCTGTCGCAACTCGGCTACATGGTCATGGCCGTCGGTTTGAACGGCCCGACGCCGGCCATGTTTCATCTGACCACGCACGCATTTTTCAAGGCGCTGCTGTTCTTGAGCGCCGGCTCGGTCATCCTCGCGACGCATCACGAGCAGGACATTTGGAAAATGGGAAATCTCCGAAAGAAAATGCCGGTGACATTCTGGACATTTCTGATCGGCGCGCTGGCCTTGAGCGGCATTCCGCCGTTCAGCGGTTTTTATTCGAAAGATTCGATTTTTGCGCAATGCTTGGAACAGAAAAATTATCTGCTCTTTGGCGTGGCGGTTTTCGTCGCCGCGTTGACGGCGTTTTACACGTTCCGTTTGTTCTTCGTCGTTTTCTTCGGCAAGGAAAAATCCGACCACGCGAAGCACGCGCACGAATCTTCTTTGGTGATAACGCTGCCGTTGATTGTTTTGGCGGTGTTCGCGGCCATCGGCGGTTTTATCGGCGTCGTGAACAATTACTATTCACAATTCGCTCCCAATCATGAAGCGCTTTCCTTTGTCCAGCAATTGATCGAACCGTTGAAAACTCCCGTCCCGATGCTCATCGGTATCGGCGTGGCGTTGCTGGGAATTTTTCTGGCGTTCTCATTTTATAAAAATGCCACAAACGACCCGTTACCCGCAAAACTCGGCAAGCTCGCCGAGGCGATGAAAAACCGTTTTTACTTCGACGAGATTTACGAAGCCACTTTCATCCGCGCGCACGATTTCATTGCGACGGTCGCCGATTGGATTGACCGCTGGCTTGTCGAAGGATTTTGCATCGGTGCGATTCGCGGCGGCACGGATTTAAGCGGGCGCGCGTTGCGCCTCGTGCAAACCGGCAATTTACAAACTTACGCCTTTTTATTCGTGTTGGGCGTTGCCGTGTTGCTCTATTTCGTTTTGGGAAAATAAAAATGTCGATACTGACTTACATTTTAGGTTGGCCGCTGCTGGCGGCGCTGTTGCTGGTGTTCGTGCCGCGCAATTACCGCGTCATCATCCGCGCCATCGCGGTTTTGGCGACGCTCATCCCGGCGGTGCTCGCCGTGAAAATGTTCTGCCAATACGCTGGCGCGCCGGTGGACGCGGACGGCTACCGCTTCGTGCAGCAAATCCCGTGGGTCGAATCGCTCGGCATCAGCTATCACGTCGGCGTGGACGGCCTGAACGTCGGCCTCATCTTGATGGGTGCGATCGTCGCATTCGCCGCCGCGCTCTGCTCGTGGGAAATCCAGACGCGCGAAAAGGAATTTTACATCCTGCTGCTCGTGATGACCGGCGGCATCCTCGGCGCGTTCGCGTCGCTGGATCTGTTTTTCTTTTACGCATTCCACGAATTCGCGCTGATACCGACGTTCATCATGATCGGCGTCTGGGGTCGCGGCGAACGGAAAAATTACGCCACATTTCAAATCACATTATATTTGAGCCTCGGCGCGCTCATCGCGCTCATCGGCCTCATCGCGCTCTATCTGAAATCCGGCGCGAACACGTTTGATATTCCGAAGCTCACGGAATACATCGCATCGCATCCGCTGGCGGCGAACGCGCAGAATTTTATTTTCCCGCTGCTGCTGTTCGGATTTGGGATTCTGGTCTCGCTCTGGCCGTTTCATTCATGGGCGCCGCTCGGTTACGGCGTCGCGCCGTCGCCGACCGCAATGCTCCATGCCGGCGTGCTGAAAAAATTCGGCCTCTACGGTTTGATCCGCATCGCGCTGCCGCTTATGCCGCAAGCCGCGCAAAGCTGGATGCACATTCTCGCGTGGCTCTGCCTCGGCAACATTTTGTATGTCGGCTGGGTCGCGATGAAACAAAAAGATTTGAACCTGCTCATCGGCAATTCCAGCGTCGCGCACATGGGCTTCATTTTCCTCGGCATCGCGAGCCTGAACCTCATCGGCGTGACCGGCGCGGTGTTGATCATGATCGCGCACGGATTTTTGGCGGCGCTGACATTTGCATTGAGCGGTTACATTTATCAAAAAACCGGCACGCTCCAAATCAGCGAACTCGGCGGACTCTGCCGTCCGCTGCGATTCATCGGCACGGCATTGTTGATGGCGGCGATGGCGGGCTGCGGCCTGCCGGGCTTTGCAAATTTCGTCGGCGAAGTCACGGTGTTCTTTGGCTCGTGGAAAGTTTTTCCGCTCGTGACGACGCTGGCCGTTTGGGGCGCGCTCATCATCGGCGCGGTTTATATGACGCGCGCTATCCGAAACATTTTGCACGGGCCGGTGCCGGAAAAGTTTTCCAATCTCGCCGACGCTTCGAACGTCTGGCGCAAACTGCCCTATGCGTTGTTGCTCGCGAGCCTGCTGCTGTTCGGCTTCCTGCCGAAACTGCTCACGGAAAAAATCAATCCCGACGCGCAAAAAATTGTTCAAAGTTTTCAGTTTCAAGTATCAAGTGTTCAGCCGGAAAAACTGAAAACTGAAAACTTGAAACTTGAAACTGCCTCAATCAGCAATCCGCAATCGGCAATCAAAAATCAATGAACTCGTCTTTGATCACCCTCGAGCTTTGCGTTATCGCCATCGGCACGGTGCTGCTGCTGGCGGATTTTTGGATGCCCGCCGAACGCAAAAAGTTTCTCGCCTACGCCGCGATTGCGGTCCTGGGCGGACTTTTGCTGGTCAGCCTGGGCGGCGACGGAATTTGCAGCCAGTTCGGCACGGCGTTTCACGGTTCATTCATCGAAGACCCGCTCGCGCTGTTTTTCAAACGCTTCTTTCTAGTCGCCGCGATCCTTGTTTTGTTTCTGTCGGCGGAATTTTCCGACCGGCTCGTGGGCATTTCGGAATATTACTCGCTGATTCTGTTTGCGCTGTCGGGAATGTTGTTCGCCGCATCGTCGAATGATTTTGTGATGCTGTTCGTTTCCATTGAACTCATTACGATCACATTTTACGTCCTCGTCAGTTTTCAACGCGGACGGCTCGTGTCGCTCGAAGCGGGCGTGAAATATCTGATTCTCGGCGCGCTGTCGTCGGCGTTTCTGGTTTTCGGCATCGCGCTGATTTGGGGAACGACCGGCAAATTTAATTTCAACGACCTCGCGCAAGTTTCCGGGCAATTTCTGGACAACAAAATTTTCCTGCTCGGCGTTTTGTTCGTGCTGGTCGGGCTTGGATTCAAGATCGCCGTGTTTCCGTTCCAGATTTGGGCACCGGACGTTTATCAAGGCGCGCCGACACCGACGACCGCGTTTCTCGCGGTTGGTTCCAAAGCCGCCGGATTTGTTTTGCTGCTGCGCGTTCTGTTTGTCGCTGTGCCGGACGTCACAAAACATTGGGCGAATTTGCTCATCGTCATTTCCGGCATCACGATTCTTTATGGAAACCTGTGCGCGCTGCCGCAGCGCAATTTGAAACGGCTGATGGGCTATTCCAGCATTTCGCATGCGGGCTATCTGCTGCTCGGCGTGGCGGCGTTGAGCACGAGCGGACAATCGGCGCTGCTGTATTATCTCGCGGGATATTTGTTCACGGTCATCGCCGCGTTTACGGTCATCGCGCTCGTGATGCGGCATCTGAACGACGAAGACATTTCCGCGCTTGCCGGTTTGAATCAACGTTCGCCGTTGCTCGCAACGACGATGACGATTGCGATGGCTTCGCTCGCTGGTATTCCGCCGCTGGCAGGGTTCTTCGGAAAATTTCTGCTGCTCAAAGCGGTGATTCAAGCTGCCCAAATCACGGGAAATCACGGCTACTATTGCCTCACTTTTACAGCGCTGGCGGGCGTGATTATCTCGCTCTATTATTATTTCGGCGTCATCCGCGCGATTTACTGGAGCAAAGACGCACAGGATTTATCGCCCATCCAACTTTCCACGCCCGCAAAATTTTCCATTTGGGTTTGTATCGCGGGAATTTTTTGGATCGGACTGTTTCCGAACACGGTTTTGGATCTTGCTACTGACGCGGTGAAGTCTTTGGGAATTTAATTTTTTTACACCACGCGCATCTGGACTGCGTCCACGATTTCGGTGCCGACGGAAATTGCGCCGATGATGACGACGGTCGAGCCCGGGAGCAAGCGGCCCTGATCCACCAGATTTTTCAACGCGGTTTCAATCGTGCTCTGCGGATCAATGAAATCGAATTGCATGACAAACGGTGTGACGCCCCAGCACAACGTCAATTGTCCGGCGGATTTTTCGCTGTCGCACATCGCGTAAATCGGCGAGTAGCGCGGTCGCATCCAGCTTGCGTAGCGCGCCATGCCGCCGAAACGTGTGAAGGCAAGTATTGCCGCAGCCTTGAGTTCGTTCGCCATGACGACGGCGCTTTTGACAAGTTTTTGGCGCGGGTTCGCCAGTTCCGCCGCGTCGTGAAATTGCGCGCTGCCACTGCGTTCGATGCGCATCGCGATCTTGTCAAAAACCTCGATGCACTTGAGCGGATATTTCCCGACGGTCGTCTCGCCGCTCAACATTATCGCGTCGGACTCTTCGAAGACGGCGTTGGCAACGTCGGTGACTTCGGCGCGCGTGGGCATCGGCGATTCAATCATGCTTTCGAGCATGTGCGTCGCGACGATGACCGGACGGCCGACTCGTAAACAGGTTTTGACGATCCGCCGCTGGACGATGGGCAATTCCTCGTAAGGAATTTCGATTCCCAGATCGCCGCGTGCGACCATGATGGCGTCGGCTTCGTGGACGATGGAATCGAGATTTTTGATGGCTTGCTGATCCTCGATTTTCGCGATGATTCGCGGGTTGTGTTTTTCCTTTGGAAAAAGTTCCCTCAACTGCACCAGGTCGCTCGCCTCGCGCACGAATGAAAGGGCGATGAAATCCACGCCGAGTTCGAGGCCGAGCTTCACGTCCTTGATGTCCTTGGCGGTGAGTGCGGGCAGGCTGACCTTGACGCCGGGCAGGTTGATATGACGCCGGCTGCCGAGTTTGCCTTCAGTGAGAACTTCGCACTCGACTTTGTTGCCGTCCTTGGCGAGGACTTTCATCTGGATTGAGCCGTTGTCAATCAACACGACGTCGCCGACGCTGATATCGTTGACGAAATTTTCGTAATTCACGTCCACTGAATGTTCCTCCAGATCGTGTTCGCCGCGGACAGTGAGCGTGAATTTTTGTCCGGGCTGCAAATCCAGCGGCACACCGATGTCGCCGGTGCGGATGGCCGGGCCTTGCGTGTCCATCATGATGCCGATGAATTGCCGGCGCGCGGCGGCGGCGGTGCGGATATCCTTGACGACACGGCGTACCCAGTCGTGAGGCGCATGCGACATGTTGAGCCGGAAAATGTTGACGCCCGATTCGATGAGCTGGCCGATCATTTCGGCGGAATCCGTGGCCGGGCCGAGCGTGGAAATGATTTTCGTTCTGCGCACGATGCCTCGTTGCATGTGTAAAACATACAAACAGGCGGCGTGATTAAAAGTTTTTAATCAGCGTATGTGTTGCGAAAGGCAAATGAGACTTGCCTTTGCAAGGAACGGAAGCCATATTGAACGGACATTTTTTATGGCTGACGTTGCGAACAAATATCCCGAAAGCGTGGCGGGAAAATACTACGTGGACAACCAGTGCATTGACTGCGACCTGTGCCGCGAAACCGCGCCGGACAATTTCAAGCGCAATGACGACGGCGGATACTCGTTCGTTTACAAACAGCCGGCGAGTCCGGACGAAGAAGCGCGCTGCAAGGAAGCCAAGGAGGGCTGCCCGGTCGAAGCCATCGGCGACAACGGCGCTTGATCACGCCGGCAATCTAAAAAAACTCGCAGGAAATTTTCCCGCGAGTTTTTCGTTTTCGGTCCGGAAATTTTTCATGTTCAAGCTGCGGTCGAATCAATCGGATTGATCGGCAGTGAAATGCGGACGATGCCGGAGTGGCCGGATTGCGGTGGAATGATTTCCAGCTTGCCGTGATGCGTCTCGATGATTTTGCGGCTGACGGTGAGTCCAAGACCAAGTCCGACGTTTCGCGTGGTGAAGAACGGCGACGGCGCTTTCTGCGCGGCTTCAGTGGTGAAACCGGAGCCGCTGTCCTGAACTTCAATCTGCAAATCCTGGCCGCCTTCGCTTCCCGGCTCGGTGTGCAGACGGACATCCACCGTCGGCTTTTTCGGATTTGCCTGCAAGGCGTTGAGCATGATTTCGGCGAGCGCGTGCTTGAGCGCGGCGCGGTCGCCATTGATGACGATGGGCTTGCCGTCGTTCTCGCATTTCAACTTCGCACCCTCAGCTGATTGATGCTTGCGCGCCTCCAGATAAGCATCTTCGATCAATTTCTCGACCGGGAACATTTCCTGTTCAATGCGGCCTTCGCGCGCGAGGAAACGCATCTGGTTGATCAAACGCGTGACACGCTTCACGCCGTCTGTAAGGGCCTGTTCAAGCGATTCGCGAAATTCCTTGTCCTTGAATTTTTCCGCGAGCAACTGCTGATGCGTGGACAATGGCACGAGCGCGTTGCCGATTTCGTGTGCGAGCCGGTCGGCCATCGTCTTGACGAGGCGCAGGTTCGCGGCCTCGACTTGCAATTTTTGCAGTTGCTCCGATTGCGTGAGGTCGTCGGCGGTGAGCAGCGCGGAAACGGGCACGGTGGAATTTCCGCGCTGAAACGGCACGACGCTGACGGTGTAAACGCTGCCCGGAGAATTTTCCGGCTCGTAGCGGAACGGCCCGATGGCCGCGCCGGTTTTCAAGACCTGATAAATTTTCGCGCCGAGAACCTGCGGCAAATCACTGAACTCCAGATCGCCGGTGCGTTTGTTTTTCTGTCCGAAATGCCGGCGCGCGGCCTTGTTGGCGTGCAACACCTTCAGGTCGCGTCCGACGACGACGCACGCGCTGCTCAATTCGCGCAGAACCTCGGTCATCATCTCGTGGTTGTCCGCGAGCTGCTCGTGCATCCAGATGTTGCGGAGCGCGAGCCCGACCTGTTCGAGCAGATGAAAAATCAATTCCAGCTCGGCGTTCACGAGCGGTTCGCCGGTGAAACGTCCGTCGAAAACGGCCACGCCGATGATTGAATCGCGGTCGAAGACGGGCACGGCCACCTGCGCGCCGAGCAGTTCAAATTCCTTTTTCGTCTCCGCGTCGGCGAGCGCCTCGTCGCTGTCGCGGCGCAAAATTCTTCCGAGTCTGGAAACCTGCGCGCCGATGCCGGAGTCGAACGAGAGCTCAAGGTGTTCCAGCAGGCCGGAGGCGAGGCCGATGGCCGCGGCGGAACGCAGACGACGACCGTCTTCCGGTGACGGCGTTTCGGTGAGCGGCGGGCACGGACGATTCAGAAAAATCGCGGCGCGATTGACGCTCAAGATTTCGCGGAGAAACGAAAGGAATTGCTTCAGCATCGCCTCGGCGTCCAGCGAATGTGTGAGGATGGACGAAAAATCGCGCACCACGTTGAGCGTTTGCGACACGCTCGCTGAACGACCGGACTCCGGAGTTTGAGCCGGGTGCGAAAATGAAGCCGGCACCGGCGGTGTTTGTTGCACTGTGGCGTGTGATTGGCCGGGCGTGTTCCACAAGCGTTCCAGCAGCGAATTCAACAGCCGCTCGCGGACGGGTTTTGTCAAAACGTGCGTGACGCCATGCAAAAACATTTCCTCCTCCCACTCGGACTGGTTGTCGGCCGTATAGGCGATGACGGGTGATTTGGCGTCGCGACGGCGGAGTCGTTCGATGACCCAGACGCTTTCGATTCCCATCAAGTCCACGTCGAGGATGCACGCACTGGCGAGATTATGCGATAGCAGCGGCTCGGCTTCATCCACGTTGATACGATGGACGATGCGGTATTGCTCCGGATTCAGGCTCGCGCGAACGGATTCGGCGAAGTCAGGGTGGGGTGACAAAACCAAAATCGTTTTCATGGTACGTCAAAAAAGAAAATGACTCTGATTGAACAACATCACTGCCCGTGGATACTCCCACAAACATCACCCGAAGGTCAATGGAATCTTGAAATCGTGAAGCAGATTTCGAATCAACAAGATTCCTTCAGGCGCAACTGCAGAGATTGTTTGTAGTGAAAAACGCCACGGCAATTTACCGTCTTCGTCCCGGCGCGAAATGATAACCGCCGCGAATGCGCGAGCCGCGGGCTTTGCCGGGAAAACCCTTCGGCTGGCCGGGCTTTCCTTCCTCGAAAAGCATGGTGTATTTGTAATCAAAATTTTCCAGCTTCACGCGCGGGATTTTCTGGCTGATGAAGCGTTCGATGGCGAAGACGTGGCTGGAATCTTCGGAGGTCATGATGGTGAAGGCGTCGCCGCTGGCCTCGGCGCGTCCGGTACGCCCGATGCGATGGATGTAATCTTCGGGATGCTGTGGCACGTCGTAGTTGATGACATGGCTGACGTCGGCGATGTCGAGTCCGCGCGCGGCGATGTCCGTGGCGACAAGCACTTCAAACCGGCCGTCGCGAAATCCACGCAACGCCTGCTCGCGTTCGCGTTGCGTGCGGTTGGAATGCAGCACGGCCACGGCGTGGTTGTTGCGCTTGAGCAATTGCGCGATGCGATCCGCGCCATGTTTTGTCCGGCAGAAAATCAGCACGGAGTTGTAATTCACGCGCGCGAGCAATTGGAGCAGCAGATCGGATTTTTGAGAATCAGAAACGGGATAGATGACGTGCTTCACCGTTTCAGCGGGAGTCCGGCGTGCGCCAATCTCAATCGTTTGGGGATTTTGCATCGCCCATTTGATGAGCGTTTCGATCTGCGGCGGAATCGTCGCGGAAAAAAGTGCGGTGTGGCGCTGTCGCGGGCAGCGGTCGAGAATTTTGCGAACGTCCGGCAAAAATCCCATGTCGAGCATCCGGTCGGCTTCGTCGAGGACGAGAAATTTGATTTGGTCAAGGCGACAATTGCCCTGCTCGATGTGATCAAGCAATCGTCCGGGCGTGGCGACGAGAATGTCCACGCCGTTTCTCAACGCGTCGTTCTGCCTTCCGTAGCCGACGCCGCCGTAGAACACGGCGATTTTCAGATTTGTGAAACGCGCGTAATCGCGGAACGCCGTCTCAACCTGCGCGGCAAGTTCGCGGGTCGGTTCAAGGATCAAAACGCGCGGGCGCGGTTCGTGAGCGCCGAGCTTGGAAAGAATCGGCAAAGCGAACGCGGCGGTCTTGCCCGTGCCGGTCTGTGCGCTGCCGATGACGTCGCGTCCGGCGAGCACGAGCGGGATCGAGCGCAACTGGATGGGCGTCGGTTCGATGTAGCCCATCGCCTTGACGCCTTCGAGGATTTTCTCGGAAAGTCCGAGTGCGGAAAAACTCATGTCTGAAAGTCTATCAGGAAATTGGCGGCTCGGAAGCTATTTGATTTGGCTGTTCAATGGCCGGAACGGGCTCAACGACCGTCGCAGATTCGGACGCGGGAATTTCCCCTTCAGTTAAAATTGAATTTTCAGCCGCCGGTTCAATTGCAACTTCAGTTTGTGGCGTAGTTTCAGTTGTCACGGCAACTTCGTTCGCCGGCTTTTCTTTTTTCTTTTCCGGTTTCGGCGGTTTGGGCAACGGCTTTTTGGCCGTATCCAATTTGCCGTCGGCAAATTCCAAAACGTGACCCTGATGCACGAGCCAGTGCAGATCGGCGATGATCGCGGTCTGTTCCGGCGTGGGTTCGGCGGATTTTTGTTCCTCCGGTTTGACTTCGATGACTGCGGGCGACGGCGCAAGTGTCTCGATCATTTTCCTGCGCGTGCATTTCGGATGCGCGTTGATGAACTCCACGATGCGCTTGATGCTCTCGGAAACCGGCGTCGTCGCGAGGTCAAGAAATTGCGGCCGTGCGATGGAGACGTGGACGAATGTTTTGTTGACCTTGAAAAAATGCAGGCCGTGATGCGTGAACTGCTGGCTCAACTTCGTCGCGATCTGCAACGGAAAATATCTTTGCTGTTCCCATTCGGCGCGGATGAGTTGCTGCAATCCACGACTTTGCAACTTCCGGCTCGGCACACCGGCGATCACGAGCGATTCGACGGACTTGATGATCGTCTCCTTGTGCGTGGCGCGGAAATGTTTCTCCACTTCCTCGAGCGTCGCGAGCTTCAGCGGTTCGGGCACGTTGAGGACGGTGTATTCGGTCTTGGAACTTTGTTCCTCGATCCATTTTTTGACGACGACCTCGTCCTTCACGATTTTCACGCGCGATTTGAAAACGTCGAACGGCATCCGCGAAAATCTTTCGGCGTGCAACTTGCGAAGTTGATTTTGATAATCGTGATAATTCGGCGGCCCGAGAATCGCGCCGCTCAAACCGCATTGCGCGACAAAAGTGTAAGTGCCCTTTGGCGGCTCGGTGGCCGTGCGCTCGGCCTGATAAAACGTGGCGAAATGATTCTTAAGAACGTGCGCGACAGCTTCGTCCTCCGAAAGCCACGGCGTGTCGTCGAGCGCGCAGACGAAAAGCGGCTGCGCGATCGTGCCGTCGGATTTTTTCTTCACCGCGAGGTGGACGGAATAACGCTCCGGCTTTTCCAGAACGAGTTGTGCGATCTGAAAGAGCGGATAGCAACGCCCGGTCATCTTGATCTGGCGCGCGAGCGACTCGACGCCGTTTTCGCCGGGCACAAACGTGACGGAGATTTCCGGCAACGGTGGCGGCGGTTCGGGACGTTCGCGGCGCTCTCCGCGATTGTCGTCGCGCCGGCCAAAAGTTTTCTTGCCGCCGAATTTTCCGCCGGAACGCGGACGCTCGCCACCGCCGGCGTTGTCGCGGCGCGGGGGACGGCGTTCACCGGGCTTGTCGTTGAAACGGCGTTCGGGTTTGACGCCTTCGTTGCCGGTGAACCGGTCAAAACGATTGGTGGCCGGCTTTTCCTGCGCCCAGGCGGGCTGAAAAAGTTTTTCCAGGTCCAGATCAATGTCGGAAATGCTGCTCATGTTTCAAAACATCCGCTGTGCGGGAGTCAAAAATGTATCCTAGCATGGATTGGCTACGGGCGGAAAGCAAGCCGCTTCGATAGAGAGTCAGTTTGAGCCCATCCTAATTGGAGTTTTCATTTCCATTCCATTGCCTGAAAGCATACCTAAATAATGCAATGTAAAATGGCAGCAATATAAGCGGGACGATGAAACTAATTGGGTCGAATTTTTTACCAGAAAGAACGGGCTCAATCAAAATATTGAAGCTTAAATCCCACGCATAGAAAATAAATACATACGGTTTCCAAAAAGATGCGACGAGCGCTTTTTTGTCCCAGATGTGTAGATGCAATGCCACAATTGCTGGCATGGTCACAAAAAAATCAAGAATATGGAAAAATAGAAGCGTGCCGCTGCGGTTGAAATTTGGAAGATAAGATACCAAAAGCAACAATGTTATCGGCCATGCATAGATGTTCCAAAAAAGGCGTCTCATTTTTAACCGTTTTAGTTATGCGGCTATTGTCAACGCACGTTTCGCCAAAATCGCCTCGACAATTTTTTTGGCGAGCGCGGGTTTTTCGGCCATCGCTTTTTGCGCGGCTTCCTTGCCCTGGCCGATAAGTTCGCCCTCGAATTGCAGCCACGCGCCTTTTTTGTCCACGATGCCGTCGGCGATGCCCACTTCGAGGATGCTGCCTTCCTTGTTGATGCCGTGATTGTAAATGATGTCGAACTCGGCCTCGGCAAACGGCGGCGCCACCTTGTTCTTCACCACCTTGACCCGGACGTGATTGCCGGTGGCGTTGCCCGCGTCATCCTTGAGCGTCTCCTTGCGGCGGATGTCGAGGCGCACGCTCGCGTAAAATTTCAGCGCCTTGCCGCCGGGCGTCGTCTCGGGACTGCCGAACATGACGCCGACTTTTTCGCGCAATTGGTTCGTGAAAACGCAGGTGGTCTTGGACTTACCGAGGATCGCGGTGAGCTTGCGGAGCGCCTGCGACATGAGCCGCGCCTGCATGCCCATCGTGGCCATGCCCATCTCGCCTTCGAGTTCGGCCTTCGGCACGAGCGCGGCGACGGAATCAATCACGATGACGTCAAGCGCGTTCGAGCGCGCGAGTGTTTCGCAAATCGTCAGCGCTTCTTCGCCGGAATCCGGCTGCGAGACGAGCAGGTCGTCGAGATTCACGCCGAGTTTTTTTGCGTAAGCGGGATCGAGCGCGTGCTCGGCGTCAATGAACGCCGCGAGTCCGCCGGCTTTTTGCGCGTTGGCGATGACGTGAAGCATCAACGTGGTTTTGCCGGAAGATTCCGGCCCGTAAATTTCAATCACGCGTCCGCGCGGAATGCCGCCGACGCCCAGCGCGAGATCAAGCGCGAGCGCGCCAGTCGGAATGATGCCGATCTTGACCTTCGATTGCGCGTCGCCGAGTCGCATGATCGCGCCGTCGCCGTAACTTTTGTGGATGCTTGAAATGGCGGCTTCGAGTTCGCGCGCGTGTGATGCGACGGCTTTGGTTTCGGCTGGAATTTTTTCGGCGGATTTTTCAGATTTGGTTGCCATAAAATTTTGAGTTCCCGTGGTTCCCGTTGTTAGATTTACGGGCGAGAAAAATAATGAATCAATTTCCAATAGTCAAATGCGGGATGTTCACCGGATTAAGATTTACCGCGCCGTAATTTGCTGATTAAATGCGCGTCGCTCCGGCTGGAAGGGTGGCTGAGTGGTTAAAGGCATCTGACTCGAAATCAGAAGTAGTCGCAAGGCTACCGTGGGTTCGAATCCCACCCCTTCCGCCAGTTTTTCTAATGAAAATGATTAGAAAATTTGTTCATTGTGTTCTGGTTTGTTGATTTTTGTTTTCATTCTTTTGGCAACGATTGGCATCGGATCATTTGAGGGACTCATTTTTCCGAATCTCCTGCTCCGCCTGACTCCAGTCCTGAACTGCGTGGCCATCGTGATGGCCTTCCTGCTCGTATAGTTCGTAAGCTCGTTTGGCGATCTGTGGTGTTCTGACTTTGGCAGGTTTGACCGGATCAAGAATCCGATAGGCGAGCAGTTTCACGCGATCGTTGATGAGGAAAAACGGCAAAGAGTAACCCCACACCATGAGCGCCCAACCCCAGCCAATCGGCGGCATGAACAATCCATAGACCGCGATCAACGTCGCCACGATTTGCGTGCCGAACACCGCAACTAGCAGGACTGGCGCGGGACGAATAGACCAGAACGGCCCGCGTGTGCGCGTGATAAAAATTTTCAAATGTCCCCCCACGGACAATTTCAAATACATCAACGTCTGGATGACCGTCCGGTCGAGGTGAAAGACACGCTCACCGAGATAAAACAGGCCAAACGCATCCATCAGCCCGATAATGCTCACCGCCGTAGCGACTCCCAGCACCAAGCGCATATTCCAAGACTCGGGCTTGTCCGAGTAGTGAACATTGTCATACGCGATGGACAGAATCGCGCCATCGTTAAGCAACGCCAGCATCACGATCATCACCGCTGTCAATGGATAAAAGTTAAAGATCAGAATCGCCAGCGTCATCAACGACAGCACGCCCAGCGTCTCGGCGATGCGGTAGATTGCGTAGCTTTGCATCCGCTGGAAAATCCTCCGGCTCTCTTTGATCGCGTCAATAATCACTGAAAGTCCAGGTGTCATCAGCACGATGGCTGCCGCCGCGCGCGCCGCGTCCGTCGCTCCTGAAACCGCGATGCCGCAGTCGGCTTTCTTCAATGCCGGTGCGTCGTTCACTCCGTCGCCAGTCATGCCGACGATGTGGCCGCGCTTCTGCAAAACATCCACAATGTGAAATTTATGTTCGGGAAACACCTGCGCAAAGCCATCGGCCTTCTCGATGGATTCTGAAACCGCCGCGTTCTCCTGTTTTTTTGAATCGCCAAGGCTGTTGGCGTCTAAAATATTTGCGCCCAAATCCAATTTCTTCGCGGTTTCCTGCGCGATGGCCAGCGCATCGCCCGTGACCATTTTGACTTTTACGCCCATCGCCAGCGCGGTCGCGATGGTGGCCTTGGCATCTTCGCGTGGCGGATCGAATAGCGGCAGCACGCCAACAAACTGCCACGAGCCATCACCACCCGCCCGCGCCACGCCCAACGAACGAAAGCCACGCGTCGCAAATTCGTTGACCGCTTTCTCGACGGCGGATTTCACCTGCGCGGCATTGGCCGACAATTCCAAAATCACTTGCGGCGCGCCTTTTGTCACTTTGAACTGTTTTCCGTCCGCAGTTTTGACGGTGGCCTCGGTGCGTTTATGCACCGGATCGAAGGGTTGGAAATGAAGAACCTGATAACTTTTCAATTCATCTTTATTTTTCACGCCGCCAATGACGGCCAGATCAATCGTGTCATTGTTGTCCGCGCGCGACGCGAGCGCGGCGGCGAGAATGACTTGCTCGGCGGGGAAATTATTCACGCTGAACGGATCGCCCAGCGTCAGTTTGTTTTGCGTCAACGTGCCGGTCTTGTCCGCGCACAGCACGTCCACGCCCGCCAATTCCTCGATGGCCACCAGTTTGCTCACGATGGCCTGCTTCCTGGCGAGCAACCGCGCGCCGACTGCCATCGTCACCGACAGCACTGTCGGCATCGCCACCGGAATCGCGGCCACAGTCAGCACCAAGGCGAACTGCAATGTCGTGAGAATCGGGTCGCCACGAAAAATTGCTACGGTGATGATCACCGCCACCAAAACCACCGCGAGGATAATGAGGTAATTGCCGATTTTCAAAACCGCCTTTTGAAAATGGCTGACGGTGTGTGCCTCCGCCACCAGTTGCGCCGTCTTGCCGAAATAAGTTTTCTCGCCCGTGGCATAGACCAGCGCGCCGATTTCTCCCCGACGAATGATGGAACCGGAAAAAACCGCCTCGCCGGATTTGCGCGTGGCGGGCAGAGATTCTCCTGTTAAAGCCGATTGATCCACCTCCACCGAATCACCGTCCAGCAAGCGCGCATCCGCCGGCACAATGTCGCCCAAGCGCACGCGGATGACATCGCCCGGCACCAGTTCACGCGCTGCCGGAGTGATCCATTTGCCGTCACGTTTCACCAAAGCTTTAATCGCCAGCTTGGCCTTCAGCGCAGCGATGGCGTTGCCCGCCTCGCGTTCTTCCCAAAAGCCGACCACGGCGTTGGCCATCAGCAAAAGCAGGATGATGAAAAAATCCGGCCAATGCCGGACCACGCCCGACAAAATCACCGCCACTTCAATCATCCACGGAATCGGACCCCAGAAATAGCCGAGGAATTTCAGGAACAGATTTGTTCTCTTTTCTGTAAGCTCGTTCGGCCCATATTGTGTCAGCCGTTTCTGCGCCTCGGCTTGGGTGAGACCGTCCGGTGACGACCCTAATTTCTTTTCTACTTCTGGCAGCGGCAAAGATTTTAAATCATCCTTCCCATCTGGTACAGGCGGCTTGGCTTTCGTTTCAATGTTCACAATTATCCGCTGCTGAAATTATAACTTCGAGACACGGAGAAACGAATGGGGTGAACACCCCATGCAATTGAAACCGGCGAAATTCCGAGACGCTTATATTTTTTCCATCGCGGCGGTGTATTCGCCACTGCGCGCGGCGCGGTCGCACTTGGCGCGATGGAGCAGGGCCTTTTGCGCAGGCAGGACGTTGGCATCTTTGCCCAACCAGATTTCCAAGGCCGGTTGCTGGATGGCGCGGGCAAAAGAAAATGACAGCGCCCACGGCATTCGCGACTTGAAGCGGACATTCATCGCGTTCAAACGCGCCGAGGCCAGTTCACTTGGCTGGCCGCCGGACAAAAAGGCGACGCCGGGCACGGCGGCGGGAACGGTTCGCAAAAGACAATTCACCGTGGCGTCGGCGACTTCGTTCACGGATTCCTGCTTGGGGCAGGCCAATCCCGGCAGCACCATGTTGGGCTTGAGAATCATGCCTTCCAGCAGCACGCGCTGGCAATTAAGCTGGATGAAAACATTTCGCAGAGTTTCTTCCGTGACTTTGCGGCATTGCTCCAAAGTATGATTGCCATCCATCAGCACTTCCGGCTCTACGATGGGAACAAGTCCGGCTTCCTGACACAACGCGGCGTAGCGAGCCAATGCGTGCGCGTTGGCTTCGAGGCAACTGCGGCTAGGAATTTCATCGCCGATGGCAATCACCGCGCGCCACTTGGCGAAACGCGCGCCCATTTGAAAATACTCCTGAAGACGTTCGCGCAATCTGTCCAGACCTTCGGTGATTTTTTCGCCGGGATGAGCGGCCATGTCCTTCGCGCCAGCGTCGACTTTGATACCGGGAATAATTCCCGTATCAGCGAGGACTTTGAGAAAAGGCGTGCCATCTTTTTTCTGCTGGCGAATTGTCTCGTCGTAAAGGATTGCGCCGCTGATGCTCTCGCCGAGGCCGGGCGCGGTCACGATCAATTCCCGATACGCGCGCCGCGCATCGGCGGTTTGAGGAATTCCCAGCTTGGCGAAGCGTTTGTTGCAAGTGGGGTTGCTTTCATCCATCGCCAGCAGGCCCTTGTCGTCGGCGACCAACTTTGTCGCAGTATTTATAAGCGCTTGCATATTCACAGTAATAATTTCTGCATATGTAAATTAGCGGTTGACGATTAGTTACCCGCCGGGACGGAAATCGGTTGTTGCTGTTGCGGCGATTGGCCTTGAATCCGCCAGCGCAAGTCGCCGGTCGCCAGATAGACGAACATGGCAAACAGCATCAAGATCACGCAGAGCCAGATGCGCCAGTCGCGGTGCGCGCGTCGCCAATAAGGAGGGTGCCCTTGGTTAATCGGGCCACCATTCGGATCTCCGTGCGACTTATGATCGTTCTTTAATTCATTCATGGGTTGCCTGCTTTCTTAATTCCGTCCACTTCCAATTCCGAATCTCCGGCATGTCCTGGCCCTGTTTGTCTATGTAATGCTTATGCTCAATGAGCTTGTCCTGCATCTGCTGTTTCAGATAGTCGCCTTGATTGCCCAAGTTCGGCAGGCGATCAATCACGTCCTGCACTAGATGAAAACGGTCGAGGTCGTTCTGCACGCGCATGTCGAAAGCGGTCGTGATAGTGCCTTCTTCCTTGTAGCCGCGAACGTGGAGGTTGCGGTTGGTGCGTCGGTAAGTCAGCCGGTGGACGAGCCACGGATAGCCGTGAAAGCCGAAGATGATGTGTTTGTCTTTCGTGAAGAGCGAATCGTAATCGGCTTCGCTCAATCCGTGCGGATGCTCGCTCGCCGATTGCAACTTCATCAGGTCAACGACATTGATCACACGGATTTTCAAATCGGGCAGATGCTTGCGCAAAATGGAAACGGCGGCGAGAATTTCCAGCGTCGGCGTGTCGCCGCAGCAGGCCATCACTACGTCCGGCTCGCTGCCCTGGTCGTTGCTCGCCCATTGCCAGATGCCGATGCCTTCGGTGCAATGCACCACGGCGGCGTCCATCGTGAGCCATTGCGGGAGTGCGTGTTTGCCAGCAACGACAACGTTGACGTAATGCCGGCTGCGCAGGCAATGATCGAAGACTGACAGAAGACAATTTGCGTCCGGCGGCAGATAAACGCGGACGATGTCGGCCTTCTTGTTGATGACGTGATCCATGAAACCGGGGTCTTGATGCG
>CAZHXG010000026.1:0-27903 GCA_964536285.1 uncultured Bifidobacteriaceae bacterium
TTTGCCACCAATGTGTCGCCCTACCAGTTGACGCTTACGAACAGCCTGGGATTCACGAACACCATCACTGTGTATTCAAACATAGTGAAACAGGCGGTCTTTGTTTCCACCAGTGACGCGAACATCACCGCGACAAACCATTTCAATTCCGGTTCGAACCCTACAAATTATTTCAAGACCGTTGCCGTGCGGCTGTCCACGGTTTCCACAAATCAGATAACACTGACGTTGCAGACCAATATGCTTTATCTGGTGGATTATTTGGCGGCTTCCACCAATCGGGGGCTGTCTGCCGAACCCTATATATATCTTTCAGCTGCTTGCACTGACCCGACGGAACGGCCAAGCAGTGTTGTTTTAGCCCGAACCGATCCAGTGAATCCACCGAATCAAGTTGTATGGACAGGCCTTGCGTTTGCCAACGGTTCTCCCGGCGCAGGAAAGCCGACAAACAATTTTTTCTATGAATCACTGAAGACGAACGGACTGTCCGCTTTCGAAATAAACGAGATGTTCAGCAACGCCGTCGTCACAGGCGTGGCGGACGCTTATTCCGGCAATGTTGACGATCTGGCTGCGGAGCCGCCGTCTGGATTCTCCATAACAAACGCGCCGGGCAAAATCCGTGTTTACGCCAAGGATTTGGATCTTACCAAGACGCGCATGAGCGCACTGTCCCAGATCGTGATTCAGGCCAGCAATTTGATCAGCAGCGCCGGCGCTGTCATGGATTGCCAGAATTTGAGCTACAATCTCGGCTCGACCAACGGTTTCCTGAACGTCACAAATCTTGCGTTGTCCAATGTCAAACGGTTGAATGGCACGGTCACTGAATGGAGCGGACTTTGGACCGCTTTCCTTCTGACGGTCTACACGAACTACATGCAGGTCGTCACCGCCACCAGCACGAATTATGTCCTCTCGCCGCTGACGAATACGACCGAAGTGGATCTGTCCATAACGGTTGTGGATGCCACCGGCGTTTCATCAACAGAGCCGGTGACGGTTCAGGATTTGGATTTGAAGAGCACCAACATGGTGGTCAGTGATAACATGGGTGTCACGGGCACGCTGCTCTTGAATGGACAGAGCCTCACGCTTTGGGGAAATCTGTCTCTTTCCGGTGCGCTTCAAAATTGGGGCGCTGCCAATGCGCCGACCCTCCGTTATTTCACCAATTATGGCAGGATGAACATCCCGAACAACGCCCACTTTGGCGATGATGGCCCTACGGACTACGCGGCTTTTGTGAATCATGGATCTATCATCTCGGGCGGCGGCCAGACGATCAACAGCGATTATCTGGAGATCAACGGCGGCACCAATTGGGCGCAATCTGCTGATTTTACGGCAACGTGCAAGACGGGTCTGGTCATGAATTCTTTGATTGAAGCCAATGGCGACATCGTGTTTTATGCGAACAATCTGGTGATTGATCCATCCATCCTGTCTGCTGGCGGAGCGCTTGATTTCACAGTGACCAATTCCCTGTCGGATGCCGGATTACCACCAAACGTCAACACATTTGCCTGTGAAAACGGATTCAACTTATTCATCAAGCCAGCATCAGGAAGTTTATTGGGAACCACAATTAATGATATGGCTATCGGTCAGGATGAAGTGGGTCATATTTGGGCTGGTACTGATTTAGGTGCCACAACAAACGGCTATTCGAACAATACTGCCATCGGCACGCTGGCTTTGATTCCGTCTTCTCCTTTGTTCGAACCGTTGTTCTATTTCAAAGGCGCAACGACAGGCAACGGCCTGTATGTCAGCAATCTTGATTTGTCGACGCTGACGGATTATACCAATGAAATTGACATTGATTCTAGCCTGAACATTTATTTTGCCTCGGCGGAAGTTGATGGCCTCGGCCATCCGCTTGCAGAGCAGTTATTGAATAACCACCAGTTTCCCAGCGGCGGCCATTTATATTGGGTTACGAACGTCACAAGCCTGCCCCTCATCACCAAGGGAAATACTTATTCCAAAAAGTTTCAGCTGATGACCGGCGGCAACAATTCCTCCGGGAAGTTCCAACTTTTGGAAAATATTTTGCCCGCGCAGACCAACGTCACCGAAGCCTCCACGGACTTGGTGCATTGGTTGCCGATTTACACCAATATCGGTTCGTACAGCAATTTTGGCACGGCCACCATCACGGATCCTGCTGCCACGAACTATCCTTTCCGCTTCTATCGTTTCAAGGTTCTGCAATAGCTGCCAATACGATAAATGAGACTTTGCGGTCTGACCGGCGGCGTGGGCATGGGCAAATCCACTGCCGGGAAATTTCTTCGTGAACGCGGCGCGCAGGTCGTGGACACCGATGACCTCGCGCGCGAACTCGCCCAACCCGGGCAACCCGCGCTGGTCGAGATTCAAAACGTTTTCGGCAAAAACATGATCGCTCCCGATGGGAAATTGCGCCGCGATGAACTTGCCAAAATCGTTTTTGCCGACGACACAGCCCGCAAAAAACTCGAAGCCATCCTGCATCCGCGCATCCGCGAACGCTGGCTTGCGCAGATTGAAATTTGGCGCGGGGAAAATTGCAAACTGGCCGTCGTCGTGATTCCGCTGCTGTTTGAAACGCAGGCCGGATCACAATTCGACAAAATCATCTGCGTCGCCTGTTCATCAAAAGCCCAACGCGAGCGTTTGCTCGCGCGCGGCTGGACGCCGCAACAGATTGACCGGCGCATCGCCGCGCAAATGCCGGTTGAACAAAAGATTGCCCGCTCCGATTTTGTCGTTTGGACGGATGGGGCGATCGAGACGCAGGCTTCGCAACTTGAACACATTCTTGCCCGGCTTTGACCGGCTGTTGTGAAGAACATTTCCATCCGGTCGCCATTTTGTTAGTTTTCGCATGAATGATTCTTTCGCCGGCAGAGTTGCGCAGCCTTGTTGAACTGACACATCAGTCGCCGCACTCGCTACTCGGGATGCAACCGCTCGGTGACGGTTCAGGCCTTGTCGTCCGCGCGATGCTGCCGGACGCCGCCAAAGTCGAGATCCAACCCGTTCACGAAAAAGACAAACCCAAGTTCGAGCTGAAGCGGATTCCCAACGCCGATATTTTTGAAGGCGTCACAACCGCCGCAATAAAGGTCTACGCCTACGATCTCGTCATCACAACTCACGACTGCAAAACGCGTCGCACGCGCGACGCATTTTCCTTTTTGCCGACGCTGGGCGAATCGGATTTGTTTTTGTTCGGCAAGGGCGACGAACGGAAAATTTACGAAAAACTCGGCGCGCAACTGCGCTCGCCCGACGGCGTGCCCGGCACGAGCTTCGCCGTCTGGGCGCCGAACGCGCAGCGCGTCAGCGTCGTCGGCGATTTCAATAATTGGGACGGGCGTTTTCATCCGATGCGGTTGCTCGGCGCGTCAGGCGTGTGGGAAATTTTCATTCCCGGCGTCGGCATCGGCGCGCATTACAAATTTGAGATTCGCGACGCGCACGGCAACATCAAGCTGAACACCGATCCGTTCGGATTTTTCTTCGAGGTTGCGCCCAAGCAAGCGGCGATCGTCTGGGACACGAAAAAATTCAAGTGGACCGACGCCGCGTGGTTGAAAAAGCGCCGCGACCGCGACGCACTTCGTTCGCCGATGAGCGTTTACGAAGTCCACGTCGGCTCGTGGCGGAAAAAATCCGCGAACGAATCGTGGAGCTACCGCGAACTCGCCGAGCCGCTTGTGATTTACGTCAAGCGCATGGGTTTCACGCACGTTGAATTTTTGCCGGTTGCCGAGCACGCCTTTTATCCGTCGTGGGGTTATCAAGTCACCGGCTTTTACGCGCCGACGAGCCGTTACGGCACGCCGGACGATTTTCAATTTCTCGTCAACGCGCTGCACGAGGCCGGCATCGGCGTCATCGTGGACTGGGTGCCCGCGCATTTTCCGCGCGACGAATGGGCATTGGCGAAGTTCGACGGCACGGCGCTGTTCGAGCACGAAGACCCGCGCAAGGGCGCGCATCAGGATTGGGGCACGCTGATTTTCAATTTCGGCCGCAACGAGGTTTCAAACTTCCTTGTCGCCAACGCGCTGTTCTGGTGCGAGCGTTTTCACATCGACGGCCTGCGCGTGGACGCCGTCGCCTCGATGCTTTATCTCGACTACTCGCGCAAACCCGGCCAATGGATTCCAAACCAGTTCGGCGGACGCGAAAATCTCGAGGCGATTGAATTCCTGAAAAAATTCAATCACATCACACACACGGAATTTCCGGGAATTGTGACCGTCGCCGAGGAATCCACTGCATGGCCGCTGGTCACGCGTCCGCCATCGGTCGGCGGACTTGGCTTCTCGTTCAAATGGAACATGGGCTGGATGCATGACACTCTGAATTATTTCAGTCGTGAACCGATTCATCGCAAATATCACCAGAACGACCTCACGTTTGCGATGCTTTATCATCACAACGAAAATTTCATCCTGCCGCTGTCGCACGATGAAGTGGTTCATGGCAAAGGCTCGCTGTTGCAGCGGATGCCCGGCGACGACTGGCAGAAATTTGCGAATCTGCGGACGCTGCTCGCGTATCAATGGCTTTTTCCCGGAAAAAAACTTCTGTTCATGGGCTGCGAAATCGGGCAGAGCGCGGAATGGAACGAAAACGGCCAGCTCGATTGGTGGTTGCTGGATGCGGGGCCTTTTCACCTCGGCCTGCAAAGATTTGTCGAGGACTTGAATAAACTTTATGCGAAGATGCCCGCGCTTTGGCAGGGCGATTACGATCACGCGGGTTTTTATTGGATTGATTGCAACGATCGCGAAAGCAGCGTGCTCTCATTCGTCCGGCAAAATTCGGATTTCACAAACCAACTCGCGGTGATTTTGAATCTTACTCCCGTGCCGCGAGAAAGATACCGCGTCGGTCTGCCGCGTGCCGGCAAGTGGCGCGAAGTGCTGAACAGCGACGCGGCGATTTACGCCGGCAGCAACAAGGGAAATTTTGGCGGCGTCACCGCTGAAAAAATTCCGTGCCACAGCCAGCAGAACTCCGCGGAATTTTATCTGCCGCCGATGAGCGTGAGCGTGTTTCAGAACGAAAGCTGAACGATGCGCTCCTGAATCTGATTGTTCCAGCGATTGAAGTAACCGAACAGCCGGTAAAGTTCTTCCAGCTTCGGCAAAATTTCCTTGCGCGAAGCGGCGTCCGATGAAATCCATTGTGCGTCGAGCGATTTTAATTCGTCCGTCAATTTTTCACGCAGTTCGTTCAATTTTCTTTGCAAACCATTCAGCTTCTCGACCCAATCCTGTCCGCGCTCAAACAATTGGACTTTCAGCAATGGCGAAGTGACTTTGCTTTTCTCGGCAAGAAAGCCGTCCGCGCTGCGACAGACCATTGAAACTTCGGCAAACAAATCTGCGAGCGCGGATGGAATTGTTTGGATGTCCTTCGGCTTCGCGCCGAGTTCGAGTTCGAGCAGGTGCAATAAACGTGATTTCGGTTCGAGCAGGCAATTATAAGCCACGTTCAGTTCCGTGAAATTTTTTGTGGAGGCGGTTTTGTCGGATTCGCTCGCGGAATGAATGCGGTCGGGATGGGCGTTTGCGGAAAGCGCGATGAATTTTTGCTTCAATGAATCCGTGTCCAGCCACGGACGGCGCGTTTCGTTGAGCAAAGCAAAGCAGTCGGTCACGCGCTGAAACTTTCGCCGCAGGAACAACTCGTCGCGGCGTTTGGATTTTTCACCTTGAAACCGCCGTCGAGCGCGTCGAGATAATCCAGTTCGCTGCCGGTGACATAAAGTGCGCTCTTGGGATCAACGACCACTCGCACGCCGCCGGACTCGACAAGAATGTCGCGATTTGCCGGAGCATCCTGCAAATCCATTTTGTATTGCAGGCCGGAACAGCCGCCACCGACGACCGCCACGCGCAGGACGCCTTTCGGCCGGCCTTGTTTCGTCAACAACGTCGAAACTTTTTGCGCTGCGCTTGGCGTGAGTTTGACGAGCCGCTCGTCGCCGACGCGGAAATTCGGCGCGGACGTTAGTTTGGTTGCGACGTTGGCAATCATTTTTAACTGCTGATAATCTAACCGCCCTTGTCAGTCGGGTCAACGCAGCCATTTTCATATCTGTGTTTATCTGTGTCCATCTGTGGCTTAAACTCTTCGCATGAAATTGATTTCATGGAACGTCAACGGCCTGCGCGCCGTGCTGAAGAAAAATTTTCTGAAATTTCTCGACTCTGAGAAACCCGACGTGCTTTGCCTGCAGGAAACCAAATGCAATCCCGATCAAGTCGAACAACTCTGGCCACAACGTTACACGACTTATTGGAACAGCGCGGACAAAAAAGGCTATTCCGGCACAGCCATTTTCACGAAAACTCGTCCGATTAAAGTTATTCCGCACATTGACATCGCCGAGCACGACAAGGAAGGCCGCGTGCTGGCCGCCGAGTATGATGATTTTTTTCTCGTGAACGTCTACGTGCCGAACTCGAAACGCGATTTGTCGAGGCTGACGTATCGGCAGAAATGGGACGCCGACTTTTTGCGTTACCTGAAAAAACTGGAGAAGAAAAAGCCCGTGATTTTTTGCGGCGATCTCAACGTGGCGCACACGGAAATTGACCTGGCCAATCCGCGCGCGAACATCCACAACCACGGTTTCACGATTGAAGAGCGAGATGGCTTCACGAATCTTGTGAACGCCGGATTTCTCGACACGTTCCGCGAATTTGAAAAAGGCGGCGGGCATTACACCTGGTGGAGCGTTTTCAGTGGCGCGCGTTCGCGAAACGTCGGCTGGCGCATTGATTATTTTCTCATCTCAAAATCGCTGCGACCGCGATTGAAAAAAGCCTTCATCCGTCCCGACGTGGCGGGTAGCGACCATTGTCCCGTCGGCATCGAATTGATCTGAAATGGCCGAACTTACCGACACGCTCTGTTTGCAATGCGGCCTTTGCTGCAACGGAGTTCTCTTTGCCGACGTGCGCCGCGAGCGCGGCGACAAATCTCCATTGTTCCAACAGCACGGTTCGCGGGTCGCGCAACCGTGTCCAGCATTCAATGCCGGAAATTGCAAATGCGTGCTTTATGCCGAGCGCCCCGCACGGTGTCAAAAATTTGAATGCAAACAACTCCTTGCTGTTGGCGGTGGAAAGAAAACTGCGGAAGCTGCCCTCGCGAAAATTTCCGAAACGAAAAGACTTGCGGCGAAAGTTGAAAGCCTGCTCGAAAAACTGGGATTCAACGATCTAAAATCGCCGTTCAGCAAACGGTTTCAGTTGTGCCAGCGCGCCGCCGAGAGCGGTAAAATTCCGGATTTGGATCGCCTCGCCGACCTGCAGCTGGCCGTCCACAAATTGAACCAAATGCTGGCGCAGGATTTTTATGCGTGATAAATGTTTTCCGATTCAATGAGCAAGCAGGCCAAATCACAATGGGACTTCGGGGAATTGTTTCCGGCGGAGCAGACCCGGAAGGTTTTGTCCGTCTCGGAATTGACGGGACAAATCCGCGCCCTACTCGAAAAGCAAATCGGGCAAATCTGGGTGACGGGCGAGGTCACGAACCTGCGTGTGCAAAGTTCCGGCCACGTTTATTTCACGCTCAAAGACGAGGCGTCGCAGTTGAACTGTGTTTTGTTCAGCCGCGAAAAAGTTCCGCACCGCGAATTGCTGGCGGACGGGCTAAAAGTTTTGCTGCAAGGCGCCGTGACGGTTTATGAAGCGCGCGGACAATATCAACTCATCGTCCGCGCGGTGGAATTGCAGGGGGCTGGCACGTTGCAAGTCGCTTTTGAAAAGTTGAAACAAAAACTGTCGGCGGAAGGATTGTTCTCGCCGGAACGGAAACGTCCGCTGCCGAAATATCCCGCGCGGATCGGCATCGTGACGTCGCCGACGGGCGCGGCGATCCGCGATGTGCTGCATGTCGTTCAACGTCGAAATCCGTCGCTGGAAATCATTTTGGCGCCGTGCCGTGTGCAAGGCGAAGGCGCGGCGGAGGAAATTGCTGGAGCCGTTGAATCGTTGAATCGTTACAGCGTTGCATCGGCTCCGATTCAACGATTCAACGATTCAACGAAGCTCGATTTAATTTTAATCACACGCGGCGGCGGCTCGCTGGAAGATTTGTGGGCGTTCAACGAGGAAATCGTGGCGCGCGCGATTTTTGAATCGAAGGTTCCGATTGTTTCAGCGGTCGGACACGAAATTGATTTCACCATCAGCGATTTTGTTGCAGACGTTCGCGCGGCGACGCCGAGCGCGGCGGCGGAAATCATCACGGAGGATTTTTTCGCGAGCCGGCAATTTGTCGCGAATCTGTCGCGGCGCATGGCGCAGGCGCATCCGAGGCGGAGATTGGATGAATCCTTGCAACGACTGGACGATTTGCAAACGGGTTTACTGCGCTGCGGCAAGCAGGGCGTTCGTGAGCGGCTGGTCGCCTGGCAAAATCTTGTGACGCGGTTGCGTCAGGTTCGCCCGAAGCAATTGCTGAAACAGCGGCGCGAACTCTTGAAAGTGAGTCAAAGGCGTTTGAACGAACTGGCTCGCGTTCAATTTCGAAATTCCAAAAACCGTTTTGTTTCAACCGAGTCGCGTTTGCGTTTGCTTGGGCCGGAGCAGGTTTTGTCGCGCGGCTATTCGATCACGATGGATGCCGCGTCGGGAAAAATCATCCGCCGCGCGAAAGACGCGCAGCGCGGGCAAGGTTTAAGGACGCGCGTCAAAGAGGGCGAAATCCGCAGCGTGATTGAAAAATGATTTCGAGGATTGAAGTTCAGTTTCCGCTTGCGCCGGTGACGCCGGTTGTTAGAGTCATTTCGTGATTTCGTCCGCCGGTTGTGGCGGTTTTTCTTTTTTAACCTGAATCAACTATTGTGAAAATTTTTAGCGGCACAGCGAATGAGCCTTTGGCGCGGGCCATCTGCAAATCCATCGGCATCGAACTGGGCAAGTGCACCATCCAGCCGTTTCCAGACGGCGAGACGTTCGTGAAAATCGAGGAGAACGTACGCGGCGAAGAAGTGTTCGTCGTGCAGCCGACATCGCCGCCGACGAACCACAACCTGATGGAGTTATTCATCATGATTGACGCGCTGCGGCGCGCGAGCGCGGCGCGGATCACGGCGGTGCTACCGTTTTACGGTTATGCGCGACAGGATCGCAAGGACCAGCCGCGTGTCCCCATCACGGCCAAGCTCGTCGCGAATCTGCTCGTGGCGTCGGGTACGAACCGGATTCTCGCGGTGGATTTGCACGCGCAGCAGATTCAGGGTTTCTTCGACATCCCTGTTGACCATCTTTATGCCGCGCCGGTGATGTATGAATATTTGCGGAAGAAAAATCTGACCGACCTCGTCGTGGTCAGCCCGGACGTGGGCGGCCTGAAGATGGCGCACGCCTATTCGCAAACGCTCGAAGCGGGACTGGCCATCGTGGCCAAGAGGCGCAAAAACGCGACGGACGTGGAATCCATAGCCGTCATCGGCGACATCAAGGGCAAAAATGTCCTGCTTGTGGACGATTTGACGGAGACGGCGGGCACATTGACGACAGCCGCGTCTTTATTGAAGAAAAAGGGCGCGAAACAGATTCTGGCCTGCGTCTCCCACGCGATCTTGAACGAGGTGGGCATCCAAAGATTGCGAAAATCGGTGATTGACGAATTGATTACGACTGATACAGTCCAACGCCCTGCGATTGACGGCGTGAAGATCGTGACGCTGTCGGTGGCGGGGCTTTTGGGCGAAGCCATCAAACGGATTCACAGTAATTCGTCGGTGAACTCGCTCTTTGAATTCAAAGGCGGGCGCACGAGTTGATGCGCGCGCCAGAATAATTTTAAGAAAATGAAATCAGTTCCGTTGAAAGCGTTTCCGCGTTCGCAAGTGCAGCGCGCCGAGGTCAAAAAACTTCGCGCGATTGGCCGCGTGCCCGCGACCATTTACGGCCGTCAGGCCAAGCCGCAAAATCTTGAAGTCAATTCGAAGGAATTCTCCGATTTGCTGCATCACTCCGTTTCCGAAAATTTGCTCGTGGATTTGTCCGTCGAAAATGACGCGCGCGCCAAGCGACTCGCGCTCGTGCAGGAAATCCAGCACCATCCGATTGACGGAAAAGTGTTGCACGTGGATTTCCATGAAGTCGCGGAAAACGAAAAAGTCACCGTGCACGTTCCACTTGAAACGACTGGCGAAGCGGCCGGCGTGAAAAACGGTGGCGGAGTTCTCGAACACGTTTTGTTCAAACTCAAGGTCCGCTGCCTGCCGAAAGATTTGCCGGAACAGATTGTCGTGGATGTTTCTCATCTCGAAATCGGCAAGGCCATCCACATCGGCGACATCAAGGCTCCTGCTGGTGTTGAGATTCTCGGTGACAAACACATTTCCGTCATCTCCGTCGCCGCGCCGCGCGCCGAAGAAGTCGTCGTCGCCCCAGAAGCCGAAAAAGCCGCCGGCGACGTCGAAATGACGAAGGAGAAAAAAGAAGAAGGCGAAGAAGGCGCAGCGCCCGCGAAGGCCGGCGAAAAGGCTCCGGCCAAAGGCGACGCGAAAGCCGCCGCTGCCGAAAAAGGCGCGGAGAAAAAGGGCGAGGCGAAGCCCGAAGCCAAGGCCGCCGAGAAAAAGCCGGCGGAGAAAAAGAAATAATTTTTGCGGCGAGAGCCGCTTTCCCCGCGCATGGAGCCATTGCATCTCATCGTGGGATTGGGAAATCCGGGCGCGGAATACGCGAAGACGCGCCACAACGCCGGCTTTTTGCTGGTCGAACAACTGGCGGCGAAATGGAAATGCGATTGGGCGAACGAACGAAAATTTCGGGCGCGAATCGCAAAGGCCGAACGGAACGGCAAACGGGTTTTGTTGTGTCAGCCGCAGACGTTCATGAATTTGAGCGGCGAAACGGTCGGAGCGCTGAAGGATTTTTATCAGTTGCCGTTGAAGCAATTGATGGTAGCGGTGGACGACGCGGATTTGCCTTTGGGCGAAATCCGGCTGCGTCCGGGTGGCGGCAGCGGTGGACATCACGGTCTGGAGTCCATCGAGCAGCATTTGGCGTCGCAAGAGCTTGCGCGGTTGCGCATCGGGATCGGGCGCAAAGACGGCGCACGGGAAATCACGGATCATGTTCTCGGGAAATTTGATTCGAGCGAGAACGAGTTGTTGGAAAAAGTTTTGGATCGGGCGATCGGCCAGGTTGAATGCTGGCTGGACGCGGGAATTGAAAAAGCAATGAGTCAATTTAACGGAGTCGTGGACTCCACAAACGAAGAAAAGAAAAAGTGAAACGATACGAAGGTCTGTTCATCCTGAACACAGCAGGAAAAGAAGAGGGCGTGAAAGACGCGCTCGACAAGGTCGAGGCGGAGATTGTCTCGGCGGGCGGCAAGGTCGAGACGGTGCAAAAGATGGACAAGAAAAATTTCGCGCGCGTCGCGGACAAAAAAAGCAGTTCCGGCTTTTACGCGAACGTGATTTTTTCCGGCACGCCGGCGATCATCTCGCAGTTGCGGACGAAATTCGCGCTGAACGAGGAAGTTTTCCGCGTTTTGTTTTCATTGGCACCTGAACCGAAACCAGCAAAATAAATTAACCGGGGGATTTTATGGCCAGCTTCAACAAAGTCATTTTGGTCGGCAACCTGACGCGCGATCCTGAATTGCGCTACACGCCGAAGGGCACGGCCATTGCCAAGGTCGGGCTGGCGGTCAACCGTAATTGGACGAGTGAAAGCGGCGAAAAAAAAGAGGAAGTGACTTTTGTGGATGTTGACGTATTCGGCCGCACAGCAGAAAACGTCGGCCAATACATGCGCAAAGGCCGGCCGATTTTAATCGAAGGCCGCCTGCGGCTTGACCAATGGGACGACAAGCAAACCGGCCAAAAAAAAAGCAAATTGAGCGTGGTCGCTGAAACGGTTCAATTTCTCGGCAGTCCAACCGGCGGCAGCGAGGGCGGCTCACCTGCTCCGGCCAAATCACGTCCGGCCGCGAGTTCCGCGCCTGCGCCCGAAGGCGGCGATGCCGAGCCTCCGCATGATGACGACGTTCCGTTCTGATTTTTAATCCGTAACAAAATTTTTCGTATGCCAAAAACTGAAGTCATCCTTACCCACAATATCGTCGGTCTCGGCGGCGAGTCCGATCAGGTGAAAGTCGCCGCCGGTTATGCGCGCAATTATTTGTTTCCGCAACGGCTCGCGGTTCCGTTGACACAAACGAACAAACGCCAGATTGAAGCTCTCAAGCAGCGCCGTGCCGAGCGCGAAGCGCATGAGTTCAACACGATGAGTGAACTTGCCAAGGGCGTTGCCAAGCTGATTTGCGTCGTCAAAGTCAAGGCGGGCGACGACGGCAAGATGTTCGGCTCGGTGACGGCGGGAATGATCGCCGATGAATTGAAGCATCAGTTCGACATCGCGCTCGACAAAAAGAAAATCCATCTCGAACACCCGATCAAGACGCTTGGCGAACACGAAGTGGAACTGCATCTGCACGCCGAAGTCAAAGGCGCGCTTAAAGTCCGTGTTGAAAGTCTGACGCCGGTCGCCGCGCCCGAAGCTGCTTCAGCGGAGGCAAAAAAGGACGAAGGCCGGACTGAAAAACGCGGCAAGCGTCCTGAACGCGCGGAAAAAGTCGAAGCTGCCGAAGAAAAACCGAAAGCGGTTAAAATCGAAAAACCAGCGAAAGCCGCCAAAGCACCGAAGGCTGAAAAGAAAGCCAAAGCTGAATAATTTCGGTCGAAAATAATTTTGCAAGGTCACGGAATTTTCCGTGGCCATTTTGCATAAAACCCTTTGCCTGCCACACGAAAAACACATTGCAGATATTGAGTGAAAACGTGCTTGACCGCGCTGGAAATTTCGCTACCCTAGCTGTGATGTTGAAAAACGTTTCACAAGTTGTCATTCTGGCCGTCGTCGTAGTTAGCGACGCCGTTGGCGCTTGTTGAACATGAAACTTTAACAAGAACCCGCGGCTGGAAACGGCTGCGGGTTTTTGCTTTAATCCGCGCCGTCAGCCGCACAACGAAAAATCGTATGAGCAAGACAACTGCAACCGCTGAAAAGAAAAAAACTTCCGCCCCGAAACGCGCCGAGGTCGGCGCGGCGATGTTCGGGCGCGACATTCTCGTGGAAGCCCTCGAACGCGAAGGCGTCGAAGTCATGTTTGCCTATCCCGGCGGCGCGAGCATGGAAATTCATCAGTCGCTCACGAAGTCGAAGATTCGCACGATTCTTCCGCGCCACGAGCAAGGCGGTTCGTTTGCCGCCGAAGGTTACGCGCGCTCGACCGGCAAGGCCGGCGTGTGCATGGGCACGAGCGGACCCGGCGCGACGAATTTGGTGACGGCGATCGCCGACGCCTACATGGATTCCTGCCCGCTCATCGCGATCACCGGCCAGGTGAACCAGAATATGATCGGGCGCGGCGCATTTCAGGAGACCGACATCATCGGCGTCACGCTGCCGATCGTGAAGCATTCTTATCTGGTCACGGACGTGAACGACATTCCGCGCATCGTGAAGGAGGCGTTTTACATCGCGCAGACCGGACGTCCCGGGCCGGTCGTGATTGACGTTCCGAAAAATGTGCAGCAGGCCAAAACGCAGCCGGTTTGGCCGACATTGGAGCAAATCAAAAAAGGTCTGCCCGGCTACACGCAGCCCGATTTGAAAGCGGACGAAGTGGCGTTGAATGAGATTCTCGGCTTGATTGAAAAGGCCGAACGTCCGGTGATTTATTGCGGCGGCGGAATCATTTCCAGCGAAGCGGCGGCGGAATTGAAAAAATTCGCCGAGGCGACGAACATTCCCGTGACAACGACGATCATGGGAGTCGGCGGTTTTCCAGAAGCGCATCCGCTTTCGTTGCGCTGGCTCGGGATGCACGGCGCGGCGTTCGCGAATTGGGCGGTGAACGGCGAGTATGAGAAGCGCGCGAACTTCGATGCGCCGATGGTGAAAATCAAAGACGGCGCGGATTTGCTGCTCGCGTTCGGCGTGCGCTTCGACGACCGCGTGACCGGCAAGTTCGAGGAATTTTGCAAGAGCGGCACGATTGTCCATGTGGACATTGACGCTTCGGAATTGAATAAAAATCGCAAGGCGCATTTGCCTGTTGTCGGCGACATCAAGGATGCGCTCACGCGATTGAATGCGATGATTGCGAAGCGACCGATTACGAAAAAACACACGGCGTGGCTCGAACAAATTGCCGAATGGAAAAAGAAAGGGCCGTTTGCCTACGCTGTCACTTCGGAAATCGCGAGCAGCGATCACATGAAAGACCATCTCAAAGGCCACGAAGATCAGGTGATTCTTCCGCAAATGGTCATCGAGATGCTTTACGAACTGACGAACGGAGACGCACTGATCACGACCGGTGTCGGTCAGCATCAGATGTGGAGCGGCCAGTGGTATAAATATAAATTTCCACGCCAGTTCATCACCAGCGGTGGGCTTGGCTCGATGGGCTTCGGCTATCCCGCCGCGCTCGGCGTGAAAGTCGCGCATCCTGACAAGGAAGTGATTGATATCGATGGCGACGGCTCGTTCCTGATGAACATTCAGGAACTGGCGACCGCGCATGTGGAAAAAATCGCGGCGAAGGCGATCATTTTGAACAACCAGCATCTCGGCATGGTGGTGCAATGGGAGGATAATTTTTACGCCGGCAATCGCGGGCACACTTATCTCGGCGATCCCGACCATCGCGCGCAGATTTATCCCGACTACGTGCGCGTGTGCAATTCGTTCGGCGTGCCGTGCGAGCGTGTGATTTTTAAAAAAGATTTGCGCGCAGCATTACAAAAAATGTTGGACGCAAAAACGCCTTACGTTCTCGACGTGGTGACGCCTTACAGTGAGCACGTACTGCCGTTCATCCCGGCGGGACGCACGGTCGCGGACATGGTTTGGAAGGCGTGATCGGGATAGCCGACATTTTTCAAGACACTGGCGACTTGTGTCGAGACACGGCAGCTTCATCTTTTCACATTTTTTGAGGGCGGGCAAATTTGGCTCACAGTTTGCTAAATGTCGGTCTGATTTACATGAATTGCTGCTTGCATTTGAAACACTTAACACTTAATAAGAAATACAGATGGCGCTGGCATTCCTAGACGGTCTCATAAAAAAGAAACGCACCCAGATGATTGCGATTGATTTGGGCGCACGCACTACAAAGGCTGTGCTTTTGGAGCAGCGTGGTGAAGTCCTTGCTCTTTGCCGTTACGCGTTGCTGGACGCGCCGATTTTTGAAAAAAAGATTTCCACTGAATTGTTGTCCGAACATCTCCGGAGCGTGGTGGAAGTGCTCGGTGCGGAAACCAAATATGTCACTCTGGCCGTTGGAATTGATGACGCGATTGTGCGGCAGGTGGAATTGCCGCAGATTCCCGTGGATGAGATGCGGCTTGTGCTGAAAAACAACACGAAGGGTTATTTGCAGCAGGATTTGCCGGGTTATGCTTTCGATTGCCACATTTTTTCGCCAAAACTTCCGCCGCCGGGCAAGCCGGGTGAAGCGCCAAGAATGGCCGGCATTCCCAAGTTGAAAGTTCTCGTGGCGGGTGCGAAGCAACAATTGATTGATGATTTTCAGACGGCTATCAGACAAGCTGGACTGATGGCGGATCACATCGTGCCGGGACTGATAGGGCCGATGAACGCTTTTGAATTGGCGATGCCCGAAGCTTTTGTCAATGAATCGGTGGCGCTGGTGGACATCGGATTCAGACACACATCGGTCTGTGTCGTTGATCGGGGTGAACTGGCGATGAGCCGCGTGGTCAATATTGGCGGCGATAAATTAACTGCGGGACTGGCCGAAGCGATGAACGTGACTTACGCGGAGGCCGAAGGAATCAAAGTGGGCATGGCCCCTGAAGTACAGTCTGCATTGGAAAATCAAGTGTTGCCGCTGGGCCGTGAACTTCGTGCGTCGCTCGATTTTTTTGAACATCAGCAGGATCGCCCGGTATCACAAGTTTATGTGAGCGGAGGGTCGGCGAAGTCAGAATCAATTTTGGAAATGTTGAAAGCGGAACTGATTGTGGATTGCAAGACGTGGAACCCGACACGTTCCCTGCAACTGGCGTTGCCGGGACAACAGGCGGTGGAGATTGATCATGTCGGATCACAGTTGACTGTGGCGATTGGTGCCGCGCTCGCGGCTTTTTAGTTGAATTTGATTATGCCCATACGCGTCAATTTGCTTGCTGAAGCCAAAAGCGCGGAAGAAATGCGTCGTCGCGATCCCGTAAAGCTGGCGATTTACATCGGCGTACTCCTCGTGGTGATATCTTTGGTTGTAAGCAGTTCGCTTCAATTGGAAGCCTTTATTGCCAAAAGCGATTTGGCCAAAGTGCAAGCTGCGATTGCATCTCAAACCAGCGAATATCAACAAGTGCTGAACAGTCAGAATAAAATTGCCGACGCGCGGAAAAAACTGGACGCGCTCCAAAAACTGACCGACACCCGTTTTTTGCAGGGTAATCTGTTGAATGCATTACAACAGGCGACAACACCGGGTGTGCAACTCACGCGGATTAGACTGGATCAATCCTATTTTAGCGTGCCTGGAACCGCTTCTGTGACTAATAGTGGGAACCTTGTCATACTGGGCCGCCCCACAATGACGACTGAAAAAATCATGATGTCGCTTGACGCACGGGATTCCAGCGCCAACCCCGGAGATCAAGTCAACAAGTTTAAGGACATTATCGCAAACCAGTCTTATTTCAAATCGTTTTTGAACAAGACCAATGGAATTCAATTGGTGAGTTTGTCGCCGCCACAAAACGGGAGTGACGGCAAGCCGTATGTGTTGTTCAGTTTAGAGTGTGCTTTCCCGGAATTAACCCGATGAAATGGTTGACTAGAGAGAAACGCAATCCGTTTATCGCCGTTGTCGCGATTACGGCGCTGGCATTGGCATTGATTTGGCTTGGCCTTATTCGCGCCCAAAAAGATTCGCTTTCTCAAATTGCGAGCAGCAGGAAATCGGCAGGGGTCAAACTTTCAAACATTGAAAAAATGATCAAAAATGCCGATGCCATAGCCAACGAATTGGCAGACGAGACGTATACGCTTTCGCGTGCCGAGGACGACATGGCTTCGGGAGATCTTTATTCCTGGACCTATAGCACCATTCGTCTTTTCAAACAAAAATACAAGGTGGAAATTCCGGATATTGGTCATCCATTGGTCGGCGACGTGGACATCATGTCATCTTTTCCCTACAAACAGTTGCGTTTTACCATTGACGGCGTGGCGTACTACCATGACTTGGGAAAATTTATCGCCGATTTTGAAAATGCCTTTCCTCATGCTCGAGTGGTTAACCTTACGGTTGAACCCGCTGGAATTGACAGTGAGAAACTTTCGTTCCGGATGGATATTGTCGCGCTGGTAAAACCTAACGCTTCATGAACCAAATGAACAGACGTAATCTTATTTTAAGAAGCATGGCGACAGTTTTTGTTTCCATCTTGTTTATAACAAGGCCGTCTGTTGTGGCGGCTCCTCCTCCCGCTGCACAGGTTGCCGGAACACAGGCAGCCCCGCGCTCAATCTTCACCCTTCCAACAGGTCCCAAAGAAGGGTGCGATCCATTTTTCCCGAGCTCGCAACGTCCCTATGAATCAGCTGCGGCTGTTACAGGACATGCGGGCGATCTCACATCGCTCGTCATGCAAGGAATCTCCGGGCCGCCCGAGCGCCGTCTGGCAATTATCAACAACGTTACTTTTGGTGTGGGTGACGATGCTGAAGTTCGTACACCTCAAGGTCGTATTCACATCCACTGTCTTGAAATCACGTCCGATTCTGTAGTGGTTGAGGCTGATGGTCAGCGACGCGAATTACACTATGGAGATAAGCCGTGAAAGTTATATCCTGTAAAATTTGTCGAAATTTTCGACGGATTTGTCCTCAAGTCAGCCAATCCGTTTCAGGGGCCAGAAAATCCTTGGCGTTTCAATCGTTTTGGCTCATTATTTGCTTGGCACGAGGCATTAATTATTGAAACATAAGGAAGGTATGAAAATAAAAATACTGATTGTTATTCTCGCTGGAGTGTTGTGGATGCAACGGTCTGCCATGTCTCAAACGGACACGGCGACGACCAATCAGCCCGCCACGAGTGAATCCGCCGCCACCAACACAACTTCTGATATTGCTGCGACCAATGAGCCGCCGGTGGCAGATACAAATGAGGTGGCCGCCGGTGCTGTTGATACCAATGCAGCCGCCTCGATGGCTCCGGCGGCTTCGAGCATCCCGTTGATTCAATTTCAAGATGTGCCGATCACCACGGCCATTGAAAATTTGGCGCGTCAGGCGGGCATCAATTATTTGCTCGATCCAAAAATCGGCTACGGCCAGCCCGATCAAAATGGACAGATCAAGCCGGAACCCAGCTTGTCCATCCGTTGGGAAAACATCACCGCCGAGCATGCTTTGACGGCGTTGCTTGACAATTATGGTTTGCAACTTGTTGAAGACCGCAGGAGTGGAATTGCCCGGATCACGACAAAGGATCCAAGTGCACCACCACCTCTCATCACTCGCGTGGTGCAACTCAAGTATGCCGGCGTATCAAACATGGTCGATTCGGTTCAAGCCACGTTGACTGACAAGCGCAGCAGGGTGTTGGCTGATACACGCACCAGTCAAATGGTCGTGGTCGCAACCGAACCGGAACAGGAAGCGGTGGACACGTTGGTTAATGAATTGGACAAGCCCACCCGTCAGGTGTTGATTGAAACCAAGCTCGTTGAAATTTCGAGCAACCCTAAAACGCAAAAAGGTATTGATTGGACAGGGACGCTTGCTGCGCAAAATATTTCGGTTGGTAATAATTTGCTGCAAAGTGCAACCCCAAACAGTTATGCGCCTGGTTTCGCTCCTCCATTGGGAACACAAGGGGTAAATGTGACAAATCTGGCACAAACTGTGATTGGCAGCGGCCAGCTTACCAGTCCTGGAATTATCGGTGATACAGCAAGCGGATTTGGCACCGAGGGTTTCCTAAATGCGGATGGTGTTCATGCGGTGCTTTCTTTCTTAAATTCATCTTCCGACGCTCAAGTGGTTTCCACGCCACGCGTAGTGACTTTGGATAACGAGATGGCGACGATTGAAGTTACTCGCGCGTTTCCTGTCATCAATGTCACGGCTGGCACCCAGAATACGGCTGGCGGCTCCTCAATCAGCTATTCCAATATCGGAACTGTTCTACAAGTTACTCCCCGCATTTCCGCCAACGACTATATCTGGCTCAAGGTTACCCCTGATGTGTCGACTTTTTTTGGCACGGTGAGCAAAACCATAGACGGTGCCCTTTTTCAAGCTGACGAGTTCGACACCCGTCATATTGATACACAAGTTCTCATTCCCAATGCGAACACGCTGGTCATGGGCGGTTTGGTGAAAGATAGCCCGAATGCTTCTTATACCAAAGTGCCAATTTTAGGCGACATCCCATATTTAGGATTCGCCTTCCGAAGCGAAGATAAATCGCTGGACAAGGATAACCTCCTTATTTTTATCACGCCAACGATTGTCCAAGATACGGATTTCAAGCCCACGGCAACCGATTTTCTGAAAACCCAGCCAAACCAAATGAAATCTCCAATGAATCCTCATAAATGGTGGGACAGCGCCCAACCTCGCGGCGATTGGAGCAATCCCGTCCCGACAGCTGGCGAATTCAACCGATAAAATATGACGGCTTTGTCATTAAACGGCGCATTCAAACGAATGCGCCGTTTTTCTTTTCAGATGTTTGAATTTTCCTCCGCGATTCGTGTTAAATAATCGAAAGAAAAAATTCCCGTCGTGTGCCCGTCCGCCCAGACCGGTTGGATCGCGTATCCGCCCACGCCGACGAAGCGGACCAGTTCAAAAGCTTTTGATGTCAGAACTGTTTCCGGATTTTTGTAGATATTTCCCATAATGTCCGTTTCACCCTTGCATCCCGCGCACGGACAGCATCGCCGCAATTTCTCGAGAAGAATAAAACTTTCACCGCCGTCCGTCCATTTGATGGCCAGTTCATGTCCGATTTGCTGGATGTCGAGCGGACGCATCAGTGTTTCTTCAACAACCGCTCAAAGGTGGTCAACGTTTCCGGGCTGACGTGATGTTCAATGCCTTCCGCATCCAATTCCGCAACTTTTTCCGAAACACCCAGCGAACGCAAAAAGGAAACCACCGTTTCATGCCTTTGCTTGCACTCATCAGCCAGCCTCTTCCCCACGCCTGTCAAAAAAATCGCACGGTAAGGCTTGGTGTTCACGAATCCCGCCCGCTGCAAACGCGCCAGTGTGCGGTTCACCGTCACATGCGTCACGCCCAGCCGCCGCGCCAGATCCACAACCCGCGCTTCGCCGGCCAAGGTTGTCAGATCGGCGATGGCCTCGACATAATCCTGCGCGGTCTCCACCGCGCGGTCGCGGCGCGAACGGCGGAAAATTTCCGCCTGCTGTGCCGGTGTGAGCGGCCGCCCGATGGCCCGTTTTTTGCGAATGGGACGCGGCATGGTTTTTACATTAAAACCATTGCGGGTTTTAGTCGATGTTTTATTTTGTAGTCAAAGCTACATTTTTGTTGACAGCTTGGATTCGGGATTGTATCTAGTGCTACATCAAAGTGTGAAAGGTGAAAATTCCAACCCGGACGGCTGGCGCAAGCCGGCGGGACAGGCTTCGCTGGCGGAGGTTCACCGCAGCATTCTGGTGCCGACGACGGCTTCATTCTGGCGGAAACTGCTGGCGTTTTCCGGCCCCGGTTTTCTCATCGCGGTCGGTTACATGGACCCGGGCAACTGGGCGACGGACTTGGCGGGCGGCGCGCAGTTTGGTTACACCCTGCTCTCCATCGTCATGATTTCCAATTTGATGGCGATCCTGCTCCAGCACCTGTCCATCAAACTCGGCGTCGCCACCGGACGCGATCTGGCGCAAGCCTGCCGCGACCACTATTCAACACCAACGGTTTGGTTTCTCTGGATTCTTTGCGAAATCGCCATTGCCGCCTGCGATCTGGCCGAAGTCGTCGGTTCAGCCATCGCGTTGCAACTGCTCTTCGGCATTCCGCTGGTCTGGGGCTGCGTCATTACGGCGGCGGACGTGCTTGCGGTATTGTTTTTGCAAACCAAGGGTTTCCGTTACATCGAAGCTTTGGTCATCACCTTGATTGCGACCATCGGCGGCTGTTTCGCGGCGGAACTTTTTTGGTCCAGGCCCGGCGTCGCCGGCATCCTGCTCGGATTCATTCCCGGTGCGCATATCGTCACGAATCCGAATATGCTTTACGTCAGCATCGGCATCATCGGCGCGACGGTGATGCCGCACAATCTTTACCTGCATTCCTCCATCGTCCAAACGCGCAAGTTCGAGCAGAACCCCGAAGGCAAACGCGAGGCCATCAAGTTCGCTACGATTGACTCGACGGTTGCGCTCATGTTCGCGTTGTTCATCAACGCGGCGATTCTCATTCTCGCGGCGGCGGCGTTTCACTGGTCGGGACATCAGGATGTGGCGGAGATTCAAGATGCTTACAAATTATTGAACCCGCTGCTCGGCGTCGGTGTCGCCAGCGTGCTTTTTGCCGTGGCGTTGCTGGCTTCGGGACAAAATTCCACGCTCACCGGCACGCTTGCCGGGCAGGTCGTGATGGAAGGTTTTGTGAACATCCGGCTGCGCCCTTGGCTGCGCCGCTTGATCACCCGCTTCCTCGCGATCATTCCCGCCGTCTGCGTGATCGGATATTTTGGCGAAGGCAAAACCACGCAACTTCTCGTTGCCAGCCAGGTCGTGCTCTCCATGCAATTGGGATTTGCCGTCTGGCCGTTGATGCGGTTCACCGGCGAAAAAGCCAAGATGGGCGGCTTCGCGAACCGGCCGTGGCTCAAAATTCTCGGCTGGACGACGACCGCCGTCATCATCATCCTGAATGCGAAGCTGCTGTTTGACACCTTCATGCCGGCTGCCGTCCTGAAGGTGATTTACGGGCATCTCGGTCTGCCCGTTCCGCAATAACGAACATGTATCAACACATTCTCATCCCGCTCGAAAACAGCCCGACAGACCGGGTCATTCTCGACCACATCAAGCCGCTGGTGAAATTGACCGGGGCAAAATTGCTCTTGCTGCACGTCGCCGACGGCTGGGTCGCGCGCAATTTCAACCGGCTCAAGCTCGCCGAATCGGAGGAGATGAAGAACGACCGCGAATATCTGGAAACCGTCGCCGTCCGGCTGCGCAGCGAAGGATTTTCAGTAGAAACCGAACTGGCGCTCGGCGACCCGCCATCGGAGATTCTCAAAGTGGCTGAAAACGGACACTGCGACTTGATTGCGATGGCAGGTCATGGCCATCGGCTGTTCGGCGACATCCTCTACGGCAGCACCATCACCGAAGTCCGTCACAAAACTTTCATTCCGATCCTCGTCGTCCGCGCGCGGAAAAAATGATTACTGTCACGGGATTATTCTTTGCCAAGCCGTGAATCCGCCGGACGCTCGACAAGGTGCAGCAGATTTCCTTCGATGTCCTCGAAAAACAAGACGCGACCGCCGCCAGCTGCTGGGCGGATTTCTTTTGTGAATTTCACGCCGCGTTTTTCCAGTCCGGCTTTAGCTGCATCAAGAGAATCCACGCGCAAGGCCACATGCCGCCAGCCAGCCAGATTGTTGTTGCCCCGTTCGATTGGCGCGCCTTCGGCCTCATAAATTTCCAGCCACACGCCCCCCAGTGAAATCAAAAACGCAGGCGGACTTTGTCCTTTGTCCCAAATCACGCGCGCGTTCAGGACGCGCACATACCAGTTCTTCAGCGCGACCGGATCAGCCGCCGGCACGGCGATGTGTTCGATGGAAAAATTCATGTCGCGACTCCAGATTACAGATTACGGAAATTTTTGGAATTCAAAATCAAAAATCGCGACTGAAGTCCGGTTGTTGGATCGAAATTTTCCGATTCACACCCCGTCTTGCAAATGGTTAGCTTTGCCGTGTGACGGGACTTGAAAATCAAACCAAAGCGCCGCTTCGCGGTTTTTGGTGTCTTTTCGTCACGCAATTTCAGGGCGCGTTTAGCGACAACGTCCTGAAGAATCTTGTCGTGTTCATGATCCTCGGACTGAACGTCTCGCTTGCCGAGCAGCATAAAATCGGCGAACTCGTCGGCGCGCTGTTCTCGTTGCCGTTCATCCTGTTTTCCATGGCCGGCGGATTCCTTGCCGACCGTTTCAGCAAGCGCACGATTTCAATCATCGTGAAATTGTTTGAAATTTTCGTCATGCTTTTCGTGTTCGCCGGATTCTTTTTCAACAAAATGCCGATGCTGCTCGCCGCCGTTCTTTTGATGGGGACGCACAGCGCATTTTTTGGACCATCGAAATACGGCTTGCTGCCGGAATTGTTGCCGGAAAAAAAATTGTCGTGGGGCAACGGATTGCTCGAACTCGGCACGTTCATGGCGATCATTCTCGGGACGGTTGCCGCCGCGTTCTTCGCCAAAAAGTTTCACGGCGAGCAATTTTGGTCGGGAATCATCCTGATCGCGCTCGCCTTTGTCGGGTTGACAACGAGCCTTGGCATCACGCGCGTTCCGGCGGCCGACCCGGCGAGAAAATTCCGCGACAATCTCGTGGGCCAGGTTTTTGAGCAGTTGCGCGCCATCCGCAACGACCGTCCGTTCACGCTCGCGTTTCTCGGCAACACCTATTTCAATTTTCTCGGCGCGCTGCTGTTGCTGAATCTGTTTTTTTACGGCGCGAATGTTTTGCACGTGGATGAAACCAAAATCGGCCTGCTCAACGTCGCGCTCGCGCTGGGAATCGGCTTGGGCAGCGTGGCTGCGGGTTATTTGTCCGGCGGAAAAATCGAATATGGCCTTGTGCCGTTTGGTGCATTCGGACTTTCCATTTTTTCCATGTCGCTGGCGTCGCCGGATTTGTCCGTGAACGCCGTGCTCGTCCGGCTCGCGCTGCTCGGATTCTTCGGCGGATTTTTCATCGTCCCGATCGCCGCGCTGTTGCAGCACCGTCCCGACAAAACCAAAAAGGGCGAGATGCTCGCGGTGGCGAACCTGCTTTCATTCGTCGGGGTTTTTCTGGCGTCCGGCGCGTATTATTTGCTCGCCGACGTTTTAAACCTGTCGCCGCGCGCCATTTTTCTTTTTGGCGGCGTGCTGACCTTTTCCGGCGCGATATACGTTTTGTTCCTTTTACCCGATGCAGTCATCCGGTTCATTCTTTGGGCGCTGACCCGGACGATTTATCGCATCCGCATTGAAGGGCGCGACAACATCCCCGAAAAGGGTGGCGCGCTGTTCGTCTGCAACCACGTTTCGTTCGCGGACGCGCCGCTGCTCATGGCCTCGACCGATCGCAAAATCCACTTCATCATGGACAAAAGTTATTACGAGCTGTGGTGGATCAAGCCGTTCACCGGAATGCTCGGCCTGATTCCGATCGCGTCCAACCTCGGCCCGCGCGAGCTGATAAAATCGCTGCAAACGGCGTCGGACTCGATCCGTTCCGGCGAAGTCGTTTGTATTTTCGCCGAGGGACAGATCACGCGGACGGGAGAACTGAACGAATTTCAGCGCGGCTTTGAGCGCATCATGAAAAGCACGGACGCGCCGGTCGTGCCGGTCGCGCTTGTCGGTGTTTGGGGCAGCATTTTTAGTTTTGAGCGCGGCAAATTTTTCTGGAAATGGCCGCGCCACATCTTTTATCCCGTCACCGTCCGCTTTGGAAAAAATCTTCCGCCGACCGCGACGCCGGACGAGGTTCAAGCCGCCGTGAAAGATTTGCTCGCGGAAAATTAAAACGGCAAGAACTCCGGGTGGATTTCCTTTTCGTCGCAGTGCAGGATGGCGACGCTTCGTTCCACGCCATATTTCGGCTTGCCCGAATAGCCGGGGTTGAAAAACAGAATTCCGCCGATTGTTTCGCAAAAACGCTTGTGCGTATGGCCGAACACGACGACATCCGGCTTTTCGCGTTCGATTCGATTTCTGATTTTCTCGCCGGGCGAAGCGGGATTGACGATGTGATGGACAAGAAATTTTCGCGCGGCCAGCTCGACGGTTTCCGTTTCCTTGAAACTGATGCCACCGTCCGTGTTCCCGATCACGGCGGTCACCGGCGCGATGTCTTCCAGTTCCAGGATGATGGACGCGTAGCCGATGTCGCCTCCGTGCAAAATGTGGTTGACGCCCGCGAACAGTTCAAAAATTTTCCGGTCGAGAAATCCGTGCGTGTCGGAGATGACGCCGATTTTCACGCGCCGGCCTCCTCGGGTTCGGTTTCGGATTCTTCGTCGCGGACGCCGGCGGTTTTTTCAGCGGGCGACTCGGCGGGCGCGGCCCATTTTGCCGCCGCGACAAAGAGCGCCGTGAAAAGGCCGCCGCTCAAAAGAGTGTTGCGGAACATTTCCCACGTCGTCGGAAGAATATCGGGATGCCCGGTGGTCAGCGCTTGGATCCAGCCGGCGATGGTTTTGGTGTAAAAAGGGTCTTGCAGCCACGCGAGCGTGTTGGTGGCGAGATAGAAAATCATCGCGCCGAACAGCCCGCCGAGCAGCAGTTTCAGGAACGGAGATTGTTTGCCGAATAATCTGCCAAGCCCGATGAGCGCCGCGAAAACCGCATAATTCAACAGCAGATAGAAACCGAATGGCTTGACGTGATAATGAAAAACATTCAGCGCCACGTCCGTGGCCAGCATCACGCCCAGCGGCAGCGCCCACGCGAGCCATCCGGAAAAATAAACACCCGCGCAAAACGCGAACGCGTAGGCCGCGCTGAAATTTTGCGGAAGCATCCCCGGAATCCGCGACAGCGCGAACACGACGACGAACAAGACCGGCAGCAATCTATTCCATTTTTCTTTCACCGCCGCGAATGATACGCCAGCTTGATTCAAAGACAAGTTGTGGAAAAACTTTTTGAGATCATTTTTGAAGATGACGGATTGCTCGTCGTCAACAAACCCGCCGGACTTGTCTGTCATCCGACCAAGGACGGCGAGATGTCCAGTTTGATCGGCCGCGCGCGCTTGCATTTGGGAAATTCCGCGCAACCGCATCTCATCAACCGGCTCGACCGCGAAACCGGCGGCGTGGTTGTCATCGCGAAAAATTCCGGGACCGCCGGCGAACTGGGAAAAATTCTGGAAAGCCGCGCCGTCGAAAAAGAATACCTCGCCGTCGTGCATGGCCGCGTGAACGAAGAACATGGTTTGGTTGACGCGCCGCTCGGCAAGGACGAACACAGCCGCGTCGCCGTGAAAGATTGCGTCCGCCCCGATGGCACGCCGTCGCAAACAGAATTTTTTGTCGAACGCAGATTTTCCCGAACGGTCTTGCCTTCGACACTCGGCGCTCCACACCCGGCTTTCACCCTGCTCCGGGTTTTGCCGCGCACCGGGCGCAAACATCAGATACGCATCCATCTCGCGCACATCGGCCATCCCGTCGTCGGCGACAAACTTTACGGCGGCGACGAGGATATATATATGGCGCTCGTCGAAGACCGGCTCACGCCGGAACAGCGCGCAAGGTTGATTTTGCCGCATCACGCGCTTCACGCCCGCTCGATGAAATTCCTCTGGCGCGGAAAACAGGTCGGATTTTCCTGCGAACCCGAACCGTGGTTTTCTGGTTTTGTAGCAGCCGACGTGAGTCGGCTCTGACTCTAATAAAATCCGTGTTTCATCCGTGTTTCATCTGTGGCTAAATGTTGCCCGTGTCCGGCATCCCGAAAACCATGCGCGCCGTCGTTTATCGCGGCGTGGACGATTTGCGCCTCGAGACCGTGCCCGTCCCGCGCATCGGTGCGAATGAACTGCTCGTCAAGGTCGCCGTGTGCGGCGTCTGCCCCACCGACATAAAAAAAATCCATTACGGCACCGTGCCGCCTCCGAGGATTTTCGGCCATGAAACCGCCGGAACCATTGTCAAAACCGGCGCGCGCGTGCGCGGATTCAAAGTCGGCGACCGCGTCGCGTTGCATCATCACGTTCCCTGCATGAAATGCCATTTCTGCCGTCACCGCGCGTTTGCGCAGTGCGCGACCTACAAACGCACCGGCATCACGGCCGGATTTGAACCGGCGGGCGGCGGTTACGCCGGATACGTCCGCGTCATGGATTTCGTGCTGCCCGGCGTCGTGAAGATTCCCGCGCGCAATTCGTTCGAGGAAGGCGCGATGCTCGAACCCGTCAACACCGTCCTCAAGGCCGTCAACCGCTTGAATGTGTTGCGCGGCGATGCTGTGCTCGTCGCGGGGCAGGGGCCGATTGGCCTGATGTTCACCCGGCTGTTGAAATTGCGAGGCGTCAATGTCCTCGCCACCGACCTGCTCGAATCCCGGTTGAAACTGGCAAAAAAATTCGGCGCGCGCTGGGTCGTCAATGCAAGTAGCAGCGGACGTAAGTCCGCTCATTATTCCGGCAATGAAAATCAGAGCCGATTCACATCGGCTGCTACGATTAAAAACCTCGACGCAGCAATAATCGCCGTTCCGTCCGACGACGCCGTTAAACAGGCTTTCCAACTCGTCCGCGGCGGCGGACAGATTTTGCTGTTCGCCCACACCAGACGGGCGGAGGCCGGAAGTCGGAAGCCAGAAGCCGGAAGTCCGGTCTCCGGCATCCGGCGTCCGTCTTCCGGTCTCTGTACTCTGGATTTGGCTTCCGTCTGCCTCGACGAAAAGGATTTGATCGGCAGTTATTCCTCCGACTTCACGATACAGTCCGAAGTCGCCCGCCTCGTCTTTTCGCGCCGGCTCGACGTCCGCCCGCTCATCTCCCACCGGTTTTCGCTGGCAGAAACCGCCCGTGCGGTCGCCTTGGCGTCCCGCCCGTCGGAGGATTCCCTTAAAATTATCGTGGCAGC
>CAZHXG010000027.1:0-27565 GCA_964536285.1 uncultured Bifidobacteriaceae bacterium
GCGGCATCAGCAACATTTCGTTTTCGTTTCGCGGCAACAACGCCGTGCGCGAGGCAATGCACTCGGCGTTTTTATATCACGCAATCAAGGCCGGACTCGACATGGGTATCGTCAACGCCGGAATGCTTGAAGTCTACGAGGAAGTTTCGAAAGAACTTTTGGGACTGGTCGAGGATGTTTTGTTGAACCGACGCGACGACGCGACGGAACGCCTGATCAAATTCGCCGAGTCGGTGAAGCAAAAGGGCAAGGTTGCCATCGTCGAGGACGCGTGGCGCAGCGGCACGGTCGAGGAACGCCTGTCGCACGCGCTCGTGAAAGGCATCGTGGATTTCATTGACGCCGACACCGAGGAAGCGCGCCAGAAATACGTCAAGCCGCTGCTCGTCATCGAAGGCCCGCTCATGAGCGGCATGAACGTCGTAGGCGATTTGTTCGGCTCGGGCAAAATGTTTTTGCCGCAAGTCGTCAAATCCGCGCGCGTGATGAAAAAGGCCGTCGCATATCTGCAACCATTTTTGGAAGCCGAAAAATCTTCCGGTGCCGCGAAGACGCAGGGGAAAATTCTTCTGGCGACCGTCAAAGGCGACGTTCACGACATCGGCAAGAACATCGTCGGTGTCGTGTTGCGCTGCAACAATTACGAGATCATTGACCTCGGCGTGATGGTTCCGTGCGAAAAGATTTTGCAGACGGCGATTGACGAGAAGGTGGACATCATCGGCTTGAGCGGGCTCATCACGCCGTCGCTGGATGAGATGGTCCACGTCGCGCGCGAAATGGAACGCAAAGGCCTGACGCTGCCGCTGCTCATCGGCGGCGCGACAACGAGCAAGGCGCATACGGCGGTGAAAATCGCGCCGAATTTCAACCAGCCGGTCGTCCACGTCCTCGACGCGAGCCGCGCCGTGCCGGTGACGAGCAATCTGATCAGCGCGGAACACAAACCGAAATTCGCCGCGCAAATCCGCGAGGAATACGACCGCGTCCGCGCGACTCACAGCAGCCAGACGGCGAAACTGTTATCGCTCGAAGCCGCGCGCAAGAATGCGCCGAAGCTGAAGTTTGATGATTTGGCGAAGCCGGAATTCACCGGCACTAAAAAAATTGAGCCTGCCATCGCTGAACTCGTGCCGTTCATCGACTGGTCGCCTTTTTTTCACACGTGGGAATTGCGCGGAGTTTATCCAAAAATTCTCCAGCATGAAAAACATGGCGAAGAGGCTACAAAACTTTTTGCCGACGCGCAGAAACTACTGGGTGAAATCGTCAGCAAGAAACTGATTCAACCACGCGGCGTTTATGGTTTCTTTCCCGCCAATCGCATCGGCGACGACGTGGAGCTTTACACAAACGAATCTCGCTCAAAAGTTTTGACGACATTCCATTTTCTGCGCCAGCAAATCGAAAAAGGCGACGGCACGCCGAATTGGTGTCTCGCGGATTTCATCGCGCCGAAAGGTTCGGCAGATTTCATCGGCGGCTTTGCCGTCACGAGCGGTCACAACTTGAAAGAGCTTGTGGAAAAATTCAAAGCTGAACACGACGATTACAACGCAATCATGGCCGAAGCGCTGGCGGATCGGCTGGCCGAGGCGTTCGCGGAATTTTTGCATAAACGCGCCCGCGAAGAATGGGGCTTTGGCAAAGTTGAAAATTTGAAACCCGAAGATTTGATCGAGGAAAAATATCGCGGCATCCGTCCGGCGGCGGGTTATCCAGCGTGCCCCGACCACACGGAAAAGGAAATTCTCTGGCGACTCCTCGCCGTTGAAAAAAATGCGGGCATCAAGCTGACGGAAAGTTTTGCGATGTGGCCGGGCAGCTCGGTGAGCGGACTTTATTTCGCGCATCCGGACTCAAAATATTTCGCCGTCGGCAAACTTGGCAAAGACCAGCTCGAAGATTACGCGCGGCGCAAAAATTTCACCGTTGCGGAAGTGGAGAAATGGCTCGGGCCGTGGCTGAATTATGATTCGGCCAAAAATCCCTGAATCATCCGCCTAAAAACAAATGCAATTCATTCGAGACATATATGCAAAAAAATCGGCGGCTGGCCGGACCGTGATCTCCTTTGAATTTTTCCCGACCAAAACGGACGAAGGCGAGCGCGTTCTTTTGGAAAAGACCATTCCGACTTTGAGAGAATTGAATCCCGATTATTGTTCGGTGACTTACGGCGCGGGCGGCGGCACCCGCGAAAAAACGCTGATGATTGTGGATCGAATCCAGCGCGATCACGATCTGACCGCCCTCTGCCATCTCACCTGCGTCAATAACACGGTCGGGGAATTGCGCAAAATCCTCCTTCAGGCCAAAGGACTGGGCATAAAAAACATTCTGGCCTTGCGTGGCGATCCGCCGGGAGGCGGCGGATTCAAGAAAACCGAAGGCGGCTTCGAGTTTTCGTGGCAGCTTGTCAAATTCATAAAAGAAACGGGCGGTTTTTGCATCGGCACGGCTGGTTTTCCGGAAGGCCATATCGCGTGCAAGGAAGGACGCGAGGTGGACTGGGACCGCCTGAAAGCCAAGATTGACTGCGGAGCCGATTTTGTTTTGACGCAGCTTTTTTTCAACAACGAAGATTTTTTCCGCTTTCGGGATTATCTGGAAAAAAAAGGCGTGTCCGTGCCGGTTTGTCCGGGAGTCATTCCGATTTTAAGCGCGACGCAAATCAAGCGGTTCACCGCACTGTGCGGCGCCGAACTGCCCGCGCCTTTGCTGAAAAATCTGGAGAAATTCGCCGACAACGACGAAGCCTGCGCCGAATTCGGGATCGAATACGCCACGCGGCAATGCTCGGAATTGTTGCGACAGGACGCGCCCGGATTGCATTTTTACACCTTGAACAAAGCGCGCTCGACCGCGCAGGTGCTTCGCAATCTCAATCTGGCTGGATAAAAGCCGGACACGCCGAATATTGGACTTGGCTCTGGACGAAAAGCCACTCGCTAAATTAGCCTGAAGTCATGAGCAGCGATTCCATAAAATGTCCCGGTTGCGGCTTGCAATCGGGTTCGCAGGAAAAATGCTGCCCGCATTGCGGCCGCTGGATGGCCGCGCGCGGATTTGCCTTTTGTTTTTTTTGGACGGCGCTATCGCTGATTGTGACGGCGTTGATCGCTTGCATTTTTCATTATGCGTTTTTAGTGGTGAACCGAATGCTCTGAATTTTTTCGCGCCATTTCAAATTCATGGACCCAATCCCCGCATCCCGCTTCCGGAAAAGACCGCGCTCGCGCTACGCCTTCGTCGCGTTCTGTTTTTTTTCATTGCTCGCGGCGTTCACCATTTTGCGCGCCGTCCTCTTGTTCAGGTTTGAAACCGCGCACGTCCTGCCGTGGAACTCGCTCCTCGCCTTCGCCGCCGGATTTTATCGCGACGTCATCGCCACGCTCTTTTTAATTCTGCCACTGTTGTTCTGGTGTTTCATCATCGGCAACCGGCCCTTCGCCTCGCTGATCCACCGCCTGTGGTTCCGGCTTTTTATGACGATGTTTTGGGCGGTGCAAATTTTCCTGCTCGCGGCGGAATTTTTCTTCTTCGACGAATTCAAATCACGCTTCAATCCCGTCGCCGTGGATTACCTCGTGTATCCGCGCGAAGTCTTCATCAACATCTGGGACGCATATCCCGTTCCCGCCGTCGTCGGCGGCTGCATTTTTCTGGGCGCCGCCTGGATGTGGCTTGCCGGACGACTTTTCAAAACGATGTGGACGAAGCCGGTCTGGGTCGGCACGCGATTCCTCTGGTTCGCCTGCGCCCTGATTTTGTTCTTCGGTTTGAGCCGCACCATCAATTTGAACCCGCCGCAAGTCAGCGACGACCGCACGCTCAACGAAATCGCCAACAACGGCGCGATTTCCTTTTTCGCCGCCGCGTGGACACGCGACCTTGATTATCCCGCATTTTACAAAACTCTCCCGCGCAACGAAGCCTACGCGCGCGTCCAGAAAATGCTTTCATCAACGAATGTGACTTTTCTGGGCGGCCCGGATGACATCGCGCGAAAAATTTCAGGTGACCCGGCGCGGCCAAAATTGAATGTCGTCATCCTGCTCGAAGAAAGTCTCGGCTCGGAATTTTGGGGCAGCCTCGGACGCAAAGGCGAATCGCTCACGCCGGAAATGGACGCACTCGCCACAAATGAAGGATTTTTGTTCGACAATATTTACGCGTCCGGCAACCGCACGGTGCGCGGCATGGAAGGCGTCCTTTCGGGGTTTCCGCCGCTACCCGGCGACGCCATCGTCCACCGTGATCGCTCGCAAAACGTCGAGACCATCGCGCGCGTGCTCAAGCGCGACGGTTACGACACGATGTTTCTCTACGGCGGCCACGCGATGTTCGACAACATGAAACCGTATCTCGTCGCCAACGGTTTTGACCAGATCGTGGACGAAAAGGATTTTCCGAAGCCGTCTTTCGCAAATGTCTGGGGTGTGGCTGACGAGGATTTATACAAAGGCGCGATTGAACAATTCCACGCGTTGAGCGAAACGAACCGGCCGTTCTTTGCGACGATTTTGTCCGTATCGAATCACAAACCTTACACCTATCCGAAAGGACGGATTCCCGAAAACCCGAATGGTCACCGCGAAAACGTCGTGAAATACACCGACTGGTGCCTCGGGCAATTTTTTGCGGCAGCAAAAAGGGAATCGTTCTGGACGAACACGATTTTTGTCGTCATCGCCGATCATGGCGCACGCGTTTACGGAAGTCAGGACATCCCGATTTTTTCCTACGAAATTCCGATTGTAATTCTTGGCCCCGCAGTTGTGCCGCAACCGCAGCGCATCCACTCGCTCGGCGGCTCGCTCGACGTTTCGCCGACGGTTCTTGGATTGATCGGCCGTCCTTATGAAACTATGTTTTTCGGGCGCGACCTTTTGCACGATCCGCCGGAAACTTTCCACGCGCTACTCAACCACAACCGAGACATCGGAATGTTCGCGCAAAACCGCATGGTCGTTCTCGGATTGCAGAGGGCGGTTGAATTTTATGCAGGCGACCCGCACGAAGTGAATTTGCAGCTCACGACACAACCGACGGCGGAAGATTTGGAAATGGAAAAAAATGCCGAGGCGATTTATCAGGTGGCCGACGAGTTCTACATGAATCGCCGTTACCACCTCGACCCGCGATAAATTCCGCTTACGACATGGGAGTTGTCGTAATCTGCGCCGCAGTTTTTAGTTGATTCATGTACGTCTGCAACTGCGCGTTATATTCACTCCGAATCTCCGTTGCCAACCGCCCGCGGATCTCAAAGTCAATCTTCTGCCACGCGCTCTGGCTCTCCTGCGGATCAGCAGGGAGCGGTCCAAATTCAGCAATGTGATCCTGATAATACTGGTTGACTTGATCCGGAGTCACATTGGCCGCCACACCCATTTGCGCCATGAGAGAGGTCTGCAACATAAACGCTTCGGCGTCGCGAATTTCAAAATCAACCTCCGCCGGATTGACCGTGAATTTGCTGACGAGTCCCGGTTCCGATTGTTCCCGCAATCCGCGAAACTGTGCAAGATGATCCTCCTCGCTTTCAGTCAGGGTGATGCCCCGGGCTTTCGCAACTTGAAGAATCAATTCCCGGTTCACAGCCCGATCCAGTAAATAATTGTAGGTTGTTTGGGAGATTTCCTGTTCGCCGCTCGCGGTAAGCGGTATCAGATCCTTAAGAGTTATGGGCTTGCCGTTCACCGTCGCCAAAACCTGGCCGGGAAGCACATGGAAAACTTTTTCGGGCTGTGTGTTCGCCTTGATTGTGGACGATGCCACGGCCGGTTTCATTTTCTCTTCAACCGCCTTCGCAACAGCACCGTGTTTGGTCACGGCGCGGTTGTGAAGGTAGAGGCATACCGCGATTGTCAAAACGACAACCACGAGCAACGAAATGAGATTCAGCCGTTTCATTTTGATTTGTTTGTAATCACGTCAAGCTTGCGCCATTTGCGATTTCAAAACAGTTTCAGTTTATTGGCTCTCTAAAATGGCATCTTCCATTCCCACCGGCACGCCTGGCGAGCTGTTATATTCAACCCACACGCATGAGCGGAAGAATAGATTACTTCCTATCGTGTGAGCTTGGTAGCCGGTCGTGTTCAAGTTGTATTGGAATTCGCCCCAGTTGTTCGGCACCATGATTCCGCCGGGGCAGCCCACGTAAACAAAGTTCTGCGTCACATCGTTGACCAGAACGGAACTGCTGTACGTGCCCTGACGTTCCGTGACGTCGATATGCACCGTGACATACGGACCCTCCTGACAAGTCACGTCGTTGCCATTGCAATCCAACAACCTTACTGCGTGGCAGACCACACAACCAACTCTGAACGGCGTGATGAGCTCCGTCGTGGAGGGATCGTCCGGACAATTCATATCGGAGAAACCGGCGTCCGGTTCAGCCGTGTTGTCATCCAAATTGTCATCCGCCGGGCAATCAAACACCACCTGCAAAGGCGCCAGCACGGTGAGATTGAAGGTGCAATAGTTGGTATTGCCGCTCGCATCGGTCGCCACGGCCTTCACAGGATACACTCCCGGCCCAAGGATGCTGCCGGGCGGAGGCGTGCAAACCACAGTCACCGGATTGCCGCAATTATCCACTGCCAATGGCGGCGTGAATTCGACCGCACCAAGACAAACTGCTCCCAGTCCAAGATTGGCGCGTTTGCAATCACTCAAGACGCCGTTGCAATCCGGTTGCCTATTGTTACCCGATCCGCACGTGCCGTTGCCACAGGCACCGGCAATCAGGCATGATTTGAAATTTTCGCATGCGCCGGCCGGGTCCGAATTCTTCCAGCAAGAGCTTTTATTGTCATCGCACGGTTTGACCCCGAGAGCATTGCAATTGGTGTTCAGGGTGGTCTCCACGACCGCGCCCCATTGCCAGTTGATCACAACACCGGCTGTGTCGACCGCGAACCGAGCGCACCACGTTGCCGAGTTGACCTGGCAGCGGCTGTTGCACGGATTCCCCGAGTCTTTGCCCCAGCAATGGCTGTTACGGTTGTTGACACTGTTGTTCAAACTGAATGGAATCTTCCATGCCAATCCGGACAAGAACGTGTTTCCGTTAAGACCGGGTTTTGTGCATGTGATCCATTGTCCGTTCGTACATGTCGTTGTTGAGGTGGCCACGCCATTCGAGAACGTCACATACGCATCCGGCACATTCAAAGTGATATTGGTGTTGTCCACCGCCAGTTGAATGGTCTGGTTGAAGACATGCACCGTGAACGAACCGTTATTGTTCCGGCAGGATGAAGGATTTTGTATCACACTGCTGAACCAGATGTAGTTGTTTGAAACAATGCATATGTTGTTAAAATTCGCACTGATGCAACTCAAGGCATTGGTGAGAATCGGCTTAAACGTAGTCGTTTGGTCGCTGCAGAACAAAGTCGGCGGCTGTTTGTCCAGCACCAGCACAGGTGTTTGACATTGCGTCGAATTGCCCCGACCGTCATCGGCTGTGACAGTGATGAGATTCGTTCCCGTCACGTCCACCGGGAATTCACCTTGCAACATACCATTGCCCAGATTGGTAAGAGTGATGGTGGCTCCATTCTCGTCTATGGCATTCACGCCTATCGTGACCGTGTCTGCGCAGCAATCTGTTGCCGTGGGTATCGGGAATGTTAATGTCGCATAGCAATTGCCCGAATCGTTGGTCAGAATTATTTGGCCTCCGCCTGCCCCGCACTGAACCACTGGATTGTTCGTATCCGTGAACTGCGGTGCCTTCATGTCCTGAACGATGATGTTGAAGGTGCAGATATTCGTGTTGCCGGACGCATCCGTAGCCACGCAAGTCACCACATAATTGGTCGAGCTGGCGGGCGGCGGCGGCAGGGCGAAGAAGCTACCCGAAGGCGGAGTGCAAACCACCGTCGGATTTGGGTCACAATTGTCCGTCACCACCGGCGTGGGATAACTGACATATGCTCCGGCCAATCCGTTGGTATAATGACATTGGGCTGTGATATCCGATGGACAAACGATTGTCGGCGGGGTGGTGTCTTCCGAACCAATCGTACCCTTGGCGGAACCATTGAAACTCACTGTGAAATCATTGTTAAACGTCGAGGCTTCGCTTACGAGTTGAACACTGACATCCCCGCAAAACAATCCGGCAAGCGCACCGCCTGTGGGTGTGAACCGGAAATCATACAAATCAGTCGCTCCACTTTCCAGAAAGCCGAATCCAAACACTTGTCCCGTCAACAGCACGCCCGAATAAATGTTTGTCCCCATTGTTACCGTTCCGGTTAAAACCAAATCGTTGCCACCATCACCGGGCGCACTTCCCACCAGAGCGCCGGTGTTATCCACCTGAATCTGGATTTTGAGGCTGTGTGCGCCAGTAATTACCCGAGGTGGTTGTGCGTTGGCGAACAACACCGTTGATGGCGTCGCGCTGACAGTATAAAGTTGGTTCGAGGCCGTGTAATTGACGGCGAAGGCCGTTTGACTCACATAACCGATCTTCGGGAACGTGAGGCCGACATTCAAGAGGCTGGCAAATGACGATGACGCCAATGTCATGCCCGCCAATGCCAGAACAACGCACATTATACGATTCTTCATAACGCTTCCTTTCTGAACTAATTGTCCAATTTGATTCTTCTGAATTAAAACGAATTTTCTAGCTGCGTCGAGCGCCTGATTTATTTCGACGGCAACGATGCATCATTGCACACACGCCGCCGGCAACCAACATGAGCAAAGTCGGAGAAGGTTCAGGCACTGCAAACGTGTCTATGTCGCCATTTTGAGTGCCATTACTGTCAAAGTTCTTCGTCCATATGCCGGTAAATGCGTGATCGCCCGTGCCGAATTCTGCAGTGAAAATGATCCCGCCGGGAGCACCAATGCCGCCAAATGCACTGGCTAAAATGCCGCCGGTGACACCAAAACGAAATTGAAAAATCTGATTGCCGCCATCGCCGTATCCGAAGGCCACACCGCTCGTTCCAGTAATCAAAGTGCCAGTGAGCAGGTTGGTGTCATAACCATAACCGGAAGGTCCACCACCGGCGAAGCCGCCGGGATCGCCGCTGATTGATATCGTTCCATTCGTCAACGTTCCGGCGCTTGTGATGTATGCCGTCAAGGTGTAGTTAACCAAGGCTTCATCATAGATACCAAAATAATTCGTGTTTTTATCCGTGTATAGAGTGCTGTACCCGATGGCTTGAAAAAGACTGGTGTTTGTGTGGTAGTTCACATCCATGTACAGCCCGGTTAAATCGGGCAAATTGGCCTTGCCTTGATTCGTAAAAGTCAAGTCTGCCGCCTTGGATTGCGAGTGAAGCAATAGCGACGACGCAAAAATCAGGGCCAGAATTTTTATAGTTTTCATGGTTCCTTTCATTTCAAGCTCGTGTCAAAATTTCGGAGACATCCAGTCAAAAATTTGTCAGGTTTTTTGTTGCAGTTGTTATTGCTGTAATAAATCCGAATCTAAAAACGCTTTTTTCGCTTCAAACCTTTAAAGCCAGCCAAAGCAGCAAGACCAAGCACGCCAAGCCCAAGACTCGTCGGTTCAGGAACCGAGAGGCTGCCAGAGTATGAAGTCATATACGGACCGGGGCCCGATGTAAGATCGCCCAGCGTCATGCCCGGGGAAAATTGGAAAGTCAAATCCATCGACCCGGGACTATCCGCAGCTAAAGTCTGTAAATCCGGATTGCTTCCAAGATAGACCAAGTTAGTGATATTAACGGTCAACGACGCATTTATAGCTCCGCCGAAACCATGGGTTGCCACCTGCTCCCAATCGACAGTGCCTGTCAATAAATTCCCCGCGTTATCATAGATTTGCAACATGCCCAATGGCCCCAAAACATTGGCGGTCTCATCAATGCCATTAGTTACTATGGGGCCATAATTGAAGGGGCTGTTGGTGAACGGGCTGCTGTTCACCCAACCCAACAGATTCAACGCGGAGCCGGTCCCGCCAGTCTCACTGGTGATTGACCACTGACTGCCGACGTAATAGTTCACAACAAATGGCGCAAATGGAGGATTTGGAATGCTATAAGGCGTGGATGCGATGTTGAATTGGAACGACGAATTTGTGCCATTGAATTGAATTGTCGATCCTCCTGCAGGTGGTCCTCCAGGAGAGCTCGAAAAATTCAGGCTCAATTGGGCTTGGCTTGAAACATTTGACAGAATCAAACTTGCCACCGCCATTGCCATGTATTTTTTCATTTAAGTTGGGTTGGGTTCACGAACGCTTCTGATTCTGCTTGCGTGGGGACTGAAATCATCATCGTGGCGCATGACAACTTTCCAAAAGTTGCCGCGCCGAAAAATTTATGTTGATGGAAATTGGACATGGTTAAAACAGTGCGACTCTGGCCCGGTTGATGGCCCGGTTGAAAAATCGGAACGATATTCCCCGCCAACCTGTGTCCTGCGATACCGGATGTCCCTTTTGTCTGTGTGTCGCGCCTTTGCCGATCGGTTCACCCGAATTGGGAGCCACCTGCACACAACGATCATCCCACAATTCAATCATCCGGTGATCCTTGACGTTGGTTACTTCCAAATTCGGCAGTCCGTGCTTGACGAGCCACTTCTTTATCGCCGCAACCTGTCTGGGCGACGACGCGCGAGCCGTGAAAATTTTTACCGTGTGCCCCTCGGCAGTCCATTGCTTTACGCGTAGGAGCATCGGCTTTATGGGAGCGCCTATTTCATCCCCACGCCTGTTGCCAAGGTCGCGAGCCAGAGTTCCGTCAAGATCAACGCCAATCCAAGGCGATCCGCCATATCGCACTTGCGTATTGTCCGTAAACTTCTGACCGCAAGTGTTGCACACGCTGACAAGGCGTCCGTCATCAAGCCAAAAGGGTTTTAACAGATCCCCGCAGCAAGTGATTTGACTGCTCGAAACAGTATCGGCATCAACTTCATTTTGGGTGTCGTTTTGAGTGAAAACCGACGTCCAAAGGCCGTTGCGATCCTCTGTTTTTTCACTTTTAACCATGTATTCCATAGGTATCAGACTGCTAAATTTTTACCCGATTCCAACGCCTGCCTTACTAATTCGATTCTTAAGATTCTTAAGTAACTGCGGGCTTTTTTTCGTACCACCTTTTTCGTTCAGAACCGCAATTTTTACAACGATTTACTATCCACAATTGGCCACAACTTGCTAACAGACAGGCCTATATTATTCACAGGCGAGCGAGATATTCACAATTCGCCCAAAAAGAAAAAAATTTTTAAAAGTTATTAACAATTTTCAAAAGTTATTAACAAAAGCGAACGAATCATTGACAAAATTGGATTTGATATTTACTATGTGCACCAGCCGGAGAAATCTGTCGGAGCGGGAAGTTGTAAAACCGGTTTTGTTTTACAATTTCATTTGGAATCGCAGAAAACTATCAATGCAGGCGAGCGGAGTTAGACAGTCACGGAATTTGTGAATGTTTATGGCACACAGCGCAGCCATCCAGCAAACGAATCAGACGCCTCGGGAACACGTTGTCAGTGGACTTTCCCACTCGTTGCGTGGAACCTTAGCCGATTTGGCCTGCAAATGCTCGACCAAGGACAACATTGATTTTCTGATAAAAGAAGACCGTGTTGTTTGCGCCTTTTGCGGCCGGGAAGTTCTTTGCGTCCCTCCCATACTTGGAATTTTCAAAGCCACTTGCAGTTGCTGCAATTCCGCCTCCGTCAAATCCACCTTTGTTCTGGATTCCCGCGGCGTCTACACCTGCACATGGTGCGGTCGCGCAAGATAGATCAAGGTTGAAGGAAAATTTCGTGGCGACTACAGACGCTTTTCGTCCGCATCAAGCATATCCACGAAGGTTTTAATGTCGTCGCGGTGGGCGATTCCGGCTTGCTCTTTCCGCATTTTCAAACGCGCGACGGCTTCTGCGTTGTCAGGCAACGGGCGGCTTAAAACATCTTTCCAGTGCGCGGCTTTTTCCGCCGGAGATTTTTTCACGTTCTTGCGAACCCAGTCGTACACTTCGCCGTCGGTCACGGATTTTTTCACGACCTCAACAAATTGTTCATGTGTCAGTCCGGCGGCTTTGAGCCACATCCCGTCAAAAGCCTTGCCGAGATTTTCCTGATAATCGGCGTGAAGTTTTCCGGCCAGATGCAGGCGGATTTTGTCAATGTAACGCGGCAGATAACTCCAGCCGTCCATCGTTTCGCGCGGGCTGCGCGGATAAATGATTTCGCTCATGCGCGGATGATAATTTGAATTTCCAAAAAAGTCACCACGAGTAATGCACGGTGTAGGTCACGGTCTTTTCCTCATCCGGTTTCACCGGCACGCGGAACTCGATCGTCTGCGCGTCGGTCTTTTTGAAGTCGTCGGACTTGGCCGTGATCTCCCAGTTGCTCCAGCGATAAAGATGCTCGACGACGCGGATTTCCACCGGCGCGTCTTTTTTGCGGTTGCGAAGTTTGATTTCAAACGATTCGTCCATCCATTTGTCGCCCGTTTCCACGCGGAAATTCGTCTGCTTGCGCTCACCGACCAGATCAAAAGCGTTTCCAGTCGTGACGCGGATCGTTTCGTTTCGCGGCGTGTGGTCAATCGTGTCTTCGCCGACGAATTGCAACTGGCCGTCGTCGTCGCGGCGGTAAAACCGCAGCTTGCCCGCCGGCAGCGCGATGCCGAGATGATTCGTCTCTGCGTTCACGAACTCGCGCTTGACCCAGATTTTTTTGTTGCCTTCCGTGCCGTAATTCTGGTCGTAGTTCAGTCCGTAAAATTGATAGTCCGCCGCGCCGTCATAAACGTAAATCGTCGGCGCAAAAACTCTTTCGGCATGGACAAATTCAACCCGCTTCGTCTCGCGGTCGTATAGCGTCGTCGGGCGCGCGATGGAATAAAGATGAAATTCGTCGAAGGCCTTTTCGGTGACGGCGGGAGCTCCGGCGGCATCTTGCATTGCAAATCTCATTGCTCCATTGATGGCGAACGCATGATTTTGCGGCTGGATTTTATTCACGTCCCCGGCCATCAATTTTATTTTCGCGTTCTCAAAAGTTTTTCCGCTCTGGTTGTTCATCGTTATCCAGCCGACCAAATCCACGTTGTCGCCTTTTTCCGGCGAGACAAGATTGTAACTCGCGCTCCAGTCAAATCCGCCGGTGACGTAACCGACTTCCGCATCGAATTTTCCCGGCGTGTCGGATTGCAACAGCCAGTTGAGCGTCGGTTTCAAAACCGTGCCGTCGCCCAAATCTGGAAACAGCGGCTGGCCGGGCAGACTGAATTGCAGCTTGCCGTCCACTTCGATGATCGGCTGCTGCGCCCCGCCGCCGGGAACGTAGCCGCTGCGGACGATCTTTCCGGGAATGATTTCGCGCGTCTGCGTGTTGTCCTTCGTGCGGATGTTTTCAAAATCAATCGTCCTGCCCTCGTTGAGCGACAGCAGCAATTCCTGCGAGACGGGATCATTGCGATAATTTTGTTCCAGGATTTGCAGCGAATGTTCTCCGTTCGGGTCGCGCAAAATCACCGAGTCCGGCTCGACTTGCGCCGTCGCACCGGTGTAACGGACATTGTTGACGCCGGATTGCAAATCGAGTGGCACGGAATCGCGCACGACGGCAAAGTTCTGGTTGTAAATGGTGAGCGATGGCTGCGCGAACGCCACCGTTGCCGACGCGAGAAAACATAGGCCGAGTATTTTTTTCATAATTGTTCCGTTGATATTGACGAGGACAGAATTGCTTTTGGATTAAAACCCGTTGCGTTTGCAAAGTTCCGTGCAAAAATTCCCGTGCGAACTTGCCAGCGGCACAAAGGCCGTTCATGTTCTGACACGGAAATGAGCAAATCATTCAATTATGACGTGGTGATCATCGGCGGCGGCAGCGGTGGCTACGCGGCGGCGCGCACGGCGGCGGGCGCAGGATTGAAAACGGTTGTCATCGAAGGCGGCAAGGAAGTCGGTGGATTGTGCATCCTGCGCGGCTGCATGCCGACGAAAGCGTTGCTTTACGCAGCGGAAGTGAAACATCTCGCCGAACACGCGGAAACATGGGGTGTGCGCGCCGGAAAAGTTTCCTTCGACTTTGCCAAAGTCATGGCACGAAAAAATGCGCAGATAAAAGATTTTGCCGATTTCCGCGTGCAGCAGCTCAACACCGGAAAATTCAAATTCATCCGCGCTAACGCAAAATTTTTGGACGCGCATTCGGTTCTATTGAGCAGCGGCAAAAAACTGACGGCGAAAAATTTCGTCATCGCCACCGGCTCAAGTGTAGCGCCGTCGCCGCTTCCTCAACTCAACAAGGTCAGCTTCATCACGAGCGACGACGCGCTGGTGCTAAAGAGGCTGCCTAAGTCGCTCATCATCCTTGGTGGCGGGGCGATTGCGTGCGAATTCGCGCAATTCTTCACGCGCTTCGGCGTCAAGGTCACGCTCGTCCAGCGCAGCGGGCATATTTTGAAGGAATTCGACACCGACGCCGCGATTGAAATTGAAAAAGTTTTCCGGCGCGAAGGAATCAAAGTCTTTACGAAAACAAAACTCGTGGACGCAAAGCGTAGCGGAAAATTGAAAACGGTTTTGTTCGAGCAAAATGGAAAAACTATTTCTGTTTCGGCGGAAGAAATTCTGTTCGCGCTCGGTCGCGTTCCAAACACGGCTTCGCTGGATTTGGGAAAAGCCGGAGTGAAAACTGAAAGCGGCCGCATCATCACGAATTCCAAAATGCAAACTTCCGCACCGCATATTTTCACCGCCGGCGATTGCACCGGGCCGCATGAGATCGTTCACATCGCAGTGCAGCAAGGCGAAATCGCCGCGCATAACATCGCCAAGCCAAGATCGCCACGCCGGATGGATTACAGGCGGCTGATCGCGATTGTGTTCACCGAACCGCAAGTCGCGTTCGTCGGCCTGACGGAAAACGAAGTGAAGGCGCGCGGAATAAAATTCCTCGCGGCGAGTTATCCGTTCAACGACCACGGCAAATCGCTGCTCATGGAAGCGAAGGACGGTTTTGTGAAATTGCTGGCCGACGCGAAATCAGGAAAGATTCTCGGCGGCGAATGCGTCGGTCCGCTGGGCGGCGAACTCATCCATGAAATTGTCGTCGCCATGTCGAGGCACATGACCGTCCATGAACTCGCGGCGACGCCGCATTATCATCCGACGCTCGCGGAAATCTGGACGTATCCGGCGGAGGAACTGGCCGGAAAAATTCCGGCTCACGGGCTTTTGGACGAGAACATTCGCGCGGCTATCTTAAGCTGATTTAATTTGTTTGGCGTGTCTGGACTTATCCGACGGAAGAACTGGCTAGGCAAATTTGATGCCGCTTTCATTTCAGTGATCTGGACCGAAATTCGCCTTTACGTTTCCAGATAAGGATTCCGATGAAGACGGCATAGGCCAGCACCACGACCAGATTGAATGTGAAAGCTTCTGTCGGCGATGCGATGCGTGAAACCTCCGAACTTGCTTGTGCCAGATATTGTTGACGGTTGAAAAAGAACAACGTCATCAAGCCCATCATGATTCCGCGCGATGCCGCAGAGCCACGCGCGCAATTTTTCCGGTTCGCGCAATCCGGTGAGTTGTTTCCACGCGGTCAGAAAAGTCTCCTGCGCCACGTCTTTACTCTGGCTCAAGCTGCCCGTCGCGCTGTAAGCCAGCGAACAAACAAGCGATTGATAGCGCGCGACGATCTGCCCGAAGGCGTCGCGATTGCCGGCAAGGCTTTCGCTGACCAATTCAGCATCGTCATGTGCCGCCACGGACATCATTCTGGTTGTCATCATATCGTCGCATCAGTGGCAGGAAAGTGCGAAGAGGTGACAAAAATTACGCCGGAAGTTTTTCGAGAATCTGTTCGGGCGTGAAACCGTGAAGCAGGACGGCCTTGTGCCGCGATTTGTAGCCTCCAGCCAATTCAATCCGATTGCGGGCGCAATCCAATTTTTCCGCGAGCAACCTGATCAACGCCTCGTTCGCCGCCGCTTCCACCGGCGGCGCAGTGACCTTGATTTTCAATTCGTTGCCGTGCGGTTCGCCGATTTCATTCTTTGAAGCGCGCGGCTGGAGTTTCACCAACAATAAAACTCCGTCGGCGTGCGCACGGAGAAAGTTCGCGGCCGGGCTCACTTGATCGTTTCGAGATAATGAAAGCTCTGTGGGACTTGTTGTTCCGACAGCGGGGATTCGTCCTCGATGATATACCATTTCACGCCGGTTTTTTTCGCCGCCTTCAAAATCGGTGCGTAATCAATTTTGCCCGTGCCGACCGCCACGTCGTTCGTCACGGAGGAATGGCCGGTCAGCAGGCCGGTCGGCGTGCTGTCGCGCATTCCCTTGAGATGCATGAGCTGCCAGCGCCGGCCGTATTTTTCGAGCAGCTTCACCGGATCCTGGCCGGGATGCACAATCCAAAACACGTCCATTTGATAACTCACAAATTTCGGATTCGTTTCGCTCATCATCAAATCAAACAATGTTCCGTCCTTGTAGGGTTGAAATTCGTAACCATGCGCATGATAAAAAAATTTCAATCCGTGCTGCGCGAGCACTTCGCCCGCGTGATTGAAGACGGCGATGGCTTCGCGGCACGTTTTTTCATCGAACGGCTTGCCATCGTCGTGGGGAATCCACGCGCAACCGACGTATTTAAGTCCGAGAATTTTCGCGTCGCGCGCGACACCTTCCACATCATCGCGATAACGATCATACGGGAAATGTCCGCTGATGGCGTTGAAGCCGCGCGCATCGAGCTGCGCCTTGAATTGTTCCGGCGTGAGGCTGTATGTGCCCGCCAATTCGACATTCGTGATGCCCCAACTTTTTATCTCGTCGAGCGTGCCCGGCACGTCCGCCGCCAGTTGATTGCGTAGACTATAGAGTTGCAAGCCGATGGTCGCTTTGCTGACGGAATCGGAGTGCGCGGCGGCGAGTATAAAAAACAAAAATGCCCCTGTCATGATGGCTGATAAAAGCCGGAGGTTGGATTTCATGGAATTCACTAAAACAGACTGCGTGAAAATGAAAAGTTTTTTCGTACCGACGGCGGCATTATTTGTCTTCGGGATTGATGAACTTGAAGGTCACGGCGGCGAGCGCGCCTCCGGCGAAGTTGGCAACGAGATAAATCCACAGGTTCGCTGTTTTCTCCAAATGCATGACGGTGATGCCGGTGGCAACGGCAGGATTGAACGCACCGCCGGAGACGCCGCCGAGCGCGAAGGCCATCGTCGCGACCGTGAAGCCGATGGCAAGACCGTAAAAAGAATTTCCCGCCGTGGCTTTGGCTGTGGCGACGTTCAACACAACGTAAGCGAGCGCGAACGTTCCGACCAATTCCGCGGCGAGCGCGGGAACGATTTTTATTTCCGCAGGCGTGACGATTGGATTGCCTTTGAGATAAATCGCCAGCCATGAGGCCGCGAATGCACCGGCGATTTGCGAAATCCAGTAACCGGGCACGTCCGAAACCGGACACCGTCCGCGCAGCCACACGGCGAGTGTGACCGCAGGGTTGTAATGACCGCCGGAAACGTGGCCGCCCGCATATACCATGATCATCAGCGCCGAACCGATGGCCAGCGGCGCAAGACCGCCGATGCCGGGATCAATGACCGTCATGCCGACGGTGAACACGAGAAAAAATGTGCCGATGAATTCAACGAGATATTTTCTCACAATTTGAAACTCACGGAAAAATTCTTTGGTAACTGACGAACGCGATGTTTTTGCTGTCCGGCGACCATGACGGAACGTTGATCGTCCCCTGTCCTCCAAACAATTTCGCGAGGACGCGGATTTTTCCGTCCGGAAGCGACATGAGCCGGAGCATCACGTCCTGATTTGCGGGATGGCCATTCACGCCTTTGGCATACGAAATAAAGACGATCCACTTGCCGTCGGGTGACGGATGTGCGAACCAGTTGTTGTAATTGTCCGAAGTGACCTGCTCCTGATCCGAACCGTCGGGCTTCATCCGCCAGATTTGCATCGAGCCGGTGCGTTCGGAATTGAAGTAAATGTATTGTCCGTCCGGCGAATAATCCGGGCCGTCATCCAGACCGGGTGCGGTAGTCAACCGCTTTTCCCTGCCGCCCTTGGCTGGAATCGTGTAGATGTCGAATTCATTGGTTCGTTCGCCGCAGTAAGCCAAGGTTGTTCCATCGGGTGACCAGCCGTGCCAATACGACGGCGATTTTATCGTCAGTTGGCGCGGTTTGCCGCCGGAAACCGGCAGCACGAAGATGCGCGACTGGCCGTCCATCATCGTCTGGTCGCTGATGGCCAGGTATTTTCCGTCCGGCGAAAGGCCGTGGTCATTGTTGCATTGAATCTCGCCGTCGGTGTCCAGTAATTCCGGGTTGCCGCCGGTCACAGGCAATTTGTAAATCCGTCCGTTGCTGTTATAGAGGAAAAAATTTCCGTCGCGCGACCAGTTCGGCGCTTCGATGCGGCTGCGTGTGTGATAAACCACGCTGCGGTCGGTCGAAGCCACGGAGATCGTCTCCAGCGTGCTTTCAACGTTCGTCTCGCGATTAAGAGCTCGCAAGGCCGTGTTCAGCACAACATTTGAAAAAACCGCGCGTTCGATGGTTTTGTTATCATGCGCGCAAACGGCAAGTCCGACATAAAACGGCTCTTTGAGTTGCATCTTATATTGCGCACCCGCCGGACTCAGCAGCCCTTCAGCCGAAGTGACAAACATGGAAATGTAATCACCGCGCTTTTCAATTTGCACGCGCTCGGGTGCCGAAATGTTCGACTGGATTTCATGGGTCGTATCGCCGTCCGTTTCGCGATATTGCAGCGCCGTCAGCCCGGCGCCGTGCAACGCAACGTCCGCGTAAGCCGAATTTGCGTCGAGCGATTGGCGGATGACCAGGCACGCTTTGCGGTGCGGATTGCCGTTCGTGCCAATCCAGCGTATGTCCGCCGCCAACGTGAAATCACCCGAAATTTTTTTCCAGACGTAATGAAACGCGTCGTTGGTGAACCACATGTTTTCGCCGCCGCCCGCGATGGTATATTCGCCATTCGTCGGATCAAAATCCAGCGCGCCGGGCTTGGCGACATTGCCGACGTCCTGCTGGCCGGAAAAAATCCCGAGGTCGGTTGAATCGGCCAAAACCAGATTTGCACCGAAAAACAAAGCGACGAAAATTGCCGGAACGATTTTTTTGAGTTTCATAATAATCAACTGTTAAATGTGGATGGCGGACATTCAACCTGCCTGCGCAAAATTTGAAAAGCAAAATTTTCAGTTCCGAATCTTTGATGGAATCAAACGTTGTAACTGCCGCTCGCCGTCGTGCCACCTTTGCCGGTCCAGTTCGTATGTTATTTTGTTTCCGTCAATTTATTATAATCGGCCATCCGTTTCAAAATTTTTACACCGAATCGGCCGTCCGTGAGCGGTTCATTGCCAATGAGCACAGCTTGTTCGTAATTTTGTTCTATCCAGCGCATCACGTCTTCACCATAACCGGGTGAATGACCAAAGTAACCGACACCCAAATCGTCAGTTTCTCTTTCGACAATGCAAATGTAGTCGGGCGCGGCCTTCTCAAAAGCGGTGGTCATTTCTTTTTGGCCGAATAACGCCATGACGTTGGGATCCCAGAACAGACATGGAGTCGGATTAACGCGGCGACTTAGATAATTCAAGGTAACGCCTTCGGGAATCACGGCCAGAGTTGCATCCGGCGGAACATTTTTTTCAATCCAATTCAGTGCAGATTTCATACCTTCACCGGGATTGATATGCGGACCGTAAGTCATAATCCGATCACCACCCGTACCAATCGCCAGATGTTTCATGTCATAAAGCGCTTGCGAAATGTTCGCCAGAGATGCAAATCCGATTAGCAGCACCAAGCTGGTCAGGAAGCGGAAGGGAAGCGGTGGAACATGGAGTTTTTCCGAAAATAATTTCGGCAACAACCAGAGCAGCAGATAGATCGCACTGACGAAGGCGGGCATCGCCAAAGCAAAACCGTATTGCCAGATGCGAACGAATAATCCGAGTTTGGCCAGCAATGCTAAACCAAATATGCTCCACAAAAGCGGGAATGCGGCGTCCTTCTCTGCAGAAAGTTTGCGATAGTTCCATGCAATCAGGAGAACGCTGGACAAACAAAGCAGCGGCAGAACCCCGCCACACAATACCCAATTGAATCTCAAAGCCAGAACTAACGCTGGAACCATCAGCAGCAACCAGAATGCCCACTGCGAATGTCCCCGTCGCAATTGCCATCGCGCCGAAAATCGGAACCCTAACGCATAAAATGCGATGATGGCGACCAAGATTATGGAAAATCGCATCATCTCAGCCAGATGAAAGGCTGGTTGATCCAATCCAGAGCTCCATCTGTAGAACGCATTGGCAGCAATGGCCGGGTGGAATAGCGGCACCCAGCCAAAACAAATTGACCGCAAACTTTCGCGCCAATTTTCAACGCGCATGAAAAATAAAAAAAAACCTATCAATGGCATTGACGCCGCCAATGAAAAGACAACCCCGGACTTGAAGATTAAGCGGACTTGCCGATGGATTAGGTAAAAAAGAATGAATGCCGACGTCACACATAAAATTAATGCGGCAAACGTATCTGGCTTGGTCAGGAACACCAGTCCGGTGAAAAATCCCGCTCCCATCGCACAGCGTAAACGCGGTCTCCTTACCCATGCGGACAACAGCACAACGGCAAAAATGGAAAAAGCCAATCCATGCAGAGCCTCGTGTGAATACGGCGAGATATAATTATAATTTCCGATAGGTATGTATTGGGCAAAGGCAAATACCAAGATGACGCCCAAGCACGCCATCACGGATGTTCCCACGCTTGCCGCCTCGGCAAAACGGTTGTAAATCACCAACAACATCAATGTCACGATGGTGAGGTTTGAAATGATGATCACCAGGAATGAAACCCCGAAAACATGAAAAAGCAGTGCGTTAAAATATTGTGAAAATGGACCGCCCGCGAAATAAAACAAATCGCGATATAAAACAGCGCCCTCCGACAATTGCCATGGAATGTAAAGTTGCGTTCCGAAATCAACCAGTATGTCCGGCCATTTGCGCCAGGTCAGCACAGTGGCAGTAACAAAAACCAGCCCGACCAGCGCCAGCCCCAACCAAAAGGAATGCCGCGATAGAAATTTTTCCGCACGACGTTCCTTTGAATCAAAGTTGGTCACAGTGAACCATCAAATCAATCAAACGTTGTAACTGCCGCTCGCCGTCGTGCCGCCTTTGCCGGTCCAATTGGTGTGGAAGAATTCGCCACGCGGCTTGTCAATGCGCTCATAAGTGTGCGCGCCGAAATAATCGCGCTGCGCCTGCAATAGGTTCGCCGGCAGATTCGCGCTGCGATAGCCGTCGAAAAAGGAAATTGCCGTGCTGAACGCGGGAACCGGAATGCCGCGCTTGACGGCAGCGGCAATCGCAGTGCGCCAGCCCTTCTGACAGCGTTTGATTTCGCCGCGAAAATAATCGTCGAGCAGCAAATTCACCAGCTTCGGATTGTTATCATACGCTTCCTTGATCTTGCCGAGGAATCGCGAGCGGATAATGCAACCGCCGCGCCACATGAGAGCGATGCCGCCGTAATTGAGATTCCATTTGTATTCCGCCGCCGCCGTGCGCAGAAGCATGTAACCTTGCGCGTAAGAAATAATTTTCGAGGCGTATAGCGCGTCGCGCACGTTCGCGATGAATTCTTTTTTCGCCTCCGGTTTTTTTGATTGCGGCAAAAGCGGCTTCGGTCCTTTCAATTTTTTCGCCGCCTTCACGCGCTCGTCCTTCAACGCGGAAACGCAGCGCGCGTAAACCGCTTCAGTGATCAGCGTGATTGGAATTCCCAACTCCGCGCTGTTTTGCACCGTCCATTTGCCGGTGCCCTTTTGGCCGGCGGTGTCGAGAATCTTGTCGACGAGCGGCTGGCCATCGGTATCTTTGTAAGCGAGAATGTCGCGCGTGATTTCGATCAAATACGAATCCAGTTCGCCCGTGTTCCATTCGGTGAAAACTTTTTCCATTTCGTCATTGGACAGGGCGAGGCCGTTTTTCAAAATGTTGTAAGCCTCGCCGATCAATTGCATGTCGCCGTATTCAATGCCGTTGTGGACCATCTTGACGTAATGACCCGCGCCGACTTCGCCGACCCAGTCGCAGCACGGTGCGCCGTCCACTTTTGCGGCGATGGATTGGAAAATATTTTTGACGTGAGGCCATGCGGCGGGCGAACCGCCGGGCATGATGCTCGGGCCGTTGCGCGCGCCTTCTTCGCCGCCGCTCACGCCCGTGCCGACATAAAGCAAACCTTTCGACTCAACCAGTTTCACGCGGCGCGCGGTGTCTTCAAAAAGCGAATTGCCGCCGTCAATGATGATGTCGCCCGATTCGAGGAGCGGCAGCAGATGCTCGATGAATTCGTCCACGGGCGGCCCGGCCTTGACCATGAGCATCACGCGGCGCGGTTTTTTCAGCAGCGAAACCATTTCCTCAAGCGAATGTGCGCCGATGACTTTTGTGCCTTTGGCCGCGCCCGCGAGAAATTCGTCCACCTTGGCCACGGTGCGGTTGAAAGCCGCGACCGTGAAGCCGTGATCATTCATGTTCAAGATGAGATTCTGGCCCATGACAGCCAGTCCGATGAGTGCGATGTCAGCTTGAGGTTCCATAAATCAAAAGTGCGCGGACACGATAGCAGCAAAGCCCAACAGCGCGAGAATTTTTGTCGATGAAAAAACAGCGGTTCATTTTTGCGATTGCGGAAAAGATGCCGGGCACTACGATTCCAGCCAGCCCTTTTACGACCATGACCAGAAATAAAAGTCCATTCGCATTTTGTTTGATCGCAAGCGTTGCTTTGGCGCGCGTCGTGGCATCTGGCGATGAAGTTAAATTTGCCACCGCCACAAACAACCCTGTCGCCAGCAATTTCGCCGTTGCCGTCACCAACAAGCCGGCCATGCCGGCGATTTTGCCGGGCAACGGCCTGGCGCAGCATGATTTTTTCTGCTCCGGCGAAGCCAAGACGCGCGACATGTATATCGTGCGCGGCGGAAAAGTCGTCTGGTCTTACAACGACGCCACCGGCAGGGGCGAGATCAGCGACGCCACACTGCTCTCGAACGGAAACATCCTGTTCGCGCATCAATTCGGCGTGACGCTCATCTCGCCGGATAAAAAAATCCTCTGGAATCATGACGCTCCGCCCAAGTGCGAGATCCATACCGCGCAGATGATCGGGACCAACCACGTCATCTTCATCCAGAACGGGCCGGAGCCGGAATTGTTTGTGGCCAACATCGCAAACGGCGAGATGGAAAAGGAAATCCCGCTGGCCGTCGGCAAAACCAACAGCACGCACGGCCAGTTCCGCCACGCGCGCCTGACGGATGCGGGGACTTATCTGGTCGCGCACATGGACATGGGAAAGGTCGTCGAATACGACGAGAGCGGAAAAGCCGTCTGGTCGGCGTCCGCGCCGGGCGTCTGGTCGGCCGTGCGCCTGAAAAACGGCGACACGCTGGTTTGCAGCAAGGTGGTGCGCGAAATAAATCCCGCAGGCGAGACGGTCTGGGAATTCACGCCCGCCGACGCGCCGGATTACAGATTCACCCAGATGCAGCTCGCGGCGCGATTGCCAAACGGCAATACGCTGGTCAACAATTGGGTCAACGAGTGGAACAGCAAGATTGATCCGGCCACCGCGCCCGTCCAGGCTTTGGAAATCACGCCGGACAAAAAAATCGCGTGGGCGCTGCGTTCATGGACAAATCCCGATCTCGGCCCGCTGACGATGATCCAAGTACTCGACGAACCGGGCGTGCCGGAGGACGTGCATTTCGGAAGCATCAGGTGATTTCAAAAATAACGGATGCGCGGTCAAACATCCCGGTGCTCTTCAAGGTTTATAGATCGGGGATTGATTCTTGGTGAACAGCGTTGGTTGCGGAGTCGCGGCACCGACGGCGTTGATCAGGAGATTGTCGAAGCAGGCGGTGTTTCTGGTTTTATTATCGCCCGTGACAAGACCGGCCATGCCGTGGGAAGACAAATTATTCGTGGTGGTGAAAACCTGCGCGCCGTCCACGAAGCCGGTGATGGTCTCGCCTGAAAATTGCAGCTTCACGTTGTGCCATTGGTTCGTGGAAAAGTCTTTGACGATGCCGGCCACCATTTGCTTTTCACCTTTTTCGCCGGTATCGCCGGCAAGACGAAGCGCTTCTTGATGCTCCTTATCGCCCAAATCCACCGGGCCTGCCTTCCCGTTGATGGCGACCAGACTGCAAGTGCCGTCCGCGGCCAGCCGCAAATAGTATCCTTTGGGCGCGCACCCGTAACCGTCGCCGACGTTGTTGACGCGGCCCATGACGCCGGCCCAGCCGCCATCGTCCAGATAAATATCGGCGCTGACTTCGTAATCCTGCCAGTGTTCGTCGCCGATGATCGTGTAAGGCATCCATTCGGGTGCCCAGCTTTGCGGCTTTCGGCTGACGACCTGTCGTAGACATTTTCCGGTCTTGTCCGGGCGTTCGGCGATTTCAAAAACGCTGGCGATGTCCGCCGTGTAATGCGGCAGATAACCGAATTGCTTTGGCGAAGAATACTCGTCAAACGTTTCGTAATACGGAAACGGAAATTTTTGTTCGGCAGGAATGTCAGCGAACGAACCCTTCTGCTGGCCGGTGGTCGTGGAGATGGAATAGACCGCGTCCGGATCGAGCGCGATGGTGAAGGAATGGTTTTTCGGTTTGATGTCGTCGAGTCGGACAAATTGTTCCTTCGCGTCGCTGCGCCACACGCAGAGTTTGCCGGTGGACAAACCGCCGCTGACGTTGAAGGTGACGTTCTGGACGGACGTGGCGTCCTTGGTTTCGATGATGACGCTGTAATCCTTGCCCGGCGATTTCAGGGTGACGAACGTGCCGCCGTCATCGAGTTTGCCGCAAGCGCCGTTGAGATATTGCCAGCCGATCTTCGAGAATTGTCCGTAGTGCGCGTAGCCCCACAACACTTCGCGGGTGTGATAATTTCCGCTCCACGGCGAATTCGCGATCATGGCGGGCGGGTCTTCCGAATAAGATTCCATCGGATAAACGGAGCCGACGAGATACCAGTTCAGGATTTTCGTCACGCCGCTGCGGATGAAGTTGTCATTGAACGATTGCACGAGGCTGATCTCACAATCGAAACCCTTTTTGTAGATGTGTTCCTCGCTGTTCCAGATAGGTTTGCCGAGCGAGGCGGCGAGCTGTTGCACGGCTTCGGGCGTCGGGACCTCCGTCATGGTGTGGTTGCTGATGATGGCCACCGCCTTGCGCAACACCACGTCATTCGTCATGTCCTTCGTCCAGTCGAATTTCGTCTTCCCCCAGTTGTCAAAGCCGTGAAGCCTGACTTTTTCCAACCCGCCGGCGTCAAGCGCGGCGCGGAATTTTTTGGCGAAGTTCTCGTTGACGCCCTTTTCATTGCGGCAACCGATCGCGTCCAGGTCCAAACCGTAAACTGATTTCAATCCTTGGACCCATTTGACGTAATAGTCGCACATGTCCTGCGACCAGAAATTGCCGTTGCCTACCCAGCCGGGACAGCCCCACGCGCAGGCGTCGAGCGAGAGGTCGGGATTTCTTTTTTTGGCCTCGCTCATCAACCACCACTCGTAGCCGCGGCTGAAATTCAAATCATCCTTCGCGTGCATGTGGCTCGGCTCGGAGCCTTGCGTGGAATTTCCGTCGCCCGGAACTTCGACCAGCAGCGCGCTCATGGACGCGCCGAACCTGGGCTTGAAGAGCAGATCCAAAACCTGGCTGCGCTGCGGTTCGGGATAATCCTTCAGCAAAACCGACGTCGCCCCGCCGCCGCTCACCGCGCCGATGCCGTCGAAGCGTTTGCCGCCCGCGTCGCCCTTGAGGTCAACGGTCTGATCCGCCAACGCCGGCGAAAGACAGCACAACAAACAAGCCGTCATGGCCGCGCACAGTTTGGCGAGAAAGGACAGGCGTCCTTGGTTTCCGGCTGGTGAGAAACAATTTGGATTTTTCATGAAAGTTTTGTTTGCGCGGGAATGGAAAGCCGGTGAAGGATTTTGATTCACGAATGCGCGCCGAGCTGCAAACGCGCGTCGCCTTCCAGCATCGTCTTCAGGTTCGGCCAGCTTGCCTCGTTCATGTCGTTGAACGCGTTCAGATAAACGGCCACGATTTCCGGCGGATGTTTCGCGAGCAACGACTCGACCGCCGATTTTAATTTTGCGTCGTCCACCGTCGCGGGCAGGTCGTCCACGACGCCGTCCTTGTTCTGGATGCCGAGCGCGTTCAGGAAATCCACGAGCAACTGCTTCTGCTGTTTCACAAGCCACGCGCGGATGAGTCCGCCCGCAACGACGTCGAGTCCCGGACGGGAAAGTGTCGCGATCATCGTCGCGTGACGTTGCGCGCGCGGCTGGCGCTCCAGAAAGACCGCGCGGACTTTGCGCGCCTCCGCGACGCCGTTGAGCGTGGCCTTGTAAGTCGGCTTGTCCGATTCGTAGGCGAAATTCAAAATGTCGTTCGCCAGCGCGGGCGACATGAATCCGAGGAGTTCGTGTGATGTGAGCATTGGTAAAATTATTTAACTCTGATACCTGCGATACCCATATCTTATTACATTGATCCGTTTATCCTCTTTGTCATAAATAAGAACATGCTGCCAAGAAGCATTATCATTATTTTCAAACACTTCAATGCTAACGGCGTGCCGACCAGTTCCATCTTCAAAGAAATGAACGCTGCCAGCAGGCCCTTTTTGTTTAGGTGGAAGTTTTTGGATGTAATCGTGATAATCTTTTTCAATAGCTTGGCTTGGTTGTTCATGAAAATCCATTTTCCAACCAGCCAGCGGATCGGGAGTTGGCTTCGATGTATTGCATCCGAAGCCCAAAATGAACGTGCTTATCAAGATTAGAAAAATAGGCGCAAATTTGTTAATCGGATTTTTGAATTGAGTTTTCATTTTTAATTGTCTTTTCATCAGATTGTCGTGAGCGAGATTTTATTCTTCTTCGCAAACTGCGCGCAAGTTTCCTGTTCCAGCAAAAGCGTCCGGCCGGATTCGAGCGCGAGCACGGCCACGCCGGACGCCGCGCACGTCTCCAATGTCCGCAATCCGATGCACGGGATGTCGAACCTCATGTCGTGATCCAGCTTGGCGACCTTGACGGCGACCGCGCCGCCGTCCTTGCCCGCCAGTCCGCCGCCGCGCGCGAGACATTCGTCCGTGCCTTCAAACGCTTCGACGGCGAGAACCGTTCCGCGTTTCACGACGACCGTCTGGCCGATTTCCAAACGCGAAACTTCCTTGCCTATCCGAAAACCAAATTCAACGTCGGCTTTTTGTTCGGCTGAAAGTTTCGGGCCAAGATGAAAACCGGAATTGGGCATGAGCGGCTTGAGCCACGGCGTCGCCTCAATCAATTCCACGCCGTCCTTTTTCAACTCGTCCGCTATCGCGCCAAAGATCGTGTGCGCGTTCTTTTCCTTGAGCCGGAACAGCATTCCCACCGTCCGCAAAT
>CAZHXG010000028.1:0-27469 GCA_964536285.1 uncultured Bifidobacteriaceae bacterium
AGTGGTGGCTGGGGGCGGAATCGAACCGCCGACACAAGGATTTTCAGTCCTCTGCTCTACCGACTGAGCTACCCAGCCGACTGCGGCTCATCATTCAACCTTTTGCGCCCAATATTGGCAAGGCGTATTTGACTCAAACAGGCGAATCAAAACCGCGTCAAGTGAATGCCCATATCGAGCAGTTTCTGCACGCTGGCGTCCGACTTCGCTTCAGCATAAATCCGCAGAATCGGTTCGGTGCCGGAGCCGCGCAACATCAACCACGAAGAATCTGCCGCGACAAATTTCACGCCGTCAAAAGTTTTTACTTCAACCAACGGCGAAGACAAAAGCTTTGTCGGCGGATTGTCTTTCAAAAATTCCATCAACTCTCCGCGTTTTTCCAACGGAAAATGCGTGTCAATCCGTCCATAGCGATGCGGACCAAACTGCTTCTCCAGTTTTGCCAGCAGTTTGTTCACGGAAACGTTTTCAGTGGCTAGCAATTCCAGCAGCATGAGTCCGGCGGCGATTCCGTCGCGTTCGGGAATATGGCCGTGAAAGCCGATGCCGCCGCTTTCTTCCGCGCCGAGCAGCACGCCGCCTTTGAGCATTTCGGCGCAAATATATTTGAACCCGACGCCCGTCTCGACGAGCGGCAGGCCGTAGGCCGCGCACATCTTGTCCACCATCGAAGTTGTCGTGAGCGCTTTCACGACGCGGCCGGTTTGTTTCCGATTCACGATGAGATGATGCAGCAACAGGCAGATGATTTGGTGAGTCGTCAGATAATTGCCTCGCCCGTCCATGCCGCCAACACGGTCGGCGTCGCCGTCGGTCACGAGACAAATGTCGTGCGGATGCGCGCGCAAAAATTTCTGGCTCGTGCCGTAATTTTTCTCAATCGGTTCGGGATTGATGCCGCCGAACAAAACATCATGCTTCGCGTTGAGTGTCGTGACTTTGCATGTCGTGCCGGCCAGAATTTTTTCAAAGCAACCCGCGCCGACGCCGAACAACGCGTCATGCGCAAAGCGTAATTTCGATTTTGCGATCAATTTGAAATCCACCAGTTTTTTCAGCGCGGCGTAATGCGCCGGACGAACGTCCTGAATCGAAATCTGTTTCGCAGTGATTGCGTCTGCAAGTTTCACGGAACGAACCGGATTTCTGTCGAGAAAGCTTTCGACAACCGCGCATGTTTCGGAATCACTTGAACCTCCGTAATACGATTTGAGTTTGAAGCCGTTGAAAATCGGCGGATTATGGCTGGCCGTGAGCATCACGCCGCCGACCGCGTTCAGATTTTTTACGGCGAAGGAAACCGACGGCGTCGGCGTCGGTTCCGGTGTGAGGACAACTTGGAAATTATTTCCAGCAAAGACTTCCGCCGCTGTTTGCGCGAAGCTGTCGGAGAAAAACCGGCGGTCGTAACCGACGATTAATTTTCGTTCCGTTCCAGCGACGGGATTCGCGCTCCAGAAATCCGCCGTCGCCTGCGCGACGCGCGCGACGTTCGCAAAAGTGAAATCTTCCGCGATGACCGCGCGCCAGCCGTCCGTGCCGAATTTGATTTGAGCCATAGGAAGGTTAAACGGACAAATCTGCGAGCGCAGGGTCGTGGGCATTGACGACCCGGCGCATTTTTTTCACGGCTGCTTTCAAATTCCGCGCGCCGAACAGGGTTGTGCCGCTGACAAACGTGTCGGCACCGACGCGGGCGCATTCGGCGGCAGTCTGGAAATTGATTCCTCCGTCCACGCTGATGCGATAGGGCAATTTCTTTTCGCGCCGCCAGGTTTCGGCCTGCTGGATTTTCGGTAGCGTTTCGTGGATGAATTCCTGTCCGCCAAATCCGGGGTTGACGGTCATCACAAGCAGCAAATCGATTTTGTCGAGGTGCGGCTGGACGAGCGAAATGGGCGTCGGCGGATTGACGGCGAGACCGACTTTTTTGCCGAGCGATTTTATTTTCCAGATGAGCGACGGAATCTGTTCGCCAAGTTCGACGTGGACGATCATTTCGTCCGCGCCAGCCTTTGCGAATTGTTCCAGCAGAACTTCGGGCTTGGAGCACATGAGATGAATGTCGAAAAATAATTTCGTGAACGGCCTGATGGCGCGGACGACTTGCGGGCCGAAGGAGATGTTCGGGACGAAGTGGCCGTCCATGATGTCGAGATGCAGCCAATCGGCACCGGAACGATCGGCGCGCGCGGCTTCGTGGCCGAAACGGGCGTGGTCGGACGCAAGCAGCGATGGCGCGATAATCATCCGTTTGATTTAAGCGGAACCGGCGCGCAAAGAAAAGTTGGAAGATTTAATTTTGTTTGCCGTCAAGGCAGCGCCGGACGGTGAGGGCAAGCGTTTGCGGCTGGTAGGGTTTTTGCAGGAAGTTCAGTTCGGGTTCGAGCTTGAAATCCTTTCCGACGATGTCCGCGCTGTAACCACTTGTAAAAATCACCTTGAGGCCCGGCTGTTCCAGCCACAACTTTTCGGCGAGCTCGCGGCCGTTCATGCTGCCGGGCATGACAAGGTCGGTGAGGAGCAGGCTGATTTCATTTTTTTTCTGAAGCCAGGTTTCGAAGGCCTTTGTGCCGGTCTCGGCCTGCAAAATCTTGTAGCCGTATTTTTGAAGGATGCGGGAAACGAGTTCGCGCACGGGTTTTTCATCCTCGACGAGCAGAATGGTTTCGGTACCGCCGCGAACGGTGATTTGGGTCGTCGGCTTTTCAGTTTCCGTATCCTCTTGGCCGGCATAGGGGATGAAAAATCGGAATGTCGTGCCTTTGCCGATGGTGCTTTCGACCTCGATCCAGCCTTGATGCTGTTTGATGATTCCGTAGACAGTCGCAAGGCCAAGGCCGGTTCCCTTGCCGATTTCCTTCGTGGTGAAGAACGGTTCGAAGATTCGCGGCAAATTTTCCGGAGCGATGCCGCTGCCGGTGTCGGATTTGCTCACGCAGACGAATTTGCCGGCACGTGCCTCGGGATGGTTGTGGACGTGCGAGTCGTTCACTTCCACGATGGAAATGCGGACCGCAAGCTGCCCGCCGCGTGGCATGGCGTCGCGGGCGTTGACGGCAAGGTTCAACAAAACTTGTTCCATCATTCCTGCGTCGGCTTCGACCATCGCGGGCGATTGCGAGTAATTCAACTTGAGGACAACGTCTTCGCCCAAAAGACGCCCAAGCATGTCGCTCATGTTGCCCACGATTTTGTTCATGTCCAATTTCTTGGGCTGGATGAGCTGGCGACGGCTGAATGTGAGCAATTGGCGGGTCAGCCCGGCGGCGCGCTCGGCTGCCTGTGCGATTTGTTGTGCGGAACGCGCGGCGGTGTCGTCAAGATCAGCCGTTCCAAGGAGCGAAGCGTGGCCGTGGATGACAGTGAGAATGTTGTTGAAATCGTGCGCGACGCCGCCTGCAAGCTGGCCGATGGCTTCCATTTTTTGCGATTGTCGCAACTGTTCCTCCAGCCGATGTTGTGTCGTGACATCGCGGAACAAACTCAACATGAGCAATGGCTGGCCGTGAACGGCGACGAACGAATGTGTGATTTCCAGAGTAACATGCTGACCATTGTGGAGCGTATATTGGCGTTCGGTTTTTTGCTGGGTTTCACGCATGAGGAAATGTTGGCGGCGTTCCCTTTGCATTTCCGAAGGATTTTCAGATTCAGCGTAAATGACCGTGAACGGTTTGCCTTCCAGAGATTGCGAGTCCATGCCAACGAGTTTGCAGAAAGCCTCGTTGACGGCGATGGTGATGCCGTTTTCATCGGTCAATCGCATTCCATCAACGGAATTTTCCCAGACGGAACGGAAAAGCATTTCGGAACTTTGCAAAGCGGCCTCCGCCGCGCGGCGCTGCGTGATGTCGCGAACATGAAGGAGCAGGGCGGGTCTGCCGTCATATTCTATCCGACCCGCGCGAACTTCAACCGGCGTGGTGTGTCCGTCCATCGTCAAACTTTCACCTTCAACCCATGATAATTTTCCGGATGCCAGTTTTTGAAAACTTTGGCTGACTTCGTCACGATGCGAGGGAGAAGTCAAATCATTCAAAGCATTTTTTCCGATCAACTGCTCGCGCGTCATCCCGTGCAGGACGCAAGCGGCGAAATTCACGTCCAGCACAGTGCCATCCATGTCTTCGACAAAAATCGCATCGGGAGAATTTTCAAACAGATCGCGGAAACGCCGCTGGCTTTCGCGCAACTGTCCCTCGGCCCGGACACGTTCAAGCGCGCCGCTGCATTGGTCGGACAAGGTCTGAAGCACTCCCAAATCGCGTTCGGTGTAGGAACCGGGCAGGTGGTTTTGGATGAAGAGTACACCGACGACGCGCTCGCCCCTGCGTATGGGCGCGAGCATCGTCGCCGCGGATTGATCGCGCGCTTCGGCGGACGAAAGCAATTCCGGCCCCCGGTTGACGACACGCTGAATCAGGGCGTTGGCTGTTTTAGGCTGGGTCGACGCGGGAATTTCCACCCGTTGCCCGTCAACAGTGGTGATATTGAGCAGTGAAAAAACTTCGTCGCGTTCGGCGGAATACAAATCGAGGGCGAAGTCATCCCATTTGAACAAGGCATCCGCCGCCTCGCAAATGATCATGGCCGCTTCCGGCGCGGTGGTGGTCGAACTCAAACGGTGGCTCAATTTTGAGAAAATCGCGTTGCGGTTTTCAACGCGGCGGCGCTCGGTCACGTCGGTGGCCATTGTCAACGCCGCGAAACGTTCGCGGAAAACCATCGGGCTCCAGATGACCTCGGCTTCCATGCTGCTACCGTCCTTGCGCAGATGCTGCCAGATGAGGCCGCGGTCGCCGGCGTCCAATGAAGCCGTTTTGCGCTGGCCGCCTTTTTCCGGAGGGCGGATATCTGTGATCGTCATTTCCAGAAATTCGCGGCGCGAATAGCCGTACTGCTGGACGGCCGCCTCGTTGACTTCCAAAAATTTGAGTGTTTCAAGATCGAACACCCACATCGGATTGGGATTTCCGTTGAAGAGCAGGCGATATTGTTTTTCGCTGGTGCGCAACTCTTCCGCAGCCCGCCAGCGATCAGTCATGTCGCGTGAATTAATGACGAGGGCGCCGATTTCCGAATCGGCCAGCCGGTTTTGTCCCACCGCTTCCAGATGCCGCCAGGAACCGTCTTTGTGGCGGTAACGAAATTGAAGCGTCGCAGCTTGCCCCGGTTTCGCCAGCGCGGTTTTAAACACCTCCTGCGCATGTGCCAGGTCGTCGGGGTGAACGTGTTGGAATATGTTTTGTCCGACCAATTCCTCCGGCTCATAACCCAGCACGCTCTTGACCGAGGGACTTTTATAGACGACCACGCCGTTCGCATCCAAAACCGTCAGGACGTCGATCGAATTTTCCGTGAGGGTGCGGAAATATTTTTCACGGCGAACCAGTTCCATCTCCGCTTCGCGCCGCCTGGCGCGCTCTTCGGCTTCCTGCACGGCGCGGCGGACGGCGGACGGCAGGCGATCGGGATTTTGCTTGAGCACATAATCCGTCGCGCCGGCCTTCAGACTCTCAATCGCCGCGTGTTCGCCGATCGTGCCCGAGACCAAAATGAACGGCGTGTGCGGGGATTTGTTTTGGGCGATTGCCAATGCCTCGAGGCCGGTGAATGCCGGCAGGCGGTAATCAGAAATGATGAGATCGAACTTTTCCGTCTCCAGCACCTGCACGAAGGCCACACGGTCGCCGACGCGTTTCACGTCGGCTTCAATATTATCTTGAGCCAGAAGGGTGCGAACCAGCTCGGCAAAATCCGGCTCGTCTTCCAGATGCAGGATGTGCAACGGTTTATTCATTGCGCCGCAGGGTGTACGGCTTGAAGCTCAACAAACAGCAAATGTTGCGCCACAAAAAACTAATAAATTCCTCAAAAGTAAAGCATTGATGCATTGTTTTCGGGATTGACTTTTAGGTGCATTCAACTAGATTTTCCGCCCTTTCAAGCAAAGCGACAGTTTATTTATGCCGAACACAAAATCAGCCGAGCGCAGAATGCGCGGTAATGAACGCAAACACCAGCACAACCGCAGCGTCAAATCGAACCTGCGCGGCTTGGAAAAAGATTACCGTGCCGCGATCGTCGCCGGGAAAAAAGACGAAGCCGCCAAACTGTTGCCCGGCGTCCATTCCTCTCTCGACAAGGCTGTCAAGGTCGGCGTGCTGACCCGTTCGACAGTCAACCGGAAGAAGTCCCGCCTTGCCGCGGCGCTGAACTGAAAAGTTCAGAGCGCAGCAATCCCATTTTCGCCAGCCGGAATTTCAATCCGACTGAAAGGCAGCCGAAGCCGTATTTCAAACTGCGGCGGAAATTGATCGAGGAGGCTTCCTTGAAATACTTCGTTGGACAGCTCACCTCGCCGATCGTGAAGCCGTGCCAGAAAATCTGCGCGAGCATCTGGTTGTCGAAGACAAAATCATCGGAATTTTTTGACAGGTCGAGCGTTTCCAAAATCTTCCGCGAGAACGCGCGGTAGCCCGTGTGATATTCCGAAAGTTTTGCGCCCAGCAAAATATTCTCCGCCGCGGTAAGAAACCGGTTTGCGATGTATTTCCAGACCGGCATTCCGCCCCGCAGCGAGTAACCGCCCAAAATGCGGCTGGCGAGAACGCACGGATGCACATCGTTGGCGATGATGGAAGCCATCGCGGGAATCAACTTGGGCGTGTATTGATAATCCGGATGGACCATGATGACGATGTCCGCGCCCGCTTCGAGCGCGAGCCGGTAGCAGGTTTTCTGGTTGCCGCCGTAGCCAACGTTACGCTCGTGGACGTGGACGCGCACGCCGAGCAGCGACGAGGCGACCCGCACCGTGTCATCGCGGCTGCGGTCGTCCACGAGAATGATTTCATCTACGACGCCTTGTTGGAGGACTTCATCAACGGTTTTGGTGACGGTTCGCGCCGCATTGTAAGCCGGCATCACCACGACGATTTTTTTTCCGAAATACATTGGCCTCTGAATTTCCGCTCATCCTGCCTAAACCGTCCACAGTCTTGAAGCAAAAAGAGTTCCTGTTCAATCTCCGCTTTTCATCGGCCAATTCGCATTCGCCATCGCTTTGTAACCGCCGATGAGCGAATGGACATTGCGATAACCCATCTTTTGTGCCGCGTCGCACGAAAGCGCCGAGCGAAAACCGCCGCCGCAATACATGACGATTTCCGTCTCCGGATCGGGAAACATTTTTTCCAGGTCGCGTTCCAAAATTCCCTTGCCGAGATGCACGGCCCCGGTGGCGTGTCCTTTTTGCCATTCATTGTCCTCGCGCACATCAACCAAAAAGGCCTTTGGATTTTTTTCGAGACGGATGCGGGCTTGTTCTATCGAGATTTCGCGGACGCGCGTCTTGGCGTCGGCGACGATTTTCAGGAAACCGGGCGAATGATCCATCCGCGCAAAATAGTTCGTGTCTCGCGTCGGTCAAATAAATTTCATTCGCAACTTTTCCTCTTTGGCTTAATTTCGCCGCGTGTCGGAAAAGAAAAACAATTCAGCCATCGCCGGAAGCCTGCTGCTCGTCGTCATTCTCTGGGGCGGCAACAACGTCGGAACGAAATGGCTCGTTGCGACGTGGCCGCCCATTTGGACGGGCGCGACGCGATTTCTAGTGGCCGGATTGTTCCTGCTCGCCATTTTGCGTTTCACAAACTGGCTCGGCGAATTCAAGCCGCTCTCGCGGGAATCCAACAGGCAGCTTTGGTTTCGCGGCGGATTGAGCCTCGCGGCTTATATCGTCGCGTTCGCGTGGGCGTTGAAACTGACGGCGGCTTCGCACGTCGCGCTGTATCTCGGCGCGTCGCCGGTCTGGGCGTTGCTTTGGGAAGAACGTCCGAAACGCAACTGGGCGAGCGCGCGACGTTACGGCGCGGCATTTTTGGCGGTGGCAGGGGTTCTGGTTTTGTTCTGGCCCGCGCTGAAAATCGCGGACACAAATCTCGCCGGGGAATTTTGCGGCGTTGCCTCCAGTTTGCTTTGGGCAAATTACAACCATCAGAGCCGTTTTCTTTCCGCAAAAATCTCCGGGCTCGAGATCGCCGCCAGCGCGATGTGGATGTCCGGCGTCTGGCTGCTGCCGTTCGGGCTGCTGGAAATCGCCGCGCGCGGCATCGCGACCGACTCCCGGCACTTTTTCGTGCAGACGCTGTGCATTCTCTTCGGCGGCGTCGTGCCCTACGCGCTTTGGAACAGCGCGCTCCACCACTGGCGCACAAGCCGCGTCATGCTCTTCAACAATTTCATTCCCCTGACGACGACCGCGTGGGCGCATTTTGCTTTGCGCGAACCGATCACTTCCACGTTTTGCGCGGCGATGGCATTGATCGTCGCCGGCGTGTTTTTGGGACAGGCCGACTGGTCGAAGATTTTGAAACAGCCCGAAACTTTTTGACCGTCAAAGTTTACTGAAACCTTCGGGGTTGACCTGCGCGCAGCACCGCGCTTAACTGTCCGCATGAAATTGTCTACTCCTTTGACTTTTTTGCTGGTCGGAATTTTCGCTACGGGATGTATATTCCATAGGCACAAAAAGGCGACTCCGCCAGCCGCGCCCGCGATGACCGCGCCCCAAACAATCGTGACGCCGGACAATTCGCTCACGGCCAAGGTCATCTCGTATAATTCCGCCGGACGTTTCGTCGTTTTGAGTTTTCCCGACGGCCGGATGCCGAAGATGGATCAAAGCCTTTTCCTTTATCGCGATGGATTGAAAGCTGCCGAGCTTAAAGTGACCGGCCCGCAAAGCGACAACAACATCGTGGCCGACATTGTCACCGGCGACGCGCAGGTCGGCGACGAAGTCCGCGACCAGTGAAATTACTCTTCGCCTTTCGGCGATTTTTCCACGAGTGGCTTCACCGTTTTCGGCAGCGTGGATTTTTGATAGGGCGAGTGGAGGTTGAAATAAATTCCGCACATCGGCCTCGGCTCGTCGCTCTGGCTCAAGATGACAGTCACTTGCTTGTCCAGCGCGATGCCATGCCGTAACCCTTCGCCGCGACTTTCATAAGCCTTGATCGCCTTCGTCATCAGCGAAGCCAGAGACGCCTCAAAATCCTCCGGCGTTTTATCAATGCAAATGACATATTTGTCATAAGCCTTGACGGCGGCGGCGATTTCGCGTTTGAACGATTCAACAGTCATCTTCGCCAATTTAAGTTTTTCTGGCTGAAAATGCAAAATCTAATCAGCCTCGGCGCGCGACTTTGCTTTTGCCCGGGGGCCGAATAAAACCGTCCCGATGCGGATGATCGTCGCGCCTTCTTCGATCGCCGTTTCAAAATCGCCGCTCATTCCCATGCTCAAATGCGGCAACGGCGCGCCAAGAATCCGCTCGCATTCCATTTTAAGTTCGCGCAACCGGCGGAAATGCGGGCGCGCTTTCTCCGTTTCACTCGCATACGGCGGCACGGTCATCAAGCCGTTGATTTGAAGCCGTTGCAAAGAATTCATTTCCTTCAACTCGGCGAGCAATTTTTCCGGCTTGTAGCCGAACTTGCTCGCTTCGCCCGCGACATTGACTTCGAGCAGCACCGGCATCCGCTTCGCCACCTGTTCGCAACGCTTGTTGATCTCCTGCGCGAGCGGCAGACTGTCCACGCTTTCAATCATTTCAAAAAGATCGACCGCGTCGCGGCATTTGTTCGATTGCAGATGTCCGATGAAATGCCAGCGCGTTTTGCCGGGACACAGCGGAATTTTCGCCTTCGCCTCTTGAATCTTGTTCTCGCCGAAAAAAATCAGGCCAAGCTCCGCCGCCGCCTTGACGGTTTCCGGCGGCTGACTTTTCGTGACGGCGAGCAACGTGATCGAATTCGGTTCGCGGTCGCTGCGGTCGCACGCCGCGCGAATCCGTTGTTGAATTGCCACAAGATTTTCGGCCAAACTCATCACGCAATTGTAAATCGTAAAACGAAAATCGCAAATGAACTACTGGCTGGTAAAATCGGAACCCGAAGCCTACTCGTGGTCGGCGCTTTTGAAGGACGGCAAGACCGCGTGGACCGGCGTACGAAATTACACGGCGCGAAACAATCTGCGCGCGATGAAGAGGGGCGACCTCGTTTTCTTTTACCACAGCGGCGAGGAAAAATCCGTCGTCGGCCTCGCGCGCGTCGTAAAAGAATTTTATTCCGACCCGACGGCGGACGAAGGCGATTGGTCGGCGGTTGACCTCGTGCCGGAAAAAAATTTGTCCAAACCCCTCACCCTCGCGCAAATCAAGGCCGACAAAATTCTTCAGGAAATGAAACTAGTAAAGCAATCGCGCCTCTCCGTGTCGCCAATGACTGAAGCAGAATTCAAACGATTGCTCACACTGGCTGAAACGAAAATCTGAATTTTCTAGATTCTAACGCCTCTGAAAACCTCGCGAACTGAATCAAAAAGTGAGCAAACCATTTTCTGTGCTTGCGCACGGGTTGTGCAATAAGGCGGCATCAACACAATCACATTTCCAATCGGTCGCGTCAGTACGCCGCGTTTGGCCATCGCTTCGCAGACGCGGATGCCCGCGCGCTCGCGCAAATCAAACGGCTCGCGCGTCCGCCAGTTTTTGACCAGCTCGATTCCGGCGATTAAACCGACTTGCCGGATGTCACCGACATTTGGCAGCGACCAAAGTGTTTTCAATTCTTCGCGCAGAATTTTTTCCAGATTCTTTCGCGACTGGATTGATTTTCCGCTCTCCAAAATCTCCAGACTAGCCAGCGAAGCCGCCGCGCCAAGTTGATTGCCCGTGTAACTGTGGCCGTGAAAGAAAGTTTTGAACTCGTGATACTCGCCGAGAAATGCGTTGAAGACTTTTTGCGTCGTCAACGTCGCCGCCATCGGCAGATAACCGCCGGTCATTCCTTTCGCGACGCAAAGGAAATCCGGTTGCACATTTTCATGCTGGCACGCAAAAAGCTTTCCTGTTCTTCCAAATCCCGTCATCACTTCGTCCGCGACCAGCAACGCGCCGTGGCCGCGCACGATTTCCGTGACGCGCTTCAACCAGCCGTCCGGTTGCGGAATCATTCCCGCCGCGCCTTGAATCAAAGGTTCGAAGACAAACGCGGCGTAGGGATTTCCTTTTTTCTTTTGCGTGGAAAAATTTTGTTCAACTTTGGCGACGCATTCCCAATCGCACTTGCGATAATTGCGTGCGTCATCGCGTTCCGGCTTCGCCCGATTAAACGGACACCGATAGCAATACGGCGACATCACCTTGTCCGTTTTGAACAACAGGCCGGAATAACTTTTGTGAAACAAATCGATCTGGCCAAGCGAGACCGCGCCGACGGTGTCGCCGTGATACCCGCCTTCAAGCGAAAGAAATTTTGGTTGAACTTTCCTGCCGCGAGTGCGCCGCGTGAACTCATAAGCCAATTTGAGCGCGACTTCCATCGCCGTTGAGCCATCGTCGCTGAAAAAAATCTTCGATAATTTCGGATTTCGGATTTCAGATTTCGGATTTGTCGCAGCGACAAGTCTTTCCGCCAGTAAAGAAGCCGGTTCATTTGCAAAACCGAGCGCGGACGAGTGAGAAATTCTTTTTAACTGACGCTGAACTGCCGAATTGATTTTTGGATGATTGTGTCCGTGCAGATTTGTCCAGATGGAAGAATTGGCATCCAGAAATTTTCGTCCGCTAACGTCCCGCATCATCGCGCCTTTGCCCGACGCGATGACGATCGGCTCGCGCTTGAGCCAGTCGCGCATCTGCGTGAACGGATGCCAGATGAATTTATGATCGAGCTTGGCGAGCTTGTGCATTTTAGATTTTAAAATCGAGGTCATGCAACGCCGCGAGCAATTCAGAAACGTCATCGGCCGTGTGTGCGGCGGCCAGAGTGATTCGCAATCGAGCTTCGCCGCGTGCAACGGTCGGATAACGGATCGCTGGAATAAAAATATTTTTCTCACGCAATCGCGTTGCGAGTTCAAGCGCCTTGTTTTCATTGCCGACGGTAAGCGGGATAATCGCGGTGGAAGATTTGGGATTGAATTGTTTGACGCGTCGCCAAAGCGAATCGCAGCGCGCTTTGCCTTTGTTTGATTGAACAAATCGGATTCCTGCGGTCGCTGCCGCGGCTGCGGCTGGAACCGGCGCGGTCGAAAAAATAAAACTGCGCGCGCGGTTTGTAAGGAAATCAATCAGTTTTTGTGAACCGCAAATGTATCCCCCGCTCGCGCCGAGCGCTTTGCCAAGTGTGCCCATCTGGATTTCGATGCGGTCGGCGACTCCGAGTTTTTCCGCAAGACCGCGCCGATTCTTGCCGTAAAGCCCGGTCGCATGTGCTTCGTCCACCATGAGCCAAGCACCATATTTTTCTTTCAAGCTAACGATTTCGCGGAGCTGAGCGGCATCGCCATCCATCGAAAAAATGGATTCGGTGACAATTAAAATGTGACAAGTAACGAGTGGTGAGTGACGAGAATTAGCGGTCGCCCATTTTAAAATCTTTTCCAAATCGTTCAGGTCGTTGTGTGAAAAAACACGCAGCTTTGCACCGCTCAAACGCGCAGCGTCCACGATGCTGGCGTGAACGAGCTTGTCCAGAACGATGATGTCATCCTTGCCAAGCAGTGCGCAAATCGTTCCGATGGCTGCGGCGTAACCGGAGAAAAAACTCAATGCAGCTTCAGTTTTTTTAAAAACGGCAATCACTTCTTCAAGTTCATGATGAGGTGCGAGCGAGCCGCAAACCAACCGCGACGCGCCGCAGCCAGCGCCGAATTTTTTGACGGCTTTGATGGCGGCTTCCTTTAGCAACGGATTATCCGCGAGGCCGAGGTAGTCGTTGGACGAAAAATTGAGAAAAGTTTTGCCGTTAATTTTTATCCGCGCCGACTGGGGCGAATCCACGCGGCGCAATTCGCGATAAAGATTTTGCCGGCGCAAAGAAGCGAGCCGGCGAGACAATTCGTCGTTCAGCGAATTCATTTTCGACGAAAGCTAAACACAGATGAACGCCGATGGGAAGAATGCCTTCTCAAAAATCCGGAGGAATTGTCCAGCGACCGTCAATCATGCTGGCGGTTACTTTATCTGAATGATTTAGCGCGGCGTCGCAAGCATCGGCAATTTTTCCATCGAAGGGAATCGCGATCAGATCGGCGAAGGCGTTTTTCGAAAGTTCTCCGATCTGTCCCATTAGCCCGAGAGAGCGCGCGCCGTTGATGGTGGCCATCTTCAGAATTTCCTCCGGCGGAACTTTTTTATTTTTTTTCGCGAACGCTCGCATCTCCTCGAACATGTTGAGTTCGAGCTTTTGTTTTCCGGTTTTGCGGACGGTCGAAAGGCTGTCGGTGCCGAGGCAGATGTTGACGCCGGCTTTTGCAAGGTGTTTGTGCAGAAACGGCGGATGCCGAAAATAGGCGTGGCTGCGCGGGCAGTGGACGACGTTGACGTGATATTTGCCGAGCAGCGCCGCATCGCCGCGTGAAAGGCAATTGACGTGGATGGCGAGCAGATTTTCGCCCAGCATTTTGTTCCAGGCAAGATGCTGGACGGGCGAGCCGAGGCCGCAGTCCGAATCGTCGCGTTCGTTGCGCTTGAGCCAGTCGAACATTTTTCCGCGCGCGTGCATGAACATTTCAAATTCCTGTTCCGACTCCGCGACGTGTGTGGTGATCGGCCAGTTTTTTTTGCGCGCGACTTCAGAGCTCGAGCGCAGCAGTTCCGGCAGGGTGGAGTAGGGCGCGTGCGGCGAGAGCAGCGCGCGGCAGCGCGAATGTGTGAGCGAATCAATTTTTCCGATGGTTTCATTCAGCACTTCCTTCGGGTCGCGATGCGCGCGGATGCCGGTCATCTCCAGAAATGAAAAGACGCGCAGTGGCGTCGCGTCCCAGACTTCGGGCAGCAAATCCGGCAGGGCTTCGATGTCGGCAACGGTCGTCGTCCCGGTTTTGAGAAGCATGTGAGCGCCGTGCAGCCAGGAGTGCGCGTATTCGGAAAAGCCCCAAGCGGATTTGGCGGCGGTGATGAGCGGAATCCAGTCGGTGAAAGTTTTTGGTGGTGGCAATTGTCCGGCCATATCGGTGTAATCGAGATGGCAATGCGAATTGACAAGGCCGGGCATCAAAACGATGTCGCCGAGATCGAGAATTTTTTCTTCCGCGCACGATTGCGATTCCAAATCCAGCCAGGAACCGATGGCGCGGATTTTATTTCCGGAAACGATTACCGCGCCATTTTCAATCGGCGGTTGCGAGATCGGGAGAACCGTTCGGGCGCGAAGAATCACTGTCAAACTCCAGCCGCACGCTTGGCGTTTTTATTTTTGACGGCGTCCTTGTGCTTCCGTGCTTTATGTTTGTTATGACGCTTGCGGATTTGCTGCTCGATTTTTTTTGTCACAAGATCAACGGCTGCATATAAATCACTTTCGCGATCCTCAGCGAACAAATCCGGTCCGCGAACGGCCAAACGCATCGAACAACTGAATTGTTTTTCGGGCACGCGCTTGTGGTCGTGTTCGAGAGTGACGCGCGCGTCAATGGCGCGTTGGTCGAAGTGGTCAAGTTTTTGAATCCGTTTGACAACATGCGCTTCGATAGCCTTGGTCAAAGTGACGTTGTGCGTGGAAAGAATCAATTTCATGTCGCAAACATGCAACCGGCAGCGAAGAAAATCCAGTATTTCCTTGAATTTAAAGCTTTAGAGCGAAAATCGTGCCAATTTTTCTTGTATTATAAAAAATGTAAGTTAAGATGAAATCGCAAATGGCACAAGGCCTACAACTGTCGCAAAGACTGTCGCAATCGCTGGTGCTCGCGCCGCAATTGCAGCAGTCACTGGCTTTGCTTCAGGCACCGACGCTCGAACTCAAGGCGCTTGTCGAGCAGGAACTCCAGCAAAATCCCGTGCTTGAAGAAATCGAAACCGAAGAATCTGATCTTCGTGACAAGTCCGAGCGCGATTCCGATGAGGTGGCCGCTGCACCCGATCTTGCCGAGCCGCCGTCGGACGGGATCGTTGATCCCACAAGCGAAAAAAATTCCGCCGAGCCGGTGGACGATTTTCAGGCGGAGTTCGAAAAACTGGTTCAGCTCGATCAGGAATGGCGCGATCATTTTTCGCAGACCAATGTCGCCGTCCGCCAATCCAGCGAGGAGGAAGAAAGGCGGCAGTTCATGTTCGATTCCCTTACCGTGGGAACTTCGCTCGCCCAAATGCTCATGGATCAGATGCGTGAATCGGCCTTAACCGAGGAGGAACGGGGCATCGCCGAACTCATCGTCGGCAACATTGACGATTACGGTTATTTGAAAACGACGGTTGAAGAGCTTTCTGCTTTGACCAGTCTGCCGCAGGAAAAAATTTCCGAGGTTCTTAAAGTCATTCAAACCTTCGATCCGCCGGGCGTGGGCGCGCGCGATTTGCGCGAATGCCTCATGATCCAGCTTGAACGTGGCGGCAAGACCGATTCCCTCGAATATAGGATAGTTCGCGATCACATGGAGGCGCTCGGCAAAAGGCGCATCCCTGAAATCGCGCGCGGCACAAATTGTGAAGTCGAAGAGGTTCAGGTCGCGATGAGCCGCATCGGGCGGCTTGAACCGAGGCCGGGCCGCGCTTTTTTGCCGGACACCGACCAGTATGTTTTGCCCGAGGTGTTCGTTCAAAAAAACGGCGACGATTTCCTCGTGACGACCAATGACGAACACATCCCGCACCTGCGGATCAGCAATGTCTATAAGGATTTGATGTCGGCGGGCGAAAACAATGCCGAGGTAAAAAATTACATCCGCGAAAAAATCCGCGCCGGAAAATTTCTCATCAAAAGTTTGCACCAGCGGCAGACGACGATTTTGAACATCGGCAAGGAGATCGTCAAACGCCAGCGCGACTTCATGGAAAAAGGCGTGGCACATTTGAAACCGATGACGATGGCGCAGGTGGCCGAAGTGGTCGGCGTCCATGAAACGACCGTGAGCCGCGCCGTCTCGGCCAAATACATCGAGACGCCGCAGGGCATTTTTGAAATGAAATTTTTCTTCACCGCCGGTCTTCAGACCACGGGCGGCGGCGAAGGCGTGTCCAACACGAGCGTTAAGGACATGATCGCCGAGATTTTCAAGGCCGAGGATTCCGCCAAGCCGTTGTCCGATCAGGAAGTCGTGAAAATGCTGGCCGACAAAGGAATCACCATCGCGCGCCGCACCGTCGCAAAATACCGCGACGAATTGGGAATCCTGCCGTCGAACTTGCGGAAGGTTTATTGAGATTTTTTCCGCGCGGTTTCCAATTCCGTCTTCGTTGCCGCCTGAAGCATGTCAAGTTTTTCGCGCAATTCTTCTTTCGTCTTTCTGTTCATCCGGTCGATGAACAAAATTCCGTTCAGATGATCCGTTTCGTGCTGAACTGCGCGCGACAGCAGGCCGCCGGCCCGGAATTCAATCGGTTTCAATTTTTCGTTCAACGCCTTCACCTCCACGAATTCAGGGCGCGAAATCTCCGCGTAAATCTCCGGAAAACTCAAACAACCTTCGCCACTGACCGCCGGTTCGCCGGCGGGTTTGATTTCCGGATTGATAAGGACGAGCGGCATGATGTCATTCACGTCGGCGGGCTTGCCCTTGAGTTCGAGTGTTGACGGCCGGTCTTTCGCATCGCGCACGTCAATTACCGTGAGTTGCAGCGCGCGACCGACCTGCTGCGCCGCCAGTCCGACACCGTGACGTTCATGCATCGTCTCGAACATGTCGGCGATGAGCTTCTTGATTTCCGGTGTGATTTTTTCAATCACCGTGCCTTTTTGCCGAAGGGCGGGATGACCGTATTTGACGACTGGTAAAATCATTTGGCTCTCCGAAAAATTTGCGTTGAAAGTCTAGTCCGCGTTCACTTCAAGGATTTCCAGGACGCGCTGCAGCTCTTCATCGCTGAAAAATGAAATCTCGACCGCGCCTTTGCCCAATGCGTAACGCAATTGCACCTTCGTCCCGAACTTTTCGCGCAACCGGTCTTCGAGCCGGGCGATGTTGGAATCAATCGGGACGATGGCCGTGATTTTGCCGCCGGGTTTTTGCGAGCCGCGCGCCTGCAGCTTCGCAATCAAGCCTTCCGTCTGCCGGACGTTCAAGCCTTCCTTGATGACGCGCTCGGCGGCCTGCTGCTGTTTTTTTTCGTCCGTCAAACCGAGAATCACCTTTGCGTGCCCGACCGAAAGCCGTCCTTCGCGGACAAATTTCTGGACCGCCGCCGGAAGTTTCAGCAGGCGCATCGCGTTCGCCACTACGGCGCGGCTCTTGCCGACCTTGGCGGAAATCTCCTCCTGCGTGAGTTTGAATTGTTCCGCGAGTTGCGCGTAACCGTGCGCCTCTTCAAGCGCGTTCAGGTTTTCGCGCTGCAGATTTTCGATGAGCGCGAGTTCCAATACGGCGCGGTCGTCGGCCTCGCGGGTGATGACGGGAACTTCCGGCAGATTCAGCAACTGCGCCGCGCGCCAGCGACGTTCACCGGCGATCAGTTCAAAAAATCTGCCGCGTTCGCGCACCACGAGCGGCTGGACGATTCCTTGTTCGCGGATGGAATCGGCCAGTTCGCGCAATGCTTCCGGTGAAAAATCCTTGCGCGGTTGTAGCGCGGACGGACGGATGCGATTCAACGGCACGCGCTGCACACTTTCGCGGGGCGCGGGCGCGGGAATCGGGGCGGCGGGTTGAACAGGCGGCGCAATCGCGGGTTGCGTGAGAACCGGACTGCCGCCCAACAACGCGCCGAGGCCGCGTCCCAAAGCAGGTTTTGCCATGCGCGCAGAATGTCGCAGGGCAGGGGACTTGTCAACGCGAGGCGGAAAATCAACTTGGCAAAACCTTTGTGAAATGGTTTAACAAAGCTGCCAAATGAAGATTCTGCTGCCAGTGGCAATTATTTTTTTCGGCCAATTCAGTGCCGTAAATTCTGCGTTTGCCCAAACTTGGATTCAAGCCACTAACGCGCCTAATCGAGGTTGGAGTGGAATCGCGTCCTCATCCGATGGAGTAAAATTGGTCGCGGTGGATTATGAAGATGGAGGAATTTATGCTTCGACAAATTCCGGAGTGACATGGACGCCACTAACCAACGCACCTGTTGCCAATTGGGAAACGATAGCTTCTTCCGCTGATGGTAATGTCATAGTAGCCGGGAGCGCGTATGGATTCATTTATACCTCAACAGATTCGGGAATTACCTGGATGTCGAACAACGTGCCGAATTTTTGGGTTTCGGTCGCTATTTCAGAAGATGGAAGCAAATTGGCGGCAGTGGATTTTTATGATGCGCTCATTTATAATTCGACAAATTCAGGGGTTTCATGGACATCGAATGCAATTCCCAATTCAAACAATTCTTCGAGTTTTGGGTTCGCGAGAGCGGTTTGTTGTTCCGCTGACGGAACGATGTTGGTTGTGGGAACTTTGGGGGGTACCATTTTCACCTCGACCAATTCTGGAGTCGATTGGACGGCAACTGATGTACCCATCGCAGATTGGTCTTCCGTGGCATCTTCGGCCGATGGAATCAAATTGGCGGCTGCGTGTGGCGGCGGTGGTATTTATACCTCAATCAATTCAGGAAGCAGTTGGACACTTCAGACCAATGCACCGAATGAAAACTGGTATTCCATTGCTTCATCGGTTGATGGAAGCAAATTGGTGGCGGTGGCCGGAGGGTTTGTCGGAATGAAGCCTGGACCGATTTACACCTCTTCTGATTTTGGCGTCACTTGGACATCCAACATTGCGCCAGACACGTTTTGGTATTCCGTAAATTCGTCAGCCGATGGTTGCAAAAAGGCAGCCGTGGTAAATGGCGGCGGAATTTATATTTGGCAATATTCTCCGGTATTAAGTGTAGCGCTTTGCGGCGGCAACGTGGTTGTTTCATGGCCTACTAACGCAGTGAATTTTGTGTTGCAGCAGAATTGTGATTTGACCACGACGAATTGGGTGACGCTGACGAACACGCCCACGCTCAATCTCACCAATCTGCAAGATCAAGTCATCCTTTCGCCGACCAACAGCAGCAGTTTCTTCCGTCTCATCTCTCAATAAAATTGCGGGAGCCGGCGAGAAGTTTTTGATTTCCTTCAGAATGAGTCTCGTCACCTCGACTCCTACGCTTTAATCTAAAGTCGTGACTCAAAAGAGCCAACGCATCGCCGAAATGGTCGGGAAATTTTCCGGCGGAAAACTCGATCCGCATTACGCCGGCTATTTCGAATTGTTCAACCGGCAGGAATTTTACGAGGCGCACGACGTTCTGGAAAATTTGTGGCTTGCGGACAGGCACGGCGCGAACGGAAATTTTTACAAAGGCTTGATTCAGCTTGCGGGCGCGTTCGTTCATCTGCAAAAGAACCGGCTGCGTCCCGCCGCCGCGCTTTTCGAACTCGCCCGCACGAACCTCGAAAAATATCCGTTTGCGCACGAGGATTTGAATCTGCAAACCGTCGGTGCGTTGATCAAAAAATGGCTTGGAGATTTGGAGAAAAATGATTTTAAAATGAATCCGCTGACGGCGCAGAACGCGCCGAAACTGGAATTGGAAAAATTGTGAACAGGCCGGAGAAAAAACGGGTGTTGCTCGCGGGCGGCAGCGGTTTCATCGGCGCCGCGCTGGCGCGCGAACTGGTCGCAAAAAATTACCAGGTCGTCGTGCTGACGCGCGCGCCGCGCGAACGCGACGACGGCGTCATCGAAATGGAATGGAGCGGCGGGCACGTCGGCGAATGGATCAAATTTTTGGATGGCGCGGAAGCTGTCGTCAATCTGACCGGAAAAAATGTCAACTGTCCGCACACGCCGGAAAATCTCGGCGAAATCGCCAGCTCGCGCGTGAATTCGGTTCGCGCAATCATCATGTCCTTCGCTCACATCGCCAAGCCGCCGCGCGTCTGGGTTCAGGCCGGTGCCGTCGGTTTCTACGGGAATCGCGGGGATTTTTTGTGCGACGAAAACACCTTCAACGGTTCGGACTCACTGGCCAAAGTCTGTCGCGACTGGGAGACGACTTTCATTTCCGTTGACGCGCCGAAGACGCGCAAGGTTTTGTTGCGGATCGGTTTCGTTCTTGGCCGCGATGGCGGAGCGCTGCCGGTTTTGGCGAAGCTGACGAAACGGTTTCTCGGCGGACGGGCCGGCAGCGGAAAACAATTCATCAGTTGGATTCACATCAAGGATTTGTCGCGGATGTTCATCGAGGCGATTGAGCAGGAAAATTTGTCGGGGACTTTCAATGCCGTCGCGCCGAATCCCGTGACGAACGCGGAATTCATGCGCGAGTTGCGGCGCACGCTGCATCGTCCGTGGAGTCCGCCTGCGCCGGAATGGGCGGTGAAACTTGGTTCAAGATTGATGAAAAGCGAACCGTCGCTCGCGCTGTCGGGTTGCCGCGTAGCGCCGAAACAATTCCGCGAAGCCGGATTCAAATTTCAGTTTCCTGAACTGCGTGCGGCTTTGGAGGATATTTACAAATAGAGGCGATCAGATCAACGCGTCGGCGACAACTTCCGCCATGTGCCGGAGCCGGACGTGCGCCAGATGCTTGATTTGCTGTCGGCAACTGGTGCCTGATGCCACGATGATGGTTCCGTAAGGTTGATCCTTTACTTGCCGGATGAGCGGCTCGGCGACCTTTACTGAAAGTTCGTATTTTGATTCCAACATTCCAAATCCGCCGGCCATGCCGCAACAGCCCGTGTCCAGCAACGCGCTCGTCCGCGCCGGCAGCCGTTCCGCCAGTTGATGCATCCGGATCGGATTGGCCAGCGCCTTGGCGTGGCAATGCGCGTGGATGACCAATCGTTCGGCGCGCTCGTTGAAGCGGAGCGCGTTGGGTTCCTGCTCCAATAAATTTTCGATGAAATCCTCGAACAAAAAACAGCGCGCGGCGATTTGTTCCGCATCCGGCAATTTCAATTCCCGGTAATCCTCCGCGAACATCGAATAGCACGAAGGTTCAAGAAAGATAATTGGCGCGTTGTCCGCGTCTTCGTTCAACAAATCAAGATTATGCCGTCCCAGTCGCGCGGCCTCGTCGAGATTGCCCTGGCTGAAGGCGGGTCGCCCGCAACATTTTCGACGCGCCAGCAACGTGACTTCAAAACCCGCCGTTTCAAGAACCCGAACGGCGGCCATTCCGATGTGAGGCTCGTGATAGCGCACGAAAGTGTCGTCCCAAAGGATGGCCCGGCCGCGAAATTTTCCGGCACGGCTTTCGTGTTTGGCGAACCAGTGATCAAACCGCTCTCTCGCGAATTGCGGCCACGGTCGTTTTGTCGTCATGCCAAAAACCCGGCTTCCGACATTGCGCAACGGCGTGAAATGCAAAAGGGCGTTCGCCAGACTCGATGTCGCGCAGCCCAACCGGCCAAGAACATCCGGCGAGCTGAACAGCCGGTCGCGCATAGTCAATCCATCCTGCCGGATACGCGCGTGCAACAACTCCACCTTCAATAACGCCAAGTCCACATTCGACGGACATTCGCGGACGCAGGCTTTGCACGACAGGCAATTGCCCAGCGCCGATTCCATCTCCTCCGAACGCAGCGGGTCTCCGTTGTTGCCGCGCGATTCCAGCGCCGCGCGGATCGCGTTGGCGCGCCCGCGCGTGGACATGATTTCCTCGCCAGTCACAAGATACGTCGGGCACATCGTCGGCGTTTGTTTGAGACAACCACCGCAGCCGTTGCACTGTTCCAGATTCGCCGTGAACGAATCGTCCCTGGCCGCAAACGCGAGCTGCGGTTCAAACGGCAGCTTTGCATCCGTCTCCACGCGCAGGTGCTTGTCGATTTTGAAGATTCCGTCGGAAATGATTTTGCCCGGGTTGAACAGGTTGTGCGGGTCGAACGACTGTTTGATCTGCCGCATGACCATGTAAATCTCCTCGCCGACCTGTTGCTCCAGAAATTCCGTCCGCGCGATGCCGACGCCGTGTTCGCCGGCGATCGAGCCTTTGAATTGCAGCACGAGCGCGGCTGTCTCATCGGCGATCTGCCGGTATTTTTTCAAATCCTCCGCGTCGTGCAGATCAAGCACCGGCCGCACATGGAGCAGTCCCGCCGCCGCGTGGCCGTAAAAAGAAGCCTCTACGCCCACGCGCTCCATCAATTCTTGCAGACCTGAAACGTATGCCGGCAAATCCCGCGGACGCACCGCCGCGTCTTCGATGAAGCAGGCAGGCTTCGCACCGCCCTTCCGGCTCGTGAGCAACGATAGGCCCGCTTTGCGCATCGCCCAGACGAGACTGGCTTCCGCCTTGGTCTTCAAAATCAACGTGCGCAGGCCCAGCTTCAATTTTTTCAGTTGTGCGAGCCGTCCGTGGGCATCATCGAAAAATTCGACGATCAAGATGGATTCGCAGTATTTGGTGTCGAGTTCGAGCAGATCGCGTGCGGCCTGAAACTCGCGCTTGCCGCGCGTCTGGTCGAACAGCGGGCGGTCGATGTGCTCGACCGCCGCGGGTTTCAAATCGAGCAGCAGTCCGGCGGCCTGCAACGCCTCGGTCACGGAAGAAAAGAAAATCAACCCGACGCCGCGCTCCGCCGGCACCGGAACGATTTTTAATTCGGCGGAAGTGATGGCCGCAAGCGTCCCTTCGCTGCCGCAAAGCATGTGCAACAGGTTTTTGGGTTCATCGAGCGCGCGCGCGAGCGCGTAACCCGGCCAGCGCTTCAACAATCCCGGCGGAAAATGCTCGGCGATCTGGAGCGAATTTAAAACGAGCAAATCCTCCACCATGTTGCGCTGCCGCTGTAAAGTGTTGTGCTTTGGCCCGACCTTCACGATCTCGCCATTGGCGAGGACGATTTCCAGTTCGCTCACGTGCATGCCGGTGGTGCCATAAACCGGCGCGTGCGTTCCGGAAGAATCATTCGCGGTCATCCCGCCCAGCGTCGCGCGTGAACTCGTCGCCACGTCCGGCCCGAAATGAAATTCAGACGACCGCAAAAAGTCGTTCAACTGGTCCAGCACGGCGCCCGCGCCGACGCGGACAGTCCGTTTCTCCAGATCAAGTTTGAAAACCCAGCGGTTGTATCGCGCAAAATCGATCACCAGACCGTCGCCGATCGCCCCGCCGGAAAGTCCCGTGCCCGCGCCGCGCGGCGTCACCGACACTCCGGCCTGTGCCGCCGCCTGAATGACCGAGCTCGCCTGCATCGCGTTTTTGGGGAAGGCCACCGCCAGAGGCACGATTTGATAGGGCGACGCGTCGGTGGCGTAAAGCTGGCGCGTGAGATTGTCAACCGCGACCCGGCAATCCGCCGATTTCAACGTCGCCAGTTGTTGGGTGGGCATCATACGGGCTGCGCCTAAACTATCCACGCGACAGCGCGCTGACAACGGCATTAAACAAATTTCGTTTTTGCGATTCCCGCCGGATGATTCTTCTTCTGAAAATGGTGGCTGCGTGCAAACGATGGCCGTCTGCAAAGACCTTTGACACGGATTTCACTAATTCACACTGATTAAATCCGAATCTGTGAAAATCCGTGCAATCCGTGTGCAAAATTTCTCGACACCATTCCGGCAAGCGTCCTCTGCGAAACTTCAGGAATAAGTTTTGAATCGTAATTCCGGCTTTCACTCATCGGGATTTTTGTCTAGGCTGCATGGCATGAATGAAATTCAGGATTCCGCCACTGACCCGCGTATTTACATGGCGGCCGAACGCACTTTCCTGGCGTGGTTGAGGACGGGCATCGCTCTCATGGGATTCGGTTTTGTCGTCGCCCGCTTCGGATTGTTTTTGCGCGAGGTCTCCGTCAGCAACAACGTCCCAGCCCCGCCGGCTCACGGCTTTTCCCTGCCGGCCGGCGTTGCCCTGATTGTGCTGGGCATCGTGGTGAACATCATCGCCGCCATCCGGCATCATCGTTACATCAAAGCGCTTGACCGCGGCCAATTCAGGCAGACCTACGGCCCGGCCTTCGCCTATTTGGTGGCGATACTACTCGCCGTCATCGGGCTTGCAGTGGCGGTTTATCTGGTGGTCATATTGTGAATCCGTGCTTCAAGCCACAACCTTGACCTCATTTATTTCGGGCGCGTGGGAATGTGAAGACAAGTCAAACCACCAGGACACGAAGACACTAAGGTTTGGCTTTGTGCCTTGGAGCCTTGGTGGTTAAAAGACGATGGCGTCTGCAAACGATGGCAGTCCGCAAGGACCTTTTGGAATCAAAAAATTCTCGACTCGGTTTGGAAATAGGTGGACGAAGGACTGACACCTTTAGACACCTTTATGGACCGCAACTCATTTTAAGCTAAAAATGACTGATTATGGCAGAGGCGGGCCGAGTTTGACGCGGTAAAAACGCTGTGGCGCGGCGGGCGAATTGGAATCCATCCACACAAACGGCGGCGTGGGCGAATTGGTGGTGAAAACGTCGCTCCATTGCGTGAGGTTGGTCGAGGTTTCAATCGCATAATCCGGCCCGCTTTGGCCGCTGACCTGGAAGCTGAACTTCCCGCCCGCGAATGATACGTTGCTGATGCCCGGCGCTGAAAGCGGATTGACGAAGACGGCAAAACTTTGCGTGGTGCTCAAACTGGGCGAGCCGCTGTCGGAAACCTTCAGCGTAAAATTGTTCGTCGAGTTCGCCTGCGTGACGAGCGGGCGGAATGAAAACGCGCCGCTGTTGGTGTTCAGCGTCGCGTTGGTCGCGCCGGCGAGCAGCGCATAAGTGAGCGTCTGCGGCGGCGAGTCGGTGTCCGTGGCGCTGGCGGTGAAAGCAACCGTCTGGCCGACGTTCACCGTGCGATTGGTGATCGCAGCCAGAGTCGGCGGAGTGTTGCCAATCAGCGTCAGGGCGACCGTGGTCGTATGGCTGATCAATCCGGCGGTGGCGATGACGGTGACGTTCGTCGTGCCGGAAATTATGTTATTCGATGCCGTGAGCGTCACCACATCCGTTCCGCCAGTAATCGGATTCGTTGCAAAGGTGGCTGAAACTCCATTCGGAAGATTGCTTGCACTCAACGTATAGCACGCATTCAGGCCATCGGTTGGAGTCACCGTGATGGCGCTCGTGCCGTTCGTCCCGCCATTCACTGTCAGGCTGGTTGGATTTGCGGACAGGTTGAAGTCCGGTGAAGAAGTGGTCAATGAAACGGAATCAATGTAACAGGTGCCCGTCCAGCCGGCGCTGGTGATAAATTGAACGCCGAGACTCTGCAATGGCGAAACGGCGTTCGTCGGCACGGTCAGTGTAAGAGTGTTCCATGCGTTGGCGGTGAAACTTCCATAATAGTTAGCGGCCCATGTGTAATTATTATACAGCATAAAGGGCTGGAGCGCGGTGACCTGGCTGCCGCTCGGGATCCAGACGTGGAAAGTAATCGTCGTCCCCGGAACCACCGCCACGTTGCCCGCGGACGGAGACGCGGTGCCTGAGGATGAGCCATTGAAATTCACGACCAGCGACTGGTTGCCGGCATAGTGCTGCGCGGTGGAAGTCGCGACGCCGGAAACGATGCCGCCTCCTCCCGACCAACCCTGCGGATCGGTTTCAAAATTATATTGCGCCGGATCCAGGTTGACGCCGGAAGTCGTCGCGTGGGCTTCGGCTGAAAAACCGGACAGCCCGGCGCCGTTGACTGCGACCACTTGGTAATAATAAGTGGTGCCACTGTTGAGGCTGGTATTGGTATAGGACGTGCCAGTGATGCCGGTGACAATTGGATTAGTGCCTTCGTAACCGCCTTCCGCTGCCCGATAAAGATTATAGCTGGTCGCTCCGCTGCCGGCAGTCCAAGACAAAACGACATTGTTGTTGCTGATTGTCGCAGTAAGTCCCGACGGCGCGTAGGGAGCGCCGTTCGGCGGCGGCGGCGCGGCTCCGCCAGTTAAAGCGGAAATCTTTTGGGCGTCATTGACTGCGCCCGAAGTCCAATCGAACGGAGTGCCGGGAGTGCTCCAAAAAAACGGGCTGAGTCCGTGACCACGGGCGGATTCGGCGACATACTTGTGCCAATAATACTCGGATGCAATATTCCAGGCGGACTCCGTGGCGTTTGTGGCTGCAAGACTAGGTTTCGAAGCCGCTCCGAATTCGCCGATCATTACCGGAATGCCCTTGCTGACGTATTGGTCGGCCAGTTGTTGGAATCCCTCGTCTATGTCTCCTTCTTCGGGCGCGACGCAGTTGCGGGTCGGGTCGGCGGCGTAATGGTAAGCCTGTCCCCAAAAATATTGCGCAATGCCCCACGACGCATCGCTCGACAAAATCGCAAGTTGCACTGGCGAGTAGCAATGATATTCGACCATGATCCGATTGGAAGCGGTATCCGTCGGCAAGGCATTCATCCACGTCGGGTCCGATACGTTTTGAATCACCAGCCAGCGATTGGTATTATTGCCGCCGGTGGCGCGGACCGCATTGACGAACGTCTGATAATAATACATCAACGTGACCTCTTCCGCAGTATTGTTCACGTTTGGTTCGTTCGCGGCGGCAAAGAGCAAATGGTTGTCATAACCGGCAAAGTTGGTGGCGATCTGCATCCAGTAAGACTTCATCTTCGCGTTGATGTTCGCATCCACGTTTGTGCCGATGTTGTTTTCCAGCCAGCCGTCGTCCCAGTGATCATTGATGACGACATACATTCCCGCCGCGATAGCGTAGTCAACCGTCTGTTTGACCTTCGCCATGAAAGCGGGATTGATCGGATAGTTGGTGACGCCGCCGCTGATGTTGGTGGTGGCATTGAAATCCCACGCGCAGGGAATGCGAACGGCGTTGAACCCGGCGTTGGCGGCAGTATAGAACGGTGCCGCCGTAAAACTCGGCACTCCCCAAGTGGCTTCCAATGTATCTCCCAAGTTCCATCCGTAAGTCGGAACCGGCCACGGCATGGAGGCGGGTATGTTGGTCGCCGCCGGTTGCAGACCAACATCGAACACCGCGTCAAACTTGTGGCTGCTGCCGGTGGTGATTGTGCCGCTGCTGATGGGAACGAGCGCGATTTCGCCACCGGCGTAGGTGTTTGTGGCCACGGCCAGCGCCACATAGCCGCCGCCAGATGGCTGTCTGCCGAAAGCATAAGCGTAGGTTTTGTTCGTGCCCAGCGGCACGTTCAGCCCGCTCCATTTCAGCCAGTCGCCGTCGGTGAAACCGGGATTCGCCGCGCTGACCGTGATGAGCAGCGACGCCGTGCTGCCGCTCACCGAGTAAATGCTCAGATAATACGTCGGCGTGCTCGCGGGCGTGCCGTAGCCGCCGCCGGAGTCCAATCCCGCCGTCTTGATGGCGACCGACACGAGTTTCATCGCGTTGGTGCCGGTGGTAAAGGTCTGACCGGGGGGCGGATTGTTGTCGGTGTAGTAATTGAGGGTGTCCGGCTTGTTCGGGTTGGCCGTGTTGCCTTGGGTGGAAAGTTGGTAAATGTCGTTCGTTCCAGGACTTGGCGCGGACGATCCGATGTCCGTAAGCGTTTGCGCGTGTAAAACACCCGCCAGCCCGATGGCGAGAAGTTGCAACAC
>CAZHXG010000029.1:0-26893 GCA_964536285.1 uncultured Bifidobacteriaceae bacterium
AACGCGACGTAACCGAGTTGCGCAAGCATTGTGGCGCGGCGCTTTTCGTAATCGGTCAGGCCGAGCCATTGATGGACGACGAGCACGCCGGGGCGTTTGCCTTGAATCGCGTCGTCATAAACCAGCGCGCCTTCGAGCGTGGCGTCGCCTTGTTTGTATTCGACGGTTTCGGTGTGGATGGCCGCGCGGGAAGTAAGCATTGTTGTCATAAGCAAAAAAGTTGGGATCAAATTTTTCATTATCCTGAACAAATAAACCGTTGCGCGGGAAAATGCCAGCGCGAAGCAAACTTGTAGCGACGCTCTGTGAGCGTCGTCTGATTGCGGCGGTCACAGACCGCCGCTACAATGGTCGGGCGTGAAACGGACAAAACCTATTCTCGAAATTTCAAACCTGCGCGTCGAACGCGGCGGCACGATGATTCTCGACGGCGTGAACTGGCGCGTGGAACGCGGACAACATTGGGCGATTCTCGGCGCGAACGGTTCGGGAAAAACTTCGTTGTTAAGCGCGTTGACAGGTTATCTGATGCCGACGGCTGGGGAAATTTCTTTGCTCGGCGAAACTTACGGCCAGTCCGACTGGCGCGAATTGAGAAAAAAAATCGGCCTCCTCAGTTCGTCCGTGCGGCAGATGATGGCCGACGACGAACCGGCACTCGAAACCGTCGCGAGCGGGAAATATGCGATGATTGACTTTTGGGGGCGGCTGAGCCGCACCGAAAAGGCCGAGGCGTTAAAATTGTTGAAACAAGTCGAGTGCAAATATCTCGCCGAGCGTCCGTGGCGCATGCTGTCGCAAGGCGAAAGACAACGCGTCTTGATCGGTCGCGCGTTGATGGCGAAGCCGCGCGTGTTGATTTTGGACGAACCGTGCGCCGGACTCGATCCCGCCGCGCGCGAACATTTTCTACAATTTTTGCAAAAGCTTGGAAAAAGCAAAAATTCTCCAACGCTGGTTTTGGTGACGCATCACGTCGAGGAAATCATGCCGGTGTTTTCGCACGTGCTGATCTTGAAAAATGGAGGCGTTCTCGCTGCTGGAAAAAAACCGGCGGCGTTGACGGCAAAAAATTTGTCGCGGGCGTTCGGCACAAAACTGAAGCTGTGGTCGAAAGCGGGACGTTATTTGATGGACGTGTCGCCGAAACGAGGCGGCGTGGTTTGATTTTATTTCCTCAACTCGCCTTCACCGCCGCGACGAGCGCGTTGAGCGAGGCCTTTGCGTCGCCGAAAAGCATCCGCGTGTTGTCCTTGTAGAAAAGATGATTTTCGATGCCGGCGAAACCGGCGGCCATCGAGCGTTTCATCACGATGACGGACTTGCAGCGGTCGGCTTCGATGATGGGCATGCCGTAAATCGGACTGGATTTTTCCTCGCGCGCGGCTGGGTTCACGACGTCGTTCGCACCGATGACTAGGCACACGTCCACGCGATCCATCGAAGGATTGATGGCTTCCATCTCGACGAGCTGGTCGTAAGGCACATTCGCCTCGGCAAGCAAAACGTTCATGTGGCCGGGCATGCGGCCGGCGACAGGATGAATGGCGAACTGCACTTCCACGCCGCGCTTGCCGAGTTCGTCGGAAAGTTCGCGCACGGAATGTTGCGCCTGCGCGACGGCCATGCCGTAACCGGGAACGATCACGACGCGCTGCGCATAAGCGAGCAACAAAGCTACTTCGTCGGCTTGAATCGGCTTGACGGTTCCCACAATGCCTTCCGCCGCCGCAGTTCCGCCGCCACTGGAACCGAACGCGCCGAACAAAACATTCGTGACTGGACGGTTCATCGCCTTGCACATGAGCAACGTCAGCAGCGTGCCGGAGGAACCGACGAGCGTTCCCGCGACGACCATCGCAAGGTTGTTGATGGCAAAACCGTCCGCCGCCACTGCGAGGCCGGTGAAGGAATTCAAAAGCGAAATCACGACCGGCATGTCCGCGCCGCCGATGGGCATGACCATCGCGATGCCGAAGAAGAGCGCGAGACAGAACATCACGACGAACGCGGTGACGGCGTTGCCGCCAGTGGCGTTGAACGTGAGCCAGCCGCACAGGCCGAGAATCACCAGCAAAATCAGGCCATTCAGAATGTTCTGGCCGGGGAATGTGTGCGGCTTTTCAAATTTTCCCTCCAGTTTCAGATACGCGATGATGCTGCCGGAAAATGACAACGAACCGATGAGCGTGGCGAACAACATCGAGCCTGCGATGAAAGCCGTGATGCCTTCCAGGCTGTGCGCGCCCCGAAGAAATTCAAGCGTGGCAACGAGCGCCGCCGCGCCACCGCCAAGGCCGTTGAACATCGCCACCATTTGCGGCATCGCGGTCATCTTCACCGAATACGCACCGAACGCGCCGATGATGAGACCGATGAGCGTGCCGATGGCGATGAGTGTGTAATTAAATGTCCAGCCCTGCGACCACACATAATCGCCGTTTGGTTTGTGCAAAATCAGCAACGCGATCAACATGCCGGCGGCGGCGATGAGGTTGCCGATGCGCGCCGTCTTCGGCGAACTCAGAAACTTGATGCCGACGATGAACAAAACCGCGACACCGATAATGATGAGGGCGATGGTCGAGTTCATTTTTTCTTTTTCTTGAACATTTGCAGCATGCGGTCGGTAACCATGAAGCCACCGAACACGTTGGCCGAGCCGAAAATGACCGCGACAAATCCGAGCGCTTGCGCGAGCGGCGTGGCGGCGTCAGCCAAAACCAAAATGCCGCCGAACAGAATGATGCCGTGAATCGCGTTCGTGCCGGACATCAACGGCGTGTGCAGCATCGAAGGGACTTTCGAGATGACTTCAAACCCCACGAAAATCGCGAGGATGAATATAAACAGGATGTTCGTGTCCATAAAATATTAGCTGGTTTTGGGGAGGAGTTTTTCGTTCACAATCTTGCCGTCATGCGTGACAAGGCAGCCCTTGATGATTTCGTCGTCGAGCTTGAGCACAAACGTTTTTTCTTTCTTGTCCCAGAATTCCTCGATGAGGCTCACGAGATTCGCGGCATAAACCTGGCTGGCGTGCAATGGCACGCGGCCGGGCAGGTTGGCGATGCCGATAATCTTCACGCCGTTGCGGTCGGTGACTTTGTCATAAACGACGCCTTCGACGTTGCCGCCGGTCTCAACCGCCATGTCCACCACGACACTGCCGGGCTTCATGGCGTTGAGCATTTCGGCGGTCACGAGGATCGGCGCTTTGCGGCCGAATACCTGCGCGGTGGTGATGACCACGTCAGAATCGCCGCAGGTTTTTTTCATCGCATCGCGCTGCCTCTGGATCTGTTCCTCGGTCAGCGCCTTGGCGTAGCCGTCCTTCGTCTGGCCGGTTTCACCGATGTCAATCTTGAGAAATTGCGCGCCGAGCGATTTCACCTGTTCCTCGACGACGGGACGCGTGTCGTAAGCGGTGACTTTTGCCCCGAGCCGTTTTGCGGTGGCAATCGCCTGCAATCCGGCAACGCCGACGCCGATGATGAAAACTTTCGACGGCAGAATCGTTCCCGCCGCCGTGGTCATCATCGGGAAAATCTTGTTGGAATACCGCGCGGCAAGGATGACGGCTTCGTAACCGCCGAGATTCGCCTGCGATGACAACACGTCCATCTTTTGCGCCCGCGTCGTGCGCGGGATGAATTCCATGCTGATGGCGCTGACGCCGCGTTCGGCAAATTTTTGAACCAAATCTTTTTCGTTGAACGGATCCAGCAGACTCGCGTGGATCGATCCTTGTTTGAGCCAGGCAATTTCTTCCACCGGCGGCTTCCGCAATCGCAAAACGATGTCGCCGGAGCTGATGAGCGCCTTGCGGTCATTGGAAATCGTCGCGTTGGCTTTGGCGTAAAGCTCGTCGGGAAATCCGGCGGTGATGCCGAGGCCGGCCTGAACTTCGACTTGCGCGCCGAGCTTGACGAGCTTGCCTGCGCCGTCCGGCGTGAGGGGTGCGCGGCTTTCGCCCGGATGCGTTTCGCAAGGAATTGATATCTTCATGTTAGGAAATCCGGGCGCAGAGTATCAGAAGCTTGAAAACGCGAAAATCTTTTGTTGTCTTTTACTTTACTTAAGTCGCTCTGTTTCCTGCAATCTCCGGTGTCATCTTTTGCCGCCAGCCGAAAAGTTTTTTGGCCTTGATGACTTCGAAGATGGGCGCGGGAATCAGTTTGCTCAAACTTTCGTCGCCGGAATGGATTTTGGCGAGGACTTCGCCGGAATAAATTTTCAGCGCGTCGGCGTTGTAGTTGGTGATGTTCTCGATGAATTTATTTTCGACGAGGTGCATATAGAGATGGCGCAGATTCGGCGCGACTTCCATATTTTCCAAGGTGGTGAGCCGGCCGGTTTTTTTGTCGAGCGAGGGATAGACGTAAAGTTTCGCGCCGTTCTTGAAAAGGTGGCCGAGGGATTCCATGAGGCCGCCGGGCAGGTCGGTGTAAAATTTTTCGTCGAGGACGTCGCGCAAACGCACAAGGCCGATGGGCAGGCCGATGGGTTTGTCCGTCTGGCGCGCGAGGTAATTGACGAGGCGGTGATAACGGAGAAAATTGGAGATCAACACGGGTTTGCCGAGCGCGCCGAGCGTGTCCACGCGGTCGAGGAAATCACGGTGGTTGATGGTGTTTTCCACCTGCAACTGATACAGGGTCATCTCGAACATGACGACGGGCGGATCGTTTTGCAAAGATCTGTCCTGCACGAACTGTTCCCGCGCGCGTTCGAGCATGTCGAGCATGGGATTGGTGAGCGGACGAAAACTGCCGCGTTCGAGCAGCACGGGTTTTTTCCAAAGAATTTCGCCGGGGATGACGGCCTCGCCGTCGGCGGTGAACATCGCCGCTTCGGTGAGCGATTGCTGGACGAGTTGCAGGGCAAGCAGGCGGTTGTCCACGCCGGTGAAGGCGGGGCCGGAGCATTTGATCATATCCACCTCGACGCGGTCGCTGGAAAGTTCGTCCAGCAGCGAGCCGATCAATCCGACCGGGTCGGCGGACTGATAAAATGCGCCGTGGATAAGGTTCACGCCGATGATGCCGAGCGCTTCCTGCTGGTGAAGACTTTCTTTGTCGAGCGTCCGTACATGGATGATGATGGTAGAAGGATCGCCGTGCGGATGAACTTGAAATTTTATGCCGAGCCAGCCGTTGCCTTCGTCGCGTCGCGTGGCGACGGTGTCGGCAAAAACAAAAAATGTGCATTTGTCGCCGCGCGTCTTGTCGAGCCGTTGCAACAACAGGTTGAATTCGTAATCCAACATCGCCTGCAAACGCTGGCGGCTGACGTAACGGTCGGACGCGCCGTAAATAGCGTCGCTGATGGCCATGTCATAGGCGGAAATGGTCTTGGCGACGGTGCCGGACGCTTTGCCTACATGAAAAAACCAGCGGGCGACTTCCTGGCCAGCTCCGATCTCCGCGAAAGTTCCGTATTTTTTCGCGTCGAGATTGATCTGTAGAGCTTTCTGTCCCGTGTTTAATTTTTCCTCGGCCATAAATTCCTTTGCCGAAGACCATACAGAAAAAAAATTCAGGTGTCCAATGCCGTTGCAATTCGGCTTTTCGCGCCGCTCATCCCGTTGTAGTTTTCCCGAAAACAATTTACCGCCTATGAATTATTCCCCCGCTTCCAACCGTTACGACCAGCCAGATTTTTATCGCGCTTGCGGGCGGAGCGGCCTCAAGCTTCCAGCTGTCTCCCTCGGTCTCTGGCACAACTTCGGCGGAGTTGACGTTTTCGAAAAGGGTCAGGCCATGGTGCATCGCGCCTTTGACCTCGGCATCACCCATTTTGACCTGGCGAACAACTACGGGCCGCCGCCGGGTTCCGCCGAGGAAAATTTCGGGCGCATCCTCAAACAGGACTTGGCGGCGTATCGCGACGAGTTGGTCATCTCCACCAAGGCGGGTTATCTCATGTGGCCCGGACCTTACGGCGAATGGGGTTCGCGAAAATATGTTTTGTCGAGCCTCGACCAAAGCCTGCGGCGAATGAAGTTGGACTACGTGGATATTTTTTATTCGCACCGGCCCGATCCCGACACGCCTTTGGAAGAAACGATGGGCGCGCTCGCCCATGCCGTGCGTTCCGGCAAAGCCCTTTACGCGGGCGTTTCCAATTACAATCCGCAACAAACCGCCGAAGCCGCAAAAAATTTGAAGGCTCTCGGCGTTCACTGCCTTATCCATCAACCGCGTTACAGCATGTTCGACCGCTGGATCGAAGGCGGACTGCTGGACGTTTTAACACGCGAAGGAACAGGTTGCATCGCGTTCAGCCCGCTCGCGCAGGGATTGCTGACCGAAAAATATTTGAAGGGCATTCCCGACGGCTCGCGCGCCTCCAAAGCCCACGGCTTTCTCCGGCCCGCGCAAGTGACGGAAGAAAAACTGCTCAAAGTCCGAAAGCTGAACGAACTCGCCCGCGCCCGCGGACAATCGCTTGCACAACTCGCGCTGGCCTGGGTTTTGCGGCATCCGCAAATGACGTCCGTCCTCATCGGCGCGAGCAGCGTCGCGCAGATCGAGGAAAATGTCGCCGTGCTCAAACGTTTGGATTTCAGTCCGGATGAATTGCGCGCCATTGATGCAATTGCTCCGGCGAAGCTTTAGTTCTTTTGTCGGCGCGATAGTCTGCTATATTAGCCGCCATGTATCGGACGCAGGATTTACACGTCAAAGAAATCGTCCGGCTCTCGACGCCGCGCGAACTGAAGGCGCAGACGCCGACAACCGACGCAGCCAATGCGACTGTCGGGCGCAGCCGCGAACGGGTCATCCGCATTTTGCGGCAGGAAGACCCGCGGCTGCTCGTCGTCGTCGGGCCTTGCTCAATCCACGACGAAAAAGGCGCGCTGGATTACGCGAACCGCCTGAACGCACTCCGAAAAGAATTTGCCGACCGCATGGAAATCGTCATGCGCGTCTATTTTGAAAAACCCCGCACGACCATCGGCTGGAAAGGGTTGATCAACGATCCGCATCTCGACGGTTCGCAGGACATCGAGACCGGATTAAAAATCGCGCGAAAACTTTTGCTCGAAATCACCGGCATGGGTTTGCCGGCGGCAACGGAATTTCTCGACCCAATCGTGCCGCAATACATCGCCGATCTGATCACCTGGGCGGCGATTGGCGCGCGCACGACAGAATCACAGACGCATCGCGAGATGGCGAGCGGACTTTCCATGCCGGTCGGCTTGAAAAACAGCACCGATGGCAGTCTACAGATCGCGATTGACGCGATGGGCGCGACGCGGCATTCGCACAGTTTTCTCGGCATCAACGAGGACGGCGTGACGAGCATCGTGCGCACATCGGGCAATCCGCACGCACACGTCGTGCTGCGCGGCGGGCGCGCGAAGACAAATTACGACGCGGCCAGCATCCGCGAGGCGGAGGAAAAATTGACCGCCGAAAAACTGCCGCCGGTGCTGATGGTGGATTGCAGCCACGCAAACTCAGAAAAAAAATTTGCGAAGCAGGAAGACGTCTGGCGCAGCGTGATCCAGCAGCGCGCCGAAGGCACGCGTTCGCTCATCGGCTTGATGGTGGAGAGCAATATCAGCGAAGGCAGCCAGCCGATCCCGAAAAATTTGAAGGACTTGCGTTACGGCGTTTCAATCACCGATTCATGCGTCGGCTGGGAAACGACGGAACGGATGTTGCGCTGGGGTTACGAAACCTTGTCGAAGAAAATGACCGCGACGGTTTCGGTCGATTGAATAATTTCAGCCGGTTCAAGGCCAAGACCAGGCGTAGGGAAAGCGCAGCCGGTAAAATTGCAGCGGGCCGGAGTTCGTGACAAAGATCGTTTCCGATGCGTTGGTGCTGTTGATGTTTTGCACGCTCGTCCAGTTCGTCTGCGCAAGGTTCGTGCTGCCGTCCACAAAACCGCTCAAGCCGATCGGAATGTTCGCCATGTCCAGCCGGTTGCTTCCAACGAGCAAAGTGAGTTGGCTGATTTGCACCCGTGAGATGGATTGCTGGGCGACATCGGCCATGACTTCGTGAGACCGCGCGGTCGGATCCAAATCGTCCCAAAAAATGTAGTTCGCCCCGGGACCGTTTGTAGATTTATTTTTCAGCGAAGAATCATCCAATGCATCAATGCCGGCATTGGTCAATCCGTAACTGGGAGCGTTGGTCAGCATGTTGCCGATCAGGCTGAAAAAATCCGGGACATAAATCTTCAAGTCCGGACACAGCGCCCTTGCCTGATTCAGCGTATTGGAGAAGGCCGTGTTGTAATCCACGCATCGTTGCCGGACGAAACCAACGTAGGCGGCGTTCGTGTTGGCGAAGAATGGAACTCCGGTGATGTCCACGGCGTTCGGCATGACTAGCGTGCGGACGCCCTTGGCGTAAAGATTTGTGATGACTTTGAAATGGTTGGTCTGCGCCCGATTGATGGCGCTGGTCCACGCGTTCATGCTGTTCGTTCCGAAAAGCGCTATGTCATCATATAAATCAGCGGAGTTGACCCAGACGACAAACAACGCGGTGTTTGAGTCCGCGGGCGCGTGGAAACTGCTGACATTCGCCAGCAACGTGCCGTTGTTTGTGGTGGCACTGTAATTATTGAAGTATGACCAGTTTTTGTTGGAGTCGTAATTCATTCCCTGCCGCTGCGCCAGCACCTCGACCCAAACACGGCCGTTGGAATAGCGGTGGCCATAAAAATTCGTCTGGCTTGGATAAGGCGTTGTGTTGTTCGTTGTGGTCGAAATGCTGTCGCCAAAAACGTAAAGCGATGTGAATGCGGCCCGCGCGGTGAAAGTCAAAAATCCGGACAACAAAATACCCATTGCACATCGAAAGGTATTTTTCACACCGATAATTTATTCGTTGTCGGGCCAAAGTAAAGACGGAGCTGGGCTTGCGGAAAAAATTTTCCACAAGACACGCGCGGCGTGGATTTGCTTGATTAAGCGCGCCACTCATGCGTATCTACGGCATTCTTTCGGCCGGTTGAATCAATGAATCGGGGATTATGATCAGACGCGGGACATCAGGACTTTTCGCGATGATGATCGCGGAAGTTTTCGCTTTGAAAGCTCCGGCGAACGGCTTCCGGCTTCCAGACCAGGACGCCTTTGCAACGGCGCGCGGCGAGGCGTTTGTCGCCACCGCCGACAATCCGTCCGCGATTTATTACAACCCGGCCGGCATCACGCAACTTGAGGGGAATAATCTTCGCGTCGGCCTTTATGGAATAGATATCGACGCAACCTACAAGCAACCGGGTGGCGGCCAGACTTTTCAGGATGGAGACACGTTGGCCGCCATCCCGCAATTCTTCTACGCCTGTACCCCGGAGAAAATGCCTTTTAGTTTTGGATTGGGTGTCTACGCGCCGTATGGATTGGGCGTGAACTGGCCGCAAGACACCGGCTTTCGCGCGGTCGCCACGAAGGGAGAAATGACGGACATCACGATCAATCCCGTGTTCGCATTCAAGCTCCCGCAAAACATTTCCATCGGCGCCGGCATGACGGTGAGTTACGCGAACACGGATTTGCAACAGGGTTTGAGCACGTCCACTTTTTTTCCGAACATTTTCCGGTTCAAAGGCAGCGGCTGGGGTGTCGGCTACAACCTCGGCCTGCTCTGGCAGCCGTACGAAAAAATTTCAGTCGGCGCTTCCTTCCACAGTTCGGTGCCCGTCACCATGTACGGCCAGACGGAAGTCGAACTGCTTCCGCACTTGCCGGTCCAATACCAATCCGCGCAAACGGATTTCACGTTTCCGTTGTCGGCTGCATTTGGCATTTCGTACCGCCCGACACCGAAATGGAATCTAGAGTTCGACGCCGACTACACGGATTGGAGCAGCTTCGGGACGATAACCGTTCATCAAGCGGTCCAGCCGACGCCTTTTTTGGCGCAGGACGTTTCACTGACATTGGACTGGCAGCCGAGCTGGCTGTACGAGTTGGGAGTGACACGGTATTTCGACAACGGCTGGCACGTGAGCGCCGGCTATGCTTACAACGAAAACTCCGTTCCGGACGCCAACTACACTCCGCTGGCGGCGGACTTGGACCGGCATTTCTTCAGCATCGGCACCGGCTTCAAGGGAAGAATTTTCAATTTCGACGTGGCATACCAGTTTGGATACGGCCCGGCTCGCACGGTCACCGGCAGCTCTCCATCAACGGCCGGACAGATAGCCGGACAGACGGCCGACGGCACGTATACTTTCATCAGCAACGCCGTGTTTGTGACGGTGGGGATACATTTTTAAAATTCCCGCCCGCCGGTGATTTTTCAAAACGAGTAGCTGTAAGCGAATGAAAAGAGATGAACCGTGACTCCGTATTTGCCGCTGAACGCAGGCGTCTGGGTGTTGACGACGTTTCGCGTGTCGTAAAAATTCAAACCGTATGCGGCCTCCAGGGAATGATGTCCGTGCTTGTAACCAAGGCCGATGGTGAAAACATTGTTGTTCGCGTCGGGAATGCTTGGCGTGACATTGTTGTCCGGCACGGGTGATTCGTAAAATTGATAACCGGCGCGCAACACCCAGTCGTCCGCGAACCGCCAGTCGCCGCCGATGCCAATGGTATAACTGTCATGCCAATTTTCCGGCACGCTCGTCGGCAGACCGGGCGGAGGAGTTCCGATATTCACGGGCAGATTGTTGAACCTCGAATATTGCAGATACTCGCCATCCACTTCCAAGCGGACGTTGTGGGGCAGTTCGATGCCGTAACCTGCGGCCACAATCGTCGGGAATGTGAGGCTCGTGTTGAAACTGCTATGCAAAGTCCCGCCGCCAAGAAACGGATCATTGTCTGCCGAAAAATTCCCGCTGTAATCAATATGAACCGGACTTCGATACGTCACCGCCAAGCGTTGATGTTCGGTGATGTTCCATGTGATCCCCAAATTGCCGCCGAAGCCGACTCCTTCGCCATCGGAATCCAAGTGGCCGTCGGGATCCCCAAGATTTTGAGTGACCAAAAACCAGGGATAAAATTGTTTCAAATCTACTTCAGACCACATCACGTCGAGTCCGGCCCCGATGCGAAGCTTGTCGTCAAATAATTTTACCGCGATTGAAGGACTGATGTTGATGGTTTGCAGGTCAACGGAATAAGGAGTTGTATAACGCAACACGCCTGTGAACGGAGCGAAGGCGCTGGAATTTTGATCCCAATGGACGCCGAGTCCGTATGGCGTGGTGACGCCCAAACCGAGCGCAATTTTTCCGTTATCCAGCGGCACTGATGCGAATACGTTGGGGATGAGATTCCAGTGATCCACGGTTTCTGCCGACTGGCCGGGCGCAGCCGAGGAATCGAAATGCGCGCTGAAATAAATCACGCTGGGCGCGATCTGGATTTGAGCATTCGTCAAATCAGTCATGTTGGCGGGATTTTGGACGACGGCGGATGAATCATCCACCTGGGCGATGCGCCCGCCTGCTCGTCCCAAATCGAACGCGCCGGGTGGAGAAAGCCTGTATCCTTCGGCGTGGGTTCGCAGCGGCAATAAAAAAACAAACGCGGCAAACAAAATAAAATGCGTTGTCAGACGACTTGTTAATGTCGCCTTCGACCCGATCTTTTGTTTCCAAAAATGATTTTTCATAGTTTCGTTTTTTTGTGTTGCCGGCGAAATGTCTTGTCTGTGTCCCAAACTCACACACTGCTGGCCAACACTATCGTTTTGTATTTATTGCTGCAAACAGGCGGTTGCGCGCAAACAACAACCGGAGTCTGCACCGATTCAGCAAAACGAGTGCCAGAGAATTTTAAAAACTGCTTGTTATTCACGCAGCCTTGGCGTGAAAAATGGTACGGGCTTTTTTAATTGATCCACAGCGGCGAAATTGTCCGCCGTAAAAATGAAATTTCGGCTCACGGAGGATTTTTGCCATCTCGATAAATAGGTCGCGCAAGCGAATGGTATTATGCTTTAATAATCGGAAGGGTGGTTGGAGTGCCGTCGAATTTTAACCAGCGGTGTTGTTGATAGTCATAAAGTTGACAAAGCCTTAAGTTTTTCCGGAATTGAGAAATTGAACTTTTTTCAACGGTGATGTCCTCCTTGAATTGATGTTCAAGTTTTTTTTGGCATTCGGTTAAATTGTAAAGGGGGATTTTTGGATCAACATGATGAGCTGTGTGCTCGAGTATGTTTTGGAAAAGTATCTCGATTGGACGGGGAAGAACGACGTGAACAGTTCCTCGAACTTGCCCATTAAAAAAATTCCATTCTTCCTTCGAAGCAAACCAGGCAACCTTGGGGTGGGTGTGATGTTGCAGTGTAACAAAGGCCATAATCCAATTCCAAAATAGATACGGGATCACAACAAGGCAAAGGACATTGTACGCATATTGAAAGCCTGAGGACGCATGGCCGACAAGGAGCACAAAACCAACTTCAAACATAAAAAAAAGCCCCACCAGCACAATATCAAATATATATGTCCGTTTGTTAAGTTTCTGCCAATCCTCCTGCCGCGGCCAAATCAAATGCTTCCACCAGATTTCTATCATATAAAAAATCCCCGCCCCCCATACCGTGCGATAAATCCGTTCCATAAATTGCCGGATGGAAGAGAGTGAATCGAACTCTGCCTTTGAAAATGGCGTGTAAACATAATCCACACCCTTTAAATTCGCCCATCCATGGTGCAAACGATTGTGCCCCAATTCCCATGTGGAATAAGGATGAAGCGACGGCAAAAAAGCGATTCTTGCGATAAACGCATTCAGCGTGCTCGAAGAGGTCAGGCTGTCATGACAGGCATCATGCCCGATTACAAATAATATTGAAAACGCCAGACCACTTAACAGACCCAAAGCAAGTTTTGCCAACCAATTGTTCGCACTCAATGCATCCCAAAAAAACACCAGATAAAAAGACAAAATCAATAGGAACAGCAAAGTTCCCTTAACAGTTGACCGTTTCCGGCTGTCTTTGGGCAAGGAAGAACGGAGATTACCTACGCTTGGCGTGGCCATTCACGGGGAACTCAAACGTTAAGTGAAATAAAAGTCAAGACGGACTTTTACATGCAAACATACTAACAATACAATCCATATCCTTTAGCAGAACGAGTGCCAGTAATTTAAAAATCTGGTTGTCATTCACGGACTTTTGGCGTGAAAAATGGTGCAAAATAGTTTTTATTTCTGAGTACAAAATGTTGTGATGAACAAATTGACTAAGAATCCTGAGACAAAAACGCCAGCCGCTACAAATGTCGAATCAAAAGACTTCGGGAGCGGCGCGCTTAAGGATGGTTTGGTGATTTGCCAAACCAGTCTCGGTGTCGAATTGCGCGGGAAACTCATCAAGCTCAACCGGCTTGTCGTCGCATTTGAAATTTATGATCCAAGCGCTGTCCTGCGGTTGTCCGAGACGTTAAGCGATCTAAAAATTTTTCTTGATGACAAACAGGTTTATTCCGGCCGGGGTGTCATCAGCAATCTGCTCCAAACCGCTGCGCTGATAGTTTGCGAAGTCAAGTTGGATGAACCCGGCGTGTATGTCGGCATCAACATGCCTTTCAATGGCAATATCAGTTTTCTGGATGCGTATAAGACATTTTTCGGCAAATGGCAAAGTCAGGCGAAAGTTTTGCCTGAATTCAAGATGGCGGTTCTGGACCTTGAAAGTTATCTGTCAGATCTCAAGTTATTGCTGGAACAGGTTGAAATTTCCATTGTGGCTCATCCTTCGCGCAGCCGGGCGGAAATCGAACCGAAAATTTTTCAAGATTTGTCTCCGGTCATTCTGCGAAGCATCGATGCAATGCGCGAAAGACTTTTGGATATTGCCTCCAAAATTAATCCGGAACTATACACGGCGCATCAGGTTTTCATGCAACGTCATTTGCATCCGCTTTTTCTCTGCGCGCCGTTCGGTCATCGCACTTACTATAAACCGCTCGGTTATGCGGGCGATTATGAAATGATGAATATGATTCATCGCAACGCATTTGAAGGCGGGTCGTTGTATGCGAGAATGGTGCATTATTGGTTGGTCAATCAGGCCCCGTCCATATCGGTTCGAAACCGGGTAGCGCATATGAAAAACAAACTGGTCGAGGAAACCCTCCGCGTACTGCGGCAAAAACGCGCGGTTCGCATCTTGAATCTGGGTTGCGGACCGGCTCGCGAGGTTCAGGAATTCATTTCAGAATACGACTTTTCAGACCGCGTTGATTTTACATTGCTGGACTTTGACGCAGAGACGTTGAACCATGTCACGTCCAAATTGAACGAGATAAAATCACGTCGTAAACGCAGCACCACGATTCAATTTCTGCGGACGTCAGCCACGCAATTGATCAAAGATTCGCTGCTTCCTTCGCACAGTTTTCTGGGTGGTGATTTCGATCTGATTTACTGCGGAGGACTGTTCGACTATCTTCCCGACAGGGTTTGCAAACAAATCGTCGGGCTGTTTTATGATTGCCTCGCTCCGGGCGGTTTGGTGGTGGTGGCGAACATGGCTGACAAGGTACCTTTTCGCCACATGTTGGAATTTCTTTTGGATTGGCATTTGATTTATCGCGACAGGCAATGCATGGCCACTTTTGTTCCTGACAATGCGCCGTCAGATAGTTGGTCTGTCATCACGGAGCCGGTTGCCGTGAATTTATTTCTCGAAGTGAGAAAACCGCAGAACAGTTGAAGCGATGGATTCACAACCACAACAAATCAAGCAGGCGTTCGAACAGTACGACCGGGAAGTCGCCATCAATAATATCAAGATTGGCTGCATCCTCGGAATGGTGCTTGTGCCTTCCTTTGCAATCATTGATTACAGCGTTTATCCGAAACTGGCAGGTGAATTTTTAATGGTTCGTCTGGCTTGCTCCGCCCTCATCGGCATATTCCTCGCAATTTTGCTGACTGCATTTGGTCGGCACTACTATCGGTTCTTTGGAGTAGCATTAGTGCTTCTACCGGCTTCGTGTGTTTCATACATGATTTATCGAACAGAGGGTGCATATTCACCTTACTATGCAGGATTAAATCTGACCATGCTGGTTTTGGGATTCGTTCTTCGCTGGACTTTCAGGGAAAGCCTTATCGCTGTTTTCCTGGTGATGGCAGAGTATCTTATAGCCTGCCAACTTCGTGCGCCCTTTGAACTTCGGGGTATCGTCGTTAACAATATTTATTTTTTGATTTCGACGGGCATCATTGTCGTGACAGGTAACCACTATTTCAGTCTGTTTCGGTATCGCGAATTTGCTTCCCGCTTTGAATTGGACAAAAGCAAAAAAGAACTCGAAGAAACAAACCGCAAACTCATCGAACTCGACCGGCTCAAAAGCCGCTTTTTCGCCAATATCAGCCATGAACTGCGCACGCCGCTGACACTCCTGCTTTCACCGCTGGAAACATTGATGAACCGCTTCGACCGGTCGTTCGACGAAGGTGCGCGAGAAATGCTCGCCACGATGCACGCCAACGGCTTGAGACTGCTCAAACTCATCAACGATTTGCTCGACCTCATCCGCCTCGAAGCCGGCCGCATGGACATCAAAAACGAACCGCTTGAAGTCACCGATTTCATCAAGGGCCTTGCAAGCGCGGTGCGGCAAGTGGCCGAGGACAAGCGCATCAAATTGGAAATACACGTGGAAGCGCAGTTAAAAGCCGTTTTGGCCGACCGCGATAAATTGGAAAAAATTTTGCTGAACCTTTTGTTCAATGCATTGAAATTCACACCGGTTGACGGACGCGTGTGGCTGCGCGCGGAAAAACAGGGCGACGATTTTGTTTTAATCGTCGGCGACACGGGCGTGGGCATAGCCGAAAATAATCTCCCGTTTGTGTTCGACCGCTTCTGGCAGGCGGACAGTTCGTCGAAACGAAAATTCCAAGGCGTCGGCATCGGACTAGCACTAGTGAAGGAATTGACCGAGATGATGAGTGGAACGGTCGCGGTTCAAAGTCAGACTGGCAAAGGCGCGACTTTCACCGTGCGTTTGCCCTATAAAAACGCCGAAGCTCTGCCAAAACACGAAGAGGGCTTGTCCGCACCCGTAGAAAATGGCGCGACGGCGTCCGAAGAATGGCTCGCGAACTTGTATCGTCGCGCGGAATTTTTCCCGGCAGGCGCGGGGTTGGGCGGAGCGATCAAGCCCATCACCCCGGATGGACGCCGGCCCGTCGTGCTGATTGCCGACGACGAGCCGGATATGCGCCGGTTTTTGAAATCAGAATTGGATAAGGATTACGACATTCTCGAAGCGGCGGACGGCGTGCAGGCGCTGGAAAAAGCGGAAAGCTTTTTGCCGGACATCATTTTGCTCGACATGATGATGCCTGAAATGGACGGTCTTGAAGTCTGCCGCGAACTTCGTGACCGCGAAGCGACGGTGAACATTCCCGTCATTTTGCTGACGGCGCGCGCGGACGAGGAAACCAAATTTGATGCGCTTCAAAAGGGCGCGAACGATTTTCTGGCCAAGCCGTTTTCGTCGACCGAACTGCAGGCACGCATCAAAAATCTCATCGAGTCGCACGATTACCAGCGCAAGCTCTCCAAGCAGAACAAGGCGCTCACGACGGCCATCGATCAAATCAAGGAAACGGAGATGCAATTGGTGCAGTCCGAAAAACTTGCCTCGCTCGGACGCATGAGCGCGGGCATCATCCATGAAATCAACAATCCGTTGAATTTCACTTTGACCGGCCTGTTCGCGTTGCGCAGCAAAGGCAAACAGCTCGCGCCGGAACAGCGCGGTGAGTACGAGGACATTCTCAATGACGTGGAAGAGGGCATCAAGCGCGTGCGCAACATCGTGTCTGACCTGCGCACGTTCACGCATCCGGGCGGCGGCACGGGCGAGCCGGTGGACGTGGGCGATGCCGTGAACGCGTCGCTGCGCTTTTTGTCCGGCGAATGGCGGGACAAAGTTAAAATCGAACAACATGTGTCGCCCGACCAGATCGCTTGGGCGAACCGGAACAAATTGATTCACGTCCTCGTCAACTTGTTGCAAAATGCGATTGACGCGTTGTCGGAGAAAAAATTTGACGAAGGCGTCAAACCGACGATTGTCATTGAAGGTCGGACGGAGGGTGATCGCAGTTTGATTATTGTTCGCGACAACGGCCCCGGCATTGACCCGAAGGTCGTGGACAAGATTTTCGATCCCTTTTTCACGACCAAGGAAGTCGGCAAAGGCATGGGTTTGGGCTTGAGCATCTGCTATCGCATCGTGCAGGGTTACGGCGGGCAGATTTCAGTGAAGAGCGAACCCGGGAAATTTTGCGAATTCACACTGGATTTCCCCGTCAAAGACAAATCCGACGAGGAACTGGAAGCTGAACATGGAAAATCATTACGATTATAAAAAATTTGCCGTCCTTTACGTGGACGACGAGGAAAAATCGCTGACGAATTTCACACGCGCGTTCGGCGAGGAATTCCGCGTGCTCACCGCGTCGAACGCACAAGACGGGTACAAATTGCTTGAAGCTCATGCCGACGGAATCGGTTTGCTGATGACCGACCAGCGGATGCCCGGCGAAAAGGGCGTCTGGCTTTTGGAGCGCGCGCGGCAGTTTCGTCCGCGCATCCTGAGGATTCTCGTCACCGCGTTTGCCGACATGGACGCCGCGATTTCCGCCGTCAACAGCGGCGCGATTTACAAATACATCACCAAACCGTGGGACCCGCCGCAGATGGAACTCACACTCCGGCAAGGTCTGGAATTTTTCATGGTGCAGGCCGAGCGCGACCAGTTGCTCCACGAAAAAATGTCCGTACTGCGCAACATGATGATCGCCGACCGCATCGTGAGCCTCGGGCTGCTCGCCGCCGGATTGAGCCACAACATCCGCAACTCCCTCGTCGCCGTGAAAACGTTTCTCGACCTCGCGCCGACGAAAATGGCCGAGGAACGCGCGAGCAAAAACGGCTTGCGCAATCCTGATTTCTGGAAGGAATACCATCTCAACGCACAGTCGCAGATCGAACGGATCAACGGCCTGCTCAAAGACCTTTGGTCTGCGTCCGAAAAAAATCCGACGGGACAGTTCGCCGACGAAGTGTCGTTGAGCGAGTCCGTCAACGCCGCGCTGGAAACATTCAAAAACGAATTTGCCGCGCGCCGGATACAGATCGAGAATAAAATTCTCGATTCACTGCCGAAGTTGCGCGTGGACAAGCCGAAATTTTTGCGGTTATTCGAACTATTGTTGAAGGACGAGTTGGCGATGCTTCCCGCGGGCAGCAACATTTCACTTTCTGCGGAGTTGAAGAGCGAGAAAGGCAAACCCGGAATTCTTTTTCAGATGAGCGACAACGGACCGGGACTGCCGGAAGAGGCGTTGCGCGTCATCTTCGATCCGTTCGTCGTGCGCGGCAGCGTGCCCTCCGAATACGGCATCCATTTGATGGCTTGCTTTTTCATCGTCCACCATCACGGCGGAAAGATTGACGCCAAAAGCCAGCCCGGACGCGGCACCACATTTTCCATCTACCTGCCGCTCAAGCCAGAACCCACCTCGGCTGCGCCCGATGAAGCGGATTTTATGCAAAAGGCGCTCCTCAACGAAAGCCTCTGGGAAAAATTAATCACCAGCGGATGAAAATTTATGTCAAAACCTGTCGCAACAGGATTTGAAAAACATCCGTTGATTCAATCTCCTTCGCGCCCAAAATTTCCGGCTGCTCCGCGATGAACACCGGCCAGTCTTTTTTGTCCGCCGGTCGCCGCCCGTGCGAACCTTTCACCAGCGTCGCGTCGAGCGGAATCACGTCCATCAACATCCGCAGGCCGAGTTTTTTTTGCAGCAGCCGCCACGCGATCTTTAATTTCACCGCCGGAATCTTCGGGTCGAGAAACAATTCCGCCGGGTCGTAGCCCGGCTTGCGATGGATGTCCACCGTCCGCGCAAAATCCGGCGCGCGCGCGTCCTCGAGCCAGTAATAATAAGTGAACAACGCATTGTCCTTCGCCACGGCGATCAAATCGCCCGCGCGCGAATGGTCAATGGCCGCCGCGATTTTTTCCGCTTTGCCCAAAACTTTTTCCACGCCGGAAGTTTTTTCCAGAACCTCGCGCACGGATTTTTCCAGTGAGGTATCGTTTAGATAAATGTGCGCGATTTGATGATCAGCGACGGCAAAAACCTTGCTTGCTCCCGCATCTAGGATTTCCAGACCGAGTTCGTCCTTTACCGTCAGCCAGCCGCGCTCGCGAAAAATCCGATTCAGATGAACCGGCGTATCCACGTTCGTGATGCCGTATTCGGAAAGCAAAACCACCTGCACGCCTCGCTTGCCGAAGAAATCAATCAAGTCGCCGACGATCGCGTCAATCTCACGCAAATCGCGGTGAATTTTTGGATTGGTGGAACAAGCGTCCCGCTTGTTGAATTCGGCGTCCCGCCGAATTTTATTTCTATAAGAATTTTCCGGCGAGACGCCGGAAAGGACAGGCGAGACGCCTGTGCCACCCACATAAGTTCCGTGCCGTTGCAAATTGTAATCCAGATGCGGCAAATAAATCAGGGTCAGTGTTGGTGAATATTTATTTTCAATCCATTTCGCAGATTCCGCAATCCAACGCGACGCGGCATCAGCCTTTCCTTGCGGCGAATCAACCCCCGCCGCCGGTCCCCAAAATCCGAAGAACGGAAATTCGCCCAAATCCTTTTTGATTTCTTCGCGCATGGAATACGGCCATGAATAAACGTAAAAAAATTTCCGGCCATCGGCAGGATACATCGGTCGCGGCGTGATGGAATAATCCACGCTCGAATACATGTTGAACCACCAGAAGCAATTGGCGCAGGTGAACTTCGGATCGCGCGCGCGAAGTGCGTCCCACAATTTTGGACTTTGAACAATGTGGTTGGATTGTTTCCAAAATTGAACTTCAGAAAATTCGCGATTGAACCAGCCGTTGCCGACGATGCCGTGTTCCGACGGAATTTTGCCAGTGAGATAATTGGCTTGCGCGGTGCAAGTCACGGCGGGAAACGCGGGCGCGATGTGCGTGAGCGCGCCGCGTTTTCGGAATTCTGCGATGCGCGGCGTGTGTTCGCCGATGAGCGACTCGGTCAGCCCGACGACGTTGATGACGGCGAGCCGGTTCATCAAGCGCTGGCGCGAACTATTTTTTGCTCACGCGATGCGTGGCGTTCGCGCAATTCAGAAATTGCTTCAACGACTTTTGGCAAATTCATTTCATGAACTTCCACGCCACTGCCGATTTCGCGGAGCAGTGTAATCGTGAGACCGCCGCCGAGATGTTCGCGAAATTCATTCAAGCCGCCGAGAATTTGCAGGTTTCCATCCGAGCCGACGTTCAATAATTCATTGGCGAATAAATTAAAGCCAAGCTGTTCCAGCATTTTCAAAATTCGTCCGGCGGATTTCGCGCCAAGCAAACCGATTTTCTGCGAGTAAATCACGTCAAGCGTGATGCCGATGGCGACGGCTTCGCCGTGGCGGATTTGAAAATTGGAAAGTTGTTCCAGCTTGTGCGCCGCCCAATGGCCGAAATCAAGCGGACGCGCCGAGCCGGTCTCAAACGGGTCGCCGCTTGTTGCAATGTGGTTCAAATGCAATTCGGCGCAACGGTGAATTAAATTTTTCATCGCTGCTGGCTCGAATGAAATCAGTTTTTCAACGTCGCGTTCAATTTCATCGAAGAAATTTTTGTCGCGGATGCAGGCGACTTTGACGGCCTCGACATAACCGGCGCGTTTGTCACGCGGTTCGAGCGTAGCGAGCAGGTTGAAATCGTTGATGACGGCGTGCGGCGGCGCGAACGTGCCGATGAAATTCTTTTTACCGAAGGCGTTGATGCCATTCTTCACGCCGACGCCGGAATCGGCCTGACTCAAGGTCGTCGTTGGAACGCGGACGTGACGGACGCCGCGATGCGCGGTCGCGGCGGCAAGTCCGGCGACGTCAAGCAGCGCACCGCCGCCAACGGCAATCAGATACGAGTGACGGTCGATGTGGTGGCGGTCAATCTGCGAATGAATTTCGGAAATGTGCGCGAGTGAATTTTTGGCGCGTTCGCCGCCTTCGATGACAAGTGGCGGAGAAACGAGTTGTAAGTTATTCGCGTGAACGGAAAAATAATTTTCAATCCGGCGCGACAAATCCGGTCGGGCTTGAGCGAGTGATTGGTCGAGCAGGACAAGTCCCTTGCGCGGCGAATCGTCGGCCAGCGCGGTTTTCAAGACAAGATTGTCGGGAGCGAAAACGTCCTCGGTGAAGAAGACGCGCAGTTGCCAGCCGACCTGAATGGAGCGCTGAATCACAGACATGACTTTAATCTGTGGGGCAAGCCGCCGCCTTGCCAGTTATTTTTTAGTTTGTTCCTCGTCGGGAATTCTCATGCAGTAAAATGAGCGGTAGACGAAGACGAGCGCGACGATGAAGAAAAATATGCCGATACCAAGTTTTAGATTTTTATTCGTCATCGTCACCGCGATTTCCGTGGCGAGCAGTCCGAAGAGCGTCGTGAACTTGATGATCGGGTTCATCGCGACGGAACTCGTGTCTTTGAACGGATCGCCCACGGTGTCGCCGACGACGGTCGCGGCGTGCAGTTCAGTTCCCTTTTGTTTCAAATCCACTTCGACTATTTTTTTCGCGTTGTCCCACGCGCCGCCGGCGTTGGCCATGAAGATGGCCTGAAACAATCCGAAGAACGCGATGCCGACGAGATAGCCGATGAAGAAATACGGATTGAAAAACGGCAGTGCGAGCGCGAAGGAAAACACGACGATGAAAATATTGATCATGCCGCGTTGCGCGTAGACGGTGCAAATCTCGACGACCTTTTTGCTGTCGGCGACGGAAGCCTCGGCCTTGTCGAGGTTGAGATGCTCCTTGATGAACACGACCGCGCGATACGCGCCGGTGACGACGGCCTGGCATGAAGCGCCGGTGAACCAATAGATCACCGAGCCGCCCATGAGCAGGCCGAAAATGACTTGAGGCTGGACGAGGCTCAAGCGGCTGACTGCGTCGCCAAAAATCTGTTCGAGCAGCATAATGATTCCGAAAACCATCGTGGTCGCGCCGACAACGGCGGTTCCGATCAAAACCGGCTTGGCCGTCGCCTTGAACGTGTTGCCAGCGCCGTCGCCTTTTTCGAGTTCGTGTTTTGCGCCGCTGAAATCGGGTTTGAACCCGAAATCTTTTTCGATTTCCGCGCGGACGTTCGGCTGTGATTCGATGCGGCTCAATTCATAAATGGATTGCGCGTTGTCGGTGACGGGGCCGAAACTGTCCACGGCGATGATCACCGGCGCCATCGCAAGAAAACCAAACGCGACGAGGCCGAAGGCGAAAATCGGCGCGGCAAAGGTGAATTTTTCCGGCATGAGCGCGAGCAGGTCGGCGTTTTGCGAAAACAGATATGCGGCGAACATCAGCGACAAAATCACGAGCCCCATCCAGAACGCGGAGAAATTTCCGGCGACGAAGCCGGACAGAATATTCAGCGACGCACCGCCCTGCTTGGAAGCCTGTGTCACTTCGCGAACGTGCCGCGAGCTGGTGCTGACGAAAATTTTTGTGAATTCCATAATGAGCGCGCCCGCGAGCGTGCCGCAAGACATGATGGCAGCCAGCGTCCACCAAAGGTTTGGCAGCGGTGAATCCGCGAGCACGCCATCCACGGTTTTGGAGATCGAAAAATCACCCAGCAGCAGTTTGCTGGCGATGAAGATCACGACGATGGAAACGATGGACGTGATCCAGACCAGGTCGGTGAGCGGCGATTCCCAGTTGAAATCTTTTTTGTCCCCGTAACGCGCGTTGCTGACAAATTTATTCACGTGGAACGAACCCAGCGACGCCAGCACCATCAAACTTTGAATCGCAAAAAGCCAGACGATGAGTTTGCCGCAAAGGTTTGGCACTGCGGCAAGCGCGAGCGCAAGAAATGCGATCAACGCGACGCTGGTCACACCGTAGGTTTCAAAGCCGTCCGCGGTCGGGCCGACGGAATCGCCCGCGTTGTCGCCGGTGCAGTCGGCGATGACGCCGGGATTTTTAGGATCATCTTCCGGCAGATTGAAAACGATTTTCATCAAGTCCGACCCGATGTCGGCAATCTTGGTGAAGATGCCGCCGCCGATGCGCAGAACCGCCGCGCCGAGAGATTCGCCGATGGCAAAACCGATGAAGCACGGCCCGGCAAGTTCGCGCGGGATAAACAAGAGGATGCAGATCATGCAAACCAGTTCAACGCAGACGAGCAGCAGGCCGATGCTCATGCCGGCTTGCAGCGGAATGAAAAGCGTCTTGAGAGAGTTGCCTTTGAGCGAAGCGAATGCGGCGCGGCTGTTGGCCGTAGTGTTGATGCGGATGCCAAACCATGCGACGCCGTAACTGCCGAGGACTCCCAAAATCGAGCTGCCCAAAATGATCAACACGCTGTCGATGGATTTTTTTTGCAGCCCGAGAAAATAATAAATCATGCACAGCGCGATCAGAATCCACAGCGCGGCGAGAAATTTTCCCTGTTGCAGCAGATAAGTCTTGCACGTTTCCCAAATGACGTTCGAGACATCGCCCATGGATTTGTGAACCGGCAGCGCGCGCGTCTGTTTGTATTGAAAAATCCCGAACAGCGCACCGACAACACAAACGGCGAGGCCAAAAAACAAGATGCCATGGGCGCTCAAGCCGCCGCCAAAAAACGACACGTCCTGCAACAGCGGCAGGTTGATGTCCGCGTCGCCGGCAAAGGCGCTGGTCGCGGACAGCGCGAGTAAAAGTGTTGCGCCTCCTAAAATCGTTTTCTTACGTCCCATAAAAGACGCGCAGGTTGCACAAGCTGCGCCTGATTTTCCAGCATTTTTTAACGAAAAAAATTGCAAAGGAATCGCGCTTGCCGCTTCGCCGCGCATTTTCCATGCTCAATGAATGGCCGAGCGCGCAGTTTCTAATCTGAACAAACCTGACGCGGCGTTGGAAATGACGCTGCGCCCGTCGCTTTTTTCCGAATTCACCGGCCAGCCAAAAGTGAAGGAGCGGCTGGAAATTTCCGTCGCCGCCGCTAAAAAGAGAAAAGAACCGCTCGACCACATTTTGCTCAACGGCCCGCCCGGCCTCGGTAAAACCACACTCGCGAACATTCTGGCGAAATCAATGGGCGCAAATCTGAAAAGCACGAGCGGCCCGACGATTGAAAAGGCGGGCGACCTCGCCGGCCTGCTCACCAATCTCGAAGAAGGCGACGTGCTGTTCATCGACGAAATCCATCGCCTGCAAAAAACCATCGAGGAATATCTTTATCCGGCGATGGAAGATTTCAAACTCGACATCATCATTGACCAGGGACCGAACGCGCGGAGCGTGCGATTGAATTTGCCGCGCTTCACTTTGATCGGCGCGACGACACGCAGTGGTTTGTTGAGCGCGCCGTTGCTCACGCGATTTGGAATGCGCGAACGATTGGATTACTACGTCGCCGAGGATTTGGAAAAAATCATCGTTCGCTCGGCGCGATTGTTGAAAGTCGAGATTGACCAGAAAGGTGCGCATGAAATCGCGCGCCGCAGCCGCGGCACGCCGCGCATCGCGAACAATCTACTCCGCCGTGTCCGTGACTTTGCGCAAGTCCGGCACGACGGACGCATCACCGCCGACGTTGCAGACAAAGCGCTCGCCATGCTGGAGATTGATCAAAATGGTTTGGACGAAATGGACAAGCGCATCCTCGAAGCCGTCATCACAAAATTCGGCGGCGGGCCAGTCGGCGTGAACTCGCTCGCCGTCGCCGTGGGCGAGGAGCCGGACACGATTGAGGAAGTCTATGAGCCGTATCTCATCATGGAAGGCTACCTCAACCGCACCTCGCAAGGCCGCGTCGCGACGGAATTGAGTTACAAAAAACTCGGGTTGAAATCCGCGGCGGGAAATCAATCCAAACTTTTTTAGCACGGATGAAACATGGATTGAACGCAGACCGCCGGAACAAATCGCGTCGTGCGTTCACATTGATCGAGCTGCTCGTCGTCATCGCGGTCATCGCCATCCTTGCCGCGCTGCTGCTGCCCGCGCTTGCCCGCGCCAAACAGAAAGGTCAGGAAGCCGTCTGTCTTTCCAACCTCAACCAAATCGGCCTTGCGTTCAGGATGTATAATGACGACCACGAAAATCGTTTTCCCGACCGGCGCGATTTGAAAAACAATTTGGTTGGCGGCTGGCGGCCATGGACAACCTGGCCGCCGTCCGACCCGCGCGCTGGCTGGGCGGCGATTACGTTCCAAAGTGAAAATCCCAATTTCACCATCTGGTCGTGTCCGGCGGCGATGAATTCGCCCGTCGGAAACATCGTGCAATCCGTTCAATCCACTTCCACCAACTCCATTGATACCAACGTGCCGCTCTGCCGCTACTGGGCCTGGCGCTTTGACCGTCCTGACAATCCGGTGGGTCTGGAGGATTTTTGGGCCAAAACGGAATCGCAGGCCGTCTCCGATCTTGAATCCACCAACGACCCGACCGTCGGTTTTATCGGTGGACCAAGCGACGTTGAACTGGTTGTGGATCCGTATTTTCCTAATACCGTTCCCACCGTTCCCGCCGGATTCAGCGGACATACCATCCATGGGGGCGGACGCTGCCGCGTTTATCTCGATGGCCACACGCGATTTTTAAAGGATGTCAGAACGCCGTTGCAGTGAATCCAAGCTGTCTTTGCCGACAAACGCAATCCGGCTTTCGCCGGGAAAGTCTCCGCGAAAATTTTCCGCGTGGTCATTCTTCAAGGCTTGTGCAAGCGAAAATATATTTGGGGCAAGGTTGTATCTACGGTCACGGTAAATTGCTGCCCTTGAGTAGCTATCGAATTGGTCACATGAATCCAGGCGGTGGCGGGAAGATTGGTGGCGGATTCCAGGCAGAAACCGGTGAAGTTTGTTGACCAACTGAACTGGGTTTGAACAGCGGAGACGGGCTGAATGTTTAATTGCGGCGAGGAAGTGAGCGTGGCCTGAATGCCCGTGGAATCAGAAAAGAAACCGCTGGTGCCGTCTCCCACTTCGAAATCAACTCGATCATTTGCCTGTAGAACCAGATCGGTATTGAAGCTCGGACCGGTTCCCGGCCCGAATCCATTCACTGAACCATCAAAAATTAAAGAATCGTTTAATAATATATGCACATCAGTAGTCGTGCCGTTTATATCCGCACCGACAAAGGACGCATGAAGTTGATAGTTTCCCGCAGCCGGCGCTGTGAATCGGTAAGTGCTATACTCATTGTCCGGGCCGGGATGAAAGCAAGCCTGATGCGGGCCGAGATTCGGGGTTCCATCACCAGCAGTGGTGGCATGGTCACTTCTATTGTAAAAGATGGCCGGTGTTTGATAAGCGATATTGTGCCACCACCCGATGACGCTTGCGGTGCTGTATGAAGTATCTGTATAAAGAATCAGGCTGCCGCCGAGATTAGCGGCATATCCATAACTCCACACACCGTTTGGATTGGAGTTCGTTGAGAAATCGGCGGCAACGTCGTAGACCCCGGCCCGGACGCACAGGGCAAGAGTGAGTTGCCCGGCGACAGAACAGACCATTAAAAACCTCCTGCGCACGATTGCCATTTTCTTTTTTGACATCTGGCTGTCAAGAAGAAAATAGTCGTTCGGCCCGGCTCATTTTTGGAGATTTTAACGGCAAAACAAGCCGGGTGGTTTGCCGACTCACAAAGGCAATTGGAATTTTCCTTTTAATCCGCGCTCAATCCCTGTTTCATCTTGCCGTTTCGATTATGCCCAAGCGCACCGACATCCACAGCGTTCTCATCATCGGCGCCGGACCGATCATCATCGGCCAGGCGTGCGAGTTCGATTATTCCGGCACGCAGGCCTGCAAAGCCCTCAAGGAAGAAGGCTACCGCGTCGTCCTCATCAACTCCAA
>CAZHXG010000030.1:0-26227 GCA_964536285.1 uncultured Bifidobacteriaceae bacterium
TGACGAAGCAATACGGGCAGTCGTTTCTCGACGCGCTGCCGAAATGTCCGGTGGAGATTGTTTAAGGCGGAAATTGCAACCGCGAAATACACGAACTACGCGAAAAAAATTCCGTTCGCGTATTTCGCGTGGTTCGCGGTGAAAATTGTTTAACGCTTTTCAATTTGATTTGTCTCCGAAAGAAATTGTTGGCTCACGTTTGTCGCGCTATTTTTTTCGTGTTCCGCTTGCCATTTTTCAAAATACGCTTTCGAATCTGCCTGGTTTTCGGTTTCGTCCGCAGGCGTCAAAGTGTTAAAGAAAATTCTTTTATCCACGCGATCATCTGCAAAGGAACCCGCAAAAACAAGTTTCCCATTTTTGGCAACGACGGATATCCCAACAAATGAAATTGTCCCCGATGGCAATGGGCCGCCGGGATACCATGTCATTTCAATCCAAGAACCGTATCGTGAAATATGGTGTGGGCGATATGTTTTGATTAGCTGTTCCGCATCGTCTCCAGATTTTATTTCACCAAGCCAAAGTTTTTGAGCAACTGGAAGATTAGCGGTTAGCTCAACGAATCTGCCATATTCAATTGGCGTCCAAATGCCAATGCGAACACCTATAAAAATCCAGATTCCGACCAAAATTAGCGCAATGCCAAGCAGCGTCAGCAAAGCACCTTTCAATTCAGATTTAATTCGCATCTTTGATAGATTTACGCTCGCAAAAAATCCCGTGTCGAGAAGAAAGTGGCAAAGAGCATTTGCCTGTGACATTCTGCGGCGCATGACGCGCACGGAAAAACTTCTGGCCGAACTCATCGCGCTGCCCAGCGTGAATCCGGCCTTTCTGCCGCCGCGCCATCCGCACACCGGAGAAAAACGCGTCGCGGATTTTCTTGCCACCGTCGCCGCCCGCGCCGGACTGGAAATTGAGTTTCAAAAAGTTTTGCCCGGCCGTTCCAATGTCATCGCGCGGCTGCGGCCAAAAAATAAAATTAAGCAAACTGTTTTGCTCGCGCCGCACCTCGACACCGTCGGCGCGGACGGAACGCGCTTCATCCCGCAGCGCAAAAACGGACGCCTGCACGGTCGCGGCGCATGCGACACGAAAGGTTCCGTCGCCGCCATGTTCTCCGCGCTGTGCGAACTGGCGGATTCCAAATCGCGCCCGCTCGAAACGGAAATCATTTTCGCCGGATTGATTGACGAGGAACACGCGCAAGCCGGTTCGCGCGCGTTGGTCAAAAGCAGATTCAAGGCGGATTTGGCCATCGTCGGCGAGCCGACAAAATTGCAAGTCGTCACCGCGCACAAAGGCAGCCTGTGGCTGGAATTGGAAACGCGCGGCAAAGCGGCGCACGGCGCGACGCCGCAATTCGGCAAAAACGCCATCCACGAAATGGCAAAAATTGTGGACGCGCTGGAAACAGATTACGCCGTACAATTGCGAAAGCGAAAACATCCGCTGCTCGGCACGGCGACGGTGAACGTCGGCACGATTTCCGGCGGCACGCAACCGAACATCGTGCCTGACATTTGCAAAAGTTCAGTTGATCGTCGCACGTTGCCGGGCGAAACCGAGACGGGTGTGCGAAGGGAACTGGCCGGCTTGTTACGCGCGAAAAATTTGTCGGCGAAAATTTCCAGCGCGAAACTTGTGCCTTCCCTGCCGTTGGAAACAAATCACAAATTGCCGCTCGTGCAGCAATTTATGCGCAGCGTCGGCCAGACAAAACCCGCAGGAGTCAATTTCTTTTGCGACGCATCGGTGTTGTCGCTGGCCGGGATTCCGAGTGTTGTGTTCGGGCCGGGCGATGTGGCGCAGGCGCACACGATGGACGAATGGATTTCGCTTTCGGAACTGGAGCGCGGCAAGAATCTGCTTTTGAATTTTCTGAAATCGCTTTCCTGAACCAAATCGGTTTCGTATTGTCCAACGCTCATGTCCGCAGAAAAAATTGCAACGGCGACCGCGACCGACGAGAAACATCACGTCACGTTTTTCCGGCAGAGCGGCTGGTTGATGTTTGCTTCAGTAACGAGTGGTGGATTGATGTATGCGGTGCATCCAATCGTGTCGCGCGGCGTGCCGCCGGGCGAATATGGTGTGTTCACGACGCTGTTACAGGTGGTAGCGCTGATGGGAATTCCGGCGGTGGGTTTGCAGCCGGTCATGGCGCAACAGCAGGCGGCGGCAATCACGGATGAACAACAACGCATCGTGGCAAGCGAATTTCGCGCTGTGTGGCGGGCGATTTTTTTCATCTGGCTGGCAATGGCGCTGGTCACGGGCATTTTCTGGCAGCAAACACTGGCGGGTCTGAAGATTGAGAATTCGGCCGCGTTGGGCATGACGGTTCTCGTCGGGCTGGCGGCGATGTGGATGCCTCTGGTAAATGGAATTTTGCAGGGGCGGCAGAATTTTTTCTGGTTGGGCTGGACGAACATTCTTCAAGGTGTCGGACGCTTTGGAATTATTTGTGCCGTTATCCTTTTGCTACACCTTTGGGCCGCCGGTGCGATGAGCGCCGTGTTTCTGGGCATAATGGTGGTGGTAACCGTCGGCAGCTGGCTAGTCCGCGATGTGTGGAAAACTTCGACAGTTCGGGTTGCATGGCGCAACTGGCTGGGACGCGTCGTGCCGCTGACGCTCGGACTGGGCGCGGCGACTTTTATGTTGAGCGCGGACATGATTTTCACGCAGAATTTTTTCCCACGCGAGCAGACGGGATTTTACGCGGCGGCGGGAATGATCGGCCGCGCACTGGTCTTTTTCACGCAGCCACTGTCGACGGTGATGTTTCCGAAACTGGCGCGCAGCAAGTCAACAGGAGAAAAATCCAATGCGCTGGAATTGGCATTAGGCGCGACGTTGCTGGCGGGCGTAGCGGCGGCAATCTGCTGCACATTTTTTCCGTCGTTGCCATTGCGCCTTGCCTTGTATAAGCCAATCTATATTGCAACCGCTTCGCCACTGGTGCCGTGGTTTGCGTGGTGCATGCTGCCGCTGACGCTTTCAATGGTGCTCGTCAACAGCCTGATGGCGCGGAAAAATTTTTCCGCCGTGCCGTGGCTGGTTTTGGTGGCGATCGGATACGGCGTCGCATTGACGATGGTTGGACGGCACGCGGGCAGTCTGGCCGACACGCAAGCCGGTTTACGGATGATGATCCAGACGCTCGGCGTTTTTAATCTGCTGCTGCTCGGCGTCTGCGCGTGGTTCACCTGGGGAAAATTCAGGAGATAGGAGTTGGAAGACGGCAAATGGGGAAAAATTCATAACTCAACTTCCGTCTGCTATCTCCCATCTCCCGGCTTCCGCACGGACAACGGCTTGGGCGCGCGCAATTTTTTGTAAATCCAGCCTTCCAACGGACGCAACGGGCGCAGCCATCTGTAAAACGGCGAGTAAATCAGCCGCACGCGCACGACGGACAGAAACATCGTCAGCGACGTGCGCGTGAGCGCCACTTTAGAGCCGACTTGGTCCGTCCATTCCGTCGGCACCTCCAGAATCTTGAAGCCCGCCCGCTTCAGCGCAAAAAGCAGGTTGATGTCGAACGCCATGTCGGCGATGAGCAGGTTATCGTGAATTTTTTCCACAGCCTCGCGCTTCATCACCTTCGCTCCGCATTGCGTGTCGCGGATGTTCATCCAAAATAAAAGTTGCACGATGAAATGGAAAACACGGCTGGCGAACTGGCGCTTGCCCGCTTGCGATTGATGGATGACCGCGCCGGAAATCCAGCGCGAGCCGATGACGCAATCGGCTCCATCAATTTTTTTCACCAAATCCAGAAACGCGCGCGGCGGCGTCGCGCCGTCCGCGTCCGTGTAGCCGATGACGTCGCCGAGCGACGCGAGCCGGAGACCTTCGATGAGCGCGCCGCCCTTGCCGATGGCCGAGCGGAATTCCAGCGCGCGCACCTCGGGAAAATCCGCCGCGACGCGTTTGACGACGCCGAGCGTGTCGTCCGTGCAGCCGTTGAGGACGACGAAGATGCGGAACTTGCCGGAATAATTCTGCTGGAAAAACTGCGCGTAATCGCGCAGCACCGGTTCGATGCGCGCTTCCTCGTTGTAAGCCGGAATCAGGATGAGCAGGCTCGGGTCAGGCACGCGGACTCAGTAACAGAAAATTTTCGCGCAGGCAATCTTGGGAAATGGGCGAAGAAAATTTGCAGATTAAAAAACGACTACGAATACATGTTGGCTATAGTGCCGATTCCAATAAGAACGAGAATTAATAAACAGACAAACCAGAAAATCATAAGCAAAAAACTCCCGCTCAAAATGAAAACAGCACGCATTAAATTCGAGCCAGCACACCAACCAGTCAAAAAAAGTGCAGTTGAGAAAACTAAAAATACAGCGGTCAGCAATACAGAGACACAAATATCATTCAACACAGGTGTAACCTGATCGGAAGGATTCAACCGATCACGGATCAAGCCATCAATAAACGCCAATAGGAACGCAATGCAAAAATTAATGACAATCGCGGATGGAACAAGTATCCAACGATACTTTTGCCACTTGCTCAATTTTTCTTGAAAAGCATCCATATGATTCAGTCCATAGCAAATTTAACTTCCTGTCCAGCGCGAAACAATTCTTGCCGCCGCGCCCGCCAATCGTTATCAAATTTGCATGGACACGAGGGAAGCGCTGGTGGCGCTGAACATGGTGGAGCATGTGGGGCCGATTCGGGCGCGGTTGCTGCTCGAATATTTCGGAGATGCTCCAAAAATCCTTTCCGCTTCAAAATCCGAACTGCTCCGCGTCCGCAACATCGGCGAGGAAGTCGCCGAATCCATTTCCAGTTGGGAAAAATCCGTTGACCTCGCGGGCGAATTGAAACGCATTTCGGATTTCGGCTGCCACGTTTTGATTTCTTCGGATGAAAATTATCCCGCGCTGCTCCGCGAGATTTATGATCCGCCGCTCGTGCTTTACGTCAAGGGCGCGCTGACCGCGAAGGACAAGAACGCCGTGGCGATGGTCGGCTCGCGGCAGACGACACATTATGGCATCGAGACGGCGCGCAAGCTGGCATATCAGCTCGCCTACGTCGGCGTGACGGTGGTGAGCGGCGGCGCGCGCGGCATTGACACGGCGGCGCATCAAGGCGCGCTCGCGGCGAAAGGACGGACGATTTGCGTTTTGGGAACGGGAATAAATCTGGTTTTTCCGACGGAGAACGCGGAATTGTTTCAACGCATTTCGGAAAACGGCGCGGTCATCACGCAATTTCCGTTCAACCGTCCGGCGGACAAGCAAACTTTTCCAATCCGCAATCGCATCGTCGCCGGAATGACTTTGGGAACGGTCGTCGTGGAAGCGAATTCCACGAGCGGCGCGCTCATCACGGCGAACATGGCGGTGGAAAATGGCCGACAGATTTTCGCAGTTCCCGGCAGAATTGATTCGCCGCGCAGCAAGGGCTGTCATGACTTGATCAAAAAAGGCGCAAAGTTGTGCGAAGGCGCGGAGGACATCTTGAGCGAGTTCGAATATTTGTTTCCGACGAGCAACCGTCCGCCGTCGCCGGGCGAAACGGGAGTTTTGCCCGCGCTGGAATTGAGCGAGAACGAACAAAAAGTTTTTGACGCGCTCGACCACGAGGAACGCACGATTGACGAAGTGATCCGCAAAAGCGGCCTGCCGAGCTCGGCGGTTTCGGTGGCGTTGCTGGGTCTGGAGATGAAGCGCGTGGTGAAACAGTTGCCGGGAAAATTGTTCGTTCGGAACAATTGACGCAACCGAAGCTTGCATGAGCGCGTCCGATGAATTAGAAGTCGGCGGACACGGAAATTTTATGGCGACTTACATCATCATCGGAGGCGACGGAAAACAATACGGCCCGATTACGGGCGACGATTTGCGTAAATGGATTTCCGAAGGCCGGCTCAACGCACAATCACTTGCGAAGGAGGAAACCGATACGGAATGGCGTCCCCTCTCGACACTTCCCGAATTTGCCGACGTTTTTAGCGCTGCGCCGCCGCCATTAAATTCGGCGGGCATCGGCACGCGCGACGAAGCATTGCGATTGGTAAAAGGCCCGGCCATAACGCTCAAAGTGACGGCGATTATCGGATTGGTGTGTGTGGTGTTGGGATTCGTTTTCAACATTGCGACGCTCACGGGTCACTCATTTATACCGCAGCAGCAAATGTCCGACCCGCAAATGCAAAAATTTTTCAATTCGTTCGGCGGCGGATTTGGAATCGTGCAGGACATCATCGGTGGTGTCATCGGCGTCATCGTTTTGATCGGCGCGGGAAAAATGCAGCGGCTGGAAAGTTTTCAATTTGCGATGACGGCGGCAATCGTCGCAATGATTCCATGCATTTCGCCGTGTTGTTTTCTCGGGTTGCCGTTTGGCATTTTGGCGCTGACGGTTTTGAGCAAGCCGGAAGTAAAATCGCATTTCAGTTGATTCGATGAGCGTTCCTCAATTGAGCCGCGCGCGAATAAACACGTGCATCCTGATCAATCTGACCGCGACGCCCGGACTCGGCTCGATTTTTGCGCGGCGAATTGTGGCCGGAACATTTCAACTCATTCTGGCCGTTGCCGGATTTTGTCTGATTGTCGGCTGGATGTTGAAAGCGATTTTCGGTGCAGTGGCGGACGAAATGGGCGGACAAAGTTTCGCCGGTGCACCCGGCTGGATGTGGAAATTGGGATTGATTTTTTTTGGCGCGGCGTGGCTGTGGTCGCTGATCACCAGCATTAGTTTGTGGCGAGAATCGCAATCGGAAAATGTTCCGCCTAAAATTTCAAATTCGCCCAAAATCTAAACCCTGAATGGCCATGTATAAAATCATCGGAACTGACGGCAAACAATACGGGCCGGTCGGCGCGAATGAGATCCGCCGATGGCTCGCCGAAAATCGCGTCAACGCGCGAACCGTCGCGCAAACAGAAAGTTCGTCCGAGTGGAAACCGCTCGTCGCGTTTCCCGAATTCGCTTCCGAATTCAAAACCGTACCGCCGACAATCGCTCCGCCGATCGCCGCTTCCCGCGCCTCAAATAAAATTGCGGCGGCCATTTGCGGGATTTTGCTCGGCTGGCTCGGCGTCCATAAATTTATTTTGGGTTATACTGGCGCGGGGCTGATCATGTTGTTGGTCAGTCTGCTCTCTTGTTTTTTTCTTTGGCCAATTATGCATATCATTGGTCTCATCGAAGGCATCATTTATTTGACTAAATCCGACGAAGATTTCGTGCGGACTTACGTGGATGGACGCAAGGAATGGTTTTGAGTCATGAAAAAATTGAACTCCGCCCAAATCAAATCCGCGCTGAAGACTTTGCCGGATTGGAAAAAGAAAGCCGCAGTCATTTCCCGCAAATTTCAGTTCAAGGATTTTCCTGCCGCGATCAAGTTCGTGAACGCCGTCGCTAAAATCGCCGAGAAAGCGTGGCATCATCCCGACATCGACATTCGCTGGAACAAAGTCACACTCGCGCTCACGACACATGACGCGGGCGGTTTGACAAAAAAAGATTTTTCACTCGCAAAACAATTCGACGGATTGTCACGGCGTTGAAGTTCCGGCGGGAACCGAATTGGTCAAGCTGTCCATTTTTGCCGTCGCGGGAATGGTCGGCGCGGGCGGCAGCGCATTGGTGCGCGGTGTGCGCCCGATCCAGATGCCGCTGACGCCGTATTCCCATTCCAGTTGCGGAATGTTGGGCGAACTGCCGCGTCCGCCGCGGATGGCGAGCCGGTCTTCGGGCCGCATTTTTTTCACCCACGGCTCATAGGCCTTGGCGTCGCCGAAATTCCAGAGAATTTTGTGATACACCTCGAAATCTTCCTTGGGCATCCACGTCGGCTCAAAGCCGAGCATGTAACGCCAGTCGCCCTTCGGATTTTTGAAAAACGTTTCATAGAAGAGCGTCATGTCCGCCGAATAAAAAATCCCGCCCTTTTCCGGCATCCAGCCCTTGAGGTCGGGATTGTCGGCGGTGAGATACTGGTTCAAGAGAGTCGAGGACCAGCGGCTGTTGACATCGCTGGTCAGGCATAAATACGACGCGACAGCCAGACCGCATACCAATCCCAGGCGCTTGAACGAATCCGCCACGAAACGCATTTGAAGCAGCGATTGCAAATCGCAAGCCACCAGAACCATCAGCGCCGGCCAGCCCCAATCCTCCCAAAAGCGTCCGACTTTGAAGGCGAGCACCCAACTCAAACAAATGAGCCAGAACGCGGGATTCGCGGTCAACGGCCGCGCATTTAATTTTGCCAGTTGCCGCAAGATCAACAAGCCGCCCAGGATGCTCAACGCGACAAAATCGCCGGACGACGGCTGCAGTTCCGTCGCCATCGTGCGCGTAGTGGCGTGCATCCCGATGGCCAGAAACGCGAGCTTCAGGGCTTGCAACGGATAGTCAATCAGATGTCCCGTGAACATCGCGCCGAGAAAAACGCCCGCGACCCAGCAAATGCCGAGCGTCAATCCCCATCGAAATTCCCCGGCAAAAAAGAACGCGGCGATCGGCAGCACCCATAAATACCAGACGCCGTGGACAAAAACTGAAAGCGTGACCAGGACGGCCATCAAAACCATCATCCATTTTTTTGGCGGCGACGAACCATGCCGTTGCCATAACAAAAGGGTTGTCATCAACGCGGCAAGCGTCACCAGATACGGACGCCCCAGCACGAAGCGGCTGTACATGTCCGAAACCAGCGCCGCCGCCATGAGCGTGATCAGCCACGCCTCCGGCCTTTTCAACCACGGCAACACCGACCAGTTGACGAGCAGGAACAATCCGACGACGGAAAACAAAACCAGTTTTTCCGCGTCCCAGTTCTCCCAAAGGTGAATTTTCTCCAGCAACAAGTTCCAGCCGAACTCGTGGTCAATTTTGTAGGTTTGATTTAAAACAAGAATTTCCGACCACGGCTTGCCGCTCACCGCCTTGCCCGCGTGCCGCAGCGCGTCGTCACCCGGCAGATAGCCATAGCTGATGATTTTCAGCGGAATCGCCAGAGTGACAAGAATGACAATCACCCAAACTGCAAGTGGAACGTAACGCCGCAATGCTTCGAGGGGTGATGAACTGCCGTTGTCGTCGCTCATGTTTGCGCGAAATCAAAACACCACCGGCACGCCTTCGTCGAGGATTTTTATTTGTTTCATCAGATTTTCCTTTGCCGCGATTTCCAGAAGCCAGCGCGGCGGCTCGGCCAAATCCTCGAACGACAGTTTGAAAGTTCCATAGTGCATCGGGATAAAAAATTTTGCGCCCAAATCCTTGAACGCTTTGATCGCCTCGTCCGGCCCCATGTGGACGCGCCGGAAACTTTCCGGGTGATACGCGCCGATTGGCAGCAGCGCGATGGTCGGCGAAAATCTTTTCCCGATCTCCTTGAAGCCGTCGAAATATGCGCTGTCGCCCGCGTGATAAATTTTCCGCCCCTGATGCTCCAGCACAAATCCGCCGTAACCGCGATGACTGTCGCGCAGCGTCCGCGCGCCCCAATGTTTGCTCGGCGTGAACGTCACCTTCCAGTCGCCCTGCGAAAAACTTTCCCAATGCTCCAGCTCGATGACGCGCGAGAAGCCGAGGTTGTGCGCGAGGTCGCCGACGCCGCGCGGCATCACGCCGATTTTCGGATGCGGCAGTTTGCGCAACGTCGGTTTGTGAAAATGATCGAAGTGCGCGTGCGTCAGCAGAACCAGATCAATCGGCGGCAAATCTTTTATCTTCAGGCCGGCGCGCTTGATGCGTTTCAGGAGAAAAAGCCAGTTCGCAAAATTCGGGTCGATCAGCACGTTCAAGTCCGTGAACTGGATTAGAAACGACGCGTGGCCGATCCAGGTGATGGCGACCTCGCCGTGCTTCAATTTTGGGAAGACCGGGCGGCGCGGCTGGCCGTGGCGCGGCGTGAACCAGCCCTTCAAGATCAGCTCCTGAAAAAAAGTGCGCGGGTTGAAATGTTTCGACGGCGTCAAATCCTTGAACGAGCGCGGGAATTTTTTTCGCGGCTGCGCGGGACGGCTGGATTTTTCTTTCGTCATCGGCGGATTGACATTAACAGTCCGTGCGCCTCAGACCAATTTGAATTTTTTACAGTGTCGGCGCTTGCTCCGATTTTTCGAGTCGCAGGCTCGACGCTACAATAAATTGGCGGTAAATTTTCCGCATGGGCGAACTTGACAAACAACTCGATAAATTTCTCCGCAAAAAACCGAAGCTCGGCAAAAATGTTTTCATCGCCAAGACCGCAACCGTCATCGGCGACGTAACGCTCGGCGCGCATTCGAGCGTGTGGTATGGCGCGGTGTTGCGCGGCGACATCAACCGCATCGTCGTCGGCCACCACTCGAACATCCAGGACAACGCCGTGCTGCATCTCGCGGACGATTTTCCGTGCCTCGTTGGCAACTGGGTCACCGTCGGCCACGGCGCGATCGTCCACGCCTGCACGGTCGACGACGAAACGCTCGTCGGCATGGGCGCGGTGATTTTGGACGGCGCGGTCATCGGCAAACAATCGCTCATCGGCGCAAAGGCGCTTGTGACGCAGGGAACGAAAATCCCGCCCGGCTCGCTCGTCCTCGGCGCACCGGCGAGAGTCGTCCGCAAATTGTCAAAGGCAGAACGCGCCGGACTGAAATGGTGGGCGGAAAAATATGTGGACAACGGGGCTTACTGTTTGAAAAACAAAATAGGCGTTGGTGCGCCGCTGCCAACTTGATCGCAATTTATTTTTTTGGTTCGCGCAGCCATTCACTGCAATCCCAGTTCAAAAGCTGTTCGAGTTTTTTTATGTCCGGCTCGAAAGTCTGCTTCAAGAATTCCCATTCCTGCCGGCCCATCGGTTCAGGATATTGCCCCGAATGAGGCTCTTTATTCTCGACCTGTGTGAACGGGCGAATTTCCAAAAAGCGGCAGATGTCATTCAAAACCTGTAATGGATTCTTTCGCAATTCCTCGCTCTTCAGAATCAAAGTCTGCGTTTTGGGAAAGTGATTCCAGATCCGTTCAAGTTGCACCGTGTAAAAGCCCCTGCTGAGATAACTGAGGCCTCGCCGTTTTTCTTTCAAAGGAATCACGCCCCATTCCTGCGGGCGGCGGAGTGTTTCACCGAACGGCATTTTTTCAAAGCCATTTGTCCTGCCCATGTTCCATTGCGAATAAGCGCGCTGGATTGGATTTCTTAAAATCACGATCAGCTTGAGGTCGGGATTGTATTGCCACAGGCGGAACGGAGCTTTTTGCCAGAACATGTATCCGGGCGAGGCTTCTCCCCAAACCTTGCGTGAGCGGACGTGCAAAAAATGGGAATGATATAATGCGTAGGGCGGTCGGCGGCGTTGAAAATAGTCGTCGTTGTCAAAGAAGCGCACCTCCTTGATGTCAGCCATGCCGATGTCAGGATGTTCCCGCAGATAGGCGTCCAAAGCCGTCGTGCCGCCTTTCATCGCTCCGGCGATCACGAAGTCCACTTTTCTTTTTATCCTCCAGGACACAAGCCGTTTTGCATAATTCAGGATGATTCGATGTGGTCTCATATCCGGGAGATTTATCTTCGCAACATTCCCGGCAGGCCTCCGCCCATTTTGCCCATCATTTTCGAGAACTTGCCCATCTTCTTCATCATCTGCTGCATCTCGCCGAATTTGTTCAGCATCGTGTTGAGTTCCGTCACGCTCACGCCGCTGCCCTTGGCGATGCGGATGCGGCGCTTGGCGTTCAGGATTTGCGGGCTTTTGCGCTCCTGCGGCGTCATGCCGCAAATCATCGCCTCCATGCGCTTGAATTCCTTTTCCTGCTTCGAGAGGTCGCCCTGCTGCTTCAACATCTCCGCGCCGCCCGGCAGCATCCCGACGACGCTTTCGAGCGAGCCGAGTTTTTTCATGGCGCGCAATTGCTCCAGAAAATCCTCCAGCGTGAACTGGCCTTTGCGCATTTTTTCTTCCATGCGCTTCGCGTCGTCTTCGTTCACGGCTTCGACGGCGCGTTCGACGAGGCTGACGACGTCGCCCATGCCGAGAATCCGCGACGCCATGCGTTCGGGATGAAACGGCTCGAACTCGTCCAGTTTTTCGCCGACGCCCATGAACTTGATGGGCTTGCCGGTGACGGCCTTCAAACTCAATGCCGCGCCACCGCGCGCGTCGCCGTCGAGCTTCGTGAGGATCGCGCCGGTGATTTGCAGCGCGGAATCAAAATGCGTGGCGACGTTGACGACTTCCTGGCCGGTGGCGGCGTCGAGCACGAGGAGAATTTCCTGCGGCTTCACGAGATCGCGCAGGCGCACGAGTTCCTGCACCAGCGGTTCGTCAATTTGTAAACGACCGGCGGTGTCGAAGATGAGGGTGTTGCGATTGTTCGCCTTCGCAAAATCCAAAGCTTCGCGCGCGATTTTCAAAACGTCCGTCTCGCCACGTTTCAGAAAAACCGGAATCTCGATTTGTTTGCCGAGCGTTTCCAATTGATCCATCGCCGCGGGACGATAAACGTCCGCCGAGACGAGCAACGGCTGGCGTCCTTGTTTTTGCAGCAGCCGCGCGAGTTTGCCGCTGGAAGTCGTTTTGCCAGCGCCGTGCAAACCGACCATCAAAATAGAACTTGGATTTCCGTCTAATTTCAGCGCCGCGTTGGTCGAGCCGAGCAGATCCACGAGTTCGTCGTGGATTATTTTTATGATTTGCTGGCCGGGCTGGACACTGGCCACGACGTCCGCGCCGAGCGATTTGACTTTGACTCGCTCGATGAAATCGCGCGCGACCTTGAAATTTACGTCGGCCTCAAGCAATGCCATCCGCACTTCGCGTAAGGCGTCGCTGGCATTGGACTCGGAAATTTTTCCGAGGCCGCGCAGGTTGCGGAAGGCGTTCTGGAGTTTGCCGCTTAACGAGTCGAACATTTTTTTATTTTACCGCAGAGACGCGGAGACGCAGAGAAATATTTTCTGAAAGTGGTGGTAGGTGATGGATTCGAACCATCGAAGGCGTAAGCCAGCAGATTTACAGTCTGCCCCCGTTGGCCACTTGGGTAACCTACCACGGCTGCGAGCCGCACAATAAGCCACGCAATCCCAACAAAGGCAAAACAAAAAACTCCCGCAACCTTTCAGTCGCGGGAGTTTATGATTTTCGGAACCGGTTTAGTTGACGCTCACGTCAATCTTCTTCGGCTTGGCCGCCTCGGTTTTCGGGAGCGTGACGGTCAGGACGCCATCTTTGTAATCGGCTTTGACTTTGTCCGCCGCGACCGGTTCAGGCAGCGTCAGTGCGCGCTGGAATTTTCCGTAATAACGCTCCTGCCGATGCACTTCGACGCCTTCCTCGACTTTTTCCTCATTGCGTTCGCCGGAGATGACGAGCGCGCCGTCCTGCAGCGAGACGTCGATGTCCTCGCGTTTCAAGCCGGGCAATTCCGTGCGGACGATGAAGTTGTCCTTGTCCTCGCGCACGTCGAGCGCGGGCGCCCACGCGCCCCACGGCGATTCAAACAGACGGTCGAGTTCATCCTGCAAGTTCGCCAGCCGGCCAAATGTCGGCCAGGCGAGTCCGGGACGTTCATATTGTATCAGTTTCATAATTTTATTTTCGTTGATGTTGTTTGTTAAACGCAAAACGTTCTGAATTCTTTTTAGCTCCCGCCGTGCCAGTGGAATAATCCGAAAACAAAGGGAAATCCGCCGATTGAAAATTCTTTCGCGCAAAAATGTCACGTCACACTGTGACAGGATTGGCTCATCCGGCGGCTGGCAGGCAGAAAAAAAGAGGCCGGACACTACTCCGGCCTCTCAATGAGAACTAAGCGCTTTAAAAATCACATCTCGCAGTCGCGCACTGCGAACTTTTGTCGGACGCGGCGCCGCAGACATACGCCTCACAACACACACGGAACACTGCATTTCTGCATCAACGACGTTAAAAAGATAACATAAGTCGCGTTCCCAACCAGTCACCAGTTCTGGTTACGGTAAAACCCGTTAAAATAAGGGAAATTCGCAAATTTCAGCCAATGGTGAAGAAGTTTTGCTTGCATCCGTCCACATTCCCACTTGAAATTTTAAAGCCGCTTATAGTTGGTCAACCGCTACCGACAAGAACCTGTTTGACCTTGGCCAGAAGTTCGTGACTCGTGAACGGTTTCTGCAGATATGCCGTACCGGTCTGCTTGTCGGCTGGCATGACATACCCGCTCGTGCATAAAATCTTAATCGTCGGCGCAAGTTGCCGGATGCGCTCGACGAGTTCGCGCCCGCCCATGCCCGGCATCACCAAGTCCGTCACGACGATGTCCACGTTCGTATCTCCGCGCGACAAAATCGCCAGCGCCTTCTGGCCGCCGTTGGCCGTCAAAACTTTGTAGCCGAATTCCGTCAGAATCGTGTCGGCCATCGTCAGCATCAGGCTTTCGTCGTCCACAACCAAAACGGTTTCCGTGCCGTTCAAATTCTCACTGACGCTGGAGGTTTCGCGCACCAATTGTTTTTCCGACGGCAGATAAATCCGCGCCGAAGCGCCGGCGCCCGGCTGGCTTGAAATCGCGATGCCGCCGCCGTGATTCGTGACGATGCCGTAAGCCAGCGCCAGTCCAAGACCGCGATGAGATTTTCCTTTCGTCGTGAAAAACGGCTCGAAAATCCGCGGCAACACCTCCGGGTCCATGCCTCCGCCGTTGTCAACGATTTCGACGCACACATACGCGCCCGCCGACAGCCGCACATTCCGGTCTTGAGTCGCTTCGCTCAAATCCACGTTGCGCGTCTGCACCATGATTTGCCCGCTGCCGCCGGTGCCGGCCGCCTCCACCGCGTTCTCCAGAATTTTCGTCAACGCCTGCTGCATCTTCGCTTCGTCGAAGCGCGCGCTGAACAATCCCTTCTCCAGTTGCACATTCCACGTGATCTTCGCGCCGTGCGCGTTGCGGAAAAATTCCACACAACGGTTCACCACCGTGTTCACATTTCCCGGCGGCGTTTTGCGGGTCTCCTTTTCCTGACGGCTGAACACCGCGAGTTCATTCGCGATTTCCGCCGCGCGCTCCGCCGATTTTTCCACCTCCATCAGCGAATGTCGCCACGGATGTCCCGCCTCGGCCTTGCTCAAGAGCAATGACGTGTGGCCGAGCACGCTCGTCAGCGCGTTGTTGAAATCCAGTGAAACCGTTCGCGCCAGTTGCAACGCGCAATCCAGTTTTTGTTTGAGTAAAACTCCGCCCGCATCCGCCACCGCCTTGTTTTCGAGCGGCAAAACCGAAGGCGTAATTCCCGGCGCGGCGGGAATCGGAATTGGGACTGTCGGTGCAGGCACCGGGAAAACAACGAGGTCGGTCGCGGGGAGCAATTGCAGGACGAACCATTTTCTTCCGTTGTTTCCGAAAACGCAGATTGCCGTCGAGAATTTTGCAGGCATGCCGCTGGTCGTGCGGAATCTCAAATCCACCGTCGCCGTGCGCGAAATTTCCCACTGCGAAAGAAATTGATCGGGTGTTCCGCCGTTTTCCGGCATCCAGATCAAAGACAAATTCGCCGAGCCGGTGCTGATGCCCTGGCCGAACGTGCCCATCGCCGCCGAATTCGCGCGCAACACCACGCCGCCCGCGTCCAACAGCAATGCCGGCCACGCCGCACCTTCCAAACCAAAAACAACTTCAGGATTCACAATTCAACCCGGTAAAAACATGCCAGCTTACAATGTCCTCCGCAAAATTCAAGAAACGATGACAAACGCCGATGGCGACGATTCCCGCACGGAAAATTTCCGCGTCCTTTCCAAATTCCTGCCGTCACCACCAGTTTTTGAGAATTGATTTTCATTTTTGCATTGTAGCAGCGGACGTGAGTCCCCTCTTTTTTCCATCAGAGCCGACTCTCGTCGGCTGCTACGTCTCTTGATAAAATTCCGCAAAGTTTTTAAGCAGCTTCGCTGCCAAAACCTTCACTTTTTCAGCCGTTTCCAGCACTTCCGTGTGTAATAATTTTTCCTTGCTGATGCCCGCCGCCAGATTCGTGATGCAGGAGATTCCCGCGACCTTCAATCCGCATTGCCGCGCCACAATCGCCTCCGGCACCGTGCTCATGCCCACAGCGGCCGCGCCAAGTTTTGCAAACGCACGGATTTCCGCCGGCGTTTCATAACTCGGCCCGCTCACGGCCAGATAAACGCCGCGCTGCAATTTCAATTTGGAAATTTTTCCCGCGCGGAACAAAAGCTCGCGCAATTTCTTGTCGTAGGTTTCTGTTAAATCCACAAAGCGGGGCAATCCTTTTTGGTGCACCCCACGAAGTGGGTTTGCGCCCATGAAATTGATGTGGTCGGTGAGAACCATGAAATCGCCCGGGCGGAAATTTTTATTGATGCCGCCCGCCGCGTTCGTCAGCAGCAGATCCGTGATGCCGAAGGCCGCGAGCGTGCGCGTGGCGAAGGTGACGCGTTCCATATCGTGGCCTTCGTAAAAATGCGCGCGCCCGCTCAAGACCAGCACCGGCGTCCGGCCGAGATGGCCGAAATACAATTCGCCCGCGTGGCCGCTGACGGTCGGTTTGGGGAAGCCGGGGATTTTGGCGTAGGAAATTTTTTTGGCCACGCGCAGTTCCGTCAGCGCGTGATGAAAGCCGCTGCCGAGCACGATGGCGAGCGTCGGGCGCAACGGTGAAATTTTTTTGAGCCGCGCGGCGGCGGTTTGTGAATCAATCGAACGCATAGTGTTTAATCAGGAACGAGGTCTAATAATTTTTTCCTGAGCGGCTTCCATCACGATGTCCTCGAAACTTCTTCCCTTGCTTGCATCTTCCTCCATTTCTTTGAAAGCAACTTCGTCTTCAGTGACATCGCGATTGAGTTTATACAATTCATCATCTTCGTTGGCATCAAGACTGGCTTCCAAGTCAGCGTTTTTTGCTAGAGAGCCGCCATTCAGATGACAGTAAAAATAATAGGCCTTACTTTTTTCATCGAAATATAAAACCAAGTTTGAACCGCTTTTCAATTCGTGAGGTTCAAATGCTTTAAGAAATTCGGCGGCTTTTTTCAGCACGGCCGCATTTGGCTTTAAGCTTTCTGGAACAATAATTTTTTCACTCATACGCGCCTTTCGGTTCAACGTGGCTATGCAAACTTGATTTCTTCCACCGCTGCATTACTATACTTTCCCTTTGATTATGGAATTGAACAATGACGAAATCCGCCGTTACTCGCGGCATCTGATTCTGCCCGAAGTCGGTCTGGCCGGCCAAAAGAAAATCAAGGCCGCCAGCGTGCTGTGCATCGGCGCGGGCGGCCTCGGCTCACCTATCGCCATGTATCTCGCCGCCGCCGGTATCGGCAAGATCGGCATCGTGGATTTCGACACGGTGGATTTTTCCAATCTGCAACGGCAGATTCTCCACACGGACGCGGACGTGGGCCGCTCGAAGGCCGAGTCGGCGAAGGAAACGATCCGCGGCATCAATCCGCATTGCGAAGTCGTCATCCACAACACGCGCATCTCGTCCGAAAACGCGCTCGACCTCATCCGGCCTTACGACATCGTCGTGGACGGCACGGATAATTTTCCGACGCGCTATCTCACGAACGACGCTTGCGTTCTGCTCAAAAAGCCCAATGTTTACGGCTCGATTTTCCGTTTCGAGGGACAGGCGAGCGTGTTCGCGCCGCATCTGGGCGGACCGTGTTATCGTTGTCTCTATCCCGAACCGCCGCCGCCCGGCATGGTACCGAGTTGCGCGGAAGGCGGCGTGCTGGGCGTGTTGCCCGGCATCATCGGCTGCATTCAGGCGACGGAAATTTTGAAGCTCGCCATCGGCAAAGGAACTTCGCTGGTCGGTCGCTTGCTGTTGTTCGACTCGCTCAAAATGAAGTTTCGCGAATTGAAATTGCGCCGCGATCCGGCGTGTCCCGTTTGCGGCGAGCATCCGACGATCAAGGAATTGATTGATTACGAAGTTTTTTGCGGCATCGAACCGATGCCCGTGGACAACGGCAATTCCGATGAAGTCACCGTGCAAGACATGAAGAAAGCTTTGGACGATCCGAAGCTCGGCATCAAGGTGATTGACGTGCGCGAACCGTTTGAATACGAAATCGCGCGCATCGAAGGCGTGCCGCTGCTGCCGATGAGCGAACTGCAAAGTCGCTTCACGGAACTTGACCCGAACCAGCAGTATTATCTCCTGTGCAAAGTCGGCGCGCGCTCGCACTCGGCGGTGGAATTTTTGCGCGAGCAGGGATTCAAATACGTCAAGAACGTCAAAGGCGGCACGAACGCCTGGTCGGACGAAATTGATCGCAACGTGCCGAGGTATTGAAATCGTGAACGACGATCTGCAAAAACGCATTCAAGCCGCGCTCGCCAATCCGCAAAACATGGGCGAGATGGCGGGCGCGGATTCCATCGGCACGGTCGGCAACGCCGATTGCGGCGAGATGCTGCGCCTGTGGGTGAAATTCAAAAACGAGAACGGCAAAAAGGTCATTGACCGTGCGACATTCCAATCCTTCGGCTGCGAAACGGCCATCGCCGTCGCCAGCCTCGCGACGGAATTGATCCGCGGCAAGACCGCCGAGGAAGCGCTCGCGCTCAAGACCGAGGAACTCGCCGGCGAACTCGGTCCGTTGCCGCCGATGAAAATCCATTGCGCGCAACTTGTCGAAGGCGCGCTGCGTTCCGCGCTCGAACTGCAAAATGAAAAAAGGGAAATTTCTTCCGCGACTTCAAATTCACCGACATTGCTCGATAGTTTTTCCAAGCCGAAAGACGGCGTGAGGTTGACTTTTCTGGACGAAGAAAATAAAAGTTAGTCACGAAAGGAACCAACTGTGAAAATAACCATACTGCAGGAGTTCAAAGAGTTCGCGCTGCGCGGCAATGTTGTCGATCTCGCGGTCGGTGTCATCATCGGCGCGGCGTTCGGAAAAATTGTCAGCGCGCTGGTCGCGGACGTCATCATGCCGCCCATCGCCGGACTCGTCGGCAACATTGATTTCACCAATCTTTATTTTCCGTTGTCCGAGAAAGTCCGGCAGGCACAGGAAACTTACGCGGCGTCTCCTGCAACTTCCGGCGGACATCTGCCGCTGGATCTGGCGCAAAAAGCCGGGCCGGTGCTCGCGTGGGGCGACTTCGCCACCATCACGCTGAATTTTATCATCGTGGCGTTCTGTATTTTTCTGATGGTGAAAGGCATCAACTCGCTCAAACGTCGTGAAGAAGCGAAACCCACACTGCCGCCTGAACCGACCGCGCAGGAAAAACTCCTGACCGAAATCCGCGACCTGCTCAAGAATCGGCCAGCTTAATTCTTTTCTTCGCGCAATTTTTTCAATGCCGCCAGAGCCGCGTCGCTCTCGGCGGCTTTTTTGCTTTTACCGCGACCGCGCGCAAGTTCGACGCCTTCGTGCTGCACGATACATTCAAATTCGCGGTCGTGATCCGGGCCAGTGGCGGAAACAGTTTTGTATTCAGGCGCGAGCGGCGAACGCGATTGCAACAGTTCCTGCAATTCGCCTTTCGGATTTTCAATTCCCGAAATTTCCGACAGCGCGCCAAAATCATTTTCAAACTCGCGCAAGATGAATTCGCTTGCCGCGTCAAATCCGCCGTCCAAAAAAATCGCGCCGAGCAACGCTTCGTAGGCATCGGCCAGAGTGGAAGCGCGTTCGCGTCCGCCGCTCGTTTCCTCGCCGCGACTCAAAATCAAATGCGCGCCGAGTTCGAGCGTGCGACCGTGTTCAGCGAGCGTGTTTCGGTTCACCAATTTCGCGCGCGATTTCGTGAGCACGCCTTCGTCGAACGAGGGAAATTTTTCGTAGAGCTTTTGCGTGAGGACGAGTTGCAGCACGGCGTCGCCGAGAAATTCCAGCCGCTGATTGTGCGGCGTCGGCACGCCGCTTTCGTGCGCGAGCGACGGATGCGTCAGCGCGAGACGTAAAAGATTTTCGTCGCGAAACTGGTAGCCGAGTTTTTTTTGAAGAGCGGAAAGTTCGGACACGGCGGTTAATTTGCAGGCGCAATTTGTTCGACAACTTGCGGCGCAGTTTCATTTTGAGCGGGCGGATTCAATCCCTGCTCCAACAACATCGCCACGTCGCGCTGGACTTCTTCGAGTTGATCCAATCGCAGAGCCGGATCGGTGATCGTGAAGATATCGCCCGTCTTCGGCTGTTCGTAGATGAACACGCGCTTGCCGTCGCGCCGGAGTTGTTCCTTCACCTTGAGGATGCGTTTGCGTTCGAGCATCACGGCGAGGATGAACGCCGCGGGCACGTAGCGCGGATCGTTTTGCTCGATGAGTTTGCGCAACAGCGTCTCGGCGGTCTCCTTCTGGATGGCGTCCACCGCCGGCGGCGGCAGTTCAAAAATCCCCTGCCAGTGCGAGATGAAACCTTTGCGTTCATTCGCGCCGTTGCTGAACTGGTTTTGCCAGCACGTTTCACAAACGTCCATGCGGCGCAGGTTTTCGGCGTGCTCGTCAAACAGCAGCGTGTGCAGCGGCTGCTTGTCGGCGAACGGCTGCGCGCACGCTTCGCACGCGGACGCGCGGGACTGGATGTTCCATTCGTTCATGGGCAGAAAATCTTTACACGAATTTCACGAATTGGCACGAATGAAAATCGTTTTAATGAATTCGTGTCTAGCTTGCGAAATCGAAATCCGAGCAGCTCATGAAATAATGGCAGCGCGGACAGCGCAGCTTGCACTTCTCGTTGATCAACTCATGCCCGCATTGCAGACAAAATCGCCAGTGCTCGCCGGAAATGTTTTTGTTCGACGGTGCGGGGCAGGCGTCGGGCACAGATGTTTTTGTAGTGAAAGTTTTCGTTTTCAAACTTTAAAAAACTCGCCCAGTATCTTTCTCGCTTTTTTTTCGTCTTCGCGATGAGTAAAAATTTCCACCAAGGTACCCGACCCATAACAACCACCGACACTCGCCTGCCATGCACTCATTCCACGCAGACGTGAATCATCAACGATGAATTCGAACCTGACGCCTTCCTCTTCAAATCGTTTGAAAATTCGTTCTGCTTCCCACACTTGAAATCTGCCAAATCTACAAGTGAAGTCATCTTTTTCTAATGCTTTATTGTTTTGATCTGACTCAGCAGGCGATTGCGCGCTTTTATCATTTTTGAATTCAGTCGTGCCGCACCCGCGGCAGGAAACTGCATTGTCGTCATTTTTGCACCCACAGTATGCACATACTTTCATATCGATGATATCCGAGTTGATCAGTGAAATTTAATATTCAAAAGGCTCATTGCGTTCGCCCAAACTTTTTCTCCAGTTCGCGGTAGTTCATTTCAATCAGCGTCGGGCGGCCGTGCGGACAGGTGTAGGGCATCGCGCACCGGCGCAAATCCTCGATAAGATTTTCCAGCTTTTGCGGCCTTGGCGCTTACTGCTGTAAGCGGAAGAACAAACTGTTCTGCCCCAGCAGGTCAACCGGCTTGTCAGAAAAGGCCGTGTTAGTCGTGAGCAACACATATTTCATTGAACCGAGTTGGACCGGATCGGGCAACTGTTTGGTGCCCCAACCACCCGGGTCGGCCAGATTGGAATTGGTCGCCAACATGAAGTTTTGCCGAGTATCGCATGACAGCGGTGCCACCCAGTTGAGCCAATATGCGTTGGCTGGCACCGGCTGAATGCTTGAGGGATAGGCAGCTTTCACTTCCCAAACGTTCGTATCCAGTCCGGTCGAAAAATCGTCTTGGAACACCGGGGAATCGTTTTGAGTGAACTGAACCTGTGAAATCACCACCGGTCCGGTGAAAGCGGACATATACCCGACATATACAGTGAGTGGTGCATCGGCAAAACGATTGACCACTTCAAGCGGCAGTGTGAATTGAATCTGGCTTCCGGACGGCGTCACCAAAGTGAGGTTGGTGCCGTTTTCAAAAATCAATGACCAGGTGCCCAGCGGACTGGCATTGGTGATGCTTCCGTAAACCGGCCACGGACACGAGCCGGAGCAATTGGTTTTCACCTGCACCGTCCATACCGCACTTCCGTCCGGCTGCGGCAGCAGTAACGCCTCCAGCACGTCCGGGTCGTTCCAATCCGGCGCGGTTGAGTTTCCGGCGTTGGGTACGAGAAAGAGGTGGATTTGATACGGCAGGCCGGTCGAGGTGCTGGTCTCGCAACGAGTGACGGTGAAGGAATAGCCCACCTTGCCCAAACCCACCCAAGATTGTCCGCCAAAAGCCGCCAGCGTCCGGATGTTTTCGCGGTCATAGGGATTGCCGCTGCCGGCAAATAGGTTCAGCCCTGCCTCGGCCTTGGTCAGGCTTAAAACCGGTGGCGGCAATGAACAGGGCCAGGTGGCGAGCCGGACGTTATCCAGCCAGAAATTAGCCGTGCCGCCAAGGCCGATCCATTTTTGAAACCACAAACCCTGGCTCGGATCCATGTCTGTTGCGGTCTGGCTGATGGGAACAATCACATGAACCCAGCCGTTGGTCGCGGCGGCGGGAATGCTGAAAGAACCAACCAGTCCGGAGGGGGTATTGTTCGTTTTGTAAGAGTAGATGTTTATGACTGCTTCGCCAGCCGGAGGCTGATTGAAATCCGCCAGTGTTATGCTGGATTGATTGTCCCATTTGACATCAAACTCCGCCTGCTTGTAATCGGAAAGGTTCAACAGAACATGTGTTCCCCACGTGCCGCCCGAGGAGGAACCATAGGTTCCAACGAATAACACAAACTGGTTGCTGTTTGCCGCATAGCAGGAACCACCGCCATTGCCGGTGTTGTCTTGCGTTCCATCGTAAGTCAGTGTCGAGACGTAACCATACCAGTTGTCAATGTTGCTATCGAAAGTCTGCAAGACAAAACTGGAGCCGTGAACAGGGGGGGCACAAGTCAACAAAAGTAATAGGAGCAGTGCCAGAAAGCCAGCCCGTCGACATGAAAAACAAAGCTGGAATCGCAGTTCGTCCATGTCCTGATAAACTTATTCCAGATTGTGATCATAAAATCAATACTTAATTCGTCAAGGCGCGGTCACTGCGTCCTTCCAAACTTTTTCTCCAGTTCGCGGTAGTTTATTTCAATCAGCGTCGGGCGGCCGTGCGGACAGGTGTAGGGCATCGCGCACCGGCGCAAATCCTCGATAAGATTTTCCAGTTCTGCGCCGCCGAGCGGGTCGTTGGCCTTCACCGCGTGGCGGCAGACGGTCTTGGCGATCGTGTGCTCGCCCAACCGCGCGAGATTCACCGCGCGTCCGGCAGCGCGCAATTCGTCCACGAGATCGAGCACGAAGCGCCGCGCGTTGCCGACCTTGACGAACGGCGGCAGCGCGTCGAGCAGAAATGTGCGCTCACCAAATTCGCCCAGCCCGACGCCGAGCCGTGTGAGCGCGGCCAATTGTTCGCGCAGAAAATTCGCGTCGCGCGGTGGCAGTTCAATGGTCTCCGGTAGCAATAATTTTTGCGACGGCGCAACGCCGCCGGATTCGATGCGGTTGAGCATCTGCTCGAACAAAATCCGTTCGTGCGCCGCGTGCTGGTCGAGCAACACGAGTCCGCGATCCGATTCCAGCAGCACATAAAGCCTGCCGACGACGCCGACGAGCCGCAGCGGAACATTGAGCAGTGGAGTTGCAGCAGGCGCGGAAACTTGCGATTTCAATTCCGTCGCCGGTGTTGGCGTAAAACTCGTCCGTGTCGCCGGTTGTTGAATCAATGGTTTTGGAGATTCAACAACCGGCGCGGGTTTTAATTTTTCAGGAAAATGCGGTAGCGCGGTTTGTTGAATCGGTTTGGTTTGCTCCGCCTGATGATTTGGCGTCTTGGCGGTTGAAACTTGTTTTGGCTTTTCCGGTTCGGAATGAAACGCAAGCAGGGTTTCCTTGATGGCCTGCGCGACGAGTTTTCGGATTTCAAACTCGCGATGAAATTTCACCTCGCGTTTGGCCGGATGGATGTTCACGTCCACGGCGGCGGGATCAATTTCAAGAAACAGGCAGCAGACTGGATAACGACCTTTCATCAGCGAGTTGTGATAGCCTTCGATGAGCGCGTAGTTGATGCCGCGATTTTCAACAGGACGGCGGTTGACAAAAACGAACTGGCCGTCGCGCGTCGCCCGCGAAACTCCGGGCGAGCCGATCAAACCCCAAACGCGGATTTCCGATTTCGGATTTCCGATTTCGGATTTTTCCGGTAGGGCGGCCTCGAACGAAATTTCAGCTTCTTCGGGTCGGAAATTTTCCTCAAGCGACGCGGAGAAATTCACGGACAAAAGTTTTTCATCGCCGAGCAGCGCGCGAAGTCTTTCGCGCAAGGCTTCGATGCGGCTAGAAGTTGCTGCACCGGATTTGACGGCAGGCAGTTGCCAGATATTGCGGCCATCTTTGATGAAGGTGAACGCGACTTCGGGAAACGCGAGCGCGGCGAGCGTGAGATAATGCTGGATGTGCGCGGCTTCGGTTTCTTCCGTCCGCAAAAATTTTCTTCGCGCGGGCAGGTTAAAGAAAAGCTGGCGCACTTCGATGCTCGTGCCCGTCGCGCTGCCGGCGGCTTTGACTTCGAGAATTTTCCCGCCGGCGATGATGATTTGCGTTCCTTCCGGCGAATTGCCTTCGCGTTCGCGCGTGGTGAGCGTGAAACGGCTGACGCTGGCGATGCTCGGCAGCGCTTCGCCGCGAAATCCCATCGTGGCAATCGAGGCCAAATCTTCTGCGCGCTGAATTTTGCTGGTGGCGTGGCGTTCGAGGCAGAGCAGCGCGTCGTCGCGGCTCATGCCAAAGCCGTCGTCGGTGACGCGAACGACGCTGCGTCCGCCTGCACCGATTTCGACGGTAATTTTTTGCGCACCGGCATCGAGGGAATTTTCGACGAGCTCCTTGACGACGCTGGCGGGCCGTTCGACCACTTCGCCGGCGGCGATCTGGTTGGCGACTTGCTCGGAAAGAAGCTTGATGCGGTTCACGTTGAAACGATTTTACGGTTCAACGGTCATTTCGCCAGCGGCAAAGCGAAACAAAAGATTGCGCCGTGGCCCACTTCGCTCCGCACCCAGATACGGCCCTTGTGGTCTTCAAGAATTTTTTTGCAGATGGAAAGGCCGAGTCCGGTGCCGTGGGATTTGCCGTGCGTGGCGAACGGGTGAAAAAGTTTTTCGGTGATCTCCGGCGCGATGCCCGGGCCGGTGTCCTCGATTTCGGTGACGATTTCTTTTTCATCGCGCTGAAAGCGTATGAAAATTTTCCCCCCGTTGAGCATCACGTCGGTAGCGTTGTGGACGAGGTTGTAAAAAATGCGGCTAAAACGGCGCGGATCGAACGCCACGAGCACGGCGGGCGGTTCGTTCTGAAGTTCGATGTTCGCCTGCTTCAGCTCGGCTTCAATCTGCAAATCGCCGATCAATTCAAGGACGAAGGCGCGGTAATCGGCGGGACGGAATTCCATCTCCGTCTGCGAGCGCTGCGTGAAAATCAAGATGTCGCTGACCATGTCGTTGATGCGCTCGATCTGTTTCTTGATGCGGACTTGTGCGCGGGCGCGAACTTCGGGACTCACGGAGGGCATGTCAAAAATCTCCGAGGAGATGCCGATGATGCTCAACGGATTTTTCAGGTCGTGAACGATGGACTGCGCGAAGCGGCCGATGACGGCGAGGCTTTCGGCTTCGACCACTTCACGGAGATGCAGGCGGTTGAATTCGCGCAGGCGATGGCTGATCTGTTGCAACAGGCCGAACGCCAGCGCCGGCGAACGTTGGATGAGCGAAAACATTTCGCCGCGCGGAATGAAATAAACTTCCGAGTCCTTGACGGCGGTCGCTGTGGCCGAGCGCGGACGATGTTCGATGACGGCCATCTCGCCGAAAATTTCGCCGTCGCCGAGCTGCGAAAAAACATGACGCTTGCCGCCACCGACAACGCTGGAGATTTCGACGAGACCGTCCTTGACGAAATAAACGCCGTCGCCGGGATCGTCCTCGCGGAAAATTTCGCTTCCGGCGGGGAATCGTTTCTCCTGCGTGATGAGGCGCAATACCTGCAACTCGTCACGACCGAGACTGCGAAAAAGGGCGATGGATTCGAGTCCGACCACGGCGGCACTTTATTGGAAAAGTCGGGCGCGTCCAGCCAAGAGATGGCCGGTTAATGCCGGTTATTGACAATTATTAATGTTAATACTGACATGCCAGTTGACAAAAAGTTGCTTAAACGTCACATTGAGTTCATTCGGGTAGCAGCACGTTTCTTCAGCGGGGTTCCCCACCCCCACCTCCTTGG